>NZ_JBXAJZ010000001.1:776685-926109 GCF_058797775.1 Phenylobacterium sp. GW823-FHT02A09 | reverse complement strand
GGGGCGGACCCCCCCCCCCCCGCGTCAGTTTCGGACGTAAGCCTAGCTTACCACTTGTAGGCCAGGCGGCCGTAGACGAAGCGGCCGTTGAACCCGAACGGCGAGAACGACGAGAACGGCGCGGCCGAGGTCGTGTTCTGGTTCGGCGTGATCTGACGCGGATAGACGTCGAACACGTTGTCCGCGCCGACCGAGGCGGTCAGGCCGATCGGGAAGGTGTAGCGCGCTTCCAGGTCGACCAGACCGCGCGAGCCGGTGTGGTTGTCGCCGCTGCCGTCCAGCGCCGCGCCGGGCGACAGGACGTCGCCGTAGATCGTGGTGCGCACGGTGGCGCCCCAGGCCTCACGGTTCCAGTCGCCCTGCAGCGCCAGCTTGTGCTTGGGCGTGCCGTCTTCGAAGCGCAGCGTCGCCTGGCGGGCGAACAGCGAGGTCGGGGTCGGCAGCACCGAGGTCTTGGTCACCGGGGTCTTGGTGACATCGACGTCGTTGTAGTTGGCGGCCGCCGTCAGGTCGAAGGTCCCGGCCTGTTCGTCGACGATGCGATAGCGCGCCACCACGTCCACCCCGACGGTTTCGGTGTCGACGCCGTTGATGAAGAAGCGGGCGGCGGTCGCGCCGAGCGGCGAGAGCAGGTCATAGATGACGCGGGCGTTGGTGCCCGGCGCGGCGGTCGGGCTGCCGGTCAGCGTCTCCGAGAGAACGATGCGGTCCTTCACGTCGATCTTGTAGCCGTCGACGGTCAGTTCGAACGCCCCGCGGCGGAAGACGAAGCCCAAAGCGTAGTTGTCGGAGCTTTCGGCCTTCAGCGGCTCGGCGCCCAGAGCCCGGGCGACCGGGCTGGTGGCCGGGTAGGTGCCGGTCTCGTAGGGGACGTTGTCGATGTAGAGGATCGACGTCGAGGTGAAGTACTGCTGCTGGAGCGCGGGAGCGCGGAAGCCCGTCGAGACGGCGCCGCGGATGGCGAACTCCGGCGTGAACTCGTAGCGGGCCGCGAGCTTGCCGGTCGTGGTGTCGCCGAAGTCGGAATAGTCCTCGTAGCGGACGGCCGCCGACAGGGTCAGCTGCTCGGTGACCTTGCCTTCCAGATCGACATAGACCCCGACGTTGTCGCGATCGACGTCCACTTCGTTCGACGGGGTGAAGCCGGTGAAGCCGCGCGAACCGAAGGTTACGCCGGTGACCGAGCCGCGGGCGTAGGAGGCGACTTCGCCCTGGTTGACCTTGTAGGTCTCCTTGCGGGCCTCGAGACCGAAGGCGACGTTCAGCGGGCCGGCGAGGCCGACGTCGAATTCGCGGCTGAAGTCAGCGCCGAAGACCAGCTGGTCATAGGTCAGGCCGCCGGCCTGGAACGAGGTCGGCGAGGTCGGGCCGTAAGACGGGTTGATGGTGTTCTGGATGCCGAAGTCGATGTCGTTCTTGCCGTAGACGATGTTGAAGTCGGCGTTGAAGCCGCCGATCTGGCCGCGGACGCCGAGGCCGGCGCTGTTATCCTCGGTGTCGGTCGTCAGATAGGGCAGGTAGCCGTTCGGATAGACCGACAGGATGTTCTGCTGGGTGTCGGTCGGCAGCCGGTAGGTCGCGGCGCTGGAGGCGTCGCGGTGCTGATAGCCGTACCAACCGTAGAGGTCCCAGACGTCGTTCAGCGACTTGCCGGCGTTGGCGTAGAACGAGATGTCATCGACATCGGCGTCGCCGAACCGCGAGGTGATGCGGTTGGGGGTGACACGCTTGTCGATGTCGCTGCGGTTGGTGTTCTCGCGCGAGCGGTATTCGGCCGAGAGCGTCAGGAAGCCGTCGCCGAGGAAGCTCAGGCCTTGCCAGCCGGACACCGTGGTGGTGGCGCCGTCGCTGATGTCGTCGCTGCGGCCGTAGTAGCCGTCGAACTTCGTCAGGTACGAGCCGTAGGTCACCGACAGGCCGCCGCCGCTGGCGGCTTCGCGCAGGCGCATGTTGATCACGCCGGCGATGGCGTCCGAGCCGTACTGGGCCGAGGCGCCGTCACGCAGCACTTCGATACGGTCGATGGCGGTGGACGGGATGGCGTTGAGGTCTACGGCGGCCGAGCCGCGGCCGACCGAGCCGTTGGTGTTGACGAGCGCGGTGGCGTGGCGGCGCGTGCCGTTGACCAGCACCAGAGTCTGGTCCGGGCCCTGGCCGCGCAGCGTCGCCGGGCGGATGGCGTCGGTGCCGTCGGTGTTGGACGGGCGCGGGAAGGTGATGGACGGGACCGCGGTCGCGAGCGCGGTCGCCAACTCGGTCGTGCCGCGCTGCTGCAGCGCATCGGCGCTGATCACATCCACGGGAGCGAGGGTCTCAAGCCGCGAGCGGCCTTCGGTTCGGGTGCCGGTCACAACCAGCTCTTCGACTTCGCCGGCGCCCGTTTGGGCGTATGCGACACCAGAAAACAGACTCGCGGCGGAGGTCGCCGCAAGCAGCAGTACGCGATACTTCATTGATATCCCCAGTTTATTTTTCCCGCCGTTTGGGCGGTCGGATTATGGCCCTAGCGAAATGGTAGGAATTGCGGGGGACTTCCGAAAGGACATAATTGCAACGCTTTCCGGAAAACTCTGGGTAGCAACAGGCGCTCGGCGCCTGGCGGGCCGCTTGATCCACGCCCAAGCTTGGAGTCGACGGCGTCCGATCCTGGCCCTACACATCAAGGATCGGTTGTTCCGGGGTGGCGATGCAACGAGGCGTGGATGCAAGCGCCCCTGTCGGCAAGGCGGGCGATCCGCTTGCGGCGGCGCATGCGGAACTGTCGCGCGATCGCGGCTTCCAGTTCGATCGCGCCGACTTCCAGCCGCCCAAGGTCCCAGAGTGGTTCAAATGGATCGCCGAGGCGTTCCAGGCGATCGCGCCGTTGCTGAAGTGGGTGTTCTGGATCGGCGTGGCGATCATCGCCGCCCTGGTGCTCTACGCGCTGGTGCGCGAGGTGCTGCGTCTGAGGATGCCGAGCGCCAAACCCAAGACCCAGGCGGCCGAGGCGGTTCCCGAATGGCGGCCGGACGCGGCGGCGGCCCGCGACCTGCTGGCGGCGGCCGACGCGCTGGCGGCCGAAGGACGTTATTCCGAAGCGGCGCACCTGATCCTGCTGCGCAGCGTCGCCGACATTGAGAGCCGCCGCCCCCGGTCCGTCCGGCCGGCCCTGACCACGCGCGAGATCGCCGGACTTTCGGCGCTGCCGCCGTCCGCGCGGCCGGCCTTCGCCCAGATCGGCCGGGTGGTCGAGCGCAGCCTGTTCGGCGGCGCGCCCGTGGAGGCGGCCGACTACGCCGCGTGCCGACGCGACTACGAGGCCTTCGCGCTGCCGGCGGGGTGGGCATGACCGGCGATCGCAGCCGGGCGTTCTCGCCCATGGTGATGCTGGTGCTCGTGCTGGTCGGCTGCGTGTCGCTGGCCGGGCTTGGCCTGTTGGCGGCCTACGAGCCGGAGCTGCGCTCGGGCGACAACGGGCAGGGACATGCGTTGTCGCGCTCGGCGGTCGGATTTGCAGCGGTCGCGCGGCTGCTGGAGGCGTCGGGAACTCCGGTCGTGATGCGGCGAGGGGCGCTGTCGGCGACGGCTGCGGAAGGGCTGCTGGTGCTGACCCCCAGCGCTGGGACGAGCGGCAGCCGGGTCAGCGACATCGAACACCTTGGCCCGACCTTGGTGGTGCTGCCCAAGTGGGTGACGATTCCGCATCCGGTCCGCAGGGCGTGGGTGCGGGTGGCCGCGCCGATTGGCGTCGACATGTCGCTGAAGGTGCTGCCGGCGGGTTGGCGCAGCGGGCTGACAGTGCAGCAACGGCCAGGAACCGCAGCCGTGCGTTTGAGCCGGCCGGACGGTCGAGCGGTCGGCGTGCAGCCGGCGATCGAGAACCTTAGGACGTTGTCCGGCCCCGGCTGGATTCCGGTCGTGGTGGATGAGGCCGGGCGCGGTGTGCTGGTGATGAACCAGAAGACCGGCGTCTACGTGCTCGCCGACCCCGATTTCCTGGACACCGCGGGCATGAAGAAGCTGGAGGGCGCGCGCGCGGCCATCGCCATGCTCTCGGTGATCCGCGCCGAGGGCACGCCGGTCGTGTTCGATCTGACGCTGCATGGCTTCGAGCGCTCGCTCAATCCGCTGCGCCTGATGCTGGAGCCGCCGCTGCTGGGGGCGACGCTCTGCCTGCTGGCGGCGCTGGTCCTGGTCGGCGTCCAGGCGGCCGTACGGTTCGGGCCGGCGCGAGGCCAGGCCCGCGCCGTGGCCCTGGGCAAGCGCGCCTTGGCGGACAACACCGCCGGCCTGATCCGGATGGCGCGCCGCGAGCATCGCATGGCCGCCCCCTATGGCGAGCTGGTGCGCGCCGAGGCGGCCCGCGCCGTCGGGGCGCCGCGAGGGCTGGAGGGCGACGAGCTCGACGGCGTGCTCGATCGGCTCGGGGCGGCGGGCGGCTCGACCTACCGGATTTCGACCCTGATCGAACGCGCCCGCGCGGCGCGCACCAAGGGAGACCTGATGGAGGTCGCCCGGGACCTATTTCGTTGGAGACAGGAGATGACGCGTGAACGTCGCTGAGGTGAGGGCGCTGGCCGACGGTATTCGCGGCGAGATCGCCAAGGCCGTCATCGGCCAGGATGCGGCGGTCGATCTGCTGCTGACCGCATTGTTCGCGGGCGGCCACGTGCTTCTGGAAGGTCCGCCCGGCACGGCCAAGACGTTGCTGGCGCAGACCTTCGCCGCCAGCCTGGGTCTCGACTACGGCCGCATCCAGTTCACGCCGGACCTGATGCCGGGCGACATCATCGGCGCCAACCTGTTCAACTTCCAGACCAGCACCTTCACCCTGACGCGCGGGCCGGTGTTCTGCGAGTTGCTGCTGGCGGACGAGATCAACCGGACCCCGCCGAAGACGCAAGCGGCGCTACTCGAGGCGATGCAGGAGCGGCGGATCACGATCGATGGCCAGTCGCACGAGTTGAGCCCGCGGTTCACGGTCGTTGCGACCCAGAACCCGATCGAGCAGCAGGGCACCTATCCGCTGCCGGAGGCCCAGCTCGACCGCTTCCTGTTCAAGCATGTGCTGGACTATCCCGAGCGCCATGACGAATTGGCGATCGTGCTGGGGCACGGCTCGCGGGCGGGGCTGCCGAGCCCCGACGAACTGGGCGTGCAGAGGGTGCTCGATCGCGCCGGCGTCGACGCCGCAGTCGATGCGGTGGCCCAGGTGCGGCTGACGGACGAGGTGGCGGCCTATATCGTCGACCTGATCCGGGCGACCCGCGAATCCGCCGACATCGAGACCGGCGCTTCGCCTCGGGCCGGCGCCATGCTGGCGCTGGCGTCGCGGGCGCGCGCGGCGCTGGACGGACGCGACTACGTCATTCCCGACGACGTGAAGACCTTGGCTCAGCCGGCGCTGCGCCACCGGGTGATCCTGTCGCCGGCCGCCGAGATCGAAGGGCGACGGGTGGATCAGGTGCTAGCCGCGCTGATCGATCAGGTGGCGGCCCCGCGGTGATCTATCCCACGCGACGCGCTGCGCTGGCCGTCGCGGCCGGAGCGCCCCTCGCGCTGATCGCGGGGAGCGTGGCCGAGCCACTGTGGGTCGTGGGCGCGGTTTGGGCGGCGGGCCTGCTGTTGCTAATGGCGCTCGACGCGATGCTGGGCGCGGCGCGCGACCGCCTGACGCTGGATCCAGTCCCGGGGTTGAGCCCGGCGGTGGCGCGGCCGGACGCGGCGCGGTTCGTCGCGCGGTTCGACGGCGCCGCCCCGCGAACCGTCGAGGCGGCGCTGGCGGCGGGCGAGCGGCTGGGCCTGGAAGCCCGTACCGCGCTCGCCGAAATCCGCGACGGCGTTGCGGAGATCGTCGTGGCCTTCACCCCGCAGCGGCGCGGACTGGTGAAGCTGGAGTCTCTGTGGCTTCGCTGGCGTGGGCCTTTGGGCCTGGTCTGGAAGCAGAAGACCTTCGAACTCGACCACAACCTGGCGGTCACGACCGACCTGCAGTGGGTGCGCGACGAGGCCGTGCGGCTGTTCGCGCGCAACGCGCTGTTCGGGGCCAAGGCGCAGATCGAGATCGGCGAGGGATCGGAGTTCCACGCCCTGCGCGACTTCCAGCCGGGCATGGACCGCCGCGCTGTTGATTGGAAGCAGTCGGCCCGGCACGCTGCGCTGCTGGCCAAGGAGTTCCGGACCGAACGCAACCACAATGTCGTCATGGCGATGGATTGCGGCCGGGCGATGAGCGAGCCGGTGGACGGCGCGCCGCGGATCGATCGGGCAATCAACGGGGCGCTGCTGCTGGCCCATGCCTGCCTGCGATCGGGCGACCGGGCGGGGCTGTTCGCCTTCGATTCAGCGCCGCGGCTATCGACCGGCGCCGTCGGCGGACCGAATGCGTTCATGGTCCTGCAGCAGATGGCCGGACGCATCGACTACTCCACCGAGGAGACCAACTATGCGCTGGGCCTCTCGGTGCTGGCGGGGGAACTGCAGCGGCGCTCGCTGGTCGTGGTGTTCACCGACTTCACCGACCAAACGGCCGCGCAGCTGATGATCGAGTCGGTCGGGCGGCTGGTCGGCCGACACCTGATCATGTTCGTGGTGCTGAGAGACGAGGAACTCGAAGGCATGGTCGCCGCCGAACCGAAGGCGCCGGAGGACGTGTCCCGCGCCGTCTTCGCCGCCAGCCTGCTGCGCGAGCGCGATCTGGTGATCTCGCGACTGCGGCGGCTGGGCGTGCATATCGTCGAGACGCCGGCCGACCGGATCGGGCCCGAGGTGATCAACGCCTACCTGGATCTCAAGCGGAGGGACCTGCTGTGAGCGCCGCCCTCAAGAGCCAGCGGTTCCGCGAGGAGCGGGAAGCCGACTGGAACCGGCTCGAGCGGCTGATGGACCGCGTCGAGAAGCGGTCGGCGGCGAGCCTGACCGACGATGAGCTGCTGGCGATCCCGGTGCTCTACCGCTCGACGCTCTCGGCACTCAGCGTGGCGCGCGAGACCTCGCTTGACCGCGGCCTGATCGACTATCTCGAAGTGCTTTCGGCGCGCGCCTACTTCTTCGTCTACGGCTCGCGCTCGACCCTGCTGGAGCGGCTGGGCGGGTTCTTCCGAAAGGACTGGCCGGCGGCCGTGCGCGGCGTGTGGCGCGAAACCCTTGTCGCTGCGCTGCTGACGGCGCTGGGCGCGGTCGCCGCCGCCCTGCTGATCGCGCACGACGCCCAGTGGTATCACGTGTTCGTCCCCGAAGGCCTGGCCGGCGGCCGGGACCCGGCCGCGTCCACCGAGGCCCTGCGCGAGATGCTCTATGACGGCGGAGGCTCAGGCGACGGCCTGTCGGTGTTCGCCACCTTCCTGTTCACCCACAACGCCCAGGTGGCGCTGCTGGCCTTCGCGCTCGGCTTCGCGTTCTGCGTCCCGAGCCTGACGCTGCTGATCTACAACGGCGCGACGCTGGGGGCCTTCCTGTCGCTCTATTTCAGCCGCGGGCTGGGCTTCGAGCTGGGCGGCTGGCTGTTGATCCACGGCGTCACCGAGCTGTTCGCCGTGATGCTGGCCGGCGCGGCCGGGATCCGGGTCGGTTGGAGCCTGGCGTTCCCCGGCGCGCTGTCGCGCCTGGACGCGCTGGCCGCAGCGGGGCGAACCGCCGGCGCGGTGATGGCCGGCGTCGTGGTCATGCTGTTCTTCGCCGGCCTGCTGGAGGGCTTCGGCCGGCAGCTGATCAATCACGACCTGATCCGCTACTCGGTGGCGCTCGGGACGGCGCTGCTGTGGGGCGCGTACTTCTATGGTCCGCGTCGGGAGAGCGTCTCGTGAGCGATGCGCCCGACAAGGTCACGCGAGCCTTCGTGACGCCGGAAGGCGTCGATCTGCGGCTGCAGATCGGCGACGGCGGGCAACGGGCGGCGGCCTTCTTCATCGATGTCCTGATCATCCTGGCCGCGCTGATCGGCCTGACCATCCTGGCCATCGCGACCGGCGTCACCAGCGGCGGGCAGGCCGGCATGGAAATCGCCGCCATCATCTGGCTGCTGATCGCTTTTCTGTTGCGCAATTTCTACTTCACCGCATTCGAGCTGAGCGCCGCGGCGGCGACGCCGGGCAAGCGATTACTGGGCCTGCGCGTCGCCGCGCGCGACGGCGGGCGGTTGCGGGCCGAGGCGGTGCTGGTCCGCAACGCCATGCGCGAGCTGGAAGTGTTCATGCCGCTGTCGGTGATCATGGTCCGCGCCCAGGAGGGCGGCGGGCAGGCATGGATGTACTTGCTGGGCGTTGTGTGGGTCGGGATTTTCGCCCTGTTTCCGCTGTTCAATCGCGACCGGTTACGGATCGGCGACCTGGTGGGCGGGACCTGGGTCGTGCGCACGCCGCGTCAGCGCCTGGCGCGCGACATGGCGGTCGAGGGTTCGGAACGGCTTGCGCGCTACCCGTTCACGCCGGCGCAGCTCGATGCCTACGGCGAGAAGGAACTGCATGTGCTGGAGGAGGTGATCCGCCGTCGGGACCGGCGCACCGTACGCGCGGTGGCGGAACGGATCACGACCAAGATCGGCTGGACCGCATCGCCCGATCAGGACGACTACGACTTCCTCAGCGCCTACTACGCCGCGCTGCGGGGACGGCTGGAGGGCCGGATGCTGATGGGACGGCGGCGGCGCGACAAGCACGCCGCCTGACAGATCAGTCGAACACGGCCGCCAGCTGAGCGGCGCCGACGCCTTCCTTGATCATCCGCAGCTCGTAGTAGATCGAGGAGATCCCCGCGGACGTGACGACGCCGGAGATCGCCCCGACCAGGGCGTTGCTGATGGTGGAGGAAATCGACATCGCACTGAGGTCGCCGCCGCCGATCATGCTCAAGGCGACCAGCACCCCGCCGATCACGGCCGAGATCACGAAATAGGCGACGAAGTAGACCACCAGCAGCCCGAAGATCGGCCACCGGTGGCCCCGGGTCAGGTCGCGGCTTCGGCCCAGCGCGCCGAACACGCCGGGACGCTCCATGACGTAGGCCGGCGTCGCTATGATCCAGATGACGCCCAGAATGATCGCCGGCACGACGAGCAGCAGGAACGCGATGCCGTACGCGAACATCATCACGATACAGAGGCCGATCAGCGGCAACAGGACGCCGTAGGTCTTGCCGAGTTCGCGAAAGGCCGACGGCTTGTCGCCGTTCAGCGTTCCCACCGCGACCCGGATCGTGGACGCCTGGAGAAGAACCGAACCGATCATCAGGGTGACCACGCCGATCGCCAGCAGCGCCGAGGCGAGGCCGATGTCGGCGCCTTCTCCGGTTCCGTCCATGCCAGTCATGAGGATCTGACCCCAGCCCATCAGCGCGGCGGGCAGGCCAGCCAGCAGCAGGGCGAGGATCGACAGCTCACGCAGGTTGGCGCTGACGACACGGAAAGTGTTCGAGACCACCCGTCCAAAGTCGAAATTTGCGCTGGTCGCTTGCGCTGCGGTCATGCTGAGCCCCCGTCGATCGTGGCCGAGCAGAACATCATGGCGCGTGCCGGGTTGGAACTACAATCTTGAGTGCAGTTCAAAAGAAAACGGCGCGGATCCGAAGATCCGCGCCGCTCCTGAAGTCTTGGGACTGCGTCCGGCGTTAATGGTCGCCGTAGTCGCCGTCCTGTTGGCCAGCGCCGCCTTCCAGCATGTCCTGGGCGGCTTGCTCATCGGCCGCGCGATCTTCCTCGAACTGCGAGGCGATCACGTTTTCACCGCGGGCTTGGCGCTCGGCCTCGTCCTGGCTGCGGGCGATGTTGATGTTGACGCTGACGGTCACTTCCGCGTGCAGGCGAACCTTCACGGGGTGGACGCCGAGGGTCTTGATCGGCTTGTCGAGAACGACCATCGAGCGGTCGATCTTGCCGCCTTCGGCGTTGACCATGTCGGCCACGTCGCGACCGGTGACCGAACCATAGAGCTGACCGGTTTCGCCAGCCTGACGGATCAGGATGTACGAGGTGCCGTCCAGGGCTTCGCCAGACTTGCCGGCGGCGTCCTTGGCCTTTTGGTTGCGGACTTCGATCTCGGCGCGCTGGGCGTCGAAGATCTTCAGGTTCGCGGCGGTCGCGCGCAGGGCCTTCTGACGGGGCAGAAGGTAGTTGCGGGCGTAACCGTCTTTGACGGTGACCACGTCGCCCAGGCCGCCACGGCCTTCGACGCGTTCGAGCAGAACAACTTTCATGTGTCGGTCCCCCTTACTTCACGACGTAGGGCAGGAGGGCGAGGAAGCGAGCGCGCTTGATGGCGCGAGCCAGTTCGCGTTGCTTCTTGGCCGACACCGCGGTGATGCGCGAAGGCACGATCTTGCCGCGCTCGGAGACGTAGCGCTGCAGCAGCTTCACGTCCTTGTAGTCGATCTTCGGCGCGTTGGCGCCCGAGAACGGGCACACCTTGCGGCGGCGGAAGAACGGACGGCGAGCGCCGCCAGCGGCGGGGGCAGCCGGAGCCGCGGAGGTTTCGTCAGTCATGGTGATCCCTCCCTTTCTTAGCTTTGGAATTCTTCACGGCGCGGTTCGCGTTCGCGATCGCGGCGAGCCAGAACCGGGGAGAGCTCGAGATCGAGTTCCTCGACGCGGACGGTCAGGGTGCGCAGAACGTCTTCGTTCAGGCCCAGCTGACGCTCCATCTCCTTCACCGCCGCCGGAGGGGCGTCGATGGCGAGCAGGGAGTAGTGCCCCTTGCGGTTCTTCTTGATGCGGTAGGTCAGGTTGCGCAGACCCCAGTACTCGATCTTCGCGACGGACCCGCCGCCTTCTTCGATCAGAGTCTTGATTTGGTCGTTGAGGGCTTCAGCCTGTTGCGGCGAGATATCCTGCCGCGAAATAACAACGTGCTCGTAGAGCGCCATGTTTTCCTTTTCCCATTTGGAAGGCGGCGCGCCCGACACCGGGTAAGTGTCGGAAACGATGGCTCTTGTGGCGCGGCGATCGGGAGTTTCCCGATCCTTTCGCGTTCCGGCCCAAGACCGCCTTCCGTGAAGAGGCGGGCTAGTACGGGAAAAGCGGTTGCAGGGCAAGGCTTTTCCCGTGCGTCGCGCGCGGGTCTACTTCGGATGCTTGGCCCGCCATTCCTTCACTGCGGTGAGGGTCTCGGTGACGTGGTCGTTGGCCTTCATGTCCGAGTAGGCGTGGATTACTTGGCCGGAGGGGGAGATCACGTACGACGTGCGGTTCGACCAGCCGGGCTTTACGGCCAGGGCCGCGTCGTAGGTGCCGGCGATCTTGGCGCCCGGGTCGGCGGCGACCGGGAACTTGCCCGAGCACTTTTCGGTGTCGGCCGAGAACGAGGCCAGCTTGTCGAGGTTGCCGCCGGTGACGCCGATCACCGTCGCGCCCTGGGCCTTGAACTGGTCGATCGATTCCGCGAACAGCCGCGCCTCGAGGTTGCAGCCTGCCGTCTCGGCGGCCGGGAAGAAATACAGCACCACCGGGCCGCTCTTGCGGGCCTGGGCCATCGAGAAGGTTATCGGCTTGCCGGCCTGATAGCCCTGGGCGGTGAAGTCCGGGGCTTTGGAGCCCTCCTTGAGCGCCGCGAAGGCGGGGGTGGCGGCGAGCGCCGCGATGGCGGCGGCGAGGGCGAGACGGCGCATGTGGGATCCTCCGGAATCCCTTGCACTATAGGCGCCCGGTGCTGGCTTGTCTGCGCGCGGAAATAAGGCCTGGACGTCATCGAGCGTCGGTCGATTCAAGCTTGGCCTTAGTTGATGCGGCGTTGACCTTCTTTGTTACGGTTATCGCAACAGCGGACGCCCTTAACTCATTGATGTTGCGTAGCATCCAGGGGTGGGGCGATGCGTGTTGGGACTATGGTGAGCTTGGGCGCCTCGGCTGCGCTTGGGCTGGGGGCGTTGTTCGTGGCCAAGGTGGCCCTGCCGGCGCATGGCAATGTCGCCGCCGCCGCTGCGCCTGCCCCCGTCGTCAGCGGCGTTCCGGTCGTGGTCGCGGCCAAGGATATCAAGTACGGCGAGCGCCTGGACGCCAGCCATCTCAAGCTCGTGCAGATCCCGCGTGACGCCGCGCCGGCGGGGGCCTTCGCCACCGTCGATCAGGTGCTGGCCCAGGACCACGGGGGCGCGCCGGTAGCGCTGTCGCCGATCCTGGCGCGCGAGCCGCTTCTGCCGACCAAGCTTAGCGGCCCGGGCGCGCGTCCCTCCGTCGCCGCCGAGATCGGGGCCGGCATGCGCGCCTACACAATCGGGGTTTCCGATGTTTCCGGCGTCGGCGGCCACGCGCTGCCGGGCGACCGCGTCGATGTGGTGCTGATGCGCAATCTGTCGGACGACGACAGCCAAAAGATGCTGCAGGCCGAGGTCGTGATCCAGAACGTGCGGGTGCTGGGCGTCGACCTGAACGCCGATCCGACCTCGAACAAGCCCGAGGCGCCAAGCACCGCGACCCTGGAGGTCAGCGTCCGCGACGCCCAGAAGCTGGCGGTCGCCGCCGACCTCGGCTCCCTCTCGCTGGCGCTGCGCGCGCTGGGTCAGGCCGAGGTCGAACCGGCCGCGCCGGTCGGCGCGCGGGAAGTCGTCGGCGGTGCCCCGCGCGCGACCCCGGCCGCCGCCGCGCGCCCCTGGCGGGCGCCGCAATCCGGCGCGGCCCCAAGCCGCTCTCTGATCACCGTTGTCGAGGGGGAGGGCGGGGCCAAGCACCCCGGCGAGTGACCCCCATGAAGAGCGTCAATCCGATGTCGCGTACGATCCTGGCTGTCCTGGCCTGTACCCTCGGCTTCGGCCAGGCGCCGGCCCAGGCCGAAACCTTCGTGAGCGAAGCCGTGCGCAGCCGCACGATCAACGTTCCGAAGAACAAGTCGCTGTCATTTCGGCTGGACGGTCCAGCCTCGAAGATCGTGGTCGCCCAACCCGACACTGCGCAGATCGTGGCCACCACGGACCGCAGCTTCTATGTGCGCGGCAAGGCGTTGGGCGCCACGAACCTGCTGATTTACGGCCAGGGCGGCGCGCTGCAGGAGGTCGTCGACGTGCGCGTCGGCTACGACGCCGAGGCGCTGCAGGCCGATCTGGCGGCCGCGATCCCCGGCGAGGTCATCAAGGTTCGGAACCTGGGCGAGGGGCTGCTGCTGACCGGCGAGGTCTCGACGACCGCCGTCGCCGCCAAGGCCAAGACCCTGGCCGACAAGTTCGCGCCGGAAAACGTCACCAGCGCCCTGACCGTCCGCGCCTCGCAGCAGGTGATCCTGGAGGTCCGGGTGCTGGAGGCCGGGCGCTCGGACCTGAAGGACGTCGGGTTCAACCTCACGGCCACCGACGGGATCAACTTCGCGCTGGCCAGCGGTTCGGGCCTGATCGGCCCGAGCACGCCCCAGGGCGCGCTGCAGGTCCGTGGCTCGATCGGCTCGGTCGACATCGACCTGATGCTGCAGGCCTTGGAGGAAAAGGGCGTGGTCCGCACGCTGGCCCGTCCGAACCTGGTCGCGCTGTCGGGCCAGAAGGCCAGCTTCCTGGCCGGGGGCGAATTCCCGTTCCCGGTGCCGAACGGCCGAGACACGGTGACGATCGAATTCCGCCAGTTCGGGGTGAAGCTCGACTTCGAGCCGGTCGTCCAGGACAACGGGCTGATCCGGCTGCTGGTGGCGCCGGAGGTCAGCGCCCTGGATAACAGCGCCAACCTGCGCCTGAACGGCATGGAAGTACCCTCGCTCACCGTGCGGCGCGCGGCCACGACGGTGGAGCTGAAGTCGGGCGAGAGCTTCGCGGTCGCGGGCCTGTTCCAGCAGGACTACAGCAACGCCGTCCGCCAACTGCCGGGCATCGGGCAGGTGCCGGTGATCGGCGCGCTGTTCCGCTCGGCGCGCTGGAAGCGCCACGAATCCGAGCTGGTCATCATCATCACGCCGCGCCTGGCCACCGCCGACGATCTGACCGGCGAGACCCGGATCATGGCCGGCCGCGAGAGTAATCCCATCGACCTGATCCTGTTGGGCATGTCGCTGGACAAGCCGCTGTCGGCGCCGGTCGGCACCGGCCCGGCCGGACAGTAACGCGTGAGTTCGAGGTCGCAGTCATGACCCACTGGAGCCTTCTGGGCCGACGTGTCCTGGCGGTGGGGCCGAGCCTCGCCCCGCTGGCCCGCGGCCCGCTGTTCGGCGCGGCGTTGGAGATGGCCGGGCTCGAGCGGCTGGCCGAGGCCCGCAGCACGTCGGTCGATCTTGCGTTGGTCGATGTCGACAGCCTGGAGCCGCAGGCCCTGACCGCCACGCTGGAGGCGCTGGCCGCCTCAGGCCAGGCCCCGCCGGTGCTGCTGGTCGGCGCGAGATTGCCGGCCGGCCTCGTGCGGGTGGCGATGCGGCTGCCGCAGTCGGACGTGCTGGAGCCGCCGTACAGCGACGACCAGGTGCGCGAGGCGGTGTTCGGGCTCCTGGACGCGGCCGGGGCGCAGGCGCCGGCGAGCGCGGACAGCGCCTCGCGCTGCTGGTCGGTCGTGGGCGCGGTCGGCGGGGCCGGGGCGACCACCCTGGCGATCGAGTTCGCCGCGCTGCTGGCGGCGCGCGCCAATCGTGACCACGCCGTGTGCCTGATCGACCTGCATCTCGCCGACGGGGCCGCGGCCGCGTATCTCGGCGCGACGGCGGCCATGGGGCTGGCCGAGTTCGGACCCGCGGCCGAGCGGATGGACGCGGCGCTGCTCGCGGCGTTCACGACCCCGATCGCCAAGGGCCTGGACCTGCTGGCCTGTCCGCGTGATCCGCTGGCCTTCGAGCAGATCTCCAAGGAAGCCGTGTTGCGGATCTTGGAGATCGCCTGCGAGGCCTATGAGTTCGTGATCATCGACATGCCGCGGCATCGGCGGCCCTGGACGCTGGAAGTGCTGGCCGGGTCCGACGAGGTGTTCGTGGTGTCGGAGCTGACGGTGCCGGCGCTGCTGGCGGCCCGCGCCCTGGCCGGCGAGATCGAGGCCGGCCTGCCGGTCGGGGTCCGTACCCGGGTCGTGCTCAACCGCCTGGCCAGTCGAATGTTCGGCCCCGCGCCCTCGGTCGCCGAGGCCGAGCGGGCGCTCGAGCGCAAGGCCGAAGCCGGCATCAGCTCGGATTGGGAGGCGGCCGCCGCCTCGGTCAACCTGGGCGGTCCGATCTCCCAGCACCGGCCGAAGTCGAAGATCGTGCGCGACGTCTCGGCCGTCGTCGACCGGCTGCTGGGCGTGCAGACACCGGCGGCCCGGCGCAGCGGCTGGCGTTCGCGGAGGGCCGCCTGATGGGACGTTTCACGCTTGCGCCTAGGCCCGCACAGCCCGCCCCCGAGGTTCGACCGGTGGAGCCGGGTCCGCCGCCGCCGGCCCCCGCGCCGACCGATCACCTTCTGGACATAAAGCTGAAGCTGCATGCGCGGCTGATCGAGGAGCTCGACCTCTCGAAGCTGGAGAGCCTGGCCGAAGGCGAGCTGCGGCGGCAGGTCATGGTGCTGGTGGCCGACTTCGCGCGCGCCGAGCGCCTGGTGCTGAACACGAGCGAGCTGGAGGAGCTGGGCGCCTCGGTCCACGACGAGATGGTGGGCCTTGGTCCGATCGAGCCGCTGCTCAAGGACGACAGCATCAACGACATCCTGATCAACGGCCCGTTCCAGGTCTATGTCGAGCGACGAGGGGAGCTGGAGCCGACCCCGGTCCGATTCCGCGACAACGACCACCTGCTGCGGATCGTCAATCGGATCGTGGCGGGGGTCGGACGGCGGATCGACGAGAGCCAGCCGATGGTCGACGCGCGCCTGCCAGACGGCAGCCGGGTCAACGCGGCCATCGCCCCGATCGCCATCGACGGCGCCTGCGTCTCGATCCGGAAGTTCTCGAAGAAGCCCTATACGCTGGAGAAGCTGGTCGAGGTCGGCGCGATGCCGGCCTGCGTCGCCGAGTTCCTGCACGGGGCGATCAAGGCGCGGGTCTCGACAGTGATCTCGGGCGGCACCGGCTCGGGCAAGACGACGCTGCTCAACGCGCTGTCCTCGGCGATCAGCCACAAGGAGCGTTTGATCACCATCGAGGACGCGGCCGAACTGCAGTTGCAGCAACCGCACGTCGTGCGCATGGAGACCCGGCCCCCGAACATCGAGGGCAAGGGCGAAATCCGCCAGCGCGAGCTGGTCAAGAACGCCCTGCGGATGCGCCCCGACCGGGTGATCCTGGGCGAGGTCCGGGGCGAGGAAGCCTTCGACATGCTTCAGGCCATGAACACCGGCCACGAAGGCTCGATGGCCACGATTCACGCCAACACCCCGCGCGATGCGATCACCCGTCTGGAGCAGATGGTGGCGATGTCGGGGATGAAGCTGTCGCCGGAGGCCGTCCGCGGCCAGATCGCCTCGGCGGTCGGGATGATCATCCAGATCATGCGGATGTCCGACGGCAAGCGGAAGATGATGAGCGTCAGCGAGATCGTCGGCATGGAGGGCCAGGTGGTCCAGATGCAGGAGATCTTCGCCTTCCACCGCAGCCACACGACCGCTGACGGCGTGGTGCACGGCGAGTTCCGCGCCTCGGGCCTGCGGCCGCGCTGCCTGGACGAGATGATGCGCCGGGGCATCGCCTACGACACCGCCTATTTCGATCCGAACCGGGTGCTTGGCTGATGTCGTTCGACGCGACCTCGGTCTACCTGGTCCTGGTGTTCGCGGCGGTGTTCGCAGCCGTGCAGGCCGCCGTCGGGCTGCTGCGCACCGCCAAGGTCAAGCAACAGGTCAACCGCCGACTGCTGGTCGCCGAGCGGACGGGCGGCTCCATCGCCGAACTGGTGGTCGAACTACGCAAGCAGCGGGGGCTGAACGCCGCCGGGGACGCGCGCGGCGGCTGGGCCTGGCTCAGCGAGCTGATCGTCCGCTCCGGCGTGCCCTATGACGGGCGGCGCTGGTTGGCGATCGTGGCGGGGCTGGCGCTGGCCGGCGCGGTTCTCGCCTTCGCGGTGACACGGCAACTGCTGGCGGTCCCGCTGGGCGCTGTGCTGTTCGGCGTCGTCGGTCCCATCGGCTTCCTGAAAATGAAGGCCGGTCGCCGGGCGGTGGCGCTGGGTCAGCAGTTGCCGCAGGCGTTGGAGATCATCGTCCGCAGCCTGGAGGCCGGCCACCCAGTGCCGACGGCCGTGGCCCTGGTCGGGCGCGAGATGCCGGATCCGATCGGCTCGGAGTTCGGCATGGCCGCCGACGAGATCGCCTATGGCGCGACGCTGGAACAGGCGGTCAACCGCATGTCGGTGCGATGCCAGCATCCGGACGTGGATCTGTTCGCCGCGACCGTCCGGTTGCAGGAAAAGGCCGGCGGAAACCTGACGGGACTGCTGAAGCTCAACGCCGCCACCGTTCGCGACCGGCTGCGCATGCGCCTGAAGATCAAGGCGGCGACCGCGGAGGGCCGCGCCTCGGCGCTGATCCTGACCGCCGCGCCGTTCCTGGCGGCCGGCGCGATCATCCTGCTGTCGCCGGACTTCTACGGCGACGTCATGCACGTGCCGATGGTGCGGATCGGGCTGGTCGTCATCGGCGTCTGGATGCTCATCGGCAATCTCGTCATGCGCAAGATGATCGACATGCGGATCTGACCATGGACCTCGCGCAGATCCAGAACCTGATGACCCTGGCGGCGTTCGCGCTGCTGGCTGTCGCGGCGCTCGGCGGGGCCGCGGTGATGGCCGGCGAGATGCGGCTTCGGGCGCAGCGCCGCGTTCGTTTCCAATCGCCAGGCGCGGCGACGTCCGCGGCGGGCGCCCACTCGCTGGGGCAGGCCCCGTTGGTCGGACGGCTGGCCGACGGCGTGCGGCGGCTCGGCCAGCAGGCGGCGATCCGCGATCCTTCGCAGATATCCGAGCTGCGCATGAGGCTGACCCGCGCCGGCTTTTTCAGCCGCGATGCGGCGATCTACTATCTCGGCGCACGGGCGGCGGCGCTCGCGGCGGCGACCCTGGCCGTGGTCACCGTGCTGCCGTTCGCGCTGAAGGGCGGCGGCGTCGCTGCGGTGGCGGTCGCCTGCCTGTTCGCCGGCGCAGCCCTGCTGGGCCCCGACCAGGTGCTGAAGGCGCGCCAAAAGAACCGCGAGCTGGAATACGCCGACGGCTTTCCCGATCTGCTGGACCTGCTGGTGGCCTCGGTCGAGGCCGGGCTCAGTCTGGATGCGGCGGTGTCGCGCGTCGCCGACGAGCTGGTGCGCCGCTATCCGCGCCTGACCATCCATCTGCGGATGCTGACCCTGGAGCTGCGAGCGGGCAAGGCGCGCAAGGACGCCTGGTCCTCCTTCGCCGACCGGCTCGGCATCGACGACGCCCGCGCCCTGGCCACCATGCTGCGGCAGGCCGAGGAGATGGGCACCAGTCTGGGTGAGACCTTGTCGGTGTTCTCGCTCGACATGCGCGCCAAGCGCATGCTGCGGGCCGAGGAGAAGGCGCTGGCGCTGCCGGTCAAGCTGACCGTGCCGCTGATCCTTTTCATCTTTCCGTGCCTGATCGGGGTGCTCATGCTGCCGGCGATCGCGCGGATCATCCAGACGATGGGCGGGGGCCAGTAGCGTTCCGGGCGCGCGATAGGCTAGAGAGCTGCTTCAAGTTTCCGGCGCGGATACCCCCCATGGACAAGACGGCCCTGGCTCGCAACGCTCACCGCGTTCTGCGCGACGCGATCATTCCCGAGCTGCCCAAGCCCTACTACGGCAAGGTGCGCGACAATTACGATCTGCCGGACGGCCGGCGGATCATCATCGCCAGCGACCGGATCAGCGCCTTCGACCGGATCCTGGCGACGATCCCGTTCAAGGGCCAGGTGCTGACCCAGACCGCGCGGTTCTGGTTCGAGAAGACCGCGGACATCTGCCCAAATCACGTGCTGGCCTATCCCGATCCGAACGTGGTCGTGGGCCGTCGGCTGGACATCCTGCCGGTCGAGATCGTCGTGCGCGACTACCTGGCGGGCACGACCGGCACCTCGATCCTGACGCTCTACAAGAAGGGCGAGCGCGAGATGTACGGCCACCGCCTGCCGGACGGCATGGCCGACAATCAGAAGCTGCCGCATCCGATCATCACCCCGACCTCGAAGGCGTTCGACGGCGGCCACGACGAGCCGCTGACCCCGGCGCAGATCGTCGAGCAGGGCCTGCTGACCGCCGAGCAGTGGGAGACGCTGTCGAATTACGCCCTGGCCCTTTTCGCCCGCGGGCAAGAGATCGCCGCCGAGCGCGGGCTGATCCTGGTCGACACCAAGTACGAGTTCGGCGTCGACGCCGACGGCCAGATCATTCTGGCCGACGAGATCCACACGCCGGATTCGAGCCGCTACTGGTTCGCCGAGAGCTATCCGCAGCGCTTCGCCGCCGGACAGCGGCCCGACAGCTTCGACAAGGACTTCGTCCGCGCCTGGGTGGCCGAGCGTTGCGACCCCTACAAGGATGAGATTCCGGAGATCCCGGCGCAGATGCTGGTGGATACGGCGGCCGTCTACATCCAGGCCTTCGAGACCATCACCGGCCAGACGTTCGTGATCGACGAGACCGACGAACCGGTTCTGGAACGGGTCCGTCGCAATCTCTCGCAGTTCTTCTAGCCGCTAGCCGGCGACCCCGAGCATCACGACGGCCGCCAGGAACAGCGCCAGGGCAAGGCTGCAGAACAGCAGCAGCATGCCGGTGCGCCAGAGCGCGGAGAAGGTCGACAGGCCATAGGCGCCCTTCACCTGGGCGAACATGTGCACAGGAGCGATCGCCGTGGCCGCGAGCGCGGCGATGACGGCGATCGCGCCGCCGAAGCGCATGAGCCCCGCCGTCAGCATGATCAGCATCGCCATGAAGGTCAGCGAATAGAGCACGAAGACCCCGTGGTCGTAGAGCGTAAAGCCGCGCTTCCAGAGGAACAGCAGGGCGACGAACGGGATCGATATGGGGATCAGCAGGAACGAGAATTTGTAGAAGGTCTGCTGCAGCTTGTAGAGCGTGAGCTCCGGGTTCTGCAGCTTTTTCAGAAGCTTCTTGTCCAGCGCCTTGTCGCCGGTGTTGACCTTGAGGTCGCCGTTGGCGACGGCGTCCCGCAGGTTGTCGGCCACGTTGGCGCCCATCACCGCGACGTTGGGGGCAGTGGGAGACTCCGCCATCGCCGCGTCGGCGGCCTTTTCGGCCTCGCGCGCGGCCGCCAATCGCGCTGTCAGTTCCGCACGCTTGGCGACCGAGGCCGGATCATCGCCCTTCGGCGCGTTCTCCAGCGCCACCTCGGCCTGCACGACCTCGTTGGTGGCCATCATGTAGGTCGTGCCGGTCGAGGCCGGGCCGCTGGCGGCGTCGCGCACGGCGGTCTCGGCCGCCTGGATCTGCGTGTTCACCGGCATGAAGCTCAGGATCATGAACATCACGAAGACGGTGAACAGGTACATGGCCAGCGGCGAGACATAGCGCGTCCGCTTGCCGAGCACCCATTCGCGGGTCAGCCGCCCGGGGTTGGCGACCAGCAACGGCAGGGTGCGCCAGATGCGGCTGTCGAAGTGCATGACCCCGTGCAGGATCTCTTCGCCCAGGTGCAGCAGCGTGCGGTGCGTATGGGCCGGCTGGCCGCAGTTGGCGCAGAAACGGCCGGTGACCTCGGCCCCGCAGTCGTCGCAGTGATGGCTGTGCTCGCCGGCCTTGCCCGTCGGCCTCTCGACCGCCGCGGCCATCATGGCGCCCGTGACGGCGCCGCCCGTCGAATCCACATCCATGGCCGGCTCCTGCTCCCCTGAAGGGGAGTGGTAGACCGGTTTGAGCCGACGGCGCTAGGCCGCCAGTTCTTCCTCGATCTGTCCAAGCCGCTCCTTGCCGAAGAACATCTCGTCGCCGACGAAGAAGCTGGGGATTCCGAAGGCGCCCCGGGCGGCCGCGCGCTCGGTATTGGCCAGGAGTTCGGCCTTCACCTCCGGGTCCTGCGTCGCTTCCAGGATCGCCTTGGCGTCGAGGCCCGCCTCGGTCAGCGTTGAGGCGACCACCTGCGGGTCGTCCATCTTCAGGCCGCGTTCCCACATCCCCGCCATGACGGCGTCGAGATAGACCTGTTCGACGCCCTGCCGGCGCGCCGCGACAAGGCCGCGCATGATCAGCAGCGTGTTGACCGGAAAGTGCGGATTGAACTGGTAGCGATCGAGCTTGTGCTTGGCGACGAAGCGCTTGGTCTCAAGCGCCTCGTAGGCCAGCTTGCCCTGGATCCCGCCGAAGGCGGTCATCGGCGCCTGGTTGCCGGTGATCTTGAAGAGGCCGCCCAGCAGGCAAGGCGTCAGCACGACCTGAGCGCCGGTCCGCGCGGCGATGTCCTGCAGCACCGTATAGGCCAGGTAGGCGTTGGGGCTGCCGAAGTCGAAGATGAACTCGACGGTCTTGCTCATGGGGCGTTCCTCACCAGGTCTCGGTCCAGGGGCGCAGATCCAGTTCGTGCGTCCAGGCCGAGCGTTGTTGTTTGTGCAGCCAGACATAGTTGCTGGCGATCTCGTCGGGCTTGAGGATGCTGTCGCCCTCCAGCCGCGCTTCCAGATCCGGGATGTTGGCGCGCGAGAAGACCCCGTCGATCGAGCCGTCGACGACCACGTGCGCGACGTGAATGCCCTGCGGGCCGAGTTCGCGGGCGGCCGACTGCGCCAGGGCTCGCAGACCGTGCTTGGCGGCGGCGAAGGCCGAGAAGCCCTGACGTCCGCGCAGCGAAGCCGACGCGCCGGTGAACAGGATCGTCCCGCGGCCGCGCGGGATCATCACACGGGCCGCCTCGCGTCCGGTCAGGAAGCCGGCGAAGCAGGCCATTTCCCAGACCTTGTGGAACACGCGGCTGGTTGTGTCGGTCAGACTGAAGCGGACGTTCGCGCCGATGTTGAACACGACCACTTCCAGCGGTCCGACCTCGGCCTCGATCTTGTCGACGAGGGCGACCATCTCTTCTTCGGAACGGGCGTCGACGCCGTAGGCGCGGGCCTTGCCGCCGCCGTCGCGGATCGACTGAGCCAGTTCCTCGAGCTGCTCGAGGTTGCGGGCCCGGCGGGTGATGCAGACCTCCATCCCCTCGGCCGCGAAGGCGCGTGCTATCGCTCCGCCGACGCCGTCGCCGGCGCCGACCACCAGACAGGCCGCCATGGCTCGTCTCCATCAAGTTTATTTTCTGGACGGACCATGGTATCGAATCTGGACTTGGTCAATGGCGGATGGAGCCGGCGATGAAATGGGATGATCTGAACCGGGAACCGTGCTCGCTGGCGCGGTCGGTGGCGGTGATCGGCGACCGCTGGACGCTGCTGATCCTGCGGGACTGTTTTCTCGGCGTGCGGCGGTTCGAGGCGCTTCAGGAGCGCCTGGGTATTTCACGCACGATCATCGCCGACCGGCTGAAAGTGCTGACCGACGAGGGCGTGCTGGAGAAGGTCGCCTACCAGGACCGTCCGGTCCGCCACGAGTACCGGCTGACCGACAAGGGCTTGGACCTCTATCCGGTCATCCTGGCCGTCGTCAGTTGGGGCGACCGGCACTACGACGACGGGCGCGGCCCGCCGATCCTGCGACGGCACAAGGCCTGCGGCTGCGACTTCCAGCCGGTGATGACCTGCTCGGCGTGCGGCGACGAGGTGAACGCCCGGGGGGTCGAGGCCCGACCGGGCGCTGGCTTCAGTCCATCAGCTGCTGGCTGAGATAGGTATACTCGAGCGCCTGACGCTTGGCGGTCTCGTTGAGGTTGGCGGCGGCGGCGTGACCGCCGTCGATGTTCTCGTAGTAGAGGTAGTCGTAGCCGAGCTCCTTGAGCCTGGCCGCGGCCTTGCGCGCGTGGGCCGGGTGGACGCGGTCGTCCTTGGTCGAGGTCTCCAGGAACACCCGCGGATAGGGTTGGCCCTTGGCCAGCTTCTGGTAGGGCGAATAGGTGTCGATCACCTTGCGCTCTTCCGGATTGGCCGGGTCGCCGTACTCGCCGACCCACGAGGCGCCCGCCCCGATGTGGGTGTAGCCGATCATGTCGAACAACGGCACCTGGATGACCACGGCCTTGTAGAGCTCAGGCCGCTGGGTCAGCGCCACGCCCATCAGCAGGCCGCCGTTCGAACCGCCCATGATGCCGAGCTTGGCCGGGCTGGTGACCTTGCGGGCGATCAGGTCCTCGGAGACGGCGAAGAAGTCGTCATAGACCCGTTGGCGGTTCAGCTTCAGGCCGGCCTCGTGCCAGCGCGGGCCGAACTCGCCGCCGCCGCGGATGTTGGCGATCGCATAGGCGCCGCCGCGTTCCAGCCACAGCTTGCCGACCGTCGCCGCGTAGCCGGGGGTCTGCGAGACCTGGAACCCGCCATAGGCGTAGAGCAGCGTCGGCGTCGAGCCATCGAACTTCATGCCCTTCGAGCGCACGAGGAAGTACGGCACCTTGGTCCCGTCCTTGGAGACGGCCCAGTGCTGCTCCACGACCTGCTGCGACGCGTCGAACCGCGCGGGCAGGGTGCGCAAGGTTTCGCGCGACCCGTTGGCGGCGTCGGCCAGCATCTGCGTCGACGGGGTCAGGAAGCCGGCGACCTGCAGAATCAGTTGATCGTCGTGATCCGACGCCGAGGCGACGCCCACCGAGATGTCGGCGGGGAGATCGAGCTTGGTCGACGTCCAGCCCTTGGCGTCGTGGCGGAAGCTGAGCACGCCGCCTTTGACGTTGTCGTACAGCGCCACGACCAGCCGATTGCGGGTGGTCGCCACCTGTTCGACGGACTGGCTGTCGGTCGGGCGCAGAACAATCACCGCCTTCGGGCTGTCCGCGCTGGACTTCAACTGGGCGAGGTCCAGGGCCATCAGGTCGCCCGACTTGCCGGACTGGGCCGCCCAGTCCTCTTCGAGGGTGAGCAGCACCTGGCCGTCGAGCAGTCCCTGGATCGATGAGCGGAGGGGCAGCGGCAGTTTCCTCGCGCCGGTCTCGGCGATCAGGTGATGCTCGGCGTTGAAGGTGTCGAGCGGCCGGTGCGCGATCAGCGCCTGCAGCTTGCCGTCGGCGTCGCGCAGGGCGATCGGGCTGACGCCATAGCCGCCGTCGTCGGCCTTGCCGCGGAACACCTCGCGGGCGTCGGCCAGCGCCTGGCCGCGCTTCAGCAGCTTGATCACATAGGGATAGCCGGAGGTCGTGACCTCGCCCTTGGTCCATTCGGTGGCGACGGCCAGGGTGTCGGCGTCGACCCAGGTCACGCGGTGCTTGCCCTCGGGCAGCAAGAAGCCGCCTTTCACGAACTGGCCGGTCTGGATGTCGAACTCGCGGACCTCGACCGCATCCTTGCCGCCGTCGGACAGCGACATCAGGCACAGGCGGTCGTCCGGCGGCAGGCAGTCGGCGCCCTTGTAGACCCAGTTTTTGCCCTCGGATTTGGCCAGGGCGTCGATGTCCAGAATCGTTCGCCACTCCGGCTTGCCGGTCCGGTAGCTCTCGAGCGTGGTCGAGCGCAGCAGGCCGCGGACGTGATCGGCGTCTTGCCAGAAGTTGCGCAGCGTCCCGTCGCCGGCGAAGCCGACGGGGGTGATCCGGTCCTTGGCCGTGGCGATGGCCAAGGCGTCGGCATAGAGCTTGGCGTAGCGCGGATCGTTCTGCAGTTGCGGCAGCGAGCGGTCGTTCTCGGCCTTGGCGAAGGCCATGGCGCGGGCGCCCTCGATCTCCTCCATGTAGACGTACGGATCGTTGGGGTCGGGCAGGGCGGCGGCGGGAACAGCGGTCATGCCGCTCAACATGGCGCCGACCGCCAATTTTCCAAGGAACTGGAAACGCATCTGGAAGCTGCCTCTCGGAGTGATCTTGCCAAGGTCGAGCTTAGGGCAGTCGGTTTGCGGCGCGCAAATGGGTGACGACGAAATGAAATGCGTCGCATCGCCACCGGGTGGGGAAAGGCCTTCCGATTTCGCCGAAAACTAGGCTGGGCCATGGGAATCCGTCATGGTCCCGCGCCATGACGAACGAACCCTTTTTCAAACGGGACGGTCAATATTTCGTCCCAACCCCCGCCGGCCGCGGTCCCTGGAATCCCAACTCTCTCCACGGACGGGTCATCATTGGTCTGCTCGGCTTCGTGCTCGAACAGAAGCACGGCGATGCGGATTTCATCCCCGCTCGCCTGACCGTCGACATGTACAAGCTGCCGGGCTTCGACCCGATCGAGGTCACCACCAAGGTGGTGCGCGAGAGCGGCCGGATCCGGGTCATCGACGCGGAGTTCATCTCCGGCGGCGTCAGCATGGCGCGCGCCACCTGCCAGTTCCTCAAGCGGACCGAGAACTCGGAAGGCAATGTCTGGAAGCCGGGCAACTGGAGCGTCCCGTCGCCGCTGGACATTCCCGAACCGGAGAACCGCGGCGGCATGGGCGGCATGTGGGCCTCGCGGCCGATCAGCGGCGGCTTCGCCACCGCCGAGCAGCGCCGCACCTGGATGAGCGAAGTGCGCGACATCGTCGAGGGCGAGCCGCTGACTCCATTCCAGCGCGTCGCGGTGGCCTGCGACTTCGTGAGCCCGCTGACCCATGTCGGCGACCAGGGCCTGGGCTACATCAATTCGGACGTGACGCTCTATCTGCACAAGCTGCCGGACACCGAATGGGTCGGCTTCGAGAGCGTCTATCATGGCGCCGACGACGGCGTGGCAGTGGGTGACGCCCGCGTCTACGACGAGAGCGGCCCGATCGGGGTGGCCTCCTGCACGGCCCTGGCCCAGCGTCGCCTCGCGCCGCCGCCGCCCAAACCGTCCTAGCTTCGAAGGGCGCGGTTCAGGCTAGGATGACGCCGATGACCGCGCCCGTTCTGCAGATCTCGAACCTCACCAAGTCGGTCCCCGGCGGGCGGGTCCTGTTCGCCGGACTGGACCTGCGGCTGGCGGCCGGCGAGTTCGTCGCGATCATGGGCGAATCCGGGGTCGGCAAGTCGACCCTGCTGAACCTGATCGCAGGTCTCGACCAAGCTGACGCCGGAACCATCGCCATCGACGGCGTCGATCTGGCCGGTCTCGACGACGATGCCCGCACGTTGCTGCGTCGGGACCGGGTGGGCTTTGTCTTCCAGGCCTTCCACATCCTGCCGCACCTCACGCTCGGCCAGAACGTCGCCCTGCCTCTGGCGCTGCAGGGCCGGCGCAGCGAGCCCGCCCTGGAACGCGCCGACCAGATGCTGTCGGCGGTCGGCCTGACGGGCCGCGGCGGCGACTACCCGCACCAGCTCTCCGGCGGCGAAATGCAGCGCGTGGCGATCGCCCGCGCCGTGATCCACGAGCCCGCATTGCTGCTGGCCGACGAGCCGACCGGCAATCTCGATCCGGAGACGGCCAACCGAGTCCTGCAGGTGTTCGCCGAAGAGGTCCGGCGTTCCGGCGCCGCCGTCGTGCTGGTCACGCACTCGGAGGTCGCGGCCGCCGCCGCAGATCGAACGCTCATCCTGGGACGAGACGGCCTTGTCGAACGCCCGCGCGCCTGATCAGCGCGGCCTGGCCGCGCGCTGGATGATCCTGGGCGAGTGGCGTGCCCATCCGATGCGGGTGATCACCGCCGCCGCGGCCATCGCCGTCGGGGTGGCGCTCGGCCTAGCCGTGCATCTGGTCAACGCTTCGGCCCTCAGCGAGTTTTCCAAGGCGGTGAGCGCCGTGAACGGCGAGGCCGAACTGCAGGTCCGCTCGACCACGACGCGCGGTTTTGCTGAGGGCCTCTATCCCAAGCTGGCGCGGATGGAGGGCGTCGCCGCCGTCAGCCCCGTCGTCGAACTGGAGGCCGCGACTGACCGGTCAGGGGAGACGCTTACGGTCTTGGGGCTCGACGTCCTGCGCGCCGCCTACGTGACCCCCAGCCTGATCGGCCGTCCCCTGGCCGCCGAGGGCGACGAGGCGAGGGGCCCGACGATGGAAGCAGCGTTCGACGAGACCGCCGTGTTCCTCTCTCCCGCCGCGCTGGAAGGCCGGGCAGTCGGCCAGGAGATCGAATTGAGCGCCGGCGGTCGGCGGGCCGCGTTCCGGATCGCCGGCGTGCTGCCCGGGGCCGGCGACGAGCGCCGACTGGCCGTGCTCGACATCGCCGCCGCGCAATGGCGGCTTGCAACGCTCGGCCGGCTGCAACGCCTGGACCTCAAGCTCTCGAAGGGGGCCGATGTGGCCCGCGTGGCCGACCGACTGCGCGCGGCGCTGCCGAGCGACGCTCAGCTTGTCAGCCAAGAAAGCGAGGCGCGCCGCAGCGACAGCCTCAGCCGGGCCTATCGGGTCAATCTCGACATGCTGGCGCTCATGGCGCTGCTGACCGGGGGCTTCCTGGTTTATTCGGCGCAGTCGCTCTCCGTCGCTCGGCGGCGGCCGCAGTTCGCGCTGCTGCGGGTGCTGGGCGTTCGCAGGCGGACGTTGCTGGCGCAGGTGATGGCCGAGGGCGTCGGGGTCGGGCTGGCCGGCGGCCTTGTCGGGATCGGGCTTGGCTTCGCCCTCGCCGACGGGGCGCTGACGCTCCTCGGCGGTGATCTGGGCGGCGGCTATTTCGGGGCAGCCAAGCCGCAGTTGGCGCTGACCCCAGGGCCTGCCCTGCTGTTCCTGGGGCTTGGCCTGGCGACGGCGGTCGTCGGGAGCTTGGCGCCGGCGCGCGAGGCCGCTCGCGCCCAGCCGGCCGTGGCGCTGAAGAACGCCGGCGACGCCGTCGACCCGCGGGCGACGCCGCCGATCTGGCCTGCGGCCTTGCTGCTGGCCCTGGGCGCGGCGGCGGCCTTCGGGCCCGCGATCGCAGGCGTGCCGTTGCTCGGCTATGCCGCAATGGCGCTGTTGCTGGCGGGCGGCGTGGCCGCGATGCCGCGGCTGGCGCGTGTGCTGCTGTCGGGGCTCCAGCGACGGTCATTCACCAGCATCGCCCCGGACCTGGCGGTGAAGCGGTTGTGGGGCGCGCCCTCTCAGGCCGCGGTGGCGCTCTGCGGTGTCGTCGCCAGCACCAGCCTGATGGTGGCGATGGCGGTGATGGTCTCCAGCTTCCGCGGCTCGGTCGAAGACTGGCTGGCCCAGGTGCTGCCGGCCGACCTCTACCTGCGGATCGAGGCGGCGGGGACCGGCGGCGGTTTCGATCCCGAGGAGCAGGCGAGGCTCGCCGCGACGCCCGGCGTGGCGCGGATCGCGTTCATGCGGACGACGACCCTGCGGATGAGCGCCGACGCTCCGCCGCTGGCCCTGGTCGCCCGGCCGGAGGGCGGGCTGGACGCCGGCGCGCCGCCGATGATCGGGCGGACCGCGGACGCCCCGGCCGGAGCGATCCCGGTCTTCGTCTCGGAGCCCGCCGCGTGGCTCTATGGCTGGAAGGTGGGCCAGCGCATCGATCTGCCGATCGGCGGCGCGCCGGCGAAGGGCTTCTTCGTCACCGGGATCTGGCGCGACTACGCCCGCCAGCATGGGGCCGTGACCTTGGAGAGCCACGACTACACGGCCCTGACCGGAGATCGCACGCGCAGCGAGGCGTCGGTGACTCTGGCGCCGGGCGCGGACCGCAAGGCGGTCGCCGCGGCTCTGGAGGCCAATGCGCCGGAGCGGCTGGCGGGCCGCGTCACCGTGGCTGAACCGCGGGCGCTCCGGGAGATGGCGCTGCGGCTGTTCGATCGCAGCTTCGCGGTGACCTACGGCCTGGAGGCGATCGCTATCGTCGTCGGGCTCGCGGGCGTAGCCGCGACGATCTCCGCCCAGACCCTGGCGCGGACCAAGGAGTTCGGAATGCTGCGGCATCTGGGCGTCACGCGGCGGCAGATCGTGGCGATGCTGGCGACCGAAGGCGCATTGCTGGGCGCCGTAGGCGGCCTGGCGGGGATCGGCCTGGGGCTGATCATGAGCCAGGTGCTGATCCATGTGGTGAACCCGCAGTCGTTCCACTGGACGATGGAGACAAAGCTCCCCTGGGCGCTGCTGGCCAGCGTCGGCGTGGCGCTGGTGGCCTCGGCGGCTGGCACGGCGTTGCTGGCCGGTCGACGGGCCGTGTCGGCGGACGCCGTCCGCGCCGTGCGGGAGGACTGGTGATGCGCCGTTTGATGCTGGCGCTGCTGGCGCTGCTGGCCGTCTGGGCGGCCCCGGCGATCGCTCAGGCGCCAGGCTATGCGGTCGTGCGGCCCGGGGCGGCGCTGCGCTTCCCGGCAGATCATGGTGCCCATCCCAGCTTCCGGACCGAGTGGTGGTACGTGACCGGCTGGTTGAAGACCGCGGACGGCAAGGACCTCGGCTTCCAGGTGACGTTCTTCCGCTCGCGCCCGCCGGTGATGGGCGACAACCCCAGCGCCTTTGCGCCGCGGCAGATCCTGTTCGCCCACGCCGCGATTTCGGATCCATCGCTGGGCAAGCTGATCCATGGACAGCGCATCGCCCGCGCCGGATTTGGGCTGGCGGAGGCGGCGGTCGGCGACGCCGACCTGGTCATCGACGACTGGCGTTTGCGACGCGAGGCCGATGGGCGTTTCACCACCAAGGCGGCGGGAGAAGGTTTCGACCTGGATCTGACCTTTACCCCGACCCAACCGGTGCTCCTGCAAGGCGAGGGCGGCTTCAGCCGCAAGGGACCGTTGGCGACCCAGGCCAGCTACTACTACAGCCTGCCGCAGCTGAAGGTCGTCGGAACGGTTCATCGGGGCGGCAAGGCCGTCCAGGTGACAGGAACGACGTGGCTGGACCGCGAGTGGTCCTCGACCCTGCTCGATCCGGCGGCGGTCGGCTGGGACTGGGTCGGTCTGAACCTGGACGATGGCGGGGCGCTGATGGCCTTCCAGGTGCGCGATGCGTCCGGCAAGGCGCTGTGGGCGGGCGGCTCGCTGCGCGACCCGGATGGACGCACGGTTCGGTTCTCGCCTTCGCAGGTGCGCTTCACAGCGCAGCGCAACTGGCGCTCGCCGCGCACCGGGGCAGTCTATCCCATCGAACGGACCGTGACGGTGCAGACGCCGCTCGGCGAGCGACGCTGGACGCTGAAACCGCTGTTCGACGATCAGGAACTCGACAGCCGCGCCTCGGGCGGCCCCGTCTACTGGGAAGGGGCCGTGCGTAGCGAGGGCGGGCGCGGCTATCTGGAGCTGACAGGTTACGCCAGGCCCATGAAGCTCTAGGGCTGGACGAGGATTTTCACGTGCGCCTCGGGGTCGCCGAGGTCCCTGAACGCCTGGGCGACGCCGTCCAGGCCGACGGTCCCGGTCACGACATTGCTGACGTCGATGCGGCCCTCGGCGATGTCGTGCAGGGTCGCGGCGAACTCCTCGGGCGTGTAGCCGAACACGAAGGTCAGCTCGATCTCCTTGGTGATGGCGATCGCCGGCTCGATGCGGTCGGTCTCCATGCAGACCCCGGCGACGACGATCTGCGATCCGGCCGGCGAGGCCTCGATCAGGCTCTGAACGACGCCGGGGGAGCCGACGCACTCGAACACCACGGGACGTCCGAAGCTGCCGCCCATCATGCGGACCATGTTCTGGGCGGCGCGCGCCGTCGGCACGCCGAAGCCTTCCCAGCGGGCGTGCGGGCTCTCGACCGCCGGGTCGATGACCACGTCGGCGCCCAGCATCTCGGCTGCGGCGCGGCGACGTGGCGAGAAGTCGGCGGCGATGACCGGTCCATGGCCGCGCGCCTTCAAGCCGGCGATGACCGCCAGGCCGACAGGGCCGCAGCCGACGACGAGGGCGACGCTGTTCGGATCGAGCCGCGCCTTGGCCACGGCGTGGGCCCCGACCGCGAACGGCTCGGTCAGCGCGGCCTTGTCGGTCGGCAGGCCGTTCGGAACGGGCAGCAACAGGGCCTCGGAGAGGATCATGCGCTCGGAAAAGCCGCCGGGCAGGTTGTTCGAGAAGCCGAGCATCTCGACGCCGCCGACCGGGGTGAGCGTGGCGGGAATCGACACCACCCGCGTGCCAGCCTTTAGCGCGCCGGTCGTGCCGGGGCCGTGGTCAAGAATCTCGGCGCAGAATTCGTGACCGAACACGGTGTCGGCGGTGGGATCGAAGCCGTTGGTCAAGCCGCCGTTGGCGCGGCTGGTCAGGTCGATCATGTGCTCCATGTGATGCAGGGCATGCAGATCCGAACCGCAGATTCCGCAGGCGAGGGTGCGCACCAGCACCTGGCCCTGATCGGGCTTCAGCTCGGCGATCTCATCACAGACCAGTTGCTTGTTCCGCCGGATCACCGCGCGCATGACATCCTCCCGTTCTCGATCGCCGCCTTGCCGGGGCTTGGCTTCTCCACTAACCCTCCCGGCTCGGAATCGTAAGTGCGTGGGAGACGCGCCATGAGCCTCGCCTTCATTTTTCCTGGCCAGGGCAGCCAAGCTGTCGGGATGGGCGCGGACCTCGCCGAGGCCTTCGCCTCCGCCCGCGAGGTCTTCCAGGAAGTCGACGACGCCCTGGGCCAGAAGCTGTTCGCGCTGATGCGTGAGGGCCCGGAAGGCGACCTGACTCTGACCGAGAACGCTCAGCCGGCTCTGATGGCCGTGTCGCTGGCCGTGACCCGGACCCTGGAGAAGGAATTCGGAGTCGGCATCGAAAAGGCCGCCTTCGTGGCGGGGCACTCGCTCGGTGAATACTCCGCGCTCGCCGCCGCCGGCGCGATCACTCTGGCTGACACCGCGCGTTTGCTGAAGCTGCGCGGCCAGGCGATGCAGCGGGCCGTCCCGGTCGGCGCCGGCGCGATGGCGTCGCTGATCGGACCGAAGACCGACGTGGCGCTGGCCGAAGCCGCCGCCGAAGCCGGTTCGAAGGTCGGCGTCTGCGTCGTCGCCAACGATAACAACAACGGCAACGTGGTGATCTCGGGCGACAAGGCCGCGGTCGACGTGGCGATCGAGAAGGCCAAGGAGCTGGGCGCGCGGGCGATTCCGCTGAACGTCTCGGCCCCCTTCCATTGCCCGCTGATGCAGCCGGCCGCCGACGAGATGGCCCAGGCCCTGGCCAGCGCCACGATCATCGCGCCGCGCGCCCCGGTCGTCGCCAACGTCACCGCGCGTCCGACGCTGGATCCCGAGGAGATCAGCCGCCTGCTGGTGGAGCAAGTCACCGGCCGCGTGCGTTGGCGCGAGAGCATGATCTGGCTGGCCGGCGAGGGTGGGGTGACCCGCTTCGCCGAGGCCGGCGCCGGCAAGGTGCTGTCGGGCATGGCCAAGCGCATCGCGCCGGACGCCGAGGCGACGCCGCTGAACACGCCCGCCGACCTCGAAGCTTTCGCGAAGGGACTCTGAGATGTTCGACCTGACGGGAAAGACCGCCCTGGTCACTGGTGCGACCGGCGGCATCGGCGGCGAGATCGCCAAGGCGCTCCACGCCGCGGGCGCGACCGTGGTGCTGTCCGGCACGCGTGAGGCGGTGCTGCAGGATCTGGCTCAACAGCTGGGCGGCCGCACCTTTGCGGTGCCGGCGAACCTGTCAGATGCGGAGTCGGTCGACAGCCTGCTGTCGCGCGCCGAAGAGGCCGCTGGCGCAGGGGTCGACATCCTGGTCGCCAACGCCGGAATCACCCGCGACGGCCTGCTGATGCGAATGAAGGACGAGGACTGGGAAGCGGTCCTCAAGGTCAACCTGGAGAGCTACTTCCGGCTCAGCCGTTCGGCCATGCGCGGCATGATGAAACGGCGCCATGGCCGAATCATCGGCATCACCTCGGTCGTGGGGGTGATGGGCAATCCGGGGCAGTCGAACTACGCCGCCTCCAAGGCCGGCATGATCGGGTTCTCCAAGGCGCTGGCCCAGGAGGTCGCGTCCCGTGGGATCACGGTGAATTGCGTGGCGCCCGGTTTCATCGAAAGCCCGATGACCGACGCCCTGAACGAGCAGCAGAAGGCCCAAATCATGGGCACGATCCCTGCCGGACGGCTAGGTTCGGGCTCCGAAGTGGCCGCCGCCTGCGTCTACCTCGCCAGCGAAGAAGCCGCCTACATGACCGGTCAAACCCTGCATGTGAACGGCGGCATGGCCATGATCTGAGCCCGCTGGCGTGGCCGTGGCGAACATGCTACGTCGCCGCGCGAACCGGCGAGGCGAAGGTCTCTACCCAGATATCCGCAACGGTTGACATCCCGTCGGCCGTCGCGGATGGATTTAGCGAAACACAAGGGACTTAAGCGAATGTCCGACATCCTCGAGCGCGTGCGTAAGATCGTCATCGAACATCTGGACGCCGACCCCGAGAAGGTCACCGAAAAGGCGAGCTTCATCGACGACCTGGGCGCTGACAGCCTCGACAACGTCGAGCTGGTCATGGCCTTCGAAGAAGAGTTCGACATCGAGATCCCGGATGACGCCGCCGAGCACATCCAGACCGTCGGCGATGCGGTGAAGTTCATCGGTGAGCGCCTGGGCGCCTAAGGCGAACCCCACGGAATTCATTGAATATTCGGCCGCCGCGAAGCTCTTCGGAGTTCGCGGCGGTCTGCGTTTGGAGGCCCGCTCATGCGTCGTGTCGTCGTCACCGGCATTGGTTTGCTGACCCCCCTCGGCCAAGGCGCCGAGCTCACCTGGAAAGCCATTCTTGAAGGCAAGTCCGGGGCGGGGCGCATCACCACCTTCGATCCCACCGACTATGCCTGTCAGGTCGCCTGCGAAGTGCCGCGGGTCGATGGACGCGGCGGCGGCGGCGAAGGCGTCCCCGGATCGTTCAACCCGGACGACACCTTGGCGCCGAAGGATCAGCGTCGAGTCGACGACTTCATTCTCTATGCGATCGCCGCGGCGGACGAGGCCGTGAAGGATTCGGGCTGGGCTCCGGAATCCGAGGAAGACAAGGAACGCACCGGCGTCATCATCGGCTCCGGCATCGGCGGTCTCGCCACCATCGAGAAGACCAGCGTCGAGCTGTTCGAGAAGGGCCCGCGTCGCGTCAGCCCGTTCTTCATCCCTTCGGCTTTGATCAACCTGGCGTCGGGCCAGGTCTCGATCCGTCACGGCTTCAAGGGCCCGAACCACTCGGTCGTCACCGCCTGCGCCACCGGCGCCCACGCGATCGGCGATGCAGCGCGTCTGATCAAGTACGGCGACGCCGACGTGATGATCGCGGGCGGGGCCGAAGCGGCCATCTGCCCGGTGGGCGTCGCGGGCTTCATCGCCTGCCGCGCCATGTCGACCGGCTTCAACGATGAACCGCAAAAGGCCAGCCGCCCCTACGACAAGGCCCGCGACGGCTTTGTGATGGGCGAGGGCGCCGGCGTGCTGGTGCTGGAAGAATACGAACACGCCAAGGCCCGCGGCGCGAAGATCTACGCCGAAGTGGCCGGCTACGGCCTGGCGGGCGACGCCTATCACATCACCGCCCCGGCCGAGGACGGCGATGGCGGCTTCCGCGCCATGCGCGCGGCGATCAAGGACGCCGGCATCGACGTCGCCGACATCGACTACGTGAACGCCCACGGCACCTCGACGCCGCTCGGCGACGAGATCGAGCTGGGCGCCGTCACCAGGTTGCTGGGCAACGCGGCGAAGAACCTGACCATGTCGTCGACCAAGTCGGCGACCGGTCACCTTCTCGGCGCGGCCGGCGCCATCGAGTCGGCGTTCACCGTGCTGGCGATCCGCGACCAGATCGCCCCGCCCACGATCAATCTCGACAATCCGTCGGTGGAGACCGAGATCGATCTGGTGCCGAACAAGGCCAAGCCGATGAAGATCGACGTGGCGCTGTCCAACAGCTTCGGGTTCGGCGGCACCAACGCTTCCGTGGTGTTCAAGAAGGTCTCGTGAGCCGCAAGCCGCGCAAGTCGGCCGCCCGCGGGCGGCGCAAGCCATCGGGGGCCTTGCCGCCTGCGCGCAAGTTCAGGATCATCCTGGGCAGCGCTGCGGCGACGCTGGGCGTCGTCGCCGCCCTGGTCCTGGCCTGGGTCCTCTGGTCCTACCAGGGGCCAGGACCGGCCACTGACGGCGGTGAGACCCGCGTGGTCATGTTGCGCAAGGGCGCCGGCCTGACCGAGATCGCCTCGACCCTGGAGCGGTCCGGGGCGATCCGTTCAAAGGCGGTGTTCGCCGCCGCAGCCCAGTTCACCGGCGCGGCCAAGGCGCTGAAAGCCGGCGAGTACGAGTTCAAGAGCCGCGCCTCGCTGGCCTCGATCCTGCGCGACATTCGCGACGGCAAGATCGTCATCCACCAGGTGACCATTCCCGAGGGCATGACCTCGGAAGCCGCGGTCGCCACCCTGATGGGACGCCCGGACCTGAGCGGCGTCGTCGCTGCTCCGCCGGAAGGCTCGATCCTGCCCGAGACCTACCAGTACGAACGCGGCGAGGATCGCTCGGCCGTGCTGAAGCGGATGATGGACGCCCGCGACGAGCTTCTGGCCCTGCTGTGGGAAAAGCGCCAACCGGGCCTGCCGATCAAGACGCCGGAGGAGGCGGTGACGCTCGCCTCCATCGTCGAGAAGGAGACCGGCATTGCGAGCGAGCGGCCCGAAGTTGCGGCGGTGTTCATCAACCGACTGCGCAAGGGCATGCGGCTGGAGAGCGACCCGACGATCATCTACGGCCTGAATGGCGGAAAGCCGTTGGGCCGCGGGCTGCGCGCCTCGGAGATGGCCCAGCCGAACCCCTTCAACACCTATCAGATCGACGGCCTGCCGCCGACGCCGATCGCCAATCCGGGCCGTGCGGCTCTGGCGGCGGTGCTCGACCCGTCGGCGAGCGATCACCTGTTCTTCGTCGCCGACGGCACCGGCGGCCACGTCTTCGCGACCACCTACGAAGAACATCTGAAGAATGTCGCCAAGTGGCGGGCGGTCGAAAAGCAGCGCGCTGCGGCCACGCTTCAGGAAAAGGCCGGCGCCCTTCAGGAGAAGGCTGCGGAGCAGGCCGGCCGCTAGCCGGGCCGGCAGAATCCCGCGGCTGCGGGCGCTGGCTTGGCCGCAAGACGCGCCAAGCGGCGCCGCAGTTTCCTAAGGTAAATCCCCCGGCCCACTCCGCAAACGGCCCTAGCGCCCGCATCGCGCCATGGTCCTATCGGTGAGGGGTCGATCCTGGACGCGATCCCTCGCGCCCCCGTTCGACGCCCGTCAAACGAACGGAGGACAGGCCATGGCGGAAGACTGGGCCATCGACGTCAGGAAGTACGTTCCTAACGCCGATTCCAAGGTGATCGACGCGATTGTCCGGTACTGCGGGATCGCCCTGCACAACCGCGACTCGTCGTTGGTTTCCTTCACAGAACCCGAGGAATTGCGCCGGGTTCGCGAGAATTACCTGAAGAAGAAGCTCGGCCTGACGCACAGCGACGCCGATCTGGACAGCGCAATCGCTGGCGTCGGCGACCGGATGAATGCGGACAGGACCAAGAACCGGGTGACGGTCTACTACCTGCTGGCCGAGCATTTTCGGAAGCTGTCGGTGTTCGGCGGCACGGATGTGGCGGGCGGTATAGGCAAGGCGGCGATGGCCGCCGGCGTCGTCGGAGCCGGCGCAGCGGCCGCATCGGTGGCGAGCGCGGCGACCGACGCCTCGGCGACTGTGGCCGACTTCGGCGATCGCGTTCACCGCGTCGAGGATCGGCCGCCGCCGGCCGCGCCGGTCTATGCGCGGAGCGCTGCGGCCGCGCCGGCGCGTCGCTCGGGCATGGGGGCGTTGCTGCCCTGGCTGCTGGGGCTGGCGGCCCTGGCCCTGCTGGCCTGGTTCTTCCTGGGACGCCAGGCGACGACGCCGACCGCGCCTGTCGCTGAGGTGAGGCCTGCGGCTCCGGCCGTGGCTCCGCCGGCCCAAGTCGTGGCGCCTGTTCCGGTCACGCCCGCGCCGGCCCCGGCCGCGATCGTCGGACTCCCGGCCAACGTGCACTTCGCCCTCGGTTCGGCGGCGATCGGGCCCGATGATGGGCGGCTGATCGAGGAAGCTGCTGCGGCGATCAAGCAGGACAATCTGCGGGTCGGCATCACCGGCTACACCGACCGCACCGGCAATCTGCCGCTGAACGAACGTCTGGCTCAGCAACGGGCCGAGGCGGTTCGCGACCGGCTGGTCGCCTCTGGCGTGCCGGCGTCGAGCATCGAGATGGTGGCCCCCGCCGCGGTTGAAAACGGGCCGGCCGCGACGCCTGACGTCGACGCCCGCCGCGTCGAGATCGTCCGCCGCTAAGGACGAGCGCGCATCTGCGGCCCGCGCTAATCGCGCGGGTCGCGGCGTGCGCGGAACACTGGAAGCACGGCGGCGTAGAGCAGCAGGATGAGGGTGGTCCAGGCCGCGATGCGATCGTTGGGCTGGGTCAGTTCCGCCGCGAAGAAGCGGCGGAAGAAGGTGAGCTCGATCACCGCCAGGACGAACAGCATCAGCACCGCGCCGACGCCGACGGCCAGCCGCTGGGAAAGAGCTGGGGGGATGGCGAAAGTCCGCACCGCGAAGCCGGCCCACGGCAACAGGGCGAAGGCGACGATCAAGGCTCCGGCGATGACCCCGAACACGGGCTCGACCCCCACGAGATCCACTAGGTCGCGCACCAGCCGCGCCACCCCCAGCGCGGTGAACAAGGCGCAGAAATAGATCGCTGCGGCGCCGGCGATGCGTCGGACCACGTCCATGGCGGCCTCCGTCCAGTCCCACCTGCAACTTGACGCTGAAGCGGCCGGTGAGTCGACCTTGGATGTCGAAAGGCCGGCGCAGCCTGTGGGTTTCGGTTGGCCTCGGCGTCCGCGCCCCGTGTAGACTGCCGGTGATTGTGCAGCTTCGAGGATCTCCATGCCGCTTTCTGGGATGACGGGCTTCGGCCGGGCCGAGGGCGCGGCGGGCGATTGGACTTGGGCGGTCGAGGCGCGCTCGGTGAACGGGCGCAATCTGGAGGTCCGGTTCCGCGGTCCGCCGGGGTTCGACCAGTTGGACAAGGCTGCGCGTGACGGAGCCCAGGCGCGGTTCGCGCGCGGCCAGCTGAACGTCGGCGTTCAGGCCAAGCGCTCGGACAGCGCGTTCGAGGTCCGGATCAACGACGAGGTGCTGGCCCGCTATCTGGCGATGGGCGAGGGGCTGATCGCCGCCGGCAAGGCCGGACCGCCGAGCCTCGATGGACTTCTGGCGCTGCGCGGGGTGATCGAGGCGGCTGAGGGCGACGATGATCCGGAGGCTCAGGCCGCGCTGCAGGCGGCGATCGCGCTGTCGATCGGCGCGGCGCTGGAGGCGCTGGCCGGGTCACGCCGCGAAGAAGGCCTGGCGCTGACCGCGGTGCTGATCGGGCTGGTCGACAAGATCGAGGCCTTGGTCGGCGAGGCCAAGGGCCTGGCGGAAGGACAGCCCGTGGCGATCAGGGACCGGTTCGCCCGGCGCATGGCCGAACTGGTGGGCGAGGCGGCTGGCGAGGACAAGATCGTCACCGAGGCCGCGGCCATGGCGGTGAAGGCCGACGTGCGCGAGGAACTGGACCGGCTGGGCGCGCACGTCGAGGCGGCCCGGGCCCATATCGCCGCCGAAGGGCCGCAGGGGCGACGGTTGGACTTCCTGACCCAGGAGTTCATGCGCGAAGCCAATACCTTGTGCTCGAAGTCGGCGCTGGGCGCGCTGACCACGGTCGGCTTGGAACTGAAGGCCACGATCGAACAGTTCCGAGAGCAGGTGCAGAACGTCGAGTAGGCCCTAATGGCCGCGCAACGCGCGCCATGCCGCGCATTGAGACCCTTCCGCTGAAAGGCCGCTATCTGTTAAGCGGCGCTCTGAACGTGCGAAGAGTGACGAATGACTGACGGACACGACCATCCCAGGCCCTGGGAAACCACCCGCCGCGGGATGCTGCTGCTGGTGTCCTCGCCGTCCGGCGCGGGCAAGACGTCGCTGTCGCGGCGGCTGGTGGCGGACCATAGCGACCTGATGCTGTCGATCTCGTGCACCACCCGCGCACCGCGACCGGGCGAGGAGGAGGGGCGTGAGTACTACTTCGTCGACCGCCCGACCTTCGATGCGATGATCGAGCGCGGCGAGTTCCTCGAGTGGGCCGACGTGCACGACAATCGCTACGGCACGCCCAAGGCCCCCGTGATGGCGGCCCTTGAGGCTGGCAAGGACGTGCTGTTCGACATCGACTGGCAAGGCGCCAAGCAGGTCGCCGACGCCGCGCCGGACGACAGCGTGCGGGTGTTCATCCTGCCGCCCTCCTGGGAGGACCTGTCGCGCCGGCTGCACGCGCGGGCGCAGGACAGCGAAGAGGTGATCCAGAAGCGCCTCGTGAAGGGCAAGGACGAGATCGAGCACTGGCGGCTCTACGACTACGTCATCGTCAACAAGAACTTCGATCGGGCCTATGCCGACCTGGGCCACATCTACCGCTCCGAACGGATGAAGCCGGGCCGCAATCCGTGGCTGCCGGACTTCGTCGAGGCGCTGCTGGAGGAGTAAGTCGGTCCACCGACGCCTGCCGCCAATGCGTGCACAGGAATTCGCACCCTGTGGATGCCTGCGAGGTTTTGAGAACCCGCGACTCTTCCGATGCTTGGAGCCTGTCGCTCTCGCCTGAGTTGGAGAGCGGTCGGGACGATCAACCTGGGCGGAGTAGCGCATGTCTTCGTGTTCTGTTTTTGTTCTGCCGCTGGAGGCGAACATGAAGCATGAGGACTGGAGCAACGCGCAGCGCGAGCCGCTGCTGGCGTGCGTGGGATTGGATCGGCACCTGGTGGCGCGATGCGCCTCGCCGGGGTGCGAGCGGGCCGCGCCGTGCGATCCGACCCATTGGGTCGCGCAGGGCCTCGGCGGCCTGCCGTTGCGGGCGTTCACCGATCGCATGCGCTGCGTCTGCGGCGGCCGACGGGCGCAGCTGACGATCGCGGCTGGCCCGCTGCCGGAGCGTGCCGGCGGGGACGTCTACGTTTTCCGCTGACTTCCGAAGGGGCGGTGTGGGTTCTCGAACACCGCCTCGACCGGCTGACCGAACAGCGCGGCGATGCGATAGGCCAGGTCCAGCGATGGATCGTGGCGCTCGCCTTCCAGCGCGATGACGGCTTGGCGCGAGACGCCGAGCCGGCGACCGAGTTCCTCCTGAGTCCAGCCATGTTCGGTGCGCAAGGCGCGAAGCTGGTTGCGCATCAGCGGGTGGATCGCACCAACGGCGCAACCATCCCGTAGACGGCCCAGAACAGCGGATAGATGAACCAGCCGGGCGCGTGCGGCGCCTGGGCGTAGCTTTCCAGATAGCCCCAGGCGCTAAACGCCGCCATCGCCACGCCCGAGGCGATGATGAAGCGCTTGGCGGTGAGGGTGCGGACGTACTCGTCGGACTGGCGCATCAGCGCGAGAGTGGCCCAGATCTGTCCGGCGACGGGGGCGGCGACCGCCAATCCCAGAATCCACGCGCCAAGGCCGCCCTGCAGACCGTCGAACGCCCCGAAGATCGCAGCAATGTTCACGGCGCCGTAGCCGCCCATGAAGGCGAGCGTGCGGATGAGGTATCGGCGACTGGCCGGGTCCATGACGGGCGCTCCTGATGTAAGGCCAGCCTGACATGGGCCGCATGTCAGGTCAACCTGACACGTCCGGGCAAAAGAAAAGCGCGCCCCGGCTGGAGGTCCGGGGCGCGCTCGAAGAACTCTACTTCTTCAGCATCGTCTTCAGTTCGTCGGCCGTGGCGTTGATGGTCGCCGAGCCGTCGGCGATCGCCAGCTTGCTGGTTTCGACCGCGAAGGTGTCCGAGCCCATCTTGATCGTCGCGACCTGCTGGCCGGCGGCGTCGGGCTTCACTTCGGTGACGGTGCCGATGCTGGCGCCGGTCTTGTCCTTCACGGTGGCGCCGACGGCCAGGGTGGCGGCGGTGGCGCTGGCGTCCTTCGCCGGCGGGGCGGTCGGCTCAGAAGCGTCTTGAGCAAAGGCCGGAGCGGCGATGGCGAGGGCGAGGGCCGCAGCCCCGTAGGTGAAGATGGAACGCATGAGGTCTCCCGTACATCTGTGAGGCCTCCCCCGAGGCATCTCCAAACTGACGGGGCAATTCGGCGATCAAAGGACCGTGATAAGGCATAATCGTGGCAATGGTATGCGCACCGCATCATGTGGGATAAGGCGTTGCGATAAATATTGTAGTATTGGGTATGATTCGCGAGCCGCGCTCCTCTGGGAGCCGGCCTGATCAACGCCTAGCTTGACCTTACAGCCTCCACGCGCAGTTTCGGCGCTCAGAACAACCCCGGAGACAGTTGGGGGAAGCGCCTCCGGCCGGATTTGGTTGCACGACCCGGTGTGACGGTCTGACGCAGACCTAGACGCTGACCGGATGCGCGTGGCGACCGGCCTCGCCGAAGACGCGCAGGTAGCGGACGATTTCGGCGGGATCGCCGGTGGCCTTTTCGGGATTGTCGGAGAGCTTCACGGCAGGGCGGCCGTTCGCCTCGGTGACCTTGCAGACCAGCGAGATGGGATCGAGCGCGTCGCCGCCGCCGGGCAGGCAGCCCTTGAAGTCATTGGTCAGGTTGGTGCCCCAGCCGAAACTCATCCGCACGCGGCCCGCGAAGTGGCGGTGGGCTTCCTCGATCGAGTCGATATCCATGCCGTCCGAGAAGACCAGCAGCTTGTCGCGCGGGTCGCGGCCCTTGGCCTTCCACCAGGCGATGATCTCCTCGCCACCCTCGATCGGCGGGGCGCTGTCGGGACGGAAGCCGGTCCAGTCGGCGACCCAGTCGGGCGCGTCGGCCAGGAAGGCGCGGGTGCCGAAGGCGTCGGGCAGGGCGACCAGCAGGTTGCCGCCGTAAGTGCGCCGCCATTCGTCGAGCACTTGATAGGGCGCGGCGCGCAGCTCGGCGTCGGAATCGGCCAGCGCGGCGGCGACCATCGGAAGTTCGTGGGCGTTGGTGCCGATCGCCTCGAGATCGCCGTCCATGGCCAGGAGGACGTTGGACGTGCCGAGCACCGCGTCGCCCAGCCCTTCCTTCAGCGCCTCCACGCACCAGCGCTGCCAGAGAAACGAGTGGCGACGTCGGGTGCCGAAGTCGGAGATCAGCAGGCCGTCGAGTTTGCGCAGCCGCTCGACCTTCTCCCAGAGCTTGGCCTTGGCGCGGGCGTAGGTGATGTCGAGGGCGAAGCGGCCCTGGCCGCGAAGCACCGTGCGCGTGCGCAGCTCGTTGATGATCGCCAGCGCCGGAATCTCCCACATCGTGGTGTGGGTCCACGGGCCGTGGAAGCTGAGCTCGTACTGGCCGTCGTGCTGGGTCAGTTCATACGGCGGCAGGCGGAAGTCGGCGAGCCAGGCGATGAAGCCCGGCTTGAACATCTGGGTCTCGCCGTAGAACGTGTTGCCGGCCAGCCAGATCAGCTCCTTCTTCGAGAACGACAGCGTGCGGGCGTGGTCGAGCTGGGCGCGCAGTTCGCCCTCGTCGACGACCTCGGCCAGGCGCACGTGACGGGTGCGGTTGATCAGCGAGAAGGTGGCGTCGACGCGCGGATGCAGACTCCAGATCAGCTGCAGCATCAGCAGCTTGTAGAAGTCGGTGTCCAACAAGCTGCGGATGATCGGGTCGAGCCGCCAGCCGTGATTGTAGGTCCGCGTCGCGAGGTCGGTGTTCGCCATGGCGCAGACAATGGCAGTCTGCGGCCGGTTTGCGAATATAGTCGCGCCATGCATCAGATCCGCACCGAAGCGATCATTCCCGCCACGCCCGACGCGGTCTGGGCCGTGCTCGCTGACTTCGAGCGCTATGGGGAATGGAACCCGCTGAACCTCGAGGTCTACGGACAGGCCAAGGTCGGGACGAAGGCGAAGATGGTGTTCCGCAATCTGGCCGGGCAGGGCGTGGTCCGGCAAACGGTGCGGATCGTCGCCGCCGAACCTGCGCGCGAGCTCGCCTGGTCGGGGCATGTGCCGCTGCTGTTCGCCGGCCGCCACGGGTTCCTGCTGACGCCGAACGCGCAGGGAACGCACGTCCTTCACACCGAGGTGCTGGGTGGGCTGCTGCCGGCGACCTGGAGCAAGGCCAAGATCGCGCGCGATTTCACCCCGGCCTACGAGGCGGTGAACGTGGCGCTGGCGCGCAGGGTCGCAGAATCGACGCGCTGACCCCTATCGCGGCGGCGGTTTTTGAGAGAAATTCTCAATTGGCATGACGCGCGCGCTTTATCTGGTTTTGGGGTTGGGGTTCACGGGCCTGGGGATCGCCGGGGCGTTCCTGCCGCTGCTGCCGACGACGGTGTTCCTGATCCTGGCGGCGGGCTGTTTCGCCAAGTCCTCACCCCGGCTGGAAGCCTGGATCCTCAACCACAAGCAGTTCGGGCCGCTGGTTCGCGACTGGCGCGCGCACGGCGCGATCCCGCGCAAGGCCAAGGTGCTGGCCTGCACCGGCATGGCGGTCGGGTTCGCGGTCTTCTTCCTGTCGGTGCATCCGCGTCTATGGCTGGCGCTCACGGTCGCCGCCGCGCTGGGCGCCTGCGCGGCGTTCGTGGTCAGCCGGCCGAGCGGCTCGCGCCCGGGCGGGTAGGCGCCGCCCCGCGGACTTGCTAGGCCAGGGCCGATCACGGAGGCGATCATGGCCGAACCCAAGGGCAAGCGGGATTTCCGCGATAACGTGCGGCTGGACATCCGCGAGCGTCACGAGGTGGCGTTCTGGGCCAAGCGCTGGGGCGTGAAGCCTGAGCAGGTGATCGCCGCGCACCGCAAGGTCGGTCACAACGTCAAGGACATCGCCGCCGAACTCGGCAAGCGGAAGTAGCCCCACCTGCTGACCGACCCGTTCTTCTACGCCGTCGCCATCCCGGCGGTGATCCTGCTGGGCCTGGCCAAGGGCGGGTTCTCCGGCATCGGGGTGATCGCCGTGCCGATGATGGCGCTGGCGGTGTCGCCGGTGCTGGCGGCCTCGATCACCCTGCCGATCCTGATCGTGCAGGACGTCGTCAGCGTCTGGTCGTTCCGCAAGACCTGGGACAAGGGCGTGCTGGCGGTGATGCTGCCGAGTGCGGCAGGCGGCATCGCCCTGGGCTACTCGCTCGCGGCGTTCGTCAAACCAGGCGCCGTGGAGCTGGCGGTCGGGGCGATCTCAATCGTCTTCGCGGTGATGCGGCTTTGGGCCGAACGCGGGTCCGCCGCGCCGAAGCCGGCCAAGCCCGAGAAGCTGCCGTGGCGTGGCGTGCTGGCCGGGATAATGGCCGGCTTCACGAGCCAGATCGCGCACGCCGGCGGGCCGCCGTTCCAGATCTACGTGATGCCCAAGAACCTGCCGCGCGACGTGTTCATCGGCACCAGCGCGATCTTCTTCGCCGTGGTGAACTGGATGAAGGTCCCGGCCTATTGGGCGCTGGGCCAATTCACGCGCGAGGCGATGATGACCGCCTTGGTGCTGCTGCCGCTGGCCATCGCCTCGACCTGGGCCGGCGTGTGGCTGGTCCGGCGGGTCCCGGCCGGGAATTTCTATCGGATCATCTACGTCCTGCTGATCGCAGTCGGCGGCAAGCTGGCCTGGGACGGGACGGCCGCGCTGCTTGGCTAGCGCCTTACGAGCGCCCATATCGGCTGCTTAAGCTACGGCGCGCTTGGAGGCGCCTTTGACATGCGTACGCGTACCATTCTGGCGGCCTCGGTCGCGCTGGTCCTGTCGTCGGGCGTCGCCCAGGCCCAGGAGGCGATGAGCACCGCCGGCGCCACCGGCGTCGCGCCCTCGGAAATCAACCTAGCCGCCGCCGAGCCCGCGGCTTCTGTGACGGCGGCCCCGAAGTCCGAGACGCTCGACACCGCCGAGCAGATCCGGCGCTGGCTCGCCAGCTCGCCGGCCGCGACGACGCCCGAGGAGGCATACGGCGAACGCGTGCGGCTGCCGCGTGATCGCCAGATCCACGGCGAGGTCGGCGTCGCGGTTGGGACCGGCGGCTATCGCAGCGGCTACATCACGAGCGTCATGCCGATCGGCGAGACCGGGACCCTGGCCCTGACCATCGGCCAGGAGAAGAACGGCTATCGCCAGTACTGGGGCGGCGTCGGCCGGCCGTACGGTGCGTTCGACTATGGGTACGGCCTGGGCCGCTGACACGCGGTTGTGACCCACTGTCCGCCAACATCACCGATCGAAGGTATCGGGGCGCCCCAAATGGGGGATGCGGCCCGAAGCAGGCGTCCGCCACTCTGACCTGACGTAAGTCGGGGCGCGGGCGGATGAAGACAGCATGGTAGCAGACCCTGGCCAAGACCGGCCCCCACCGGCAGGCCGAGTTGGTCGCGCTGTTGGCGCGGAGCATCTGAGGTTAGTTCAAACGCTTGTTTGAGGCGCTGTTGCGTGCGTCTATACCGGCCGCGCCCCGCCGGCGGCAGGGCGCGCGACAGACAGGAGGACGCCCCCTATGAGCTTTGACACGCCCCTCAGCCTTGCCGGCCCGCTGCGCAAGCCGGCGCAGATGCTGGCCGACCAGGAGTATGGCGGGCACACCTCCATCCACGACGACGCCATGGCCGAGAAGCTGGGTTTCCGAGCCGGGCCGATCGAGGGGCCGACCCACTTCAGCCAGTTCCAGCCGCTGCTGGCCAAGATCTGGGGACAGCGCTGGTACGAGAGCGGCTGCATCTCCTCGCACTTCCTGAACATGGTGGTCGAAGGCGAGGAGGTGCGCGCCTTCGCCGAGATCCCCGCCGAGGGCGCCACCCGGACCCGCGTCTGGGCCGAGAAGGCCGACGGCACCCCGGTGCTGGAGGCCAGCGCCAGCGTCGGACCGCAATCGGAGCCCAGCCTGCTGGAAGCGCGGATGGCCGCGCTGCGCCCGCCGGGCAAGCTGCTGATCCTGGAGGACCTGAAGGTCGGCATGACCGGGGCCAAGGACGAGCGGGTGAAGATGGACGCCGACCAGAACATGGGCGCGCTCTATCCGTTCAGCCTGAACCAGAAGCTGGCCAAGATCACCGAGACTTCGCCTTGGTACTCCGACGGCGCGGCCTCGCCCTGGGGCCGGGCGATCATCCCCTTCGAGATGCTGAGCGTGCTGTTCGAATACTCGAGCCGCGAGGCGGCGTTTCCGGTCAAGGGACCGGCCGTGGGGCTGTTCGCCGACCAGGAGATCAAGCTCATCGACGGGCCGTTGTTCGTCGGCGAGGAGTACGTGCTACGCCGCGAGATCGCCGCCCTAGCCGAGAGCAAGCGCACGGAATCCTATTGGGTGCGGACGCGGGTGTTCGACGCCAAGGGCGAGAGGCAGGTCGCGCAGATGCTGCTCAACCACGCCAGCATGAAGAACTCGTACGCCGGCTACGCCGACGCCGCTCAAGCCTGATCAAGGGGACGGAATTCCATGGAAGTCGAGGGCAAGGTCGTCGTCGTCACGGGCGGCGCCGAAGGAATCGGCGCGGGGCTGGCGCGGCGCTTCGCGCGCGAGGGCGCCAAGGCGGTGATCGTGGCCGACCGCAACGGCGAAGGCGCCGCGGCGGTGGCCAAGGAGATCGGCGGCGAGGCGGTGACGCTGGACGTCAGCGACGGCGCGGCGGTGGCGGCGATGGTAGCGGACGTCGAGGCGCGCCATGGCGGCATCGACCTGTTCTGCTCCAACGCCGGGGTCGGCGACGGCGATCCGGACAAGCAGAGCGCGGCCTCGTCGCCGGATGCGGTCTGGAACCGAGCCTGGAACGTCAACGTCATGGCCCATGTCCACGCGGCGCGGGCGGTGATCCCGGGCATGCAGGCGCGCGGAGGCGGCTATCTGCTCAACACCATCTCGGCGGCCGGGCTGCTGTCGCAGATCGGCGGGGCGGTCTATTCGACCACCAAGCACGCGGCGGTGGGCTTTGCCGAGTCGCTGGCCATCACCCATGGCGACCAGGGCATCAAGGTCTCGATCCTGTGCCCGCAGGGCGTCGACACCGCGATGCTGCGGCAGGGCGATTCCGCCTCGCAGCCGCAGAACCTGGACGGCGTGCTGACCCCGGACGACGTCGCCGAGAGCGTGGTCCAGGGGCTGGCGGCCGAGAGCTTCCTGATCCTGCCGCACCCGGTCGTGCTGACCTACATGCAGCGCAAGACCGCCGACTACGACCGCTGGATCGGCGGCATGCGCCGGCTGCGGGCCAAGATGTTCGGCGGCTAGGCGGCCGCGCGGAGGGCGTCGGCCAGCGCCAGGAAGCCCGGGATGTCGATGGTTTCGGCGCGGGCTTCCGGCGCGATGCCGGCGGCTTCGCAGAGGTCCGCGCCGCCCAGCACCTTGAGGCTTGAGCGGAGCATCTTGCGGCGTTGTCCGAAGGCTGCGGCCGTCACCCGCTGCAGGGCGTCGAGGCGCTCGGTCGCCGGGCGGTCGGCGCGCGGCGTCAGCCTGGCCACGGCCGAGGCGACCTTGGGTGGCGGGGTGAAGGCGCGGGCCGGCACGTCCATGACCACGGCGGTGTGGCTGGTCGCCTGGGCGATGACCGAGAGCCGGCCATAGGCGTCTGACCCCGGCTCGGCGGCGATGCGGTCGGCGACTTCCTTCTGGAACATCAAGGTCATGGAGGCGGGTGTGAAGGCGCCGGTCAGCCACTTGATCAGCAGCGGCGTGCCGACGTTGTAGGGCAGGTTGGAGACGATGTGGGCCGGCGCGCCGGCGGCGACTTCGGCCTCATTGGTCTTCAGCGCGTCTTCCAGACGCAGGGTGAGCGCGCCGTCGGAGGCGACGGAAAGCTCTTCGAGCAGCGGCGCAAAGCGCGGGTCGGCCTCCACGGCGGTGACCTTCGCGCCGGTTTCCAGCAGGGCGCGGGTGAGGCCGCCTGGGCCGGGGCCGACCTCGATGACATGATCGCCGGCGCCGACCTCGGCCAGCCGGGCGATCTTCCGCGTGATGTTGAGGTCGAGCAGGAAATGCTGGCCAAAGCTCTTCTTGGCCAGCAGGTCGTGCTCGGCGAGGGTTTCACGCAGGGGCGGGAGCTGGTCGAGGGTCATCATCTCGCCAATAGCAGGCGCGGCGGGCGAAGGGCAGGGGCCGCCTACGGACGTTTCGGCGTCAGGGCGTGAAGTCGCTGATAGAGGGCGTTCGCTTCCTCGTCCTTGGGCGCGATGGCCCAGGCCTGGGCGGCGCAGGCGAACGCCCGCTCCAGGTGCTCGGCGTTGCGGCGCTGGGCTTCGAAGAGGTCGGCATGGGCGGCGCCTTCCATGGTGGCGACGATGGCGCGCTGGCGATCGGTCATGGCCGGCCTGGCGAAGCGAAGATCGGCGAGCGTGGCCAGTGAGCCGCGGGCGTCCTTGGCCTCGCGTTGGAACCGCGCCAGATGAATGGCGACGTCCCCCTGAGGCCAGTCGCCGGCCGAGATCGCCGCCTCGCGCCAGCCGGCGGCGATGGCGACCCCGGCCGCCCATGCCCTGCTGCGCTTCAGCGCCTTGGCGCGTGCGTGGCGCACGTCGCGGTCCGGCGTCGTCCCCCGCCGGTGATCGCGGACGGCCGCAAGAATGACGAACAGGTCCTCGCGGGACGGCGGCCGCTGCGGGACCAGATCACGGATCTCCTCATAGGCGGCGTTCTCCTCGCGCACGTCGGCCGGGGTCGCGGCGAGCACGGCGGCTCGCAGGGCCTCGCTGGGAGAAATCACGCCGCCGGCGAACTTTGCGAACGGAACCGAGCGGGAGGCCCCGGCTGCGGCGCAGGTGATCCGGCGACCGCCGAGATCGACGGCGAGGATCGGCAGGAGGTCTTCGCAGTCGCCGTCGTCGAAGCCGCATCCGACCAGCAGGTTCAACTCGGCGCCCGGGCTGTCCAGCCAGCGGATGACCTCGGCGCCGGTGATGTCTGCGTCCGCCATGGGGACCTCCGTCGTGATCGAGCGGCTCGGCATAGATGGGCGATCTTAAGCCGAGCTTCACTCCCGGCCGGTAAGATGTCGGCAACTTTTGGCAGGTGAGTCGCCCGTGTCGATCACGCCTATCCAAGGCCCGCTGACGCCCCAGGTGGCGATACCGGTCACGCCGGTACGGCCGGTGATTCCGGTGACGCCGCCGGCTGCCCCTTCGATAGACATCGACCCCGGCCAGGTTCAATCCCAGATGCTGGCCCGCGCGGCGCAGCAGGCCGCGGCTCGCCAGGGCGGCCTGGCGCCGCTGGTGGCCGACCTCACTCAGGCGGCCGGAAATCCGGCCCTACCCAGTCCGGTCCGCTCGGCGGCGGCGCAGGTGCTGGCCCAGGCGACGCCGTTCGACGCGCGGGTCGGCGGCGCGGACGTCGCCAAGGCGCTGTCGCAGTCGGGGCTGTTCCTCGAGGCGAAGCTGGCCGCCGCGCCGCAGGTCTCGCCGATGGGCCAGGACATGAAGGCCGGGCTGCTGGTGCTGCGCCAGGCGCTGAGCGCCTGGCTGGCCGGCGCCCCGCGCACGCCGGACGCCAGAGCCCCGGCGCGCACGCCGCCGCCGCCCTATCGCGCCGGCGGGCCACGGGCCCAGCCTGCGGCCAGTCCCAGCCTGCCGGCCGACGCCGCACCCAGCCAGATCGGCCAGCGGCTGCTTGCCGAGACCGAGAGCGCAGTAGCGCGCCAGGAGCTGCTGCAGATCGCTTCGCTGCCGGCCGGCGAGGACCATCCGGTCGAGGCTCAGGTGACGCGCTGGATGTTTGAAATGCCGTTCACCACCCCCCAGGGCGCGGCGGTGGCGCAGTTCGAGATCAGCCGTGACGCGCGCGGCAAGGGCGGTGACGCCGAGCCGACCTGGCGGGCGGCGTTCTCGCTCGACATCGAGCCGTTGGGGCCGATCCACGCGCGCGTCTCGCTGGCCGGCGGACAGGCGATCGTCGGACTGTGGGCCGAGCGCGAGACCGGGTTGGCGCGGTTGGAGGACGGCCGCGACCTGCTGGGGGCGGCGCTCGCGCGCGCCGACTTCCGCGCCGAAATCGCGGTCCACGCCGGTGCGCCGCGCATCGCCGAGCCGGAAGCCGGCCGGCTGGTGGATCAGACCTCATGAGCCAGGACCCACGCAAAACCTTGGCGGTGGCGCTGACCTATGACGCCCCGCATGCGCCACGGGTGGTGGCGAGCGGCCGCGGAGCAGTCGGCGAGAAGATCATAGCGACGGCCCAGGCCCACGGCGTGCCGATCGAGCAGAACGCGGTGCTGGCGCAGGCGCTGTCGACCATCGAGCTTGAGACGGAGATCCCCGAGCGGCTGTACGTCGCGGTCGCCGAAATCCTGGCCTTCGTGCTCCGCGCCGCCGAAGACGGGCAGCGCCGCTGAGGTCGTGCTAAGCGGGGCCCATGCACGCAATCCTCTGCGCTACGCCTGAAGAGATGGACGCCCTGCGCGGGGTCCTGCACGCCGACCCGCAGCCGCAGATCCATGGGCCGACCAAGGTCTGGCGGGCGCTCTACGGCCAGGAGCCCGTGGTGCTGGCCCAGGCCGGTATCGGCAAGGTCAACGCGGCCGCAGCCGCAACGCTGCTGTTGTCGGCGTTCGGCGCGCGCAGCCTGATCTTCTCCGGCGTGGCGGGGGGCTTGAACCCAGCACTGGGCGTGGGCTCGGTGCTATTGGCCGAGCGCCTGGCCGTCCACGACTACGGGATCATCACGGCCGGCGCCTTCACGCCGACAGCCTACGGCGTGATCCCGGTCGGGGCGCCGGTGCTGGCTGCGCCCGAGCCGGTGGACGAGGCCGTGCGCGCGGTGCTGGCCAAGCTCGCTGGCGCGATGGCCGGCCGGCTCGACGCGCGCCTCGGGGGCGTGGTCACGGCCGACTACTTCCTGAACTGCCCGGCGACACGTGACGAGCTGCATGCGCGGCTGGGGGCCGACGCCATCGACATGGAATCCGGGGCGGTGGCGGTCGTGGCGCGGGCCTGGAACACGCCGCTCTATGTGATCCGTACGCTGTCAGATCTGGCCGGCGCGGACAGCCACCTGACCTATGACGAGATGGTCGAAGCGGCGGCGCGCAACTCGGCTGCCTGTGTCGAGACGCTGCTGGGCCTGCTCTAGGCGAGCGCCACGACCTCGACCTCGGCGCCGTTGATCTCGGCGAGGTCGCCGACCGACTTGCCGAGCAGGGCGCGGGCCAGGGGCGAAATGTAGGACACCGAGCCGCCGGCTGGGTCGGCCTCGTCTTCGCCGACGATGGCGTAAGTCTGGCGCCGGCCGTCCTCGCGCTCGAAGGTCACGCTGCGCCCGAACTGGACGGTGTCGAGCGACAGGTCAGGTTCGACCAGCTGGGCGCTGGCGCGGCGGGCGCCATAATACCGCAGGTCGCGGGTGGCCCTGGCCATGGCGGTTCGGTCGGCGTGCACGTCGCCGGCGGTCTGGGCGGCGCTGTAGGCCGCGCGCGCCTTGGCCAGCTCGTCGTCGATCTGGGCCAGGCCCTTGGCGGTGACCAGGTTCGGGTGCGGAGAGATCGGGCGATCAGGGAGGTCGGCGGCGACCGACTCGCTGTCTCCCTCTTTGGTGAAGGCGACGCTCATGGCGCCATTGTCTCAGGAAGCGGCGGTCATGAAAACGTCGTAGCGCAAGGTCTTGCCGACGATCTGATGCGACGGCGCACGCAGCCCCGGCATCGGCGGGCCCTTGCGCGGCCATTTCAGGACCACGCGCTTGCCGGCGGAGGCTAGCGCGGCCCGCATCAGTTCGAGTTGGTCGGGGTCGGTCCCCACCAGGTCGCGCAGAAGACGCATGTCCTTCTTCACCAGGGCGGTGGAGGTGCGCTCGGGGTGCATCGGATCGACGATGACGACGTCGGCGGCCAGGGTCGGGAGCAGCAGGCGCGCGTCCCCCTGCAGCAGGGTCATGCGCGCGACGACCTCGGCCGTGCGCGGATCGGCGGCCGCAGCCTCCAGTCCGGCCGCGAGGCGGGCGTGCACGTGCGGTGAGCGCTCGATCAGCGTCACCTGCGCCCCAAGCGAGGCGAGCAGGAAGGCGTCGCGGCCCAGGCCCGCCGTGGCGTCGATGACGCTGGGCGTGACGCCCTTCACGAAGCCGGCGGCCCGCGGCAGGTCCTGGCCGCGGCCGCCGCCGAACCGGTGGCGATGGCCGACCGCGCCGCCGACGAAGTCGATGGTCAGTTCGCGGGCGAGATCGGCCGGGTCGTTCATCAGCGCTGAGACACCGTCCACTGGTCGACGACGCGCTCAAGCACCGCCAGCGGCAGCGAGCCGCCGAGCAGGACGGCGTCGTGGAAGCCCTTGATGTCGAACTTGGGACCCAGGGCCGCCTTGGCCTTGGAGCGCAGGCGGTCGATCTCGGTGTGGCCGATCTTGTAGCCGCAGGCCTGGCCCGGCCAGACGACATAGCGGTCGATCTCGTTCTCGGCCGCGCCCAGGGGCAGGCCGACGGTCTCGCGCATGTAGGCGATGGCCTGCTCGCGGCTCCAGCCCTTGCCGTGGATGCCGGTGTCCAGGACGATCCGGGCCGCGCGGTAAAGGAACGACTGCAGCCAGCCGATGCGGCCGGCGGGATAGGCGTCGTACATGCCGAGCTCGTCGCCGAGCTGCTCGGCATAGAGGCCCCAGCCCTCGCCATAGGCGGTGAAGCCGATGTTCTTGAAGAGCATGGGCGAGGCTCCGGCCTCCTGCACCAGGGCGCCGTGGAACAGGTGGCCGGGAACCGCCTCGTGATAGGTGAGGGTGGGCAGCGCCCACTTGGCCCACTCGGTCGTGTCGCGAAGGTTGATATAGTAGGTGCCGGGCCGCGTGCCGTCGAGCGAGCCGCTTTCGGCATAGCCGCGCGGAGCGCCGATCTCGATGGCCGGCGGCACGCGCCGGATCTCCATGCCGCCCTTGGGAATGGTGTTGAACACCTTCGGCGCCGCCGCCTTCACCGCGGCCATCTGCCGGTTGAGTTCGGCCAATAGGTCCTGCCGACCCGCGTCGGTGTTCGGGTAGAACTGGGCCGGGTTCTTGGCGAAGGCGTCGAGGCGCGCGGCGACCGTGCCCTGGGTCAGGCCCTGGGCCTTCAGCAGCGGGTCGAGCCGGGCGGTGAGATCGGCGACCTGCTCCAGGCCGATCTTGTGGGCCGCGTCCGGCGTCAGGTTCGTCGTGGTGTGGAAGCGCAGCGCGTACTCGTAGAAGGCCGCGGTGATCGGCTGGCGAGAGACGGTGGCGTCATGCACGGCGGTCCGGCGCTGCTCGGTCAGCAGTGCGATCTGGCCGGCCAGCGCCGCCGCGACCGGCCCATCGACGATCGCCGCGGCCTTGGCGGCCCAGTCGCTCCCCAGTCCCTTCTCGGCCGCCCGGCGGCCCACCGAGGCGGCCAGGCCCGAGGTCTCGCCCTTCTGGGCGGCCAGAGCGTTCATCTGGGCCAGGGCTTTGTCGAGGATGAAGTCCGGCGGGACGAGGCCGAGGGCGGCGTTGTCCTTGGCCCGGGCGGTCTCGTCGTTCATCGCCTTGGCGAAGTCGGTGAGGCGGGCGAGGTAGGCCTCGGCGTCGGCCTTGGTCTCGATCACATGCTTGGTGTCGAGGCCGTCAGGGACCTTCTGGTAGCAGCCGGTCAGCTGGCTGAGCACATAGGGCACCGGATAGTCGTAGGAATCGACGCCGACGAAGGCGAAGCGCGCGCCCTCGGCGCATCGATCAGCGTACCAGGTGACGGTGTCGTACTCGGTGACGCTGCGGCCAGTGAGCGCCGAACGGTCGATGGCCTTCAAGGCGTCGCGGGAGTCGATCAGCGGCTGGAAGGAGCCCATCCGGCCCGCCTGCGAGCGATCGCCGACCCGCGACTTGAGCGGCGCGCGCGCGTCCTTGTCGAGGCCCAGGCCCGAGGCGTTCAGCGGATCGGCCGCCAGCATGCCCTCGAAGATGCGGTCATAGATCGCTTCGGCCTGAGCCTGGACGCCGCCTTGGGCGCGGGCCTGGCCGAGGGTTCCGAGACTGGCGACGCCAGCGGAGGCGGCGAGCAGACGGCGGCGATTGAGCATGACGTGGAATTCCCCCGGATCAGACGGGCGGCAAGAGGACATGTCCGGCCGGAGTCGGCAAGTCGCGCACGACGGAACCGATCGCCGGCGCGGCGAACTCAGGCGGCTCGATTGGCGGCGATCTCGGCGGCCATGCGGATGGCCGCGATCAGGCTGTCCGGGCGGGCCAGGCCGCGGCCGGCGATGTCGAACGCAGTGCCGTGATCGGGCGACGTGCGGACGATCGGCAGGCCGAGGGTGACGTTCACGCCGCCCCAGAAGTCGAGCATCTTTACCGGGATCAGCGCCTGGTCATGGTACATGCAGACCGCCGCGTCGAACCGGGCGCGGGCGGCTTCGTGGAACAGGCTGTCTGCGGGGGTCGGGCCGGCGGCGGCGACGCCCTGGGCGCGCAGCGCCGCGACCGCCGGGGCGATGATCTCGACGTCCTCGCGGCCGATGGTTCCGTCCTCGCCCGCGTGGGGATTGAGGCCGGCGACAGCGAGCCGTGGCTCGAGGATCCCGAAGTCGCGGCGCAGCGCCTGGGCGGTCACGAGGCCGGCGTTCACGATCGCGTCGACGCTGAGCAGCGCGCCGACCTTGGAGATCGGCTCGTGGACGGTGACCAACGTGGTGCGCAGCCCCGGCACCGCGAGCATCATGATCGGACCGCGTGCGCCCTCATAGGCCGCGCCGGCGGTCAGTTCGCCGAGGAACTCGGTATGCCCGGGGAAGCCGAAGCCGGCGGCGTAGAGCGGTGCCTTGGCGATCGGCGCGGTGACGACGCCGCTGACAGCTCCGGATAGGGCCAGGCCGACCGCGGTCTCGATCCACCGGATGATCGCCGACGCGGCGGTGGACGATGGCTGGCCGGCGATCACGGGGCTGCGCAGCGGAATGTCGAGCACGGGCAGCGCCTCGCCGAAGACGGCTACGGCTTCCTTGGGCGTCGTCACCCGGCGAACGGTGCGCATGCTGGCGCCGGAGGCCGAGGCCACCGATTGGACGTCGCCGACCACCATAAAGGCCGGGCCTTCGTGGCGCAGCTGGTTCCAGGCCTTGACCGTGATCTCCGGGCCTACCCCGGCGGGATCGCCGAGGGTGAGAGCGAGCGGCGGCTGGTCGGGCGGGGTCACCGGGTCTCGATCGTCGCCGACGTCCGGAGGTCACGCATGTACCGACGCGCGATCATGCTGAGCTGTTGGCCATACAGCCGGCTTTCGATCTGCTCGGCGGTCAGGCTTTCGGCTCCGCCGGCGCGCTTGCCGCAGACCGCCAGGATGTGAAGACCGGCGTTGGTCCGGATCGGGCCGGAAATCTGGCCGGGCTCCAGGGTCTCGACCGCCTGGCGGAACGCAGGCGCCAGATCCTTGATCTCGGTCTCGCCGAGATCGCCGGCGACGACGCCGTTGACCTTGGAGGCCTTGGCCTCGATGTCGTTGCAGCTGGTCACCTGGCTGCGGACCGTTTCGAGCGTGGCGGTGGCGGCCGCGACCTGGGCCTCGGTGGCGCTCTGCGGCAGCGCCACGGCGGCCTGCTTCAGATGGACCACGGACGCCGTCGAGCCCGAACGCTTGTCGCGCAGGAAAATGATGTAGACGCCGTCGCGGACTGAGATCGGCTGCGACAGCTGGCCCGGACGCATCTGCTCGAGCGCCGCGTCGATCTCCGGCGCCATTTCGCCAGCGCTCACCCAGCCGGCGTCGCCGCCGTTGGCGGCGGTGGCCGAGGCCGAGAACTGCCGGGCGACGGCCGGGAAGGGCGCGCCCTGCTGCATCTGGGAAATCAGCTGGGTGGCGCCGTTGACGGCGGTCTCCATGCCCCCGACGCGGTTGGCGTCGATGAACACTTCGCTGATCTGATACTGCGGCTTGGACGCTGCGGCGGCCATGCGCTGCTGCATCGCCTTGACCTGATCCTCGCCGACCCGCAGGCGCGAGCCGTAGCGGCCGCGAATCCAGCGCTGCCAGCTGATCTGAGCGCGGACCTGTTCACGCAGGGTGTCGACGCCGATGCCTTGGCCGGCGAGCGAGGTGGTGAACTGCTCGAGCGACATGTTGTTGTTGCGGGCCATGTCGGTCAGCTCTTCGTCGATCTCGGCGGAGTCGGCGATGAGCGAGATCTTCTGTTCCTTCTCCTGGCGACGGAGCTCCTGGATCTGGAGCCGCTCGTCGACCAGCGAGACCAGGGCCTCGCGCTGGAACTGGGCGATGTTCTGCTGAGTCGGCTGGATGCCGGACGTGGCGATCAGCAGCCGCATGCGCTGGGCCAGGTCGTAGGTCGAGATGATGTCGTCGTTGACGACGGCCGCGACCGACTCCGAAAGGCCGCGCGGCGCAGCGGGCGCAGCGGGCGTAGGCGCGGCCGCCGCCGGTGCGGCGGCGGGGGCCTGGGCGAACGCGTACTGCGGCGCAGCCGCGGCGGCGAAGGCTGCGGCCAAGGCGACGCCGCGCGCCGCAAGGCCCGTGACTTTACGCGCGCGGATCATGGATGAGGTCTTCCTTAGCGTAGCCGTAGCGGGCGGCGCCTCAGGGCGGCCGCGGTTGTCAGTTGCCATATATCGGTTCGCCCAATGTGGCGAGGGTTAGGCGGAACCCGATAGACTCTGTCGCGCCCAGGCGATTGCCGATGGCGTCTTCGCGCCGATAGTAGACGTCGAGCCGCAGGCACTCGTCGCGGTAGGCCACGCCGATATCGCGGACGACCCAGGCGTCGGCCTGCAGATCGCGGTTTCCGTAGGCCGTGAACGACCAGTTTTTGGTGACGTAGACTTCGCCGCCCAAGTCCAGATTCTCGACGCGGCCGTTCGTGTCCGTGGCGATCGGGCTGGAGCGGTCACGCAGATAGCGGACATAGCCGAAGCCCCACTTGGAGTTGACGTTCGCCCCAGCCTCGGCCCGAGCGAGGTCGAAGTCCTCGGAGTCCAACCGGGCCCGGGTGAACAGCGACAGGCCGCGCATCGGCTCCGCCGACGCCGCCACGATCCAGTCGGACGACTTGGTGCGCAGGCCGCTGGCCTGGGAGAAGACGTCGTTGTCCTCGGTGCGCAGCGAGCGGCCGATCAGCAGGCTAGCGCGGCGGCCATCGTCCCAGAGGATCGACGCCCGGCCGCCGACATTGGCGCGAATGCCGTCCTCGTAGAGGTCGTAGCCCGGGAATTTGTTGGGCCGGAAGAGATTGGTCTCGTCGAACTCGAAGGCGAGGCCGTCCTCGTTCAGGTAGATCGGCGCGCCTGTGGTGTCGTAGCCGAGTACGACCTGCTTGACGTCGGGCGACAACGCGACCTGAACAATCGGTTCAAGAACCGCTGTGAAGTTCTTGTAGCGCTTGAAGAAAGGATAGCTGACATCAGCCCCGGCGACGCCGAGGCCGCGCATCAGGCTGTCCGAGCGTGAGCCGTTGGACAGCACGCCCTGCAGATTGTCGTCGATCGAGTAGGCGTCAATGCGGGCCTGGACATACGGTGAGATCACCACGCCGGCCTTGGAGACGAAGGTCGTGCGCCAATCGACCTCGCCGGTGGCGCGCCGGCTGTCGAGGCCGTCGAGCCGCAGCGGCGGGGCGTCCATCGGCGACTGATCGCGGGTCAGGGCGACGGCGCTGGCGCGCACCCGCAGCCGGCCGCCCAGGACCGACGGTTCGGCTTCCCAGCGCGACTCGATCAGCGGCGCGACGAGCGGGAAGGTGCGGTCGTTGTCGTCCGGGCGGAGACCCTGAATGCTGAAGGCGGCGGCGGAGAAGTAGGACCGCTGGTCCTCGCGGATCGTATAGACCTGGCTGATCAGGCGGCGATCGTCGGCGACATACGGGCCGCGCGCCTCGTAGACGCCGCCGATGTCGTACTTGTCGAACAGCAGGTCGTCGGAGGTCCGCTCGGCGGTGAAGCCCCAGCGCCACTTGTCGTTGATGGCGAAGGCGCCCGACGCCAGAATGTAGCTGTGCGAGGTCTCGTCGCCGCTCTGGCCCTGGGGCGCGGCGATGTCGTCGTCATAGGTGTAGCCGAACCGCGCCTCGAGCCCGCCGGAATAGAACCGCTTTCGCAGTTTTCCGTTGAGCAGCGGGTTAACTTTCGTGTTGATTTGAGGGCTTAGCGTCAAATCTGCAGATGGCGAAAGCACGAACAGATAGGGCTGTTCATACGACACGCCGCGGCGGTCCGAGACCGAGATTTCGGGCGGCAACAGGCCCGATTTGCGTTCGGCCTGCGGGTCCGGGTGCCAGAAGATCGGCAGGTAGATCAGCGGCACGCCCTTCACCTGGATGACGGCGTTCCGGTAGTAGACGAGCTGGCGCTGCTTATCCTGGACGACCTTGTCGGCCTTGATCGACCAGGTCGGCGACTTGGCGGTCTTGGTCTCGGTCGCGCAGATGTCGCACGGCGTGTAGATCGCGCGGTTCAGCTCGTTGATGGCGTCGGAGCGGTGGACCGCGCTGGCCGCCGCCATTTTCACGTTCTGCTGCAGGCGCGAGGAGAAGCCCGTCGCCACGCCGGCCTTCATCTCGTCGTCGAGGACGATCTCGTCGGCGTACTGCACCGAGCCGTCGGCGTTGACGATCGAGGTGTCGCCGCGGGCGCGGATCAGTCCCTTGGCCTCGTCGTAGATCAGTTCCTGGGCGTGCAGGGTGCGGCCCTGGTAGCGGACCTCGACCTCGCCCTTGGCCGTGGTGATCTTGTTCTTGTCGTCGCGGATGACAAGGTCGGCTTCCATGTAGAGCTGACCGGGCGCGAGACCGTCGGGCGACACCGGGGCCGCGCGCGCGGCCTCCTGCGCCTGGGCCGCGCCGCAGAACACCATCAGCGCCACGCCCGCGAGCAGGCCGCGCTTGGCTGAGGCTGAACGCCTGCCGAGACTCATGAACTCCCCTCGCGCGGACCCTAGAGCGAAGCCCGATCCGATGAGATCGGGCTTTGCTCAAGGCTCCCTGGACCTGGAGCGTCCTTCGTCGGAAGAAAGCTCCAAGGCGTGATGCATAGCCGGTCAGTCCGGCGATTCAACCGTCTTCGGTGTAACAGAGCAGCGCGATGCCTGACAGCAGCGCCACCAAAGGCGGCGCCCAGGCGGCCGCGAACAGCGGGATGATGTCGGCGCCGGCCAGCGCGCCCGAGAACTCGTTGAAGAAAAACACGATGAAGCCCAGCCCGACGCCGGCCCCGGCCAGGCCCGCCAGCCCGCCAAGCCGCGCCAGGCGCAGCGAGAACGCCGCAGCCAGGATCGACATGGCCGCGAACAGCACCGGCGTGGCCAGAAGCTGCTGGAAGCGCAGCCGGTAGCCGTTGCCGGAGAACCCCGCGGCTTCCGTCAGGCGGATCGCGTCGGGCAGCCGCCAGAAGGCGACGGACTGCGGGGCAGCGTAGCGTTCCATCGCCGACTCAGCGTCGAGCGTCGAGCGGATCGACAGCGAGTCGGAGCGCACGGAGCTCTCTCCGGCGCTGGCCTCGCGCACGTCCCAGAGCTTCCAATAGCCGGGATAGAGCTGGGCCTCGGCCGCTTCCAGCCGGCGCTTGAACTCAGGACGGCCGGCGCGGTCCTTCTGATAGACGAAGACCGAGACCGATCGTAGGCGCACGCGGCCCTGCTCGGTGTCGCGCTGCTTGGCGTGGATGACCATCTGCGTCCGGTCGTCCCCCTGGCGCAGCCACACCTCCTTGGGCGCGTCGGTCAGGTAGTTCTCCATCAGGTTCGCGCGGTCGGATTCGTACTTGGCGCTGAAGGTCGCGGCGAGGGGGTTGAACACCAGCACCACGGCCACGCCGACCAGGAAGGCCACTGCAGCCGAGGGCAGGATGAAGCGCCAGGCCGAGACGCCAGCCGCGCGCATGGCGACCAGCTCCGAACGGCGGTTAAGGCCCACATAGGCCGCGATGCCGCCGAACAGGAACACGAACGGCAGCAGCAGCAACACGACCGAGGGGGCCTGCAGCAGGGTCAGGCCAAAGAGCTGGGCGACACCGACGTCGGCCCGCACCGCGACCTCACGCGAGAGGTTCACGAAGGAGACCAGGATGATCACCGCCGAGATCACCGCCAGCGCCGCGCCGACGCCGGCCAGCGTGCGGCCCATGACATAGCGTTCGAGCTTGCCGGCGCCGATCATGCGGCGGCCTCCCCGTGGCGGCTGATCCGATGAGGTTTCAGTCGCATGTCGATGAAACGCGAGACTTTTTCGCGGAAGATGCCACGCAGTCCGACATAGGTCGCCGCGACCGGCACCAAGTACTGCAGCACGTTCAGCCAGGCGGCTTCTTCCGACGCGGCCTGGACCACGAAGCCCAGGATCCGGAAGCCGACCGCCACCGCGCTGATGATCGCGATGCGCCGGCCGTAGCCCATGCGGCTGAAGCCGCCGCCGATGATTGCGGTGAAGGCCAGCGCCATCAGCGCGATGTTGTAGAGCGGGCTGGCGATCCGGTTATGGCCCTCGGCCAGCAGCTTCAGGTGGTTCCGCTTCTCCCAGTCTTGGGTCAGGTCGGGGAATAGCAGCTCGTGCAGATAGCGGTCCGACGGCTTGAAGTGGATCAGCTCGTCGCTGCGCATGAACGGCGCGAGTTCGTAGGGATAGTCGTCGAAGGTCAGGTAGTTGAGGACGTCGGCCTTGTCGAACTCCTGCATCGAGCCGCGATGCATGGCCAGAACCGGCTTGCCGTTGCGCTTTTCGATGCGGCCTTCCTCGGCCGTGTAGGTGGTGGCGCCGCCGCCGTCCTTCTCCTGGTGAATGAACAGGTTGTGGATCAGGCCGGTGGCGTCGACGGACTGGGCGTAGACGGTGAGCCCCGGGGCGGGGTTGGTGAACTCCCCCTCGCGGATCAGGGTTGAGGCCAGGTCCGTGCGCACCTCGAACAGCGTCTCGCGCATCTCGCGGGCCGCCAGGGGCTGGATCCAGAGGTTCATCACCAGCGCCAGCAAGGTGATCATCGAGGCCAGCCGCAGTCCGGGCGCGATCACCCGCCAGCGGCTCATGCCGCCGGCGAAGCAGACGACGATCTCCTGCTCGGTGTGCAGCCGGTTCAGCGAGACCAGGGCCGCCACGAAGACGGCGATCGGCAGCACCATGTTGACCAGCTGCGGCATGGCCAGCAGCGTCACCTTGGCGAAGACGATGGCGCTCTGCCGCTGGCCGACGATGAGGTCCAGCGCCGACAGGCTTTGCGAGAGCAAGGCGACAGCCGCCAGCGCGCCCGTGGCGAGCACGGTCGGTCCGAGGAGCTGGCGGAGCAGATAACGGTCGATCAGCAGCATGGGCAGAAAAGTGGGGTTCGCCGGGGATTTTGCGCGCCCTGGACGTGAACCTGCTCTAAATCATGCGTCGCCGCGTCACACAACCGCCGCAAGAACGGCCAAGCTTGCGAGCCAGATGGGCGCGGGCCCAAATTCTATTCGGAGTTCGAGACTGATGGAGATCGAGTTCATCGCGGCTGGCGCGGCGCTTCCTGAGAAAAGCGCCCTGGCCTTGGTGGTGTTCGAAGGCGCGGTGCTGGACGGCGCGGCCGGCCAGGCTGACGCCCAGGCCGGCGGCGCGCTGGCGCGCGCGGCCGCGGCCCAGCGCTTCACCGGCGCCAAAGGCCAGGTCCTGGACGTGCTGGGCGCGGCGGGGGCGGCGAGCCGCATCCTGCTGGTCGGCGCGGGCAAGAAGGACGGCTTCGACGAGGTCGGCGCCGAGCACGCGGCGGCCAGCGCCTACAACGCCGTGAAGACCTCGGGTCTGACGACGCTGCGCGTCGCGCTGCCGGCCGGCGGTTCAGCGGCGCACGCGGGCCTGGGCGTGCGCCTGGCCTCCTATCGTTTCGATCGCTACCGGACCAAGGAACCGGCGGACAAGAAACCGTCGATCGCCAAGGCCCAGATCGTGGCCGACGACGCCGATAAGGCGCTCGCCGCCTTCGCCCCGCTTGCGGCGCTGGCCGATGCGGTGGCGTTCTCGCGCGACCTGGTCTCCGAGCCGCCGAACGTTCTCTATCCCGCCGAATTCGCCCGCCGCGTGAAGGCGCTCGAGAGCCTCGGCCTCGAGGTCGAGATTCTCGGCGAGGCCGAGATGGAAACGCTCGGCATGGGCAGCCTGCTGGGCGTGGGGCAGGGCAGCGCCCGCGAGAGCCAGCTGGCGGTCATCAAGTGGTATGGCGCGGCCGACAAGTCGGCCCAGCCGATCGCGTTCGTCGGCAAGGGCGTCTGCTTCGACACCGGCGGCATCTCGATCAAGCCGGCCGACGGCATGGAAGACATGAAGTGGGACATGGGCGGCGCAGGCGCTGTGGCGGGTCTCATGCACGTGCTGGCCGGCCGCAAGGCCAAGGTCAACGCCATCGGCATCCTCGGCCTGGTCGAGAACATGCCTGACGGCAATGCTCAGCGTCCGGGCGACGTGGTCACCTCCATGTCGGGCCAGACCATCGAGATCATCAACACGGACGCCGAAGGCCGCCTCGTGCTGGCTGACGCCATCTGGTACTGCCAGGACCGCTTCAAGCCGAAGTTCATGGTCGACCTGGCCACCCTGACCGGCGCGATCATCATCAGCCTCGGCAACGACTACGCAGGCCTGTTCTCGAACAACGACGAGCTGTCGGCCAACCTGCTGGCGGCTTCGGGCGCCGAGGGCGAGCCGCTGTGGCGCATGCCGCTGCCTGCGCAGTACGACAAGAACATCGACTCGATGATCGCCGACATGAAGAACACCGGCGGTCGGCCGGGCGGTTCGATCACCGCGGCCCTGTTCATCCAGCGCTTCGTCAACAACGTGCCGTGGGCGCACCTGGATATCGCCTCGACCGCCTGGAAGAAGCCCTCGACCGTCCCGACGATCCCGGACGGCGCGACTGGCTTTGGCGTGCGGCTGCTGAACCGCATGGTTCAGGACAAGTACGAGGGCTGAGCGTGATTTTCCCTCCCCTTCATGGGGAGGGACAGGTCGCGCAGCGACCAGGGTGGGGACTTCGTCTGCGACCCCACCCGTCTCGCCGCGCTGCGGCGATCCACCCTCCCCATGAAGGGGAGGGAAGAAGGGGCCCATGCGATTCATCCTGCTTCACAGCCCGTTGACGGGCGCAGCGGCCTGGGGCCCGGTCGCGGCCGAACTCGCGGCGCGCGGGATCGAGTCGACGCGGCCGGTGATCCCGCCGATGGCGGCGCTGGCGGCGCCCTATTACGAGAGCGCGGCCCAGGCGGTGGCGGCCCAGGTGCTGAGCCAGGGCGGCCCGTTCATATTGGCCGTTCACTCGGCCGCCGGCGGACTGGCGCCTTCCGTCGTCGCGGCCGCCAAGGGGCAGGTCCGCGGCGTGCTCTATGTCGACGCCATCCCGCCGCATCCCGGCCGCTGCTGGTTCGAGACGGCGGGCGACGGCCTGGTGGCGAGCCTCAAGGCCAAGGCGCAGGACGGCATGATCCCGGCCTGGGACCAGTGGTTCCCGGCCGGCGCGCTGGAGAGCCTGCTGCCGGAAGGCCCGCTGCGCGAGCGCTTCATCGGTGAGCTGGCGGCCACGCCGCAGGCCTGGTTCGAAGAGGCCGCGCCGCAGACAGACTTGCCGAGCGCCGTCGGCTGGGGCTTCCTGCGGCTCTCGAAGGCCTATGAACGTGAGGCGGGCGAGGCGCGGCGGCTCGGATGGCCGACCCTGCGGCGCGACCTGCATCACCTGTCCATGGCCACGCACCCTGCGGAGGTCGCCAACGCCATGCTCGCCCTGACCCGGCTGTTGGGCCTGAAGGCGGGCGCGTGAGCGAGGCCCCCTGCGAGGTCTGGTTCTACCACCTGGAGCGCTCCGGGCTGGATCAGGTGTTGCCCGACCTGCTCGAGCGCACGCTCGGCCGCGGTTGGAAGGCGATCGTGCGCGCCCGCGCGCCCGATCGAATCGAGCACCTCGACGGCTGGCTGTGGGCCTACCGCGACGACAGCTTTCTGCCGCACGGGACCGACGACGAGCCGCAGAAGGCTCGTCAGCCGATCCTGCTGACCCTGGCGATGGACAATCCCAACGAGGCCGACGTGCTGTTCGTCGTCGACGGGGCCGAGCCGGGAGACCTTGCCGGATACGCCCGATGCATGATCGTGTTCGATGGCGGCGACGACGCACAACTGGCGATCGCGCGCAGTCAGTGGAAAGTGGTGAAGGCCAAGGGGCATCCGGCGGTCTATTGGAAGCAACAAGAGCGGGGATGGGAGAAACAGGCATGAACAAGTTCATCGTCCTTGGCGCGACCCTGATGGCCCTGGCGGCCTGCGCCGACAGCCCGCCGGTTCCGCCGCCCGCGCCGCCGAAGCCGGCCCCGCCGCCTGCGCCGCCTCCGCCGCCCAAGGAGCCGGATAAGTGCGGAGCGGCCGAAGCGCAGAAGTACGTCGGCCGCCCGCGGACCGAAATTCCGGTGCCGGTGCTGCCCAACCTGCAGCGCGTCGTCTGCACCACCTGCCCGATGACCATGGACTTCAACGAGCGCCGGCTGAACTTCGTGTACGACGCGGCCACCGGCGTGGTGAAAGAGGTCAAGTGCGGTTAGGCCGCTGACCAGATGAGCTCGGCTCTCGGCGCGATGATCCTGACCGGCGGGGCCTCCAGACGGATGGGCGCCGACAAGGCGACTCAGCTCTGGGACGGGATCGCCGCCGTGGAGCGCGTCGCCGCCTTGGCCGCGGCGGTCGGGGCGGATCCGGTGATCACCGTCGGCGGCGCGTCGCACGGTTTGCCGCATGTGCGCGACGAGCCGCCCCTGGGCGGGCCGGTCGGCGGAGTGCTGGCCGGGGCGCAGGCGCTGCGTTTGGCAGGCTGCACGCGGGTGCTGATCCTTGCGGTCGATGCGCCGACCTTGTTGGCGTCGGACTTGGCGCCGCTGATCGAGGCCGAGGCGCCGGGGGCCGCTTTCGCCGGACTGCATCTGCCCATGGTCTTGAGCCTCTCGGCCTTGCCGGCGGACGCCGAGCCAAGCTGGCCGGTGGCGCGGTTGGCCGAGCGATCTGGAGTGGCGCGGCCGACTTGCCCGCCGCCGGCGGCTGGGCGAATCCGCGGCGCGAACACGTTAGACGAGCGCGATGCGCTGCTGGCGTGCACGCCGCGCGCCAAATCTGCCGAGAAACCAGGCGCCGGCTGACCGATCGTCAGGCGTTTCAAGGTTGCAAACAACCAGGGAGGGCCTCGCCCCCTGCTCAAGCGCCGCGCCTCGCTCTTAGTCGAGCGGCATGCGCGTGCTCGTCATCGATCCTGATCCCGCCCGGGCCGCCCTCGTCGCCGAGGGCTTGGCCGGCGTCGAACCGTTGGAGGTCCGGCGGGCCGCGGTGTTCGTCGAGGCGGAGGTCGCGCGCTTTGAACCGGACGTCGTGGTGGTCGCCGCCGACAGCCCCGACCGCGACACCCTCGAGAGCCTGCGGGAGACCAGCCTGGCCAATCCGCGCCCCGTGGTGATGTTCGTCGACCGCTCCGAGCCTGGGCTTGCCGAGGAGGCGGTGCGCGCTGGGGTGGCGGCCTACATCGTCGACGGCCTCGCGGTCGGCCGGGTTCGTGCGATCCTCGAGGTCGCGATGACCCGCTTCCAGCTGATGAGCCAGCTGCGCCAGGATCTGGAGCGGGCCAAGGCGGACCTGGCCTCCCGCAAGACCGTCGAGCGGGCCAAGGCGCTGCTGATGAAGGAGCGAGGGCTGGAGGAGGACGCGGCCTATCGGCTGCTCCGCAAGCTTTCCATGGACACCGGCCGGCCGCTGGGGGCGGTGGCGGCGGACCTGCTCGCCTTTGCGGGCGTGCTGAAGGGAGACGGCGCATGAGCCGCAGCGAGGTCCTGAGACTGGGCTTCGTGCCCTTGACCGACTGCGCGCCTCTGGTGGTCGCGAAAGAGCGAGGCTTCTTCGAGGCGCAAGGGCTGAAGGTCGAGCTGAGTCGTGAAGTCTCGTGGGCGACGATCCGCGACAAGGTCGCGGTCGGGGCGCTCGACGGCGCCCATATGCTGGCGCCGCTGGCGTTAGCCGCGACGATGGGGGCGGGCAGCGAGCCCACGCCGATGATCGCGCCGCTGGCGCTGAACCTGAACGGAGCCGCGGTGACGCTGTCGACCCGGCTGACCGCGACGCCGGGCGAGAACGGCGAGGCGATGGCGTTGGCCAAGCTCATCGCGCGCCGGCGCAAGGAAGGCGCGAGCCCGCTGACGTTCGCGGTCGTCTATCCGTACTCGGTGCACAACTACCTGCTGCGCGACTGGCTGGCGGCGGCCGGCATCGACCCCGACAACGACATCCGGCTGACCGTCGCGGCGCCCTCGCGGATGGCCGAACTGCTGGCCGACGGGGTGATCGAGGGCTTCAGCGCCGGCGAACCCTGGAGCAGCGTCGCTGTGGCTTCAGGCGCCGGGCGCGTTGCGGTCCGCGCCTCGCAGCTCTGGGGTCGGGCCCCGGACAAGGTGCTAGGCGTGACCCAGGAGTGGGCCGAGGAGAACGGCGAGATCCTGGCCAGGCTGCTTCGGGCGCTGATCGCTGCGGCGGCCTGGTGCGACGTCCCCGACCATCGCGGCGAGCTCTCGGGCCTGCTGGCCGGGGCGCCCTATGTCGATGCGCCCCGCGCGGTCATCGCCGCCAGTCTGGACGACGTGATCTTCCACCGTGACGGAGCCAACGCCCCGCGCCCGGCGCAGGCCGCCTGGCTGCTGGGTCAGATGGCGCGCTGGGGGCAGGTAGCCGCTGACGCCGAGACCTCGTCCGTCGCAGGCCAGGTTTACCGCCTCGACCTCTATGAGGCCGCTCGCGCGGGCCAGAACGCCTAAAATCCGATCACGCCCCATAGTCGGCGCCGAGATTTTGCGCTGCAGCAAAGACCTCTCCGCCCGCGTCTGATTTGCGCGTGACGCCCCCACTGCGCCGGGTTCTGCTGGTCTCGGCCTCAGGACAACGGCGTTCGCGGCCCCTGGAAACCGCCCGATGACGGGCGGACCTCCGCCTTCGGCGACGCCGCCGCTTCCGTTCATTCCTGCACGGGGCCATCCAGCCATGCTGAGTCGTTCATTCCTCAAGTCGGGCCACACGCCGACCCTGCTCTCGGCGTTCCTCTATTTCGATCTCAGCTTCATGGTCTGGGTGATCCTGGGTCCGCTGGGCGTCGCCATCTCCAAGACCCTGCACCTCGATCCTGGCCAGAAGGGCTTGATGGTCGCCATTCCCGTGCTGTCCGGCGCGATCCTGCGCCTGGTCGCCGGCGTGATGGTCGATCACATCGGCCCGAAGAAGACCGGCCTGATCGGCCAGGTCATCGTCATGGCCGGACTTGGCCTGGCCTGGTTCCTGGGCATCAAGAGCTACGACCAGGTGCTGATGCTCGGCGTGGTGCTGGGCGTGGCGGGGGCCTCGTTCGCCGTCGCCCTGCCGCTGGCCTCGCGCTGGTATCCGCCGGAGCACCAAGGCCTGGCGCTCGGCATCGCCGGCGCCGGCAACTCGGGGACCGCCCTGGCCGCGTTGTTCGCGCCGGGCCTGGCCCAGACCTTCGGCTGGACCAACGTCATCGGCCTAGCGGTGCTGCCGTTGGCCATCGCCTTCGTGGTCTATCTGATCTTCGCCAAGGACGCCCCCAATCGCCCGCCACCCAAGCAGCTGTCAGAATACCTGGGCGTGCTGCGCACCGCCGACGCCTGGTGGCTGATGCTGCTCTACGGCGTGACCTTCGGCGGCTTCGTCGGCCTGTCGTCGTCGCTGACCATCTACTTCAACTCCGAGTACGGTCTGTCCGCAGTCACCGCCGGCTTCTTCACCGCCGCTTGCGTGTTCGCCGGCTCGTTTATCCGGCCGGTGGGCGGGGCGCTGGCCGACCGCTTCGGAGGAGTCCGCACCCTCACGGTCGTCTACATGCTGGCCGCGGTCGGCCTGACCCTGGCCAGCTTCGAGGCGGCGAACCCCTACATCGCACTGGGCGTGCTGATGTTCAGCATGATGGCGCTGGGGGCCGGCAACGGCGCGGTGTTCCAGCTGGCGCCGCAGCGGTTCGGCAAGGAGATCGGCGTCGTCACCGGTTTGGTCGGCATGACCGGCGGCATCGGCGGCTTCTACCTGGCCGCCAGCCTCGGCTGGGCCAAGCAGGCGACCGGCAGCTACCAGCCCGGCCTGCTGGCCTTTGCGGGGCTCGCCCTGCTGGCCCTGGCCTGCCTGACCGGAGTGAAGGCGCGCTGGCGCCAGACCTGGGGCGCGCAGGCCGCCGGCGCCGAGATTCGCCTGTGACTTCCTCTGTGACCGGGAGCGTTGCGATGCCCAAGGAAAAGCTCGTCGTCATCGGCAACGGCATGGCCGGCTGCCGGGCGGTCCAGGAAGTGCTCAAGCGCGACCCCGATCGCTACGAAATCACCATCTTCGGCGCCGAGCCGCGGGTGAACTACGACCGGATCATGCTCTCGCCGGTGCTGGCCGGGGAGAAGGCTTTCGAGGACATCGTCCTCAACGACGAGGCCTGGTACCGCGACAACGGCATCGCGCTGCACGCCGGACACGCGGTGACGCAGATCGACCGCGAGGCCAAGGTCGTGCGCACCACCGCGGGCCTGGCCGAGGCCTATGATCGGCTGCTGCTGGCCATGGGATCGGACCCGGTGCGCCTGCCGCTGCCGGGCGCCGACCTAGAAGGCGTGGTGACCTTCCGCGACCTGGACGACGTCGAGGCGATGGTCGCGGCGGCGGCCAAGCCGGGCGCGAAGGCCGTGGTCATCGGCGGCGGGCTGCTAGGCATCGAGGCCGCCTACGGCCTGGTCCGCCGCGGCATGGCCGCCACGGTCATCCACCTGATGGACGTGCTGATGGAGCGCCAATTGGACGCCTCCGCCGGCTTCCTGCTGGTCGAGGCGATGGTCCAGCGCGGGGTCGATACGGTGCTGGGGGCCCAGTCCGAGGAGATCGTCGGCGAGGGCGGCAAGGTCGTTGGCCTGAGGCTTAAGGACGGGCGGGTGCTGCCGTGCGACATCCTGGTGATGGCGGTCGGGATCCGTCCGAACGTGGCGCTGGCGCGCGACAGCGGGCTGGAGATCGGCCGCGGCGTGATCGTCGACGACGCCATGCGCACCTCCGATCCGGCGATCCTCGCGGTCGGCGAGTGCGCCGAGCACCGGGGCCAGTGCTACGGCCTGGTCGCGCCAATCTGGGAGATGTGCAAGGCGCTGGGCCAGACCCTGACCCAGGGCGAGGGCGCTTACGAGGGCTCGGTGCTCTCGACCCGGCTCAAGGTCTCGGGCGTCGACGTGTTCTCGGCCGGCAAGTTCGGCGGCGGGGCGGAGTGCGAGGACATCGTGTTCCGCGACGCCGGGCGCGGGGTCTACAAGCGCGTCGTGCTGGAGGACGGCAAGGTGGCCGGCGCGGTGCTGTTCGGCGACGCCGCCGACGGGCCCTGGTACTTCGACCTGATGAAGTCGGGGGCGCAGGTCGCCGACATCCGCGAGACCCTAATCTTCGGCCAGAGCGTGACGGAGGGCCTTCGGGGCCTGGACCCTAGCGCCGCCGTTGCCGCCATGGCCGATGAGGCCGAGGTCTGCGGCTGCAACGGCGTCTGCAAGGGCGAAATCACCGGGGCGATCACCGGGCAGGGGCTCTCGACCCTGGACTCGGTACGCGCCGTCACAAAGGCGTCGGCATCGTGCGGTTCCTGCACGCCGCTGGTCGAAAAGCTGCTGAAACTGACCCTCGGCGACGGCTTCCAGGCGCAGACCGGTCCCAAGCCGGTCTGCGGTTGCACGGCCATGGGCCATGACGAGGCGCGCCGGCGGATCGTCGCCGAGGGCCTGAAGTCGATCCCGGCGGCGATGCAGGGGCTGGAGTGGACGACGCCTGACGGCTGCGCCTCGTGCCGGCCGGCGCTGAACTATTACCTGCTGTGTGCCTGGCCGGGCGAGTACCGGGACGACAAGCAGTCGCGGTTCATCAACGAGCGCGCCCACGCCAACATCCAGAAAGACGGCACCTATTCGGTCGTGCCGCGGATGTGGGGCGGGATGACCAGCGCCGCCGAACTGCGCGCCATCGCCGACGTGGTCGAGAAGTTCGACGTGCCGGCGGTGAAGGTCACCGGCGGCCAGCGCATCGACCTGCTGGGGGTCAGGAAGGACGACCTGCCGGCGGTTTGGGCCGACCTCAACGCGGCCGGCATGGTCAGCGGCCACGCCTACGCCAAGGGGCTGCGGACGGTGAAAACCTGCGTCGGCTCGGACTGGTGCCGGTTCGGGACCCAGGACTCCACCGGGCTGGGCGTGCGGCTGGAGAAGTTCATGTGGGGCTCGTGGGCGCCGGCCAAGGTGAAGCTGGCGGTGTCCGGCTGTCCACGCAATTGCGCAGAGGCGACCTGCAAGGACATCGGCGTGATCTGCGTCGACAGCGGCTACGAGATCCATGTCGGCGGCGCCGCCGGCCTGCACATCCAGGGCACCGAAATCCTGACCAAGGTGGCGAGCGAGGACGAGGCGGTCTGGACCATTTGCGCCGTCACCCAGCTCTACCGCGAGAACGGCTGGTACCTGGAGCGGATCTACAAGTGGATGGCGCGCGTCGGCCTCGAGAGCATCAAGGCCCAGGTCGAGGATCCCGAGACCCGCAAGGCGCTCTACGACCGGTTCGCCTACTCGCAGCGCTTCTCGCGCATCGACCCCTGGGCCGAGCGCGTCGCCGGCCGCCACGCCGAAGAGTTCAACCCGCTTAGCCGCCGTATGGAGTTTGCGCCGTCATGAACGTGCTGGTGAAAGATCCGATCGCCTGGACCGACGTCGGCGCGGTCACCGACATCCCGCTGCGCGGCGCCCGCCGGGTGCCGACCCCGGACGGCGACATCGCCATCTTCCGGACCGGCGACGGCAAGGTGTTCGCACTCAAGGACGCCTGTCCGCACAAGGGCGGGCCGCTGAGCCAGGGCATCGTCCATGGCCATGCGGTGGCCTGTCCGCTGCACAACTGGTCGATCGACCTGACCAGCGGCGAGCCGATGGGCGCCGACCGAGGCAAGGGCTGCACGCCGGTCGTGCCGCTGGAGGTCCGCGACGGCCGCCTGTTGCTGGGACGGAGCTGAGGCCATGAGAGGGGGCGCGGTGCGCACGGCTTGCCCCTATTGCGGCGTCGGCTGCGGCGTCACGGGCCAGGCCGAGGGGCGGATGCTGGAGGTCGCCGGCGATGCGGCGCACCCGTCGAACTTCGGCCGGCTGTGCTCGAAGGGCTCGGCGCTGGGGGCGACGGTCGGGCTCGACGGGCGGCTGCTCGCGCCGATGATCGGCCGGCGAACGGCGAGTTGGGATGAGGCCACGGTCCTGGTCGCCAAGCGCTTTCGCGAGACCATCGCCCGGCACGGGCCGGACTCGGTGGCGTTCTACGTCTCCGGGCAGCTGCTGACCGAGGACTACTACGCCGCCAACAAGCTCATGAAGGGCTTCATCGGCTCGGGCAACATCGACACCAACTCCCGCCTCTGCATGGCCTCGGCGGTCGTGGCCCACAAGCAGGCGTTCGGCGCCGACCTGGTGCCCGGCTGCTACGAGGACCTCGATCTCGCCGACCTGGTGGTGTTCTCGGGCCACAACGCGGCCTGGACCCATCCCGTGTTGTTCCGGCGTATGGAGCAGGCCCGCACGCGGGGGCAGCGCCACGTCGTCATCGACCCGCGCCGCACCGACACCGCCGAGGTCGCCGACCTGCACCTGGCGCTGGCCCCGCAGAGCGACGTGCGGCTGTGGAACGGGCTGCTGGCCGAGCTCGACAGGCGGGGGGCGCTGGACGCGGGCTACATCGCCGCCCACGTTTCGGGTTTCGATGCGGTGAAGGCGGCGCTGGCGCAGGATGATCAGTCGACGTCGGCGGTGGCGGCCGATTGCGGCGTGGCGCTGGCCGACCTGCAGACATTCTACGACTGGTTCGCGCAGACGCCGCGGACGGTCAGCCTGTTCTCGATGGGGGCCAACCAGTCGGCGCAGGGCGTCGCCAAGGGGCTCGCGATCCTCAACGTCCACCTGGCCACTGGCCGGATCGGCAAGCCGGGCGCGTGTCCGTTCTCGATCACCGGTCAACCGAACGCCATGGGCGGCCGCGAGACCGGCGGCATGGCCACGACCCTGGCCGGGCACATGGACTTCGACGACGCCTCGCGCGCCCGCGTGGCGCGGTTCTGGGGGGCGCAGGACGTCGCGCCGGCGCCGGGCCTGAAGGCCATCGACATGTTCGACGCCATCGCAGAGGGCAAGATCAAGGCGCTGTGGGTGATGGCGACCAATCCGGCCGTCAGCCTGCCCAACGCCGGCAAGGTCCGCGCCGCGCTGGCGGCGTGCCCGTTCGTGGTGGTCTCCGACTGTATGGCGCAGACCGACACCATGGACTTTGCGCACGTGAAGCTGCCAGCCCTCGCCTGGGGCGAAAAGGACGGCACGATCACCAATTCCGAACGGCGGATCTCGCGCCAGCGGCGGCTGTTCGATCCGCCGGGCGAGGCGCGGGCCGACTGGTGGATCATCGCCGACGTGGCGAGCGCCATGGGCCATCGCGAAGCCTTCGACTGGCGCTCGCCCGCGCAGGTGTTCCGCGAGTGGGCGCGGCTGACCAACTACGAAAACCAGGGCCGCATGCTGTCGCTAGGGCCGCTGGCGGCGCTGACGCCGGAGGCCTACGAGGCGCTGGAGCCCGTGCAATGGCCGGTGACCGCGACGGGCGGCACGGCGCGGCTGTTCGAGGACGGGGTCTTCCAGACGCCGGACGGTCGGGCCCGGATGGTCGTCACCCAGGCCAAGGGGCCGGCGCAAGCGACTGATCCCTCGTTTCCGCTGGCGCTCAACACCGGCCGGGTGCGCGACCATTGGCACACGCTGACACGGACGGGGCTGGCTCCTGATCTCTGCCGTCACACCCCTGAGCCCTATGTCGAGATGCACCCGACCGACGCCGAACATCTGGGTGTCGTCGATGGTGCGCTGGCGCGGGTGCAGACCGGGCAGGGCGAGGCCGTGGCGCTGGCCAAGGTGACCGACCGGCAGCGGCCGGGATCGATCTTCATGCCCATGCACTGGACGCAGGCCTTCGCGCCGAGCGGCCGGGCCAATCCGCTGGTCGCCCCGTCGGTCGATCCGCAGTCGGGCCAGCCGGAATTCAAGCACACGCCGGCGCGGGTGCGGCCTTATCGCGAGACCTGGCGCGGGTTCTTCATCGCCCGCGAAGCCTGGGCGCCGCCGGCCGGTCTCGATCTCGTCTGGCGGCGGATCCCGCAGCACGGCTGCCAGCTGCACGAATTCGCCGGACGCGGCGACGAGACCGAGCGCGAGGCGCTGCACCGAGCGCTCACCAAACGGGCGTCGGGCGAACCGCTGCGGTACGAGGACGCCGCCGCCGGCAGTCTGCGCGAGGCCCATTTGTCCGGCGAGGCGCTGGAACGGGTGCTGTTTACGGCCACAAACGGCGCGCTGCCGCCCCGGGACTGGCTGGCCGAGCTGTTCGCCAAGGACGCGCTCAGCGCGCTCGACCGGACGGCGTTGCTGATCGGCCGCGCTCCAGGCCGCGTGGTCGAGAGCGCGCCGCTGGTCTGCGCCTGCCGCGGCGTGCGGGCCGACAAGATCGGCGCGGCGATCGAGGCTGGCGCCGGCAGCGTCGACGCCGTCAGCGAGGCCACGGGCGCCGGTTCGTCCTGCGGGTCCTGCCGGCCCGAGATCGCGCGGATCATCGCTCAGACCCATAGCAAGGAGGTGCGCCATGCCGCATGACCCTGGACGCGTTCTCCTCGTTGGAGCTGGGCCGGGTTCGGCCGACTTGCTGACAGTTCGCGCGGCGCGGGCGATCGGGCAGGCCCAGGCGCTGCTCTACGACGCCCTGGTTCCGCAGGAGATCCTCGACCTGGCGCCGGCGGGCTGCCTGAAGATCCAGACAGGCAAGCGGGCGGGGCGGACCAGCATGGCTCAGACGACGATCAACCGGCTGATGGTGCGGCTAGCGCGGCGCGGCCTCAACGTCGTGCGGCTGAAGGGCGGCGATCCATCGGTGTTCGGCCGGGTGGGCGAGGAGATGGCGGCGCTGCAGGCCGCCGGAATCGAGGCGGACGTCGTTCCCGGCGTCACCGCGGCGGCGGCGGCGGCCGCGCAGTTCGGCTTTCCGCTGACCCATCGCGGCCAGGCCCGGCGCGTGGTGATGACCACGGCCCGCCTGGACCGGGGCGGCCTGGCCGAGGATTGGCGCGCGGCGGCCGATCCGGAGGCGACGCTGGCGATCTATATGGGCGGCGCGGCGGCGGGCGCGATCCGCGAGCGGCTGCTGGCGGCCGGCCGATCGGCGGCGACGCCAGTCCTGGCGGTCGAAAACGCCGGCCGGCCCGAGGCGCGGCTCTTCACCGGCGTCCTCGGCGGCCTGGCCGAGATGATCCCCGAGCAGCTCGACGGGCCGGTGTTGATCGTCGTCGGCGAGGTCGCCGCGCAGGCCGCCGCGCAGCGACCGGGACTGCTGGCGGCGCTCGCCAGCTAGCCGGGTTGGCCCAGGCGGCGGGGGAGGCGCACACTGCCGCCGATTCCCGTTGTTCGTGGTGAGCCCCGATGAGCGTCATTGCCGCCTATGTCTATGGCGAGGGCCAGCGACTGCGGGGGATCGACCTGCACGATCCGGCGAGCCTGGAGTTGGCGCCCGGCCAGTTCGCCTGGATCGGCCTGTTTGAGCCGACTGCGGCTGAACTCGACATTCTGCGGCGGCGCTTCAACCTGCATCCGCTGGCGGTGGAAGACGCCCTGAAGTCCGATCAGCTGCCGAAGGTCGACGTCTATGGCGAGCAGCTGTTCGTGGTCGCCCGGACGGCCCACCTGGAGGGCGAGACGATCGGCTACGGCGAGACCGACATCTTCGTCGGCCCCAGCCACATCATCACCGTCCGCCACGGGTCGCCCCGCGCGCATCTGGAGCTGCGCGAGCATCTCGAGGCGGCGCCGGCCCAGCTCAAGCATGGCGTCGACTACATCCTGCACGCGGTGCTCGACTTCATCGTCGACGGCTACTTCCCGATCGTCGATGCGATCGAGGAGAAGGTGCTGGAAATGGAGCGCTACGCTCTCGACGCGTTCCTGAGCCGCACCGAGGTGCTGCGCATCTTCGCCCTGCGCCGCGAACTGATGCGCTTCAAGCGGGTGCTCGGGCCGATGGAGGAGGTGGCCAGCCGCCTCGAGCATCATGAAATGCCCTGCATCGACTTCGATGTGCGGCCCTACTTCCGTGACGTCTACGACCATGTCCGGCGGGTCGCCTCGTTGGTCGAAACCCTGCGTGAAGTGCTGTCGTCGGTGTTCGAGGCCAGCAGCCTTATGGAACAGCAGCGCCAGGGCGCGATCACCCGGCGGCTGGCGGCCTGGGCCGCGATCCTCGCGGTGCCGACGGCGATCGCCGGCATCTATGGGATGAACTTCGAGGTCATGCCGGAATTGAAGTGGCGCTACGGCTACTTGATCGTGGTCCTCGCCATCGTGGCGATCTGCCTCGTGCTCTATGCCCGCTTCAAACGGTCGAAATGGTTATAGCCATGGAAGACGTGATCATACCGTTGGACGCCGAGCGTCAGGTCTCGGGGCTCTGGTTGAGGCCCAATGGAGCGAGGGCCGCGCTGGTGCTGGCTCACGGCGCGGGCGCTGGCATGACCCACAAGGCGATGACCGCCACCGCCGAAGGCCTGGCGGACCGCGGGATCGCGACCCTCCGCTACAATTTTCTCTACATGGAGCGCGGCTCGAAACGGCCGGATTCTCCGGCGCTGGCTCATCAAGCCGTCCGGGCCGCGGTCGCCAAGGCGGGTAAATTGGCGGCAGACCTGCCGCTGTTCGCGGGCGGTCGCTCGTTCGGAGGCAGGATGACGTCACAGGCCCAGGCCGAGCAGCCGCTGCCTGCGGTGCGGGGGCTGGTGTTCTATGCATTCCCGCTGCACCCCCCGGGCAAGCCAGGTGTCGAGCGAGCGACGCATCTCACCGAGATCAAGGTCCCGATGCTGTTCCTGCAGGGGACGAACGACGAGTTCGCCCGGCTGGATCTGCTGAAGGAGACCGTCGCGGGCCTGCACCCGCGGGCGAGCCTGACGCTCGCCGAGTTCGCGGACCACTCGTTCCACGCACCAGCCAAGAGCGGCCGCAAGGACACTGAGGTGCTCGCCGAAGTGGTCGACGCCTGCGTAGACTGGATGGCCGGGAGCTAGGCGCGTCCAGGCATCAGGAAGACCGGATAGGCCGGGGTGTACTCGCCCTTGAGCACCGCGCTCATGTACCGGCCGGCGTTGCGCAGATACTCCTGCGGACTGGCGGCGGCGCGCTCGAAGGTCGCCGCCGCTGGCCGAGCCGCCTCGCCGAGCGCCGTCAGGGCGTTGAGCGCCTGGAGCTTCACCTGCCACCGCTGGTCGCCGTCAGCCAGCGCGGCCAGCACGTCGAGGGCCTCATCGAGATCGCCGAGCCCGGCTGCCGCCTCGGCGGCGACGACGCGGACCTGAGGTGAGGCGTTGCGCGTCATCGCCTCGCGCAGGGCCGTCCTGGCCGGCGCGGCGCGAGCGCCAAGGATCAGCAGGCCGGTCGCCCCCCAGTAGCGCGCGACCTCGTCCGGACTGGCGAGGGCGGCTCCCAACGTCGCGAGATTGGCGGGGTCGCCCCTCGCGGCGGCCTGCGCCAGGGCCATGATCTTCGGCAGGGCGTAGGCGCCGGCGCGACTGGCGTCGTAGCCTTCCCGCGGCGAGCCTTCATGGATGAAGCCATTGTCGACGATCGCCAGCATGTGGCGATCGAGTGCGGCGCTCAGCGTGCTCAGCGTTCGCTTCGCCGTGGGCTCGCCCGCCAGGTTCCGGACCTGATCAGGATCGGCCGTGAGATCGTAGAGCTCCTCGTAGGGCTTGGTCTCGAAGAACCGGCGCTGGTCGGCGTTGAGCGTCCCGGCGCGCCAGGCGCCTTCCCAGTCCTGATAGCCCCTGGCCAGCCACTCGAAGGCGCCATGCATCCCCCAGGGCCGATGGGGCATGTAGTTGCGGATGTAGCGCCAGCGGCCGTCGGTAACCGTCCGGACGAAATCGTAGCGCTCGTCCATCCGCCCGCGCATCCCAAAGGCGTAGGTCTTCGCCGGCTTGGCCTTCGATCCAAGAAACGCCGCGCCCTGCATCTGCGGCGTAGGCGCCAGGTCCGCTAGGGAGAGCAGGGTGGGAGCGAGGTCGATGAAGCTGACCGGGGCCTCGACCTTGGCGCCTGGCTTGTGAGGGCTGAGATGCGCCCATTTCGGCGGCACGTAAACCACCAGCGCGCACCGCAGGCCGGCGTCATAGCAGTAGCGCTTGGTGCGCGGCAGCGAGCCGCCGTTGTCGGAGTAGTAGAAGACGATGGTGTCGTCGGCGAGGCCGTCGGCCTCGAGTTCGGCCAGCCGCTCGGCGAGCTGGCCGTCCATCTTCTCGATGAGATTGTAGTAGTTGGCGAAATCCCCGCGGACGCCGCGCGTGTCGGGCAGGTAGGCCGGGACCCGGATCTGGTCGGGCGTCACCCTGCCGGGCGGCGGATTCAGGAACAGCCGCGATTCATGGGTGGTCTCGTAGTTGAAGACGGCCATGAACGGCTTGCCGGCGGGGCGGCTGCGCCAATGCGCCTTGGCGTTGGACTCGTCCCAGAGCACCGCAGGATCGACGTCCGAATTGTAGTCGGTCTTGGCGTTGTTGGTGCAGTGATAGCCGGCGGCGCGCAGCAGTTCCGGATAGGTCTTCAATTCGCTGGGAAGCGCGGCGCGGGCGCGCATGTGCTCGGCTGGCGCACAGGATTCCGGATAGACACCGGTCAGGATTCCGAACCTCGAGGGCGCGCAGACCGGGGCGTTGGAATAGGCGTTGCGATAGAGCACGCCCTTGGCCGCCAGAGCGTCGATGGTCGGCGTATGGGCGAGCGGGTCGCCGTAGGCCCCGATCAGCGGATTGTTGTCCTCGCTGACCAGCCACAGGATGTTCGGGCGCTGCGCCGCGGGTTGGGCCTGTACCTCGCCCGCCACGGCGACGGCCGCCGCCGCCGCGACGGCGCCGCGCCTGGTGATGCCCGCCATCTAATCCTCCCGACTCGCCGGTAACGTTGTCTAGGCCGGAGGAGGGCTGGCGGGAAGCGGCTGAGTTTGGGCGGACCGCCGTCGCAACGCCCTTCCGTCGAGACAGACATAGACGGCGGGTACGATGTAGAGCGTCAGCAGTTGGCTGATCAGCAGGCCGCCGATGATGGTGACCCCGAGCGGGGTGCGCATCTCCGAGCCCTCGCCGGCCCCGAGCGCGAGCGGCAAGGCGCCGAGAATGGCGGCGCAGTTCGTCATCAGGATCGGCCGCAGCCGCGTGCGGGCCGCCGCGGAGATCGCGCTGGCCGCGTCCAGGCCCTTGCGACGCTGTTCGCGCAGGGCGAAGTCGACCATCAGGATGGCGTTCTTCATCGCCATGCCGACCAGCAGGAAGAGCCCGAGCAGGGCCAGCAGGGTCAGCGGCTTGCCGGTGGCGGTCAGCGCCAACAACGCGCCCAGGCCCGCAGGCGGCAGTGTCGACAGAATGGTCAACGGGTGGCGCAGGCTCTCGTAGAGCACGCCGAGAACGATGTAGACGGCGACGATCACGCCCCCGATCAGCAGCGGCTGGCTGGAGAGGGTCTTGTTGGTCAGGTCCATGCCGCCGCCGATCCGCACCTGTATGGCGTTGGGGACGAAGGCCGCGGCCATGGCGTCGCGGATCGCCTGCTCGGCCTGTTGTGCGCTCACGCCCGGCGCGAGCGAGAAGCCCAGCGAGCGGGCCGCGAACAGCTGCTCGCGCCAGACCCAGTCGGAATTGACGCTGTAGCTCCAAGTCGTGAAGGCCGAGAGAGGGATCTTGCGGCCGTCGGCGGCGATCACGTGAACCATCTCCAGCGCCTCGGGGCCGCGGGTCTGGTCGGGCTCCAGCTCCAGGATCACCCGGTACTGGTTGAGGGCGTCATAGAGCGTGGCGACCTGGCGTTGGCTGAAGGCGTTGTTGAGCACCGAGGTGACGGTCTCGACATCGACGCCCAGGCGGGCGGCGGCGTCGCGGTCGATGTCGAGATTGACCTGCAGGTTGCCGGTCTCGCTGATCTCCTCGACGTCGGTCAGCTCTGGCCGGGCGGCCATGGCGCGCGAGATCTTCGGAGCCCAATGGTTCAGGAGATGCAGGTCATCGGCCCGCAGGACGACTTCCAGTTCGCCGGTCTGGCTGGGCGCCTCCAGTTCGATGTCCTGGTCGAGCCGCAGCCACAGGGCGCCGCCGGGGATTTTCGGGGTCGCCGCGCGCAGGCGGTCGATCACCTGCTGCGAGGTCTCGCTGCGTTCCGAGACCGGCTTCAGGCGGATCATCAGCGAGGCGTTGTTGATGCCATTGTCTCCGCCGGCCGAGCCGACGACGTCGGCCACCGACGGTTCGGCCAGCAGCAGGCGGCGATAGGCCTCGATCTTGGGCTGCATGACCGCGAACGAGATGCCATCGTCGCCGCGGGCGAAGCCGCTGACCTGGCCGGTGTCCTGTTCGGGCAGCATGCCCTTCGGAATCCAGACGTAAAGGGCGACCGTCAGCGCCGTCGCCACCGCCAGCACGCCGACCGCCGCCAGCGGATGGCGCAGCGTCCTGTCGAGAGAACGGCCATAGGCCTCGCGCAGGGTGTCGAGCGCGCGTTGCGGACTGGCGGGCGCTCGGTCCTTCGCCCTTGGCGCCAGCCGCGCGCAGAGCGTCGGGGTCAGGGTCAACGACACGACCAACGACAGGAGGACCGTGACCGCCAGGGTCAGCGAGAACTCGCGGAACAGCTTCTCGACCAGGCCGCCCATGAACAGGATGGCGACGAACACGACCACCAGGGCGATGTTCATGGCCGCCAGGGTGAAGCCGACCTCGGCCACGCCCCGGCGGGCGGCGCGCAGCGGCGAGAGGCCCTGGTCCATGTGGCGGGTGATGTTCTCGAGCACGACGATGGCGTCGTCGACGACCAGACCGGCGGCGATGATCAGGGCGGTGACCGAAAGGTTGTTCAGCGAAAAGCCCATCAGCGCCATGCCCGCGAACGCGGCGATCAGGGTCACGGGCGCCGCCAGGCTCGGCACCAAGGCCGCGCGCAGTCGGCCGAGGAACAACGCCGTCACCGCGACGACCAGGACGATGGAGATCAGCAGCGTCTTCTGGGCTTCGGCGAGGGTGGCGCGCACGCCCGGGCTTCGGTCGAGCACGACGGTCAGGCTGGAGTCGGCCGGCATCAGCTCGCGCAGGCCGGGCAGGGAGGCGTGGATCGCCTGCGTCGTCGCCAGGATGTTGGCGCCTGGCTGGCGACGGATGGTGACCAGCACCGCCGGCTTGTCGTTGTGGAAGCCGAGGCTGTAGCGGTTCTCGGTGGCGTCGACGATCTGGGCCACGTCGCCCAGCCGGATCGGCGCGTCGTTGCGCCAGGCGACGACCAGGCCGGCATAGTCGGCCGGCGTGCGCAGCTGGCCGCTGGAAACGATGGTCCAGAACCGGTCGCCGCCCTCGACGCCGCCGACCGGCCCGGACGGGTTGGCCGCGTCGATCGCCTTGCGCACCTCGTCGAGGGCCAGGCCGTAGCCGTTGAGGGCGTGTGGATTGATCTGCACGCGCACGGCGGGCAGGGCGGCGCCGCCGACGCTGACCTCGCCGACGCCCGGCGCTTGCGACAGCTTCTGAGCCAGGATGGTGGCGGCCGCGTCGTAGAGTTCGCCCGGCGGCAAGTTCGGCGAGGCCAGGGCCAGCACCATGATCGGCGCCTGCGAAGGGTTCACCTTGCGATAGGTCGGCTCGGACGGCATGCCGGCCGGCAGCATGGCGCGCGAGGCGTTGATCGCGGCCTGGACGTCCCGGGCCGCGTCGTTGATGTCGCGGTCGAGTTCGAAGGTCAGCTCGATCGAGGTCGAGCCTTGGCCGCTGGTCGAGCTGAGCGCGGTGATCCCGGCGATCGAGCCCATCGCCCGCTCCATCGGGGTGGCGACGGCGGCGGCCATGGTGCGCGGATTGGCGCCCGGCAGGCTGGCCTCGACGACGATCACCGGCACGTCCACCTCCGGCAGCGGCGCGGTCGGCAGCACTTGATAGGCGCCGGCTCCGGCCAGAACCAGGGCGACCGCCAGCAGCAGGGCGGCCACCGGACGCCGCAGGAACGTCTCGGCCGGGTTGAACGGACGCTTCACGGCGCCTCGGCGGCCAGCGACGGCGCACGGCGACGGCGACGGGCGAGGGCGTCGAAGGCGAGATAGATCACCGGAGTGGTGAACAGGGTCAGCACCTGGCTGACCGCCAGGCCGCCGACCATGACCAGGCCCAGCGGCTGACGCAGCTCGGCGCCAGGACCAGTCGCGAACATCAGCGGCAGGGCCCCGACCAGGGCCGCCAACGTGGTCATCAGGATCGGCCGGAACCGTTGCAGGGCGGCGCGGTGGATCGCTTCACGCGGGCTCAGGCCCTCTTCGCGCTCGGCGGCGAGCGCGAAGTCGACCATCATGATGCCGTTCTTCTTCACCAGCCCGATCAGCAGGATGATCCCGATCACAGCGATCAGGTCGAGCGGCCGGCCCGCCACCAGCAGGGCCAGCAGCGCGCCGATGGCCGCCGAAGGCAGGGTCGAGAGGATCGTGACCGGGTGGATCAGGCTCTCATAGAGCACGCCCAGGACGATATACATCACCACGACGGCGGCGATGATCAGCCACAGGGTCCCGGAGAGCGAGGCGTCGAAGGCCCGCGCGGCCCCCTGGAACTTCAGCTCCACCGAGGCCGGAAGGCCGATGTCGCGGGCGGCGTCCTGGATGGCGGCCGTGGCCTTTCCGAGCGCAGCGCCCGGCGCCACGTCGAAGGCGACCGTCGTGGCCGGAAACTGGCCCAACCGGGCGTGCGACAGCGGCGTGGGTTCAAGCTCGACGCTGGCGAAACTGGACAGCGGCACGAGGCCGCCGCCGGCCGCCTTGAGGTGGACGTGTTCCAGAGTTTCCGGGCCGAACTGCTGTTCGGGCGCGACCTCCAGGACGACGCGGTACTGGTTGGCCTGGGTGAACAGGGTGGCGATCTGGCGCTGACCGAAGGCGCTATAGAGCGCGGAGTCGACGTCGGCGGCGGTGACGCCGAGGCGGGCGGCGGCCTGGCGATCAATGACGACACGGGCGCCGAGGCCGCCGGGCTCCAGGTCGCTGGAGACGTTGCGTAGCTGCGGCGCTGCGGACAGTTGCTCGACCAGGCGGGCGGTCCAGTCGGCGAGGCGCGCGCCGTCCGGGCTGGAGAGGCTGAAGCGGTACTGGCTGCGTGAAACCTGGTCGTCGACGTTCAATTCCTGGGTCGGCTGCATGTAGAGCCGCAGGCCGGGCAGATCGGCAGTCCGCTTCTCCAGGCCCGCGACGACCTGGGCGACCGGCGGGCGCTCGCCATGCGGATACAGGTTGATCTGCATGCGGCCGGCGTTGGGCGTCGCGTTCTGGCCGTCGACGCCGATGAAGGACGAGACGCTCTCGACTGCGGGGTCTGCGAGGATCGCCTGCACGGCGGCCTGCTGCTGCACGGCCATCCTCTGGAACGAGACGTCCGGCGCAGCGCGCGTGACCACTTGGATCGCGCCGCCGTCCTGGACCGGGAAGAAGCCCTTGGGCGCGACGACGTAGAGCGCCGCGGTCAGTGCGATCGTGGCGAGCGTAACACCAAGGAACAGCGGACGGCGTCCCAGCACCCAGTCGAGGGCGCGGCCATAGCCGGCGATGACGCCGTCGAGGAAGCCGGGCGCCTGGGCTCCGTGCGGGCGCAGCATCCTGGCGCACATGGCCGGCGTCAGGGTCAGGGACACGACGAGCGAGATCAGGATCGCCACCGCCAGGGTGACGGCGAACTCGCGGAACAGCCGGCCGACCACCTCGCCCATGAACAGCAGCGGGATCAGCACGGCGATCAGGGAGATGGTCAGCGAGACCAGGGTGAAGCCGATCTCCTTGGCGCCCTTCAGCGCGGCGGCCAGCGGCGCCTCGCCTTTCTCCAGGTAGCGGGCGATGTTCTCCAGCATGACGATGGCGTCGTCGACGACGAACCCGGCGGCGATGGTCAGCGCCATCAGGGTCAGGTTGTTCACGCTGTAGCCGAGCAGGTGCATGGCCCCGAACGTGCCGATCAGCGACAGCGGCACGACGACCGCGGGGATGATGGTGGCGCGGGCGCTGCGCAGGAACAGGAAGGTGACGGCGACGACCAGGCCGACGGCGAACAGCAGCTCGATCTGCACGTGGGTGATCGACGAGCGAATGGCGCGGGTGCGGTCGCTGAGCACTTCGACCTTGACGTCGGCGGGCAGGGTGGCGGTCAGCTCGGGCAGCAGGTCGCTGACCCGATCGACCACGCCGATGACGTTCGCGCCCGGTTGGCGCTGGATGTTGACGAGCACGGCGGGCGAGGGGCCGGACCAGGCGGCGAGGCGGCGGTCCTCGACGCCGTCCACCACCTCGGCGACCTGATCGAGGCGGATGGGCGCGCCTTCACGCCAGGCCAGGATCAGGGCGCGGTAGTCCTCGATCGAACGGAGCTGGTCGTTGGCGTCCATCATCACCGAGCGCTGCGGACCGTCGAACCCGCCCTTGGGCTGGTTGACGCTGCCGGCGGCGACGGCGGTGCGGATGTCGTCGAAGGTAAGACCGTGCGCCGCGAGCGCCCTGGGATTGGCCTGGATGCGCACGGCGGGGCGCTGGCCGCCGGCCAGCGTGATGTTGCCGACCCCGGACACCTGCGACAGTTTCTGGGCGATCCGGGTGTCCACCATGTCGTGGACCTGGTGCAGGGGCGTGGCCTGCGAGGTCACCGCCAGCGTCAGGATCGGCGCGTCGGCCGGATTGACCTTGCGATAGATCGGCGGCGTCGGAAGGCCGTCGGGCAGCAGCCCCGAGGCCGAGGCGATCGCGGCCTGGACCTCCTGCTCGGCGATGCTCATCGGCAGGTCCAGCGAGAACTGCAGGGTGATCATCGAGGCCCCGCCAGAGCTGGACGAGGAGATCTGCTCCAGGCCGGGGATCTGGCCCAGGCGCCGCTCCAGCGGCGAGGTGATGGTGTCGGCCGTGACCTTGGCGCTCGCCCCCGGCTGGAAGGTGAACACCTGGATGACCGGATAGTCGGCCTGGGGCAGGGCGGCGACCGGCAGCAGCCGGTAGGCGATCAATCCGGCCAGCAACAACGCAGCCATCAGCAGCCCGGTGGCGACCGGGCGCAGGATGAAGATCCGCGACGGGTTCATGACTTGGCCGGAACGGCCTGGGAGTCCGGCGTGGCGATGATCTCGACCTTGCGGCCTTCACTCAGGCGATCGAGGCCCTCGACGACGACGCGGTCTCCGACGGCCAGCCCCGAGTGGACCGCCGTGACGCCGTCGCTGGATGGTCCGGTCGTCAGCTTGCGGAGGCGCGCAGAGCCCCCCTTATCGACAACCCAGGCATAGGGGCCGGACGATCCCTGCTGGATGGCGGCGTCCGGCGCGGTGACTGCGCTGTCGACCCGGCCGACCGTCAGCCGGACGTTCACGAACTGGTTCGGGAACAGGCTCTCGTCGTCATTGGCGAAGGTGGCGCGCAGGCGCACCGCCCCGGTCTGCGGGTCGATCTGGTTGTCGAGCGTGGAGAGCTTGCCGCGCGCGAGTTCGGTCTTCTCGGCGCGGTCCCACAGGCTGACCTCCAGGCCGCCGCCCTGCGCCAGCGCCTTGCGGATTTCGGGCAGCCGGGCCTCAGGCGCCGAGAACAGCACTGAGATCGGCCGGGTCTGGGTGATCACGGCGATGATCTCGCCGGTTCCGCCCGACAAGATGTTGCCCGGATCGGCGCGGCGCAGGCCGATGCGCCCGGAGATCGGGGCGGTGATCCGGGTGCGGTCGAGCTGGATGCGGGCGTTGGCGAGCCGGCCGCGGTCGGCGGCGACGGCGCCGCCATGCTGCTCGACCAGGGCCGCCTGCTGGTCCAGGCGGGTCTGGGCGACGATCTGCTTGTCCGCCAGGCCGCGGTAGATCTGCAGCTGCTGCTGGGCGTAGCGCAGCTGGGCCTCGTTCTGGCGGCTCTGACCGTGAGCCTCGGCGACCTGCGCCTCGAACGGGCGCGGATCGATGCGGGCCAGCAACTCGCCGCGCTGGACCATCTGGCCCTCGGCGAAGTTCACGTGGGTCAGCTCGCCGGCGACCTGACTGCGGACGTTGACGGTGTTCAGCGGCGAAACCGAGCCCAGCGCCTTGACGTGGATGGCGAGCGGACGCACCGCAGCCTCGGCGACACGGACGGGCACCGGCTTGGGGCCGGAATCGTCTTCAGCCGCCGGGCTGAGAGCCTTCCAGGCGAAGTATCCACCGCCGGTTACGACGCATGCCGCGGCCGCCACCGCGATGATCAGGCCACGCCCCCGTAATCCAGGCACTCGGTACTCCATTTACTGGTCTAGAGATCCGTCCCCGGCGCCCTGCGGACGCCGGGGACGGCAGGTCACTTCACGAAGGTCAGGGTCGAGGTGTGGTAGACCTTGGTGACCGGCTTGCCGGCCACGGTCGCCTCGCCCTCGACGGGATGGCTGACCGCCAGCAGGTAGCGGCCCTTCAGGCTCGTCGGCACGGCGACCTTGCCGCTGGCGTCGGTCTTGAACGACTTCTGCCAACGGTCCGGATTGACGATGTTCACCGAGGCGTCGGCCAGCGGCTGGCCTTTCCACACGACGACGAAGGTGTCGCTGTTCGCGGCCACCGGCGCGATTTCCAGATCCAGCTTGGTCGCAGTCTCGGCGCGGCCGGCGCGGGCGTAGTAGGCGGCGCCCTCCATCTTGTCGCCCTGGCCCTTCCAGGGTTCGAACACGTTGTCGTCCTTGGCGCGGACGTCGCCGGCGGTCTTCACCGCCGCTTCGATGTGATCGGCCTTGCGGGTGAGGGCGGCAGGCGCGGCCGGATCGGACGTGAAGACCACGGGGGCCTTCAGGTTCGGAAACTCGGGGTCGCCGTTCGGCGGCACGGGATCGGCGGGCTCGCCGAGATAGACGCGGGCCGGGCCGGCGCCGTCGCGCTCGAGCCAGACTTCATGCGCTTGGGCCGCGCCCGCCAGCATCAGCGCGCTGCTCAGCGCCAGGGTCGTGATCTTCAGCATATCGGTCTTTCCTCTCGGCGATGCGTGACGGTCAACTAGGCCGTAATTGCGAGTCAATTGCAAAGTATCCCGGCGCGACCTATAGCGACTGCGAATTAATCGCAAGAGCGCATGGGGAAAGCGTGATGAAGCAGTTCTGGCTTATGGGGGCGGCGGGGGCCGCGTTGATTGCATCGGCCGGTTCGGCCTGGGCCGCGGACGAGGCTCCGGCCGACGTCGACGGCGTGGTTGTCACTGGCGCGCGGATCGGCGAGCCGCTCGCCACCAAATCCGACACGCCGCTTCTGGAAGTGCCGCAGGCGGTCTCGGTCATCACTGCCGAACGCCTCCAGGAACAAGGCGTGACCCGCCTGGCCGACGCCCTGCGCAACGTCGCCGGCGTCAGCCGCTCCAGCACCTACGGCTATTACGACTCCTATCAAATCCGTGGCTATGACGCCGCCTACGGCAGCATCTTCCTCGACGGCCTGACGACCGCCAGCGTCGCTGGCGCGGTCAACGAGATGGCCGGCCTCAACCAGGTCGAGGTCATCAAGGGACCAGCCTCGGCGCTGTTCGGGGCCTCGCCGCTCGGCGGAGTGATCAACCTGGTCAGCAAGCGGCCGCTGGACGACCGCTTCCTGGAGGTCGGCGTCGCCGCCGGGTCTTACGGTCTGCTGGAAACCACCATCGACGCCAATGCGCCCTTGCTCGACGACGTACTGCTGGGCCGACTGAACTTCGTCTATCGCGACAGCGACGACTTCGTGGACTACGCCCACGCTCAGCGGATCTACATCGCCCCGGCCGTGACCTGGCGGATCGGCGAGGAGACGCGCCTGACCGTGCTCGGCCGCTACCAACGTGACTACGACAATCCGTGGTCGCCGGTGAGCGCGTGGGGAACGATCCTGCCGGCCGCCTGGGGCGAGCTGCCGCTGTCGTTCTCGATCAACAATCGCGGCGACGAAGAGGTGGTCAACAACACCAACGCCAAGCAGATCGGCTACGTCTTCGAACACCGCTTCAGCGACAGCCTGCGCTTCGACCAGACCGTCCGTTACGAGGACCGCGAGACCTATTGGGACCGCTGGATGTTCGTGGCCGGCTTCCTGGACGACAACATCGTCAACGGCGTGCAGCAGGGCCACGTCCTGGGGCGCTATCTCTACGGTGATTTCTCGCAGCACGACAAGGACTTCGGGGCCGACAGCCGTGTGACCTGGACCTTCGCGACCGGCTCGATCGGGCACAAGGTGCTGGCGGGCGTCGACTATCGTAAGACGCGCGAGACCCACACCGGCGGCCTCAGCAACTTCAATCCGGCCGACAACCCGCTCGACATCCTCAACCCGGACTACGACGCGCCGTTCGTCAGCGACCCGACCAGCCCCTACGAGGGATCAGGCAAGACCAGCCAGCTCGGCTTCTACCTGCACGACCACGTCACGCTGGGCGGCGGCCTGGCCCTGACCTTCGGCGGCCGCTGGGACACGGCCAAGTCCGGCGACCAGGAGGACAGCAAGTTCAGTCCCCATGCCGGCCTGACCTGGGAGTTCACGCCGGGGGCGGCGGCCTATTTCGCCTACTCGAAATCGTTCACGCCGACGCCCAGCTGGCAGACGGCGGTCGATGGCTCGCTGCTGCCGCCCGAGACGGGCGAGAACATCGAGGTCGGCGTGAAGGTGCAGTCCGAAGGTGGAACCTTGGCGGGCATGGCCTCGATCTATCAGCTGACCCGCCAGAACGTCGCCACCGAGGACCCGGCCAATCCGTTTTTCTACGTGGTCACCGGCGAGCAGCGCAGCCGTGGGCTGGAGGTCGAGGGCTCATGGCGTCCCAACGCGGCGCTCGAGGTGACCGCCGCCTACGCCTACACCAAGGCCGAGGTGACCAAGGACAACAACCTGCCGGTCGGCTTGCCGCTGGCGAACTTCCCCGAGAACGCGCTGAACCTCTGGGGGAAGTACACGGTCCAGGGCGGGGTGTTCGACCAACTGGGGATCAGCCTGGGGCTGCTCTACAACAGCGACAAGCACTTCTACGAAAGCGTGCTCTACACGCTGCCGGCCTACACGGTGCTCGACTTCGGCCTGTCCTATCCGTTCGGCGAGTGGAAGGCGCAGTTGAACATCAACAACATCACCGACGAGCGCTACTTCCCCGACGCCTGCTGCCTGGACCGCATCACGCCCGGCGAACCGCGCAGCTGGCGCCTGAGCGTTCGCCGCCGCTTCTAGGGTTCGCAGCGCAGGCTCGCTCCATCCGGGGTGAGCCGGTAGGCTGGCGGCCATGATCCAAGGGGCGCCGGATTGGTTGGGAAGAGCGCGGCGCGCCGCCTTGAGTCTGCGCGCCAGCACGCGGGGCGCGTCCGGCGCCAAGCAGTCGGTCTATGTGATCCTGCTGCATGACGACCGGCGGGCGGACCCATGGGGCCTCTATGTCGGCCAGACCTCGCGCGACCCGGACATGCGCTTCGACCAGCACAAGTCCGGATACAAGGCCAGCGGTCCGGCCCGGCGCTTCGGCGTGAGGCTGCTGCCGGACCTGGTGGCCCACCTCAACCCCATGCGCCCTTGGGAGGCGCTGGAGTTGGAGGCGGCCCTGGCCGAAGTCTTCCAGGCGGCGGGCGTGCCCTGGGTCGAAGGCGGGCATTAGCCGCCTAGTGGCCGTCCACCATCTGGTGGAGGAAGGCCAGCTTGGCGACCGGCTCCAGCGGGCCGGCCTCCTTGACCACCTTGAAGGCGTCGTCGGCGGCGTTCAGCGTCTCGTCGATGTCGGCCTCCGTCATCGCCGCGCAGATGAACATGTTATGCCAGGGGTGGAAGTAGACGCCGCGCTTCAAGAGGGCGTTGTTCCACAGGTAGCCCTTGGCCGAGGTCGGGTCGTCGTCGAACATGATGAGCGGCAGCTGGGCCGGTCCGGTCTGGCGCAGGGCGAAGCCGTGGCGGGCGGCCGATTCGTCGAGGCCCGAACGCAGGCGCTCACCCAGCGCGATGGTGCGCTCGAGGTAGTCGGTCTCGGCGATCAGCTTCAGGGTCGCCAGGCCCGCCGCCATCGGCGCGGCCGAGAACCAGTACGAGCCGGTGGCGTAGATCGTCGCTGCGGCGAAGCGGCAGACGTCCGAGCCCAGCAGGGCCGAGATCGGATGGCCGTTGGCGATCGCCTTGCCCCACGTCGACAGGTCGGGCTTCACGTCGACCAGCGCCCAGCTGCAGTCGCGGGCCAGGCGGAAGCCGGCGCGGACGTCGTCGACGATCAGCAGCGCGCCATGCTCGTCGCACAGCTCACGCGCCCGGCGGGCGTATTCCGGGTTCGGCAGTTCCTGGTCGATGAAGGTGTCGTGCTTGATCGGCGAGGCGAAGATCGCCGCCAGGTCGGAACCGGCCGCCTTCACTGCGGCCTCGAGGCTCTCGACGTCGTTGTACTCATAGAACACCTGGTTGGCGCGGTCCGAGGGGGCGACGCCGTTCTTCACCGGCGTGCACCACGGCGCGGCGCCGTGATAGGCGCCCTTGGCCAGGACGATGGTGTTCTTCTTGGTGTGGTTGCGGGCGATCATCATCGCCATGGTGGTGGCGTCAGTGCCGTTCTTGCAGAACATCGCCCAGTCTGCGTGACTGACCTGCGCGGTCATCGCCTCGGCCAGCAGGACCATGGCTTCGCCTGGGCCGGTCATGGTGTCGCCGAGCTTGGCGCGGTCGAAGTAGGCTTGGTCGATGCCCGCGTGCGCGTAGCCGAACAGGTTGGGCCCATAGCCGCAAAGGAAGTCGACGTAGCGGTTGCCGTCCATGTCCCAGAGGTAGGCGCCCTGGGCCCGGTCGAAGAACTGCGGGTAGTCGTCCGGCAACAGCATGACCGACTGGTGGCCATACATGCCGTTGGGGATGACCGCCTGCGCCCGTTCACGCAGCGCGCTGTCCTTGCTGTTCGTCCAAACCATGTCGGCCCCTCTAAGATAGTTTTGACTATCCTAGCGAGCCGGGCTTACTAATCAAGGCGTAGGGGAGAGAACCGATGAAGTCCGGACTGCTGACCATTGGACTGACGACGCTGGACGTTGTCGCGCGGCCGATCGACGGCCTGCCGAGCGGCGAGGGCACGACCCTCATCGAAGGCATAGCCTGCGCCCCGGCCGGGACCGCCGCAGGCGCGGCCATGGTCGCCGCGACGCTGGGCGTCCCGGTGAAACTGGCCTCGGCGGTCGGCGGCGATCTGATCGGGCGCTTCGTGCGCATGGCGCTGCAGGAGGCCGGCGTCGACACCTCGCTGCTGACGACCATGGATGGCGCTCCGACCTCGACGACCGTGCTGGCGGTGGATTCGCAGGGCCGGCGGCCGAACTTCCACGCCCTGGGCGCGGGCATGTTCGCCACCGTCACGGACGACATCGCGGCCGCCGCACGCGAGACGCGTTTCCTCCACTATGCGGGCGTTGGCGGGCCGAAGCTGGACCGCGGACCGGGCGCGGAGCTGCTGCGCGCGGCCCGCGAGGCCGGCGCGATCATCACCTGCGACCTGATCTCGCCGCAGCCCTCGGCGCTGCAGGAGCTCGAGCGGCTGCTGCCCTACGTCGACTACTTCATGCCTAGCGCGGCCGAGGCCCTGGCGCTGACCGGCACCGAGGATCTGGACGCCGCGGCCGACGCCTTCCTGGCGCTAGGCGCCAAGGCCTGCATCATCAAGAACGGCGGGCAGGGGTCTTACATCGTGCTGCCGAGCGGCCGGTTTACGCTGCCGGCTCACAGGATCACGCCGATCGACACGACCAGTTGCGGCGATTCCTACTGCGCCGGCTTCATCGCCGCGCTGAACCGTGGCTGGGAGCCGCTGGAGGCCTGCCGGTTCGCGACCGCGACGGCGGCGCAGGTGGCGCAGGGCCTGGCGACGCTGGGCAAGCTGGAAAGTTTCGAAGCGACCGAGGCGGCGATGAATGCGGCGCGCACGGCGGAGAGCGCCTGATGGCTCAGAAGATGGACGAGGGTCAGCTGCGCGAGCGCATGGCCTATGTGATGCGGGCGATGGACGCCCGCGGCCTCAACCGCGGCACCTCCGGCAACGTCTCGGCGCGCTTCGGCGAAGGCATGCTGGTGACCCCGAGCGGCGTGGTCCCCGCGCTGCTCAGCGCCGAGCAGATGGTCTATGTCGCTCCCGACGGTTCGACGCCGGAGGGCAGCCTGAAGCCGTCCAGCGAATGGCGGATGCATTGGGGGCTGCTGGAGCGACGCAACGACGCCAACGCCGTCGTCCATTGCCACTCGCGGCACGCGACGATCCTGGCCTGCGCCGGGCTGGAAATCCCGCCGATGCACTACATGGTCGCAGTCGGTGGCGGTTCGAGCGTGCCGGTCGCGCCCTACGCCACCTTCGGTTCGGCCGAACTGGCCCAATCCGTGGTCGAGGCGCTGGACGGCCGCGCCGCGGCGCTGATGGCCAATCACGGCCAGATCGTCGTGGCGCGCAACCTGGACGCGGCTCTCGCGATCGCCGAGGAGGTCGAGGAACAGTCGGCGGTCTACTGGGGCACGCTGGCCATCGGCGGCCCCAAGCTGCTCGACAAGCAGGAGATGGACACCATCCTCCAGCGCTTCAAATCCTACGGCCAGAAGTCGTGACCGCGACCCTCAGCGTGGCGGGCGCTCCCGCCGCCAGCCGTCGGGACGTCACGATCGCGCTGACCATCGGCGTCGTCGCCCTGCTGATCGCCGGACTTCAGCCCGTCGTCCTGGGCGGACTTGAGTCCGAGGGACGGCTCACCGCCTCGCAGATCGGGCTGGCCGCCACCGTCGAACTGCTGGCGCTGGGCCTGACCTGTGGTCTGGCCGCCGCGTTCCTCAAGCCTGACCGGGTCCGCCTGAAGCTGGCCCTGGCGTGCGTGGCCCATGCCGGCGCCATGTTCGGGACCTGCCTCGCCAGCGGCGTCGCGGTCATCGCCATGCGCGGCGCGGCCGGGGTGTTTGCGGGCCTGATGCTGTGGGCGGCGATCAGCACCATCACCCGCGCCCAGCGTCCCGAGCACCTGTCGGGCGTGTTCGTCACGGTCCAGACGCTGGCGCAGCTGGTGCTGGCCGCGTTGCTGCCGGCGACCGTCGTGCCCTGGTTCGGCATCAACGGCGCGCTGGAGGCGCTTGGGGTCATCTCCCTGCTGACCGCCATCGCCGCCGTGGCCGGCGCCAACAGCTATTCGCCGCTGCCCAAGGCCGAGAAGGGCGGCGGAGGCATCGGCCTGCGCCCGCTGCTGGGCCTGGCGGCCTGTTTCCTGTTCATGGCCTTCATCGTCGCGCTCTGGGTTTATCTGGAACCGCTGGCCGAGCTCTCGGGGATGTCGGCCAAGCAGGCTGGCCTGGCCGTGGCCGTCGCGCTCGGCATGCAGGTGGCGGGCGGTGCTGCGGCGACGTTTGCGGCGCGGCGCTGGCAGCGGCCGGGGATCGTGCTGCTGGCCGTCGGCGCGCTGAACGGCGGCATCCTCGCGATCCTGTTCGGCGCCCCGCAGGCGGCCCTGTTCATGGGCGCGGTGGCGGTGTTCGGCTTCCTCTGGCTGTTCGCGCTGCCGTTCCAGACGCTGCTGCTGATCCAGCTCGACCCGACGCGGCGCGCGGCGATGCAGCTTGGCACCGCCCAACTGCTGGGCAGCAGCTTCGGCCCGCTGGTCGCGTCGTTCGTGGTGAGCAACGACGAGGTGAGGGGCGCCATCGGCCTTTCGGCCGTGCTTCTGGTCCTCGCCCTGGCGGCTATCGGCCTGCTGACGGCGTCCCGGCCCGCTTCCGCAGCTGGTGGTAGTACAGGCTGACCATCCAGCTGACCTCCTCGGCGACCTTGTCGTCGTCGAGGCTGGGGTCTTCGATGATCATCTCGACGGCGGCGTAGGTCATCTGCTCGGAAAGCCGCATGGCGGTGCGCAGATGATCGTCGCTGACATTCGGATAGGCCTGGCGCAGCACTTCGAACATCCGGTCGAGCACGGTGTTGCGCGACGCCGTGCGGACCTCCTGGAAGGCCGGGACAGCGCGGATGGCGCGCAGGATCCAAAGACCGCCAGGCTGGCCGCGGGTGATCTCGATCTGCCGCTTCTGCAGCCGCAGGTTCTTCTCGACCGCTTCGTCGAGCGTGGTCGAGATCGCGCCGCCCTCCTCGAGCCATTCGAAGACAGCCTCGTCCTGGGCTTCCATGAGCCGGCGGGCGAGTTCGGAGACCAGCGCGTACTTGTTCGGGAAATAGCGATAGAGCGCCGGCGGGGTCAGCCCCGCGCGCTCGCAGACCAGATTGGTGGTCAGCCGCTCGAACCCGACCTCGGCCAGCACCTCGCCGGCGGTCGCCAGCACGATCTCATAGGTGTTCCTGCCGCGCGGCCGCGAGGGCAGGGACTTGGCGTCGAGCGAGGGAGCCGCGCCTGCGGCGGCTGAAGCGGATGCGCGTTTCGCCATGTGATTCCAGGTTCTCGCCGGATCGACGATCGCAAATTGTATAGCAGGGCCGGGACGCCCGGCGAAAGCATGGCTAAGCCCCAGCGTACATAGACGCCGGGGCTTAAGCCTAGTCGTCGTCAGTAGTGGTAGCGCAGGAACACGCCGAGGCTACGCGGCTTGTTGTAGGTCAACAGGTCCTGGCCGAGGCTGTCGATGTTGGAGATCGACACGAAGTAGTCCTCGTTGAAGACGTTGCGGGCGAAGACACCGGCTTCGATCGAGGTGTCGGGCGAACGCCAGCTGGCCTGGGCGCCGGCGATCCAGACGCCGTCCTGCGACAGGCGCTCGGCGTTGGAGTTGTCGAAGTAGATCTTCGACGAGTAGGCCGCGTCCGCGCTGGTCACGATCGAGGCGCCCGACGCGAGCGGGTAGGTGTAGTTGACCGCGGCGTTGAAGGTCACCTTCGGCGACTGCGGCAGGCGGTTGTCGGTGAAGTCGTCGCCGTCCGACTCGTATTCGCCGTACTTGGCGTTCAGCAGCGACAGGCCGGCGGTGATCGAGAGGTTCTCGGTCGGACGCGCGGTCAGGTCGGCCTCGGCCCCGTAGACCTTGGAGCTGGCGGCGTTGTCGAGCACCAGGACCGTGAGGCCGTTGCGCAGGGCTTGGGCGAACACCTGCTGGTTCTGGTAGTCGTAGTAGAAGGCCGACATGTTCAGGCGCACGCGGCGGTCGAACAGCTCGGACTTCACGCCGACTTCGTAGGCGTCGAGGATTTCGTTGTCGTAGGGCTCGAGCTCTTCCGGGGTGGTCGCCAGGCCGCCAAAGAAGCCGCCCGCCTTATAGCCGCGGCTGTAGGTGGCGTAGACGTTGACGTCGTCGTTGACCTCGTAGCGCAGACCGAGGCGCCCCGACCAGTCGGAGAAGGTCTTGCTCTGCTGGGACTGCAGCAGGACGATCGAGCCTTCCGCGGTGCTGCGGTAGTCGAAGTCCTTGTCGTCGGCCGACCAGCGCAGGCCGACCGTCGCGGTCAGGCGGTCGTTGATCGAGTAGTCGGCCTGGCCGAAGATCGCATAGCCCTTGGTCTTCTGGGTGTAGGGCGTGCCGAACACCGCGACGCTGTTCTCCAGGCTGACGCCGGTCGGGTTGTCCGGGGTCGTGAACAGTGGACGCAGGTCGCGCAGGATGTCCTGCTGCGTGGCGTTCTTGATCGTCTCGTCCATGTAGTAGAGGCCCGCGACCCACTTCAGGCGCGCGGCCGGGTCGTTGGACTGCAGGCGCAGTTCCTGGGTGAACTGCTGCGAGCGCGAGAGGTAGTTGATCTCGATCATCTGCAGCGGGCTGGAGTCGGTGTTCTCCAGGGCGTTGCGGTGCGCCCACTGGTAGGCGGTGACCGAGACCAGCGAAACGGCGCCCAGGTCCCAGTTGGCTTCCAGCGACGAGCCGAACAGGTCGACCTTGTCCTTGCCTTCGAGGTTATAGTCGCCGGCGTAGCGGTCGTTGTCGGTGTCGGCGTAGCCGAGCAGGTCGGTGCATTGGCCGCTGGCGTAGAGCGACGTGGCGCAGAAGCCGGTCGGGCCGGCGGCGTCCGGCGTCGCCGGGAACAGCGCGCGGTGCTGCGGGGCCGTGGCGTCGCCGCGGTTCACGAAGCGGTTCACCTGGGCCAGGACCTCAAAGTCCTCGGTCGGGGTGAACAGCAGCTGGGCGCGGCCGGCCCAGTAGTCGGTGGCGTTGACGTCGTTGCCGGTGACCCGGTTGTAGGTGAAGCCGTCGTCGGCGACGTACTGGCCGGCGACGCGGAAGGCGAGCTTGTCCTCGATGATCGGCCCGCCGACCGCGGCGGTCAGATTGACCGCGTCATAGGTCGCGTACTCGGCCGCAACGTCGGCGGTGAAGGTCTGGGTCGGACGCTTGGTGGTGACGTTGATCGCGCCGCCGTTGGTGTTGCGGCCGTAGAGCGTGCCTTGCGGACCGCGCAGCACTTCGACCTGCTGCAGGTCGAAGAAGCCGGCCATCTGGGCCAGGGGCGAGCCGATATAGACGCCGTCGACATAGACGCCGACCCCGCTCGACGAGTTCGGGTTGAAGTCGCTGAGGCCGACGCCGCGGATGAAGATCTTCGGGTTGGCGGCGGCGTCGCCGCTGCTGACCCGCAGGCCCGGGGCCAGGTTGTTCAGCGCCACGACGTTGTTGACGCCCTGGTTGGCCAGCGCCTGGCCGGTGATGGCGGTCAGGGCGACCGGCACGTCTTGCAGGTTCTCGGAGCGCTTTTGCGCGGTGACCACGATCTCTTCGACCGTCGCCGTGCTGTCCTGCGCGTGCGCCGCGCCCGTCGAAAGCGCCGCCAGGGCGCAGCCCATCAACCAGAAACTCTTCATCTTCATCCCCGTGATCTTCTTGTCGCAAACGCGATGAACGCCCTTGAGATAGCAAAAGCTATCATAGCGCAAGAGGGGCGCCGCTATTGTGCGCAAGGCTTGTGGGAGTGCGTGTTCTGAGGGCGACACCGGCTCAAGACCCAGGCATCAAGGTCCTGGCCATGTTGCGTATTGGCGAACGCCCGAACGCTCTGCAATAATAAAAACTATCACAACGTCGTGGTCCTTGGGAGGGTGTCACATGCTGGGTTGCTACACCGATCGTCTGAGCGTTCGGCCGCAGGAGCGCTTCACGCTGTTTGCGAGCGCCAAGGGGCCCTGCCGGCTGGAGATCACCCGGATCGGCGGGCAGGAGGAGGTGGTGCTGGTCCTCGAAGGCCTGGTGTCGGCCGAGCAACCGGTGCCCGCCAATGTGGATCGCGACGGCTGCGGCTGGGCGCCGACGCAGGAGTTGGAGGTCGGGGCCGATTGGCGCTCGGGCTACTACGACATCAAGTTGACCGACGCGGCAGGCGCCGAGACGCACCACTTCGTCTGCGTGAAGCCGCCGCTCGGCGCGCCCATGTCACGAGCCGCACTGGTCCTGGCGACCAACACCTACCACGCCTACAACTGGTGGGGCGGGGCGAACGCCTATTCGAACGTCACCGGGCTGATGAGCGGGCAGGTCCCGTTCGACCAGGCGATGGACCAAGCCATCGGCGTGCTGTCGACCGAGCGCCCGTTCGCGCCCCTGATCGCCGCCGCGCCGGCCGACGCGCCGCGGCTGGTCAACACCCGCAAACGCGGTTTCAAGGAGCGGCCCTGGGCCAGCGACCCGGCCTGGATGGCCGCCCATCGCGTCTCGCCGTATGACGGCTCGGCCGGTTTCCTGAACAAGTGGGAACACGCCTTCGTGCAGTGGGCCGAGCGCGAGGGCTACGTCTTCGATGTCTTCACCGACTACGACCTCGAGGCCGAGCCGGACCTGCTGAAGGACTACGCTTCGGCGTTCTTCGTCGGCCACAGCGAGTATTGGTCGGGCGGCCAACGGGCGCAGGTCGAGCGCTTCGTCGACGCCGGCGGCAAGGTCGGGATCCTGTCGGGCAACACCTGTTTCTGGAAGGTGCGCTGGGAGAACGACGGCAAGACTCTGATCTGCCACAAGTGGCGCGGCTTCGAGGCCGAGGACGTGCCGGCCCAGGACGCCACGCACCTCTGGTCGCACGCCGCCTTCGAGCAGCCGGAAGCGGCGCTGACCGGCCTGAGTTTCGTGTTCGCCGGCTATCACCGGCTGGGCATGTGCGTATCACGCGGGCAGGGCGGCTTCACGATCTACGACGACAAGCACTGGGCGCTGGAAGGCTCGGACCTGTTCTACGGCGACATCCTGGGCGGGGACCTGCCGCTGATCGGCTACGAGAGCGACGGCTGCAAGTTTGAGTTCGGCCAGGACGGCTTGCCCAAGGCTGTCCCCAGCGTCGGCGTGCCGGCCAACCTGGAGATCATCGGCATCGCGCCGTGCGCCTTCGGCGAGGAGGCCGGCCGCGGCTACAATCCGATCATCCCGCCCGAGAAGCTGGACGTCATCGCCAACGTCGTCTTCGGCGACTCCGGCCCGGAGTCGCAGGCCGCCGTGCTGCGGGGCCATGCGGTGCTGGCCAGCTTCAAGCGCGGCGCGGGCGAGGTCTTCAACACCGGCACCACGGAGTGGGCCCACGGCCTGAAGGCGCAGGATCCGTTCGTGGAGACCATCACCCACAACGTCCTGCGCCGGTTCGGCGTGAGCCGGGCGGCCTAGGCCGACACGTCGGCGCGCGCGGCGATCGGCGGCGCGTAGCCGGCGGCCTTGGCGCGGGCCTCGCCGCGGACAATCTCCTTCAGCAGGTCGGCGACATAGACGCCGAAGTCGACCTGAATGGTGTGGCGCTTGGACCGGTAGTACTGGCCAAGGTGGGCCTCCTCGTCGCGGGTCGTGGTCTCGGCCATCTCGGCCGGCGGCGGAGGCAGGTAGCGGCCGGCCAGATAGGCAGCCGCCAGCTTGGCCTGCTGCTCGGCGAAATTGACCAGGGTCGGCAGCGGCTGGGCCAGGCCCATGTAGAACAGGTTCGGCACGGCCGGGTTCATCATCCGCTTGAACAGCGGCAGCCGATGGTCGGCGTCGGGAACCAGCGCCGGATCGTCGAAGAAGGGGAAGCGCATGTCGTAGCCGGTGGCGAAGATGATCGCATCGACGTCCTCGACGCTGCCGTCGGCGAAGCGGACCTGGTCGCCCTCCAGCCGCTCGATCGCCGGCTTGAACTTGACGTCGCCGCAGCCGGCGCGGGTCAGAAACTCGCCCGACACCGAGGGGTGCGCCTCAAGCGGCTCATGATCGGGCTTCGGCAGGCCGTAGTCCTCCATCCTGCCGATCGACTTCTTGATCGCGGCGCGCGCCAGCGACAGCCCGAGCTTGCGCGGCATCCAGGACGGCATGGCCGACTTGTCGGCCGGACGGCCGTTCATGTACTTGGGCAGCACCCAGACGCCGCGGCGGGCCGAGACCCAGAGGTTCTTGGCGATCGGCCGCTGGGCGAGTTCGGAGGCGATATCCATCGCCGAGTTGCCCATGCCGACCACGACGATGTTCTTGCCGCGCATGTCGACCGGGTCGAAGGGGTCGCGATAGGCGTGGCTGTGGAAGGCCGCGCCGTTGAACTCGCCGTCATAGTCGGGGACGCGCGGGCTCCAGTGGTGGCCGTTGCAGACGAACAGGACGTCGTAGAACCTGGTCTCGCCGGTCGAGAGCTTGACCTCCCACAGGCCGTCGCCCGTGCGCCGCGCCTTCTCGACTGCGGTGTTGAAGGTGATGGTCGGGCGCAGGCCGAAGTGGTCGACGTAGTCCTTGAAGTACTGGAAGAGCTGGGCGTGGTGCGGGAAGTCGGGCCAGTCGGCCGGCACCGGATAATCCTCGAACGCCAGCCGCCACTTGGAGGTATCGATGTGCAGGCTCTCGTAGCAGGCCGAGAGCCCGTTCGGATTGCGGTAGTACCAGTTGCCGCCGATGTCGTCCGACAGCTCGAAGCAGTCGTAGGGAATACCCTGATCCTTCAGGCGCTTGGCGGTCGTGAAGCCCGAACAACCGGCGCCGATGATGCAGGCCTTTGGCGGCTGAGCCACGGCGTCCTCCCATGCATGACATTGTTGACGATAAGGCTAGCGCCAGAGGGACGGCGGCGCCTAGATTCACGTGGGGGAACCCGATGCGGCGGCGGTCATTAGCCTTCTTATGGGGCGATGGTCCGCAGTAGGGACGGTCGGGTTGTGGGGGACCAAATGAAGCATTCCGTCGGGACGCCGCCGGTCGTGGACGACCGGATTTACGAGCGGCTGATCCAGTCGGTCGTGGACTACGCAATCTACATGCTCGACCTCGATGGCCGCGTGGTCAGCTGGAACGCCGGGGCCGAGAAGATCAAAGGTTACAGCGCCGGCGAGATCATCGGCGACACCTTCGCGCTGTTCTACACGCCCGAAGACCGCGCGGCGGGCGCGCCGCAGAGCGCCCTGCTGGTCGCCAAGGCGGAAGGCCGGTTCGCCGCCGAGGGCTGGCGGCTGCGCAAGGACGGCACCCGGTTCTGGGCCATGGTGGTCATCGATCCGGTTCGCGCCGACGGCGAACTGATCGGCTTCGCCAAGATCACCCGCGACATGACCGAGCTGCGCGAAGCCCAGCTGGAGCTGGAACGTTCGCGCCAGGCGCTGTTCCAGTCCCAGAAGATGGAGGCGGTCGGTCAGCTGACCGGCGGCCTGGCGCACGACTTCAACAACCTGCTGACCGGGGTGACGGGCAGCCTCGACCTCATGCGCCGGCGGCTCGACCAGGGCCGGATCAACGAGCTGGAGCGCTACATCACCGCCGCCCAGGGGGCGACGTCGCGCGCGGCGGCCCTGACCCATCGGCTGCTCGCCTTCTCACGCCGCCAGACCCTGGAGCCGAAGGCGATCGACGCCAACAAGCTGGTCGCCGGGATGGAGGAGCTGGTCCGCCGCACGGTCGGCCCGGGAATCGTCGTGCAGACCGCGCTCAGCGCCGAGCTCTGGCCCTGCTACTGCGACCCCAACCAGCTCGAGAACGCGATCCTCAACCTCTGCATCAACGGCCGTGACGCGATGGGCGACGACGGCCGGCTGATCGTCGAGACCGCCAACGCCCGGATCGACGCGGCGGCCGCCGCCGAGCGCGACATGCCGCCCGGCGAGTACGTGGCGGTCGCTGTCAGCGACACCGGCCGCGGCATCAGCCCCGAGCTGCTCACGCGGGTGTTCGAGCCGTTCTTCACCACCAAGCCGGCCGGAAAGGGAACTGGCCTTGGCCTGTCGATGATCTACGGCTTCGCCCGGCAGTCCGGCGGCCAGACGCGCATCTATTCGGAGGTCGGGGAGGGGACGAGCGTCCGCATCTACCTGCCACGCCATCGGGGCGACGCGGTGGCCGAGCAACCGGCTGACCGAACGCCGAGCCCGCCGGCCGGACGCGGCGAGACGGTGCTGATCGTCGACGACGAGCCGACCATCCGGATGCTGGTCAGCGACACCCTGGCCGAGCTCGGCTACCAGGCCATCGAGGCGGCCGACGCCGCGACGGGCCTGAAGCTGCTGGATTCCGACATCGCCATCGATCTGCTGATCACCGACGTCGGTCTGCCGGGCGGCATGAACGGGAAGCAGATGGCCGACGCCGCCCGCCTGCGCCGCCCCGACCTGAAGGTGATGTTCATCACCGGCTACACCGAGAACGCGGCGATCTCGAACGGCCGGCTGGAGCGCGGCATGCACGTGCTCAGCAAGCCGTTCCCGATGGAGAAGCTGGCCACCCGCATCCGGACGATCATCGAGGGCGGCTGAGCGTCCTAAGGCCGCGGAAGGCCGTCCATGATCGCGGTCAGCGCCATGGCGGTCTCGCGTTCCATGGCGCTGTGGCCGGCGTTGGTCATCACGAACGTCGCCGGCGGCGCGCCCAGCTCTGCCAGGGTCGCGGCCAGGCGCGAGGCCTGGGGCAGGGGACAGACCTGGTCGAACCGGCCATGGACGATGTGGGTCGGCACGCCGGCCAGCTTGGCCGCGTTGCGGATGATGTAGTCGGGCTCCAGGAACAGGTGGTTGGCGAAGAAGTGCGCCTCGATCTGCGCGAAGCAGAGGGCGAAGTCGGCCTCGCCGAACTTCCCGGAGTCGGTGTTGTCGGGGATCATGTTCGAGATCGTGCCCTCCCAGACCGACCACGCCACCGCCGCCTGCAGTTGGCGCGCCCGCTCGGCGTCGCTCGCCGGGGTCATGTCGAAGATCGCCTTGTAGGCGCTCATCATGTCCGCGCGGTCGGCCGGAGGGATGAGCTCGACGAAGGCCTTCCACTCGTCCGGATAGGTGACGTAGGAGCCAGGTTCAGAGAGCTCGAATGGCGTCTCCTCGAACACCGCGGCGTTGCCCTGATACATGTAGAGCAGGTCCTCGCGGGCGCCGAGGAAGATGCCGCGCAGGATCAGCGAGGCGACGTTCTGCGGATGGCGGATGGCGTAGACCATCGCCAGGGTGCTGCCCCAGCTGCCGCCGAACACGTGCATCTTGCCGCTGATCGACAGCGCCTCGCGCAGGGCGTTGATGTCGTCGACCAGGTGATCGGTCGTGTTCTCGGCCAGCGCCACCTTCGGGCCGGCCGAGGCGACGGTCGGCTCGCTCTTCCCGCAGCCGCGCTGGTCGAACAGGATCACCCGATAGCGATCGGGATCGAAGAACCGCGACATCACCGGGGCGCAGGCGCCGCCCGGCCCGCCATGCAGGAACATCACCGGCTCGCCGTCCGGATTTCCGTATTCTTCCCAGTAGAGCTTGTGACCCGGCGACACCGCCAGCAGGCCCGACCGATTGGCCTGCGCCTGGGGATAGGACCACTGGTCGGTGATCTTGCTGGTCGCCTGCAGTTTCGAGAAATCCACGGGAGTGCTCCGCATCGTCGCCATGGACGCGGCTTGGACCCATGGGCGCCCCGAGGTCAACCCATGGCGCAGATCAGCTGAGCACCAGCTGGTTGAAGGCCTCCTTGGGGCCGGGCAGGCTCTCGCCGTCGTCGATCCCGACCTCCGCGGCGATCAAGGCGTTCACCTGGCCGCTCAGCCGCAGGAGCAGCTCGCGATGCAGGTCGGCCTGCGCAGCCAGGTTCACCATCTCGTCGGGGTCCGACAGGGTGTCGTAGAGCTCGAGATCGTTGTGGGCGCTGAGTTGGGCCCAGGTCTGCGGCGTGTGATGCTGCGAGGGCGCGAAGTAGCGCGCGAACTTGTAGCGGCCATCGTGCACGCCCCGGAACAGCACCCGCTTGTCCAGTGAAGGCGGCGGCAGCGGTTCGGCCGGTGGCCCGTTGCGGAACATCGACAGGCGGCGCTTCAAGTCCTGGGTGTCCCACCCGCCGGCGACCTCGTAGTTGAAGAGGATGCCAGCCGTGTCGCGCGCAGTCGTCGCCTTGGGATCGGCCACGACGGCGGACAGATCGTGGCCCGGCAGATCGCCGTGCCGTTCGGCCCGCTCGGCGGCGTCGACGCCGGCCAGGCCCAGCAGGGTGGGGACAAGGTCGACCGCCGAGCTCAAGGCGTCCGTCAGCCGCCCGCCGGGGGCGTCGGGATGGGAAACGATAAGCGGAACCCGCAGGTTCTCCTTGTAGATCGACAGGCCCTTCTGCCGCATCCCGTGGGCGCCGGCGCGCTCGCCGTGGTCGGACGTGAACACCACGATGGTGTCGTCAGCCTGGCCCGTGGCCGCCAGTCCGTCCAGCAGCACGCCCAGTTGGTCGTCCATGTGCCGTACGCAGTTGAAGTAGTAGTCACGGTAGCGACGCCACGCCGTCACATCATCGCGGGCGATCTGGCCGAACAGAAGGTCCGTGCGCTCGATCTCGTCACGCTGCGCCCATGGCTTGGCCTTCAGGTCGTCCTGCAGCAGGCTCCGCGGCAGATCGACATCCCAGGTCTGGCGGAAGAACGGATCGCCGGGAGCCGGCGCCATCGGGCCGACCAGTCCAGGCGCCAGGCGAGTGCGCTCCATTTCGCCGGTGGCGTCGAAGAACATGATGTCGTGCGGGTTGACGAAGTTCACGGCCAGGAACCACGGTTGGCCCTCGTCGGCCCTCGACTTCAGGCCGTCCAACAGCCCGCAAGCGGCCGCGGCGATCGCCCGATCATGCCGATAGCCGGTCCAGGCGTGCCCCGTGCAGTCGCCGTCGAAGTTGAAGTCCGAGAACCCGTAGGGCTCCAGGACCGACGACATGTCGGGCGAGACCGGCGCCCGCTCGCTGTGATCGCCAAATAGCGACAGGTGCCACTTGCCCTTGTAGGCGGTGTGATAGCCGTGCTCGCGCAACCGATGGCCGATCGTCCGGACCTGCGGGCTGAGCTGCGGGTGCGGCGCGACGTTCGGATTGAAGTTCACCTTGGTCTGCTGAGTGTGCAGGCCGGTGTAGATCACCGAGCGGGATGGGCCGCAGGGCGTGGTGTTGACGTGGTGATTGGTGAAGCCGACGCCCGTCTCCAGCAGCCGCTCCTGCGCGGGCAGGCCCAGCGCCTGCGGCAGATCGACGAACGACTGCTGTTGATCGGTGACGACGAACAGGATGTTCGGGCGACGAGCGCGTGGCGAAACGGCCATGGCGTCAGCTCCAATAGGGTTCAGGATTGCGCGAGCAGGGCCCGCAGTTCGGCCTTTGCGACCTTCTCCAGGGTCGATCGTGGCAGGCTCTCCACGAGGCGGACTTCGTGCGGCTGCTTGAAACTGGCCAGCGCCTGAGCGCAGGCGGCGAGGATACGGGCCTCGAGATCTGCTTCTGCTCCAGCCGCAGGGATCACGAACGCCACCGGGGCCTCGTCGAGCATCGGGTGGCGCTTGGCGACGACGGCGACCTCGGCGACGCCCGCGACGCCGGCGATCACGCGCTCGATCTCGGAGGCGGCGACGTTCTCGCCCCCGACCTTCAGCATGTCCTTCGAGCGGTCGGCGAAATAGAGGAACCCGTCGAGCCCCAGCCGCACGCGGTCGCCGGTGATGAACAGGCCGTCGTCGCGGAACGCGGCCGCGGTGGCGGTGGGGTCGCCCGCGTACTCCTTGAACAGCGACAGGCCTCGCTGGCCGCCGATGAACAGGTCGCCGGCTTCGCCCGGCGCGACAGGCCGGCCGTCGTCGTCGAGCACATGGATGTCGTAGCCCGGGGCAGGGCGGCCCATCGACATCGGCGCGTCAGGCTGCCTGGCCGAGCCGACCGTGCCGTGGGCGATGGTCTCGGTCATGCCCCACCAGCCGATGGTCTTGACCCCGAAGTGCTTGTCCCAGGCAGGCTCGCAGATCGCATTGCCCCAGAACCGGTAGCTGTGCGCCGGCGGCAGCGGCTGGGCCGCCAGCGCCTTAACGCAGAACGGCACCACGGAGGTCCAGGTCGCGCCGTGCTTCAGCGACACCGGCCAGAAGCGGGAAGCCGAGAACCGCGGCATCAGCACGACATGCGCGCCCGCCCACAGCGAGGCCAGCACCGAATAGGCCTGAGCGTTGGTGTGGAAGAGCGGCAGATGGGTCAGGTGGACGTCGTCCGGCCGCAGGTCTTCGTTCTGCGCACAGGACCTGGCGCCCCACAGCGCATTGCCGTGGGTCCAGAGCACCGCTTTCGGCCGCGCTGTCGTGCCCGAGGTGTACTGGATGGCGAAGTCGGCCCAGGGGTCGTGCGGCCGATCGGCCAGCGCGCCCGGGTCGGCGTCGATCGCCGCGAAAGGTTCGAAGCCGGCGACCGGCTCGGCCGGCGCGCCGTTGTCGGTCTCGGTGACCACGCGCCAAGCCAGGTCGGGCGCTGCCGCGGCGACCAACGCGGCGAACCGCGGCTGGGTGATCGCGCCGACCGCGCCGCTGTGCTGGGCGAAGTAGGCGATCTCGTCGGCGCTGGACTTGGCGTTGGTGGTGACTGCGACCGCGCCGGCATAGGCGCAGCCTAGCCAGGCGATCACAGACTCCGGACAGTTGTCGAGGTGGACCAGCACCCGCTGACCGGGCTGCACGCCCCGCGCCTGCAGACCGGCGGCGAACCGGCGCAGGACGTCGGCGAAAGCATCATAGGTCCAGCTCGCCGGCTCGCCTTCGAGCGGCTCCCAGCTCAGCCAGGAACGCCCGACCTGCGTGCGCGCCTGGTTGTCGACCAGGGTGCGGATGTCCATGCCGGCGAACGGCGAGATCGGACGCGGGCTCAATGGGCCGTTCCCTTGGCTGGCGGCGCGTCCTGGAACGCGCCCTGGCGAACGATCTCGTCGGCGGCCTGCGCCGCGATGGCCTCCGGCTCGGCGCCCGGCACGCCCAGGCCGCGCAGCAACAGCGTGCCCATCTGCTGAGCCAGGCTGACGGCGAACGGCGCGGTCGGCTCCTGGGTCACGCGGATCAGCGCCAGTTGGGCGATGCCGAGGACGAAGAGGACGCCCGACTCCGTCGTCGCCACCGCAAAGCGGCCCTGGGCCAGGCCGTCGGCGATGTCGTCGACCAGGCCCTTGTTCAGCGGGGTCGAGATCGAGGTGTGCCCGCTGTGCATGCGCACCAGCACGCCGGCCCGCTCCGGATCGTCGACCGCATAGCGCAGGTAGACGCAGACCGCGCGAGCCATGCGCTTGGCCGGGTCGGCGACGTCGGCGTTGGCGCGGGTGACCGCCCGCTCGACCTCGGCCCGGATCTCGGCGGTGATCTCGCGGACAAGGGCGTCGCGGTCCGGGAAGTGGTTGTAGAAGCTGCCCTTCGACACCTCGGCCGCCTGGACGATGTCGTCGATCGCCACCGCGTCCACCGGGTGCTCGCAAAACAGCCGCCTTCCGGCCGCCACCAGTGCCGCCCGCGTCTGCTGCGCCCGCTCGATCCGCTTGCCGCTCACTGGCCCTAGCCCCCCGCCATCAGCTTCATTTCCTCGCCGAGTATGGCGGCGAGGGCAGGGCGCGCCAGCATCCTTTGCTGGAAGGCGTCGAGGTTCGGAAGCGGCGGCAGCTTGCCGGCCACCGCCGGAGCGCCGCGCCACAGGAGGAACACCAGCAGGTAGAGATCGCAGAGGCTGAAATCGGCGAGCAGATGGTCCTGCTTGGCCAAGTGGGCGTCGACCTCCTGCAAGGCCCCGCCGACCCGCGCCACATGCACGGCCCGGACAGCCTCCGGGTCGCAGTCCTCGAAGGCCTCGGCCCGCAGGGCGCCGGTGTAAGCGGCATGGACGGTGCTCGACAGGAACGACAGCCAGGCTTGCGCCTGAGCTCGCGAGATGGTCCCCGGCGGCGGCAGCAGCCCGGCCTGCGGCGCCAGGTCGGCGATGTAAGGCAAGATCGCCGTCGACTCCGTGATCACGCCTTCGTCGGTCTCCAGCGCCGGGACCTTGCCGCGCGGATTGATCCGCAGATAGTCCTCGGTGCGGTTCTCGCCGCGGGCGGTGCGGACGACGGCGATCTCGTGGGCCAGGCCGGCCTCGGCCAGCGCGAAGCGGCTGGCGAGCGAGCAAGCCATGGGCGCGTGGTGCAGACGTAGCATGAGAACTCCTAGACGGGACGCAGCGCGCGACGATATGCGGCCGCCAACTCGGCCGGCTCGCCGGCGCCGAAAACGTAGCGATCAGGCCTGACGAGGACGGCCGAGGCGCCATGACGCTCGAGCCAGCCGCCGATGTCCTGGGCGAATGGGACGAGGCGGGGATCCTCAAGCGCGAGCGCAAGCTTGCCCGCCTCAGGACAAGGCTCACGCGTGATCAGCCACGGGCCTTCGCCGATTATGTCGTCCAGCCGCCCGGCCGTCGGACAGACCGGCTGTGGGAACAGCGATCCCGCGCCCGAGGCGCCGGTCATGACCGCGGCGCTCGCCAGGGGCGCCGGCGCAGCGGGGGGCAGGGGCGCGACGCCCGCCGCGCGCTGGGCCAACATGCCGGCGTCGCGCTGGGCGGCCAGAGCCGGGTCCTGGGTGCAGACCACGCGGCCCATGCCGATGGCGAGCTCGATATAGGTCCGCACATGCGGTTCGCGTTCGGCTTGGTAGGTGTCGAGCAGGCCGTCGCTCGCCTCACCGCGCAGCACCGCTCGCAGCTTCCAGGCCAGGTTCGCCGCGTCGCGCAGGCCCGAGCACATGCCCTGGCCGGCGAAGGGCGGCATCTGGTGCGCGGAGTCGCCGGCCAGCAGCACGCGGCCGGCGCGCCAGTCCTTGGCCACCAGGCCATGGAAGCGATAGACTGCCTTGCGCTCGATCCGCACCGGTCCGCAGTCCCAGGCTTCGATCAACGGGGCGATGAAGCCGTCGTCCAGCACCTGCTCGGCGGCCTCCCCCGGCAGCAGCATGAACTCCCAGCGATGCCGGCCAGGGCCCATCAGCACGCAGGTGGTCGGGCGCGCCGGGTCGCAGATCTGCAGGTTCACGTCCGGCAGCCGCGCGCCCGGTTCGACGACCGCGTCGATCACCAGCCAGGGCTCGTCGAAGCGATAGTCGTCCAGCGTCCCGCCGATCGCCTCGCGCACCGCGCTGGAGGCCCCGTCGCAGCCGACGAGGTAGCGGGCGCGGATCTGCGCCTCGCCGCCGGGACCCGCGATCGTCGCCGTCACGCCGTCGGCGTCCTGCTCCAGGCCCACGAAGCGCTGCGCCAGCCGCACTTGCGCCAGCCGGTCGGTCTCCAGGCGCGCACGCAGCGCGTTCTCGACCGCCGGCTGGTGGAACATGTAGCCGGCGGCCCAGCCGCACGGCGCCAGCTGCGGCAGGTCGATGCGCATCAGCACCTGGCCGTCCGCCGCACGGAACTCATAGGCCGGCGCCGCCTGGGCGGCGCGCCCGACCTCTTCGGCGATCCCGACCTGCTGGAACAGCCGCATGATCTCGTGATCGAAGTGCGCGGCGCGGGGCAGGGGATAGACCTCGGTGTCCTTGTCCAGGGCGATGGCGCTGACGCCGCCGCGGGCCAGCAGCAGGGCGAGCATCGCCCCCACCGGGCCCATCCCGACGACAAGCACATCGCAATCGAAGTCGCCCTCAGCCACGGTCAGGCTCCGGTGCGCAAGGGTTCTCGATGGCGCCCAGGCGATCGATTTCGATGCGCACCACGTCGCCGGCCTTGAGGAACTGCATCGGCTTCATCGCCGCGCCGATGCCGCCCGGCGTGCCGGTGAAGATCAGGTCGCCTGGCTCCAGCGTCATGGCCTGCGACAGGTGCTCGATCTGGTCCCAGACATTGAACACCAGATGCTGGGTGTTGGAATCCTGGCGCGTCTCGCCGTTGACCTGGCAGCGGATGCCGAGCGCATGGGGATCGGCGACCTCGTCGGCCGTGGTGATCCAGGGGCCGAACGGGGCGTGGGTGTCGAAGGACTTGCCGATCACCCACTGCGGGGTCCGGTGCTGCCAGGCGCGCTCGGTGGCGTCGTTGCCGACGCAGTAGCCGAACACCGCCTTCGCCGCGTCGGCCTTGGCGATGTGGCGGCCGCCGGTCCCGATCACCGCGACCATCTCGGCCTCGTAGTCCAGCGCCTGCGAGACCTTGGGCACGTCGATCGGATCGAACGGACCGTTGGCCGCGGTCGGCGCCTTGGAGAACCAGACCTGATGCTCGGGCGTGCCCAGATTGCTCTCGGCGATGTGGTCGGCATAGTTCAGGCCGATGGCCATGATCTTGCCCGGCCGCCGGATCGGGGCCAGCAGGCGGACCTGATCCAGGGGCAGGGCGCCGGTCGCCGCCGCCTCGATGGCGCGGACCTCGCGCTCCGCCTGCGGCCAGGCCGCGATCAGGCCGATCATGTCGGCCGGCAGCCCGGGCGCCGCGCGGTTCAGCGGAATGATGCGATCGCCGTTGACGACGCCGAGCTCCGGCGCGCCGCCGGCCCGAAAGGTCGCGAGCTTCATGCGAGATTCTCCGTAAAAGCTGCCGCTCAGCCCATGGTGGGCGGGGCGGCCGGGCCCCACTGGACCCCCATCAGGTCGGTGAGGCTGGCGACGTTGGAGCCGTCGGCGGCGGTGAAGAGGTCGCCGTCGGTCCAGTGCTCGAGGGTGTGGCCCCAGGGGTCGCGCCAGTAGTCGAAGATCTGGCTGCCCAGAATGTGACGGCCCACGCCCCACTCGGCGTGGCGGCCGGCGTCCTTCAGCGTCTGGTGGCCGGCCATCAGGTCGTCGAAGTCGGCGACCTCGAAGGCGGCGTGGTTGAAACCGGGGCCCGAGGGCGCCTGGATCAGGAACAGCGTATGGTGATCGGTCGGCGCGTCGCCGCGATCGCAGCGCAGGAAGGCTCCGACCGAAAATTCAGGCGTCAGCGCGATCTCGTCGGACGTGATGAAGCCGAACCGGTCCTTGTACCAGCGCTCGACGGCGCGGAAGTCGGAGACGTTCAGGACGCAGTGCCCGAGCCGCACGACATGGGCCGGACCGCCGCTCACCCGCTTGGTCTGGCGCAGACGTCGGCGGGCGGCCGCGGTGTTCCAGGCCTCCCGTTCGGGGAGGGGGAGCGGCGGGGCCGGGGCCTGCCCAGCCACGACCTCGACCAGACGACCGTCCGGATCCGTCAATCGGACCACATGGCCGCCGCCAGGGGCGTCCAGCGGCTCGACCTGCGCGCCTTCCGCCGCCGCCAGGGCATCCAGATCGGCGCGCGAGGCGGCCCGCAGACCAAGGCCCGCGAAGCCTGGCTCTCCAAGCTCCGTCACGTGCAGGAAGGGGCTCTCGCCGCTGCCGCGGGCGTACAGACGGCCACCGTACTCAGCGACCGACAGGCCGAAATCCTCGAGAAACGCCCGCATCTGCGCGAGGTCCGGCGCCTGGAAGCGGACGAAGGCGATGTCGTCGATCTTGATCGTGCTCATGTCGCGCCATTCGGTGACTGTTTGGTCATTTAATGCCGTATTGGAATTTCTGGCAAGCGCCATTTCGCCGTCAGGCGCCAAACCCGCGATGACGATCCGGTCACTCTCGACACGCCCTGGACCGCGCCCCAGGCCTGTGATGGGCTCTCCGAACAGGTCCAGCCGCACGGGAGCCGCCGATGAGCATCTCCGGAGTTCCAGTCGCATTCATCCATGTCGCCGATCGCGAGCGGGCGCTGCAGTTCTACGAGGAGGTGCTAGGGCTCGCCGTCCGTAGCTCAGATCCGTTCGGGGTCTTTCTCGACGTCGAGCGGGCGCTGATACGCCTGACGGCTCTGCCGAACTTCAGCCCGCATCCGCATCCGGTTTTCGGCTGGAACGTCAAAGACATCTGCGCCGCCGTTAAGAACTTCCAGGTGCGTGGCGTAACCTTCACGATCTACGACGGCATGGGCCAGGACGCCGACGGAATCTGGACCTCACCAGACGGCGTCGCCAAGGTCGCCTGGTTCACCGACCCGGACGGAAACGTCCTCAGCCTGTCGCAGGTCTAAGGTTGGCCTGGGGGCCGTGCTGCGGCTGGCGCCGACCTAATGTGATCCAGGGGCGAGAATCGCGCGACAGGGCGAGGCGATCGAGCCGATCAGGCTCTCAGGATCCGGCTTGGCTCTCGCAATACATTTCTCGCCTAAGGAATATTATCGGCAATTGCGGGTGCTGATCTGTCTGGATGCGACGGCCCGACCCTCCGGGATTCGCCGCTAAGCGCCAAGCTGACTTGATCGACAGGCCGGCGCGCGGTGTCTTGGCCGCTCCGGCCAGAATCCCCTGGCTGAGGCGCGGAGCCCCGGCATGACGACGCGAAACCTCGATGCGCTGTTTCATCCCAATGCGATCGCGGTGATCGGCGCCAGCAATGCGCCCGGTTCGGTCGGCCAGGTCCTGTCGCGCAATCTGCTGGAAAGCGGCTTCTCCGGCCCGGTGCTACCGGTGTCGCTGAGCGCCAAGGCGATCCGCTCGTCGATCGCCTATCGCAGCGTCGCCGAACTGCCGATGGTCCCGGACCTGGCGGTGATCGCTACGCCAGCGCCCTCGGTGCCGACGATCGTCGCCGAACTGGCCCAGGCCGGCTGCCGGGCGGCGATCGTGATCAGCGCCGGCGTCGATGCGGCTCTGCGCCAGCAGATGCTGGACGCCGCCAAGCCGACCCTGATGCGGATTCTGGGACCCAACTGCCTGGGCTTCATGTCGCCGCGCCAAGGCATCAACGCCAGCTTTGCGCACCTGTCGCCGGCGCCCGGCGGCCTGGCGCTGGTCTCGCAGTCCGGCGCCGTCGCGGCCGCGGCGATCGACTGGGCCCACGCCCGCGGGGTCGGGTTCTCGCACGTCCTGACCATCGGCGACGCGGCCGACGTCGATTTCGGCGACCTGCTCGACTATCTGGCGCTCGACTACGACACCCACGGCGTCCTGCTCTATGTCGAGAGCATCACCGACGCGCGCAAGTTCATGACCGCCGGCCGCATCGCCTCGCGCGCCAAGCCCGTCGTCGTCGTCAAGGCCGGCCGCAGCAAGGCTGGCGCCCAGGCCGCCTTCTCGCACACAGGCGCCCTCGCCGGCGCCGACCTGGTCTACGAAGCCGCCTTCCGACGCGCCGGCATGCTGCGCGTGGGCGGTCTGCGCGAGTTGTTCGACGCGGTCTCCACCCTCGGCGCCGGGATGCGGGTCTACGGCGACCGCCTGGCGATCCTCACCAATGGCGGCGGCGCCGGGGTGATGGCCGCCGACGCCCTGGAAGCCCGCGACGGCCGGCTGGCCGAACTGTCGCCTGAAACCATGGAGAAGCTGGCCGCCACCGCACCCAAGTACTGGTCCGGGGCCAATCCGGTCGACATCCTCGGCGACACCCACGCCCCGGTCTACGCCCGGGCGCTGGAGATTCTGCTGGAAGATCGCAACGCCGACGCCGTGCTGGTGATGAACTGCCCGACGGCGGTCGAGGACAGCACCGCCGCCGCCGACGCCGTGGTCGAGGTGCTGAAGGCCAAGCGCTACCATCGCCCGGTGCTCAGCGCCTGGATGGGCCAGACCGCCGTCGCCGAGGGCCGTCGCCGGCTGGCGGCCGCGGGCGTCCCGGCGCACGAGACGCCCGACGAAGCCGTCCGCGCCTTCATGCATCTGGTCGATCACCGCAAGAACCAGGAAGCGCTGATCCGCACGCCCGGCGCCATGGCCGCGCCGGACGGCGCGGCGGCCCGCGCGGTGATCGCCAAGGCCCGCGCCGACGGCCGCCTCACCCTGACCGACCCGGAAGCGCGTGAGGTGCTCAAGGCCTATGGCGTCCCGGCGCTGGAAGGCCGAGATGCGGCGACGCCAGAGGAGGCCGGCCGCATCGCCGAGGAGATCGGCGGTCCGGTGGCGCTGAAGATCCTGTCGCCGGACGTCAGCCACAAGTCCGAGCTCGGCGGCGTGGTGCTCGGCCTCGAAGGCGCGCTGGAGACCCAGATCGAGGCCCAGGCCATGCTGGCGCGGGTCGCCAAGGCCCGCCCGCAGGCGCGGATCGAGGGACTGGTGGTCGAGCCGCTGGTCCATCGCCCCGAAGCGCGCGAGCTGCTGGTCGGGATCGCCCAGGACAGCCTGTTCGGACCGATCGTGATGTTCGGCGCCGGCGGGATCAGCGTCGAGGTCACCGCCGACCACGTGATCGGCCTGCCGCCGCTCGACGACGTGCTGGCCCGCGACATGATCGGCCGCACCCGGGTCTCGCGTCTGCTGCAGGGCTTCCGCGACCACACGGCCGCCGACCTCGACGCCATCGCCGACGTGATCGTCCGGGTCTCGCAGATCGCCGCCGGCGAACCCGAAATCGCCGAGCTCGACATAAATCCCCTGCTCGCCGACGCGTCCGGCGCCCTCGCCCTGGCGGCGCGGATCCGGCTGCGGGCCCCGGACGAAGCGCCCGGGCGGATGGCCATCCTCCCCTACCCCGACCGCCTGCAACGCCAGATCAAGGTCGGCGGCCAGACGGTCACGCTGCGGGCGATCCGCCCGCAGGACGGTCCGGCCATCGCCGCCATGGTCGAGGCCAGCAGCGCCGAGGACGTGCGCCTGCGGTTCCGCTCCGGTTTCCGCACCCTGCCGCCGGGCTGGCCAGAACGCCTGTCGCAGATCGACTACGACCGCGAGATGGCGCTGGTCGTCGACGACGGCGAAAAGATCATCGGCGTCTCGCGTCTGGCCGGCGACCCGCAAGGCCAGACCGCCGAGTTCGCGCTGATGGTCCGCACCGATCAGCAGCACAAGGGCCTGGGCCGGCTGCTGCTGGGCGAAATCCTCGACTACGCCGCGGCCAAGGGGCTGTCGGAAGTCTGGGGCGACGTGGCGCGGGAAAACACCGGCATGCTGACCACGGCCAAGGCGTTCGGCTTCGAGCGGCGCGCCGCCGAGGACTTCTCGCGGGTGAAGATCGTCAAGACGCTGGCGAAGGACGCCGGCTAGTCCGGCAGGCGCAGGTCGCCGGACGCGATGCGGGCCAGGGTCTCGATGAAGAAGCCTGGCTCGATGGCGGCCACCCGCGCCTCGAGATCTTCCGGCGTATCGCCAGGCTGCACCGTGACCGTCCGCCGTTCGATCACCGGCCCGTGGTCGTAGATCTCGTCGACGGCGTGGATCGTCGCCCCGCTCTCGGCGACCCCGGCGGCGATCACCGCCTCGTGCACCCGGCGGCCGTACATCCCCTCGCCGCCGAACGCCGGCAGCAGGCCCGGATGGATGTTCAGGATGCGGTTGCGATAGCGGCCCAGGGTCTGCGGCCCCAGATGGCGCAGATAGCCCGACAGGATCACCAGCTCGACCCCCGCAGCCTCCAGCGCCGCGCAGAGCGCCGCGTCCGCGGCGTCTGGGTCCGACTGCGTGGGGATCACCAGGCTCGGCACGCCGCGCTCAGCTGCGAACTCCAGGGCTGCGGCCTTGCGATTGTTGCTGACGACGAGCCGCGGCTCGGCCGGCAATGCGCCAGCGCCCGCGGCGTCGACGATGGCGCGCATGCTCGTGCCGTTCTTGGACGCCAAAAAGCCAAGCTTAAGCAGCGAGGAAATCATGACAAATCGCCGTTCAGTTCATGTTCGAAGCGCATGCCGTCAAAGGCCGGCTCGACCCCGTCGGGCAGACGCGCCGCCAACTCGGCATAGTCGAGGTCGATGTGCATGTTGGTCAGGATCGCCCGGCGCGGCTGCACGCGCGCGATCCATTCCAGCGCCAGGTCGACGTGGGCATGGGTCGGATGCGGCCGCCAGCGCAGCGCATCAAGGATCCACACATCCAGGCCGCTCAGGGCCTCGAACGCCGCCTCGTCCAACCCGACCACATCGCTGGAATACGCCACGTTTCCAAAGCGATATCCGACAGACCTCACACCGCCATGGTCTTGATCGAAGGTGACGACCGGGATCGCGCCGGATGGGCCATCGACGCTCCAGGCCTGGCCGTGCGGCGCTATGGGCGTAATGTCGCCGATCGCCGGATAGCCGTTCTCGCCCTGGAAGATGTAGCCGAACCGCCGCTGCATGCTGAGCGCGGTCGGCGGGTCCATGTAGCAAGGGATCCGCGCCCGCTGGCGGATAAAGAAGGCGCGGATGTCGTCGATGCCGTGGGTCTGGTCCGCGTGATCGTGGGTCAGCAACACGCCGTCCAGCCGCTTCGCGCCGGCCTGCGAGGTCTGCCAGACCAGATCGGGCGACGTGTCGACGATCAGGGTGGTGTCGTTCTCCGCCCCCTGCCCCGCCCGGCGGACCAGCAGCGAGCAGCGGCGGCGGCGGTTCTTCGGTTCGGCCGGATCGCAGGCGCCCCAGTCGCCGTCGGCCCGCGGCACCCCGCCCGACGACCCGCAGCCCAGGATCGTGAACTCCAGTCGACCGCTCATGGCCGCGGGATCCGGTCGAACAGGGCAAAGAACGCGTTCTCGGTCCGTTGCTCCGCGTCGTCCCTCGACCAACCACGGATCTCGGCCAGCTTGGCCAGCACGTCCGGCAGATAGGCCGGTTCGTTACGTCGCCCGCGATGCGGCACGGGCGCCAGATAGGGGCAGTCCGTCTCCACGATGATGCGGTCGGCCGGCATCTCGCGCACAAGCGCTCGCACGTCCTCGGCGGCCTTGAACGTGGCGATGCCCGACACCGAGAACCAGGCGCCCAGCGCCGCGGCCCGCGCCGCCAGCTCGGGGCCGGACGTGTAGCAGTGCATCAGCATCTTGAACGGGCCGGCCGCGTACTCCTCCTCGAGGATGTCGCCCATCAGCTCGTCGGCCTCACGGGTGTGGACGACGAGCGGCAGGCCGGTCTCGCGCGCGGCGGCGACGTGCTGGCGGAACACCTTGGCCTGAATGTCGCGGGGGCTGAGGTCGTAGTGGAAGTCGAGCCCGGTCTCGCCGATCCCGACCACGCGCGGGTCCGCGGCGAGCGCGACGAGGTCGGCCGCCGAAAGGTCCGGGTTCTCCTTGGCCTCGTGCGGGTGCGTGCCCACCGTGCACCAGATGTCGGGATGGTCGGCCAGGGCGCGCACTGCGGCGAATCCGGAGACCTTGTCGCTGATGTTGACCATCAGCTCGATCCCGGCGGCGCGGGCGCGGGCGATCACCTCGTCGCGGTCTTCGTCGAATTGGTGCGCGTGCAGGTTTACGTGGCTGTCGATCAGCATTCGGAATTTTCAGGCGCGCGCGGCGGCGCGCAGTTCGGTGAGAGCCGTGAAGAACGCGTCCGCACGGTCGAGATTGACGGCCTCGACCTCCCGCGGAAGGCGTTGCAGCGTCTCCCATGCTCCGGCCCAGCGATCAAGCCCGCCATAGCCCTCGGCCGCCAGCCGCATGGCGTGGCCGTGCACGCGCTCGGCAAGCCGCTCCAGCAGCAGATTGAACTGCGCCGCGCCCTCCGCCCCGCGGAAGCGATCGGCGAGAGACAGCGCCAGCGCCTCGTCGACGGCGGGTAGCGACTGCAGGATCTCCTTGGCCGCGTCGTCGACCGCCACCGCGCCGGCCAGGGCGAGTGCGAGCGCCTTGCCCGGCGCCCCCTTCGACATCCGCGCCAGCCGAATCGCGTCCTCGGCGTTGGCGGTGGTCCGCGCCTCGACGAAGGCGGTGACCGCATCCTCCGGCAACGGCTGGAATCCCAGCCGCCGGCAGCGCGACTTGATCGTCGGCAGCAGGCCGCCCGGCGCATGCGAGACCAGCAGGATCACCCCGCGCGGCGGCGGCTCCTCCAGGGTCTTCAGGACGGCGTTGGCGGCATTGACGTTCAGGTCGTCCGCGGCGTCGATGATCGCCACGCGATGCGGCGCCGAGGCCGGGGACTTGGAGAAGAAGTCCGTGAGCTTACGAGCTTCGTCGACCGGGATCAGCTTACGCGGCTTGCCGTCTTCGCCGATCTTCTCCAGCACCATCAGGTCGGGGTGCGAGCGGGCGATGATCTGGCGGCTGACCGGATGGTCGGGCGAGGCGCCCAGCACCCCGTAGGCGGGATTGTGGGGAGCGCCCAATAGCCGGCGGGCGGCGCGAAAGGCGAACGTCGCCTTGCCCACGCCCTCCGTCCCTGTCAGCAGCCAGGCATGGTGCAGCCGCCCGCGGCCGCGCGCCTCTTCGAACGCCGTTTCGGCCGCCTCGTGCCCCTTCAGGTCGAAGACCTGGCGCGGATGGGGCGCAGCGTCAGCCATGGACCAGCCGGCCCTCGACAGCCCGCCACACCTGGCCCTCGACCTCCTCCATGCCCTGGGAGGCGTCGATCAGCGTGCAGCGGTCGGGCTCGGCCGCGGCGATGGCGCGGAACGCCGCGCGCAGGCGCTCATGGAACGCCAGCCCCTTGGATTCAAAGCGCGTCTCGGCATGGCCGTCGGCCTTGGCGAAGGCCTCGGCGCGGGCCAGGCCGACCTCGACCGGCAGGTCGAAGACCAGCGTCAAGTCTGGCCGAACGTCCGCCAGGACAAAAGTCTCCAGGGCGGTGATAAAGGCGGGATCGACGCCGCCGGCTCCGCCCTGATAGGCCCGGGTGGAATCGGCGAAGCGGTCGCAGACCACCCAGGCGCCGCGCTCCAGCGCCGGCAGGATGGTCCGCTCGATATGATCGCGGCGCGCCCCGTACATCAGCAGGGTCTCGGTGGCCGGGCTCCAGCGGTCGGCGTCGCCCTTCAGGACCAGGTTGCGGATGGCCTCGGCGCCCGGCGAGCCGCCCGGTTCGCGCGTGGCGACCACGTCATGGCCGGCGGCCTGCAGGCGCGCGACCAGGCGCCGGACCTGCGTCGACTTGCCCGCGCCCTCGCCGCCTTCGAAAGTGATGAACCGCCCACGCGTCACGCCGGCCAAAATGGCCGCTTCGGCCCGTTTGTCCAGCGCTCAACTGTCGCCGGCGGCGATGCGGCTCAGGCGCCGGGACGCACCACCCGCGCCTCGGTGAAGCCGTAGGCCGCCACCCGATCGCGCAGATCGAAGGCCTCGCCCTCGTCCGCCGTCCCGTCGACCATCACCCGATACAGGGTCATGCCGTCGGCGCGCTGGAACGGCTCGACCTTGGCGACGACCGCAGAGCCGAGTTGGCTGACCACGCGTTGGGCGTTGGCGGGATCGGAGAACGCGCCGGCCTGGACCCGATAGATCAGCCCGCCGCTGGCCGGCGACGCCTGAACAGGGGCCGACGCCACGGGCGCCAACGGGGCCAAGGGCTGTGAGGCCACCGGCGTCTCGACCGGACCGGGGTTCAGGCCCGCATATGGCGTCGGCGCCGGCGGCAGCTGCGAGGGCGCAGGCGCCGGGGTGTAGGCCGAATAGCGCAGACCGGCATCCGGCGCGCCCAATGGGGCGGGACCGACATAGCGCACGCGCACCCGCGCCGTGCCCTGCTGCTCGAAGCCGAGCTGGCGCGCGGCCTCCTGCGAAACATCGATCACTGCGCCGCCCTTGAACGGGCCGCGGTCGTTGACGCGGACCTGGACGGTCCGGTTGTTGTCGAGATTGGTCACCTCGACGATCGACGGCAGCGGCAGGGTCGTGTGCGCGCCCGACAGCGCGTAGCGGTCGAAGACTTCGCCATTGGCCGTGGTCTTCAAATGGTGCGACTGGCCGTACCAGGTGGCGGTCCCCTCCTGGTCGTAGCCAGGCTCTTCCTTGGGCACATACCAGACGCCGCCAACCTCGTAGGGCGAGCCGACCTTGTAGCGGCCCCCTGCCCCGTTCGGCAGTTGCCCCGGCGTCGGACCTGCGGTCGGATGCTTAGCGGCGTAACGCGGCTGGGGCGTGGCGCAGGCGGCCAGCGCTGCGGTTCCCATAAGCACGACGACGACGCCGCGAACCGGCGTGCGCGAACGGATGCGGGCCATGGCCGCTCCCTCTTTCAAATCTCTACGCTCCCCAGCGCTGGCGGCCATGTTCGCGCGCCAGACTTGAGCCATGGTTAACGCAAAGGCGATTTTCATTAAGCATCGACGATGGGTGGAGACGCCGCCCGACCCCTGCTATAGGCCCCTCCTTCCGGAAGGGTGGCCGAGTGGTTTAAGGCAGCGGTCTTGAAAACCGCCGTAGGTGAGAGCCTACCGTGGGTTCGAATCCCACCCCTTCCGCCAGACCTCAGCCCGCCGGGGCGACCAAGACCAGCACCAGGCCCTTGTAGTCGACGATGGTGCGGTAGCGGCCCAGGTGGTCCATTCCCAGGATCATCGCCGGTCTGTCGGCCATGCCGACCACCTCGAACACCGGCAGATCGGCGATCCGGAACTCCGGGCGCTCGATGAGCGCGCCGGCCACCTCCAGCTTTCGTGCGGTGTGGACCGCGTTGGCGCTCACGTGGCCGCTGACGCCTTTGACCGCGCTGCCCGCGCGCAGCCCTTCGCTTTCCGGGGTCAGGCCAAGCAGGCTCGCCGCGCGCCAGTTGACGATCGTCACCCGCGCCCCGGTGTCGACGACCGCGTCGATCGCGTAGCCGTCCAGCCAGACCCTCACCCGCGGCGCCAAGGCGTCGTCGAGCGTGATCGCGGCCCGATACGTGGCCGCCGAAGCCGGCAAGCTCGGAATCTCATCGCGCAGCGCCCATCGCCCCTGGGCCAGATCGACGTCGAGAACGCCCTCGGCGAGGACGTCGGCGCCGAGGATCCCATGCACCTGCAGCGCATCGACCGGCCCAGGCGGCAGGTCGAACGCCGTCAGCCCCGTGAACCGCCGGCCCTGCGTCTCCAGCGCCCGGATGGCGACGGTAGCGACCTCCGCACTGCCGGCCGCGCCATTGACCTCCAGTCCGCCGGTCTTCTCGAGCTTCACCGGCAAGGCCGCATGCAGGCTGGGCAGCACGACGGTGTTGCTGGCGGCGGTGTCGATCACGAACCGATACGGGCCGTGACCTTCGATCGTGACCTCGGTGACCGGCAGGCCGCTGCTGTGCGCCATCAACGGCGTCGACGGCCGCTCGGAGGGCGTCGCCGCCGACGCCAGCGCAAGCGCCAGGGCGTAGATCGCGTGCATCATCCTGAGGTCTCCTGCCTTGCCCCGTGGGAGGGTGGTGAGGACCCTAACGCCCAGCGCCGGCCGGCCGACGCATCGTCGCCGAAACCCGATGCAAGCTTCAGGCGCGGCCGGCCGGTCTCCGCTCGCCGACATAGCCGAGCACCGAGGCGCGGTGGACCGCCTGCGGCCGGCCCGCGACACCCATCTTGTCGGCGGCGTTGCGCATGTGGAAGCGGACGGTCGGCATCGAGATCTTCACGATCTCGGCGATTTCGCCGTCCGTCTTGCCCTTGGCCGCCCACTTCAGACACTGGATCTCGCGCCGGGTCAGGTGGACGAGACCGTTCGGCGACAAGCCGCGATCGTTGTAAGCGGCCATGAAGCGCAGCGAGAGGATCGAGAGTTCGGCCGCCCGCTGCTCGAACACCGGCCGCACGTCGAACACCTCCGGCGAGGCCCAGACGATCGCCCCGATCACGCCGCCGGGCAGGTGCGCCGGTGCGATGATCGCGGTGCCGATCTCGACCGTGTCGGCGCTTTGCACGACGTCGATCGCCGCCAACCGGCGCGAAGGCCGCCAGGCGCCGAAGCGGCCGTCCTGAAAGTAGAAGGGCTCAGCCGTGTAGCGGCAGGCGAAGACGAAGGCCGAACGCAGCGCGAAGCCGCGGTCCTTCCAGTACTGCAATCCTGGGTCGAGCCACTGAAACAACGTTTCGGCGAATGGCCGGCCGTGCCGGTCGCGCATCGGTTCGGGGTCGCCGATGTCGGCGCTGACCGCGATGTACGGCAGATCGATTTCCCGGCCGCGGTCGCGCACTTGCGCCGCGAGGCCTTCGATCAGCTCGTACTCCTCGTGAGACTCAGCGCTCAACGCCACGACGGCCTGCCTCCCCTGCGGCGCCTATCACATCCGTTAGCTTGTCCCTCAAAGCCTTTTTCCGCAAGCATTCCCGCCTCGCCGCGACAAGACGGCGACGTGCAAGAACGGTTCGCCGGCGCAGCCGGCTGCGGGAGGGAAGATGAAACAAGCACTGACGACCGCCTCATGGGCGGTGCTCGCGTTCGCCTGCGCGACAGTTCCGGCCGCCGCGCAGGAATCGGGGACCGTCGCCGAACTCGTGGTCACGGCCCAGAAGCGCGAGCAGAACCTGCAGGACGTGCCGATCGTCGTCACCACCCTTCCGCAGCGGCAACTTCAGGATGCGGGCGTTCGGGACATCAAGGACCTGCAGGTCCTGGCCCCCGGCCTCAGCGTGACCTCGTCGACCAGCGAAGCCCAGACCTCGGCGCGGATCCGCGGCGTCGGCACCATCGGCGACAATCCCGGCCTGGAATCCTCGGTCGGCACGGTCATCGACGGGGTCTACCGCGCCCGCAGCGGCGTGGCCTTCGGCGACCTCGGCGAGCTGGAGCGCGTCGAGATCCTGAAGGGCCCGCAAGGCACCCTGTTCGGCAAGAACACCTCGGCCGGCGTCATCAACGTGCTGACCAAGGCCCCCTCCTTCGACTTCGAAGCCGCGGGCGAACTCACGGTCGGCAACTACGGCGCGCTCGGCGTGGCCGGCAGCGTGACCGGCCCGATCGTCGCGGACAAGCTGGCTGGCCGCCTCTATGCGGCCAAGCGCGAGCGCGACGGCTTCGCCGACGTCCACGTCGGAGCCGGACCTCGCACCCGCACCGACGACACCGATCAGAACTACTACACCGTCCGCGGCCAGCTGCTGTTCACCCCGACCGACAGCCTCAGCATCAAGCTGCTGGCCGACTATTCGAACCGCGACGAGCATTGCTGCGTGAACTTCGTCACCGTCGCGGGGCCGACGGCGGCGCTGGTCGACGCGCTGGCCGCGGACGAAGGTGTCCAGCGCCCGCCGAACCCCGGCGCGCGGATCGCCAACGCCAACCGCGACATGGGCTCGAAGATCACCGACCAGGGCGTCTCGGCCCAGCTCGACTGGGACATCAACGAGGATCTGGTCCTGACCTCGATCACCGCCTTCCGCGACTGGCGCGCGGAGAACGGCTCGGACATCGACTTCTCGTCGGCGGACATCTGGTATCGAGCGGCGGACGGCTCGAGCTTCAACGAGATCAAGGCGTTCTCGCAGGAAGTTCGCCTCGCCGGCGCCACCGAGACGGTGAACTGGCTGATCGGCGCCTTCTATTCGGACGAGGACCTGAAGGCCGCCGCGGCCACCACCTTCGGCACGGCCTACGAGCCCTACTTCGGGCTGCTGCTGTCGGCGGCGACCGGCAGCCCCAACCCGGCCTTCGTCTCGGTGCTGACCGGCCTGCCGTTCGGGACCAACTTCCCGGCCGGCACGGGACCGCGCGACAGCTATGACCACAATTCCAAGGGCTGGGCGCTGTTCACCAACAACAGCTGGAAGGTCACCGAGGCGCTCGAGCTCACCCTCGGCCTGCGCTACTCCGACGACGAGAAGTCGGTCCGCAGCCACTACACCAACGCCGCTCCGGCCAACGCCTGCGCCGCGGCCCTGGTCCGCCCGATCCCGGCCGCCGCGCGCGGAGCGATCTGCGCGCCGCACTCGGACCCGGCCTTCAACAACGTGGTCACCAACCAGGAGCAGAGCGAGGGCCGCTGGAGCGGCACCCTGAAAGCCAGCTACCGCTTCAACGAAGGGGTCATGGCCTACGCCTCCTACGCCGAAGGCTTCAAGAGCGGCGGCTTCAACCTCGACCGCGCGCGCCTGGCCGCCGGCGTGATCAATCCCGACACCAGTTTCCCGGCCGAAACCGTGGTCAGCTACGAGCTCGGCGTGAAAACCAACACCGCCGACTACGGCCTGGTCGCCAACGCCGCCTTGTTCCACCAGACCTACGAGGACTTCCAGCTCAACACCTACACCGGCATCAGCTGGCTGGTCGCCTCGATCCCGGAAGTGATCTCGCGCGGCGTCGACGTCGACCTGATGTGGCGCCCGCCGGTCGAGGGGCTCAGCTTCTCCGGCGGCGTCACCTACGCCGAGACCCAGTTCGGCGACTTCGCACCGCCGGCGGGGATCTCGCCGCGCCTGCCGAACACCCGCCTCTCCTACGCCCCGCTGTGGTCGGCGGCGGGCACCGTCAGCTACGAGCGCCCGGTCAGCGAGACCCTCGAGTTCCGCGCCAGCCTCTCGGCCAAGTACACCTCGGAGTACAACACCGGCTCGAACCTCGACCCGCTGAAGTCCCAGCCGCCGCTGACCTTGGTCAATGCGCGTCTGGTGCTCGCCAGCCAGGACGAGCGCTGGTCGGCCGAACTGTGGGCCCAGAACCTGACCGACGAGGACTACAACCAGGTCGTCGTCGACCAGCCGCTACAGACCGGGACCTTCGCGACTTTCCTTGCGCCGCCGAGGACTTACGGCGTTACCTTGCGCGGACGTTTCTAGGACGCCCGCCAAGTGAACCTGGATCTGACCGCCGAAGAACTGGCCTTCCGCGACGAGGTGCGCGCCTTCCTGGAGGAGGCGCTGCCCCCCGACCTGCGTGAGGCCGGACGCCGCGCCACCAGCGTCTTCATCGACAAGCGCTACAGTCTGCCCTGGCAGAAGATCCTGCACGCCAAGGGCTGGGCCGCGCCAAGCTGGCCTAAGGTCTATGGCGGCCCTGGCTGGAACGAGATGCAGCGGCACATCTTCGCCGCCGAGTGCGCGCGGGCGGGCGCGCCCAGCCTGGCCCCCATGGGCCTGCGCATGGTCGGGCCGGTGATCATGGGCTACGGCAGCGAGGCGCAGAAGGCGCACTACCTGCCGCGCATCCTGTCGGGCGAGGATTACTGGTGCCAGGGCTACTCCGAACCCGGCGCCGGCTCGGACCTGGCCGCTTTGAAGCTGCGGGCCGAGCGCGACGGCGACGACTACGTACTGAATGGGTCCAAGCTTTGGACCACCCACGCGCACTGGGCCAACCGCATGTTCTGCCTGGTCCGGACGTTGGCCGAGGGCAAGCCGCAGGCCGGCATCACCTTCCTGCTGCTCGACATGCAGACGCCTGGGATCAAGGTCCGGCCGATCATCACCCTGGCCTGCGAGCACGAAGTCAACGAGGTGTTCTTCGAGAACGTCCGGGTCCCGGTCTCCGGGCGTCTCGGCGAGGAGAACCAGGGCTGGACGGTCGCCAAGTACCTGCTGGAATTCGAGCGCGGCGGCGGCTCGGCGCCCGGCCTGAAGGTGATGCTCGAGCGGCTGCGCAAGTCCGCCCGTGAGGCCGGCCTGCTGGATGAGGCCGACTTCCGGCGCCGGCTGATGGAGACCGAGATCGCCGTCCAGGCCATCGAGGTCTCCGAGCAGCGCATCCTGGCCGCGCTGTCGTCCGGCAAGAACCCCGGCCCGGCCTCGTCGATGCTGAAGACCCAGGGCGGCGAGGCGATGCAGCGCATCGACGAACTGCTGCTGGAGGTCGCCGGCGTCTACGCCGCCGCCGATCAGCCGGCGGCCCGCGAGGCGGGGTCGAACATACCGCCGATCGGGCCGGACGCGGTGCTGACCGCCATGCCTCGATACCTGAACAATCGCGCCGCCTCGATCTATGGCGGCTCCAACGAGATCCAGCGGGACATCATCGCCCGCCTGGTGCTCGGTCTCTAGGGAGGCCGCCCGTGGCCCAAACGTCCGTGGACTTCAACGCCATCCCGACCCTGGCCGACGCGCCGCGCTTCCATGCCCGCGAGCGTCCCGACGCCGTCGCCCTGACCTTCGAGGGGCGCCAGACGACCTACGCCCAGTTCGACGCCGGCAGCAACCGGGCCGCCCAGGCCCTGCTCGCCGAGGGCCTGACCAAGGGCGACCGCATCGCCTATCTCGGCAAGAACAGCGACCACTATTTCGAGCTGCTGTTCGGAGCGGCCAAGATCGGGGTGATCATGGCCCCGATCGGCTGGCGGCTGGCCCCGCCGGAGGTCGCCTACATCGCCGGCGACGCCCAGGCCGGGATGCTGTTCGTTGGTCCCGAGGTGCTAGACACCGCCCGTGCGGTCGCAGCCGAACTACCCGACATGAAGGTCGTGGCCATGGAGACCGGCGCCGGCGAATGGCCGACCTACGAGGCCTGGCGCGACGCGCAGGCGCCCCGTGACCCGGCCATCGAGATCGACGAGCGCGACGTCGCCGTGCAGCTCTACACCTCGGGCACGACCGGACGTCCGAAGGGCGCGATGCTCAGCCATCTCAACATCCTGGGCGGCCGCCGCCGCGCCCAGGAAACGCCGATGTCCTGGAACCAGTGGGCGCCGGAGGACATCAGCCTGGTCGCCATGCCGGTCGGTCACATCGGCGGCACCGGCTGGGGCATCGTCGGCCTGGTCAACGGCGCCAAGGGCGTGGTCGCCCGCGAGTTCGACCCGTTCAAGGTGCTCGACTACATCGAGCACGACCGCGTCTCGAAGATGTTCATGGTTCCGGCCGCGCTGCAGATCGTGGTGCGCCAGCCGCGGGCCCGCGAGGTCGACTACTCGCGCCTGAAGTACATCCTCTACGGGGCCAGCCCGATCCCGCTGGACCTGCTGCGCGAGTGCATGGAGGTGTTCGGCTGCGGCTTCGTCCAGCAGTACGGCATGACCGAGACCTGCGGCACCATCGTCTACCTGCCGCCGGAAGACCACGACCCGGCCGGCAACGCTCGTATGCGCGCCGCCGGCCTGCCGATGCCCGGCGTCGAGATCAAGGTGATCGACGAGACCGGCGCGAGCCTGCCGCCGAACGCCGTCGGCGAGGTCGCGGTCCGCTCGGTCTCCAACATGGCTGGCTACTGGCGGCTGCCGGACGCCACCGCGGCGACCGTGGCCGCCGACGGCTGGCTGCGCACCGGCGACGCCGGCTACCTCGACGACGACGGCTACCTCTTCATCCACGACCGGGTGAAGGACATGATCATTTCGGGCGCCGAGAATATCTATCCGGCCGAGGTCGAGAGCGCCGTCTACGGCCACCCGGACGTGGCCGAGGTGGCGGTGATCGGCGTGCCGGACGACAAGTGGGGCGAGTCGGTGAAGGCCGTCGTCGCGCCCAAGCCCGGGACCAATCCCGATCCGGAGGACATCATCGCCTTCGCCCGCACCCGCATCGCCGGCTTCAAGGCGCCCAAGAGCGTCGACTTCGTCGACGCCCTGCCCCGCAACGCCTCGGGCAAGATCCTGCGCCGCGAACTGCGCGAGCCCTATTGGGCCGGGCGCACGCGCCGCGTGAACTGACCTCCGTAGGAGTACGTAAGGGCGCCTCCGTAAGGGACGATCCGAAATTTTCCGCCTGCCCGCCCCGGCCTAGTCAAAGGTCATCGGGAGTTGGGTATGACTTGCAGCGAAACGATCCTCCGTGACGACCACGACTTGATCAGCCGCATCGGCGTGCCGATGAGCTTCGCCAAGGACGAAGAGATCTACGGCCAGGGTGAACGCGCTGATCTCGTCTATCGAATGATCAGCGGCACGGTGCGCACCTCGCGCTTTATGGCCGACGGCCGCCGCCCGATCGGGGACTTCTACTATCCGGGCGACGTGTTCGGCCTGGAGACGACCGGCAGCCACAGCATGGCCGCCGAGGCGCTCAGCGACTGCGTGATCCTCGCCGCCAGCCGTCAGGCCATGCTGGCCGCCGGCGGCGAGCATGAGCTCAAGGACCTGATGTGGGACGCCACCGTGCGCGACCTCGAAAGCGCCCGCGAGCACCTGACCCTGCTGGTCCGCAAGAGCGCGAGCGAGCGGGTCGCCAGCTTCCTGCTCGGCCTGGCCCAGCGCCGCGGCGAGACCGCCGTGGAACTGGCCATGGGCCGCCAGGACATGGCCGACTATCTCGGCCTCACCATCGAGACGGTGTCTCGGATGATCACCCAGCTGCAATCGTCCGGCGTGGTCGAGTTCGAAAGCTGCCGCCGCTTCCGGGTCCGCGACCGCGAGGCCCTCGAAGACCTCGCCGCCGCCTGAGCCTTCCCCTCCTGACCTCCTCACAGCGCCTTGGCGTGGCGGCCCTGCTGGGCGTCGAAATAGGCGTCCACCGCCGCGCAGATCGAGCGGATCACCAGCCGGCCGTGTCCGATCACCTCGACGCGGCCGGCTTCGGCCTGCAGCAGCCCCTCGCGCCGGAACGGCTCCAGCCGCGCCAGGATCAGAGCCAGGTCGGCCAGCAAGCGTCCGTGCCGGATGCACACCGCAGTCAGGTCCACCGCGAAGTCGCACATCAGCCGCTCGATGATCTCGCCGCGGAACCGATCCTCGTCTGTGATGGCCACGCCGCGAGCGACCGGCAGTTCGCCGCGGTCCAATGCCGAGCGCCAGTCGAGTTCTCTCGTCACGTTTTGCACGAAGCCTTGCGGGAAGGCGCCGATCGCCGACGCGCCCATGCCGATCAGGGTCTTCGCGGCGTCCGTCGTGTAGCCTTGGAAGTTGCGGCGCAGCCGTCCCGCGGCGAGCGCGACAGCCAGCTCGTCGGTCGGCAGCGCGAAGTGGTCGAGCCCGATCCGGACATAGCCCTCGGCGACCAGCCGCTCGGCGGCCGACTCGCTCTGGTCTAGCCGCTCGGCGGGGCCGGGCAGCGCCTCTTCCGAGATCAGCTGCTGGTGCGATTTCATCCACGGCACGTGGGCGTAGCCGAACAGGGCCAGCCGCTCGGGCCGCAGGTCCAGCACCGCATCGATGGTCGCCAGCGTGTTGGCCGTCGTCTGGTGGGGCAGCCCGTACATCAGGTCGAAATTGATCGAGCTGACGCCAGCTTCGCGCAGCCAGCCGACGCAGCGGGCCGCCTCCTCGATGGTGCCCTTGCGGTCGACGGCCGCCTGCACCTGCGGGTCCAGGTTCTGCACCCCCAGGCTCGCGCGGCGCAGGCCGTGGCCCGCGCAGGCCATCACCCAATCGCGGGTCAGCGCCGGCGGGTCGATCTCGGTCGCCACCTCGAGATCGGGGGAAAGGTCGAAAACGTCGCCGAGGGCGGCGAACAGGACGTCCAGTTCCTCGACCGCCAGCATGTTCGGCGTGCCGCCGCCGAAGTGCAGGGCGTTGGCCGGCAGCTTGCCCGGCAGCGCCTGGCCGAGCAGCCGGATTTCGTCGAGCAGCTTGCCGACATAGGCGGCGATCGGCTCGTGCCGGTTCACCGCCCGGGTGTTGCAGCCGCAGTACCAGCACAGCCGCGCGCAGAACGGGATGTGCATGTAGAGCGACACCGGATCGCTCGCCGGCAGCTCCGCCAGCCAATGGCGGTAAGTCGACTCCCCGACATCCGGCGTGAACTGCACGGCGGTCGGATAGCTGGTGTAGCGCGGCGCGCGGCCGTCGAAGCGGGCGACGAGGTCGGCCAGCGCCTGGGGATCTTTGAGCGCGGTCAGGGTCACGGGCGGCTCCTGTGGTGTCTCAGAGCTTGTCGCCCGATCCGCCGCCGGCCGCCGTGATATCCATCAATCGGGCCGATCGTGCTCCACCAGGATCCGCGAGGCGTCGCCGACCGGGTCCTCGTACTGCCCGCTGCGCAAGGTCCACCAGAACGCGCCAAGGCCCACCAGCGCCAAGGCGACCGAGGCCGGGGCCAGGAAAATCAGGATGTCCATCAGCGTCTCCCCGCCCCGGTGCGCAAGGCGTTCAGGGTTACGACCAGCGACGAACCGGACATCGCCAGGGCGGCGACGAACGGATTGACGAAGCCGAGCATCGCGGCCGGGGCGGCCACCAGATTGTAGAGGCCCGCGAACGAGAAGTTCTCCAGCGCCCGTCGACGCGCCGAGCGCGAGACGTCGATCGCCTCGACGACCGCCTCCAGCCGCTCGCCGGAGAACACCAGGTCGGCGGCGTTCTGGCTGGCGTCGAGCGCCGTCCCCGGCGCCATGCCCGCATGTGCTCCTGCCAGGGCGGCGGCGTCGTTTAGCCCGTCGCCGACCATCAGCACCTTTCGGCCTTCGGCGGTGCGTTCGGCGACCAGCGCGGCCTTGTCCGCCGGTGTCAGCGCTGCGCGCCAGCTCTCGATCCCCGCCTGTTCGGCCGCCCGCGCCACGGCGGCGAAGGCGTCACCCGACAGGATTTCGACGCTCAGGCCGCGCGCCTTCAGCGCCGCGACGCTCGCAGCCGCGTCGGCGCGCAGCTGGTCGGCGAACACGAAGCGGATCTTGGTCCCGCCTTCGATCCCGAACCACAGCTCGGTCTCGCTGGCCGGCGCCCCGGCGACGCCGACGAACGCGGCGCGGCCGAGCCGGGCGCGGCGCCCCCCGATCAGGCCCTCGACCCCCTGCCCCGCCGTTTCGACGACATTGTCGGCCAGCAGGGTCGGGCCGGCGTGGGCGGCCACCGCCCGCGACAGCGGGTGGGCCGAAGCCTTGGCCAGCGGCGCGGCCATCGCGATGGCGGCCGGGACCGGATCGATGAGCTGCGGCCGGCCTTCAGTCAGCACGCCGGTCTTGTCGAGCACGACATGGTCGACCTCGGCCAGCCGCTCCAGGGCGGCGCCTGACTTGACCAGGATGCCGCGCCGGAACAGGCGGGCCGAGGCGGTGACCTGCACCGCTGGAACCGCTAGCCCGAGGGCGCAGGGACAGGTGATGATCAACACCGCCACGGCGCGCAGCAGCGCCTCACGCGGCCCCAACCCCAGGGCCCAGACGCCGACGAAGGTCAGCGCCGCCGCCGTATGGATGACCGGGACATAGAGCGCCGCGGCCTTGTCGGCCAATTGCACGTACTTCGAGCGCGACTGCGCTCCAGCTTCGACCAGCCGCGCGATCGCCGCGACGGCGGAGTCCTCTGAGCGGGCCACGGCGCGCAGCCGCAGCACCCCGCCCAGGTTCAGCGCCCCGGCCTGGCAGGCCTCGCCCGCCGCAACGCGGACCGGCAGGGTCTCGCCGGTCAGCATCGACTTGTCGAGCTCGGAGACCCCGGCGGCGATCACCGCATCGACCGGGATCCGTTCGCCCGGACGGACGATCAGCTCGTCGCCGGGCGCGACCTCGCTGAGCGGGATGCGCCGTTCACCTCCGCCGTCCCCGACCAGCGTCGCGGACGGCGCCTGCATGGCCAGCAGGTCGGCGGCGGCGCTCCGTGCGCTGGCCCGCAGCCGGTGATCGAGCCAACGCCCGATCAGCAGCAGGAACAGCAGCGTGACGGCCGCATCGAAATAGGCGTCGCGGCCGCGCAGCACGGTCTCGATGAACGAGATCACCAGGGTCAGGATCACCCCGATCGAGATCGGCACGTCCATGTTGGCGCGGCCGGAGCGCAGCGAGCGCCAGGCCGACTCGAAGAACGGCATCCCGGCATAGACCGCGCACGGCGCGCCGATCACGCCGCTCATCCACATCATCAGGGTGCGGGTGGCCGGGCCGAGCTCCTGGCCGAACAGGCCCGCCCAGATCGGCACCGAGAACATCATCGCGTTGCCGGCCCCGAAGGCGGCGACGCCGAGCGCCAGGGTCAGCTTGCGGCCCTCGGCGTCGCGCGCCGCAGCCGCCTTGCCCGGATCGTAGAGCGTCGCCGGATAGCCGAGCCCATCGAGCCGCTCGAGCACCAGGCTTGGGTCGCCGGCGCCCGGCGCGAAGCCGACGGTGAGCTTGCCGGTGGTGAGGTTCAGCCGCGCCGACTCCACCGCCGGCAACGTGCGGACCTCGCCCTCGATCTTGGCCATGCAGGCGGCGCAACGCGCGCCCTTGACCAACAGCTCCAGCGAACGGCCGCCGCCCTCGGCGGGACGCAGAAATGCGGAATAGTCCTGAGCGGTCATGGCCATGTCAGTCGGCGCTCGGCTTGGAAGACCTGGCCCTGGGTCTGGACGTGAACGTCCCAGGCGCCCGCCGCGGGCTTGGCGGGCGCGCGATAGCGGCCGGGGGCTGCTTCCTCGAACTTCAGCGGCAGTTCGCCCGCCTCGGTGGCCGGCCGCCGCAACAGGCCGGTCAGCTGCAGGCCGGAAACCGGCTGCCCCTGGGCGTCGGCGATCTCGACCACGACGCCGCCGGCGTCCGGCGCCGCCGTCGCGCTCCAGCCGACGGCGGCCTGGGCCCGGCGCTGGGCCACGGCGCGGTTGTAGGCCAGGCCGTCCTCATACGGCGTCACCGACACCTGGCCGGGGTGCGAGCGATAGGCCAGCACCAGGAACAGACTGTCGACCGCGATCACCACCCCGAAGAAGGCGACCACGGAAAACAACACATGCCAACCGGTGACCCGGAACGGCTTCTTCACGGCGCGGGCGGTCATGGCGCGTTCGCAGCTCCTGACAGGAAGGTGGTTTCGGTCCGCTCCTGCGCCGCCGGGGCGGCGACGACGAAAGCGGCGGACATGTTGGCGGCGGTGACGGCGTCCGGCGGCAGGGTCACGAACACCCGCACGGCGCGCACCTCGTTGGCCGGAACTTCGACCTTCAGCACGTCGCGGCTGGCGGGATCGCCCGGCGTCTTCAGGATCGCGCCCTTGGGTCCGTCGAACGCGACGGCGTAGGTCTGGGCCTGGAAGGTGCGGTTGGCGATCTTGATCGTGTAGCCGTTGCGCACCGCCCCATCGTGCAGGCGAACGAACACCGGGTTTCGGTCGTGCAGCACGTGGACGTCCAGGGTCGGCCGGGTCAGCAGGCCCCAGGTCATCAGCCCGCCGACGACCGCCAGCGCCACGCCATAGAACACCGTGCGCGAGCGGATCAGGCGATAGACCGCCGGCTTGCCGGCCGCCCGCGCCTCGACGGCCGCGTCGGTGTCATAGGCGATCAGGCCCGTGGGCCGTTCGACCTTGAGCATGATCTCGTCGCAGGCGTCGATGCACAGGCCGCAGTTGATGCACTCCAGCTGCGCGCCGTCGCGGATGTCGATGCCCATTGGACAGGCGGTGACGCACTGGTGGCAGTCGACGCAGTCGCCGCGGCCCTCCCAGCCGGCGCTCTTCTTGTGCGCGCCGCGCGGCTCGCCGCGGTCGTAGCGATAGGTGACCTGCAGGGAATTGGTGTCCAGCATCGCGCCCTGGATGCGCGGCCAGGGGCACATGTAGATGCAGACCTGCTCGCGCATGGTCCCGGCGAACACATAGGTCGTGAAGGTCAGCAGGACGCAGAACACGTAGCCGGTGACCGGCCCCTGCCCCGTCCAGAAGTCCCGCAGCAGGCTCGGCGCGTCGTGGAAATAGAAGATCCAGGCCCCGCCGGTCGCAAAGGCGATCCCGAGCCAGGTCGCGTGCTTGCCGACCTTGCGCCAGGTCTTGCCCAGCGACCACGGCGCGGCGTCCAGGCGCATGCGCGCGTTGCGGTCGCCCTCGAACAGGCGCTCGACATAGATGAACAGGTCGGTCCAGACCGTCTGCGGACAGGCGTAGCCGCACCACAGCCGGCCGAACAGCGCCGTCACCAGGAACAGCGCCAGCGCCGACAGCACCAGCAGCCCGGTGATGAAGTGCACCTCCTGCGGCCAGAGCTGGATGTCGAAGAAGTAGAACCGGCGGCCGGCGAAATCGACCAGCACCGCCTGGTCGGGCAGCACGCCCGGCCGATCCCAGCGGATCCAGGGCGTGACATAGTAGATCGCCAGCGTGACGATCATCACCGCCCACTTGATCGCGCGCCAACGGCCGTGGACCAGCTTGGGATAGATCGGCGCGCGCGGCTTGTAGAGACCGCCGCCCGGATCCGCGCTCTTGCGGGCCCGAGCGGCGGCCGAGACGGGACCCGCTTCGTGCTTGGGGGCGGAAGCTCGGGTCCTGTCTATGACGACGGTCATGGCCCTACTGGCCTCCGGCGTTGGCGTGGATGTAGACGGCGAGCGCCTTCAGGGTTTCCGGATCGAAGCGGGCCTTCCAACTGGGCATGACCCCGTTGCGGCCGTTCCAGATCTGGGCGTGGATGTCGGCCCGCGCGGAGCCGTACAGCCACTCCTGGTCGGTCAGGTTCGGCGCGCCCTGCTTCTGGTCGCCGGTCCCGGCTGGGCCGTGACAGGCCACGCACTGGGTCTGGTAGATCGGCGCGGCGCGGCGCACCGCGGCGGCGTTGGCCGGCCGGCCCGACAGCGCCACGACGTACTCGGTCAGGTCCGAAACCTCGGCCGCGGTCAGCATCTGGTCGCGGCCGAAGGCCGGCATCTGCGAGAAGCGCGTCTGCGGATGGTCGGACCGGATACCCACCTCGATGGTGTGGTGGATGTCCTCCAGCGAGCCGCCCCACAGCCAGACGTCGTCGCGCAGGTTGGCGTAGCCCTTGGCCCCCACCCCGCCGGTGCCGTGACAGGTGGCGCAGTTGTCGCCGAACACCGACTGGCCGACCGCCTGCGCGTAGGCCTGCAGTTCCGGATCGCGCTCGATTTCCTCGAGGCTGGCGGTCTTCAGGCGCGCGGCCTGCGCCCCGCGCAGGGTCTTCAGGTCGTTCAGGGCCACCGCCACGTCGGCGCGGTCGGATTGCCCCAGCACGCCCTGGGTGTAGCTGCGCACCCCCGGCCAGGCCGGCATCAAGATCCAGTAGACCGCCGCCACGACGATGCCGGCCCAGAACATGTAGAGCCACCAGCGCGGCAGCGGGTTGTCGAGCTCGCGGATACCGTCCCACTCGTGTCCCGTGGTTTCGACGCCCGTCACCTCGTCGGCTTCACGCTTGGACATCGGGGGCCTCATCGTCTTGCAGGGGAAGGCTGGCGAGGCGCTTGAACGCCTCGCGGTTTCGCGGCCAGAGCGCGTAGACGACGCCGCAGGCGAAGATCAGCCCGAAGTAGATCAGGCCGCCCTGCTGGGCGAAGCGCGCCACCGTCTCGTAGGTGAGATCGCTCATCGACGGTTCTCCGGGGCCTTGGCCTCGTAGGTGCTGAAGTCGACGAGCGTGCCGAGCATCTGCAGGTAGGCGATCAGGGCGTCCATTTCGGACAGCCTGTCGGGCTCGCCGTCGAAGTCGCGCTGGATGACCTTGCCGCCATAGCGGGCCTGGAACTTGCTCGCCGCCGCGAAGGGGTCGGCCTGGGTCTCCAGGTCGTCCTTGGCGTTGTCGATCATGTCCTGGGTGTAGGGCACGCCGACCTTGGTCATCGCGCGGATCTTGTCCTGGATGTCGCGGTAATCGAGCGCCTTCTCGGCCAGGAAGGCGTAGGGCGGCATGACGGATTCCGGGACGACCGAGCGCGGGTCGACCAGGTGGTCCTTGTGCCAGCCGTCCGAGTACTTGCCGCCGACGCGGGCCAGGTCTGGGCCGGTGCGCTTGGACCCCCACTGGAACGGGTGGTCGTACATGCTCTCGGCCGCCAGGCTGTAGTGGCCGTAGCGTTCGACCTCGTCGCGCAGCGGGCGGACCATCTGCGAGTGGCAGGTGTAGCAGCCCTCGCGGATGTAGATGTCGCGTCCGGCCAGTTCGAGCGGGGTGTAGGGCCGCACGCCCTCCACCTCCTCGATGGTGCTCTCGAGCCAGAACAGCGGCGCGATCTCGACGATCCCCCCGATGGACACCACGATCAGGATCGCGATGACCAGCGGCAGGGAGTGCTTCTCAAGCTTGGTGTGGTGCTTCCACATGGTCGGCCTCGCCTTACTGCGCCGCGACGAGCGCGGGGGCGGGACCGCTCAGGCTCTGGGCGCTGGGCGCAGAGCTGGGCATGCGGATCGTACGCCACAGGTTGTAGGACATGATCACCGCGCCGGCGAGGAACATGGCCCCGCCCAGGGTGCGGATGACGTTCTCGATGTGCTTGGCGGCGACGGTCTCGACGAAGGAGTTCGCGAGGAAGCCCTGCGGCGTGTACTCGCGCCACATGAGGCCTTCCATGATCCCGGAAACCCACATCGCGCAGATGTAGAGAAGGATCCCCAGGGTCGCGATCCAGAAGTGCCACTCGGCCAGCTTCAGCGAGTAGAGGCCGTCCTTCTTCCACAGCCACGGGACCATGCAGTAGACGGCGCCGAAGGTGATGAAGCCGACCCAGCCGAGCGCGCCGGAGTGCACGTGGCCGATGGTCCAGTCGGTGTAGTGGCTGAGCGCGTTGACCTCGCGGATCGACATCAGCGGCCCCTCGAACGTGGCCATGCCGTAGAAGGCGATCGCGACGGCCATCATCCGGATGACCGGGTCGGTGCGCAGCTTGTCCCAGGCCCCCGAGAGGGTCATCAGGCCGTTGATCATCCCGCCCCAGGACGGCATCCACAGCATGATCGAGAAGGTCATGCCCAGGGTCTGGGCCCACTGCGGCAGCGCCGTGTAGTGCAGGTGGTGCGGCCCGGCCCAGATGTAGATGAAGATCAACGACCAGAAGTGGACGATCGACAGGCGGTACGAATAGACCGGCCGCTCCGCGCGCTTGGGCACGAAGTAGTACATCATCGCCAGGAAGCCGGCGGTCAGGAAGAAACCGACCGCGTTGTGGCCGTACCACCACTGCAGCAGGGCGTCCTGCACCCCGGCGAACAACGAGTAGCTGCGGCTGTTCAGCGGGCTGACCGGGACCGCCAGGTTGTTGACGATGTGCAGCAGCGCGATGGTGACGATGAAGGCCAGGTAGAACCAGTTCGCCACATAGATATGCGGCTCCTTGCGCTTCCAGATCGTGCCCAGGAACACGAACAGGTAGGCCACCCAGACGATCGTCAGCCACAGGTCGACCAGCCACTCGGGCTCGGCGTACTCCTTGGACTGGGTGATGCCGGCCACGTAGCCGACCGCCGCCAGCACGATGAACAGCTGGTAGCCCCAGAACACGAACCACGGCCAGACACCGCCGGCCAGGCGGGCGCGGCAGGTGCGCTGGACCACGTAGAAGGAGGTGGCGATCAGGGCGTTGCCGCCGAACGCGAAGATCACGCCGGACGTGTGCACCGGACGCAGGCGGCCGAAGTTCAGCCAGCCGTGCTCAGGGAAATAGAGCAGGTTCGGCCACGACAGCTGGGCGGCGATGAACACGCCGGCGGTCATGCCGACGATCGCCCAGAACATGGTGGCGATGACCCCTGCCCTCACCACGCCGTCGGCGTAGCGGTCCTGCGGCGATTGCAGGCGGCCGGAGTTGATGGCGACTGTCATGATCGACAGCGCGAGCAGGAAGGCCCCGAGGAAAATCCAGCCCTGGAGCCGGAACAGCGGGTCTTCGGTGAAGGCGGTGGCGAGGAGCGCGGCGAACGCGCAGATCCCCGTTGTGATGAACAGGAGGACCGCGTCGCGCGGCGCCCTGCTCTCTGGAGCCGGCAAGGTAGTCATGGTCCCCCAAGCGAGTCACGGTGACGACGCCTGGGAGATGGCCGGGCCCTGCCGTAGGGGCATTGATTTCGGTCAAGGCGCCGCTCGGGCGGCTGGTTTTTATGGCTTCAAGCCATCCAGTGAGGACGCCATGACACAGTTGAAGTCGGACCTGATCACCGTCGCCGGAGCGGCCATGCTCGTCGGCGCGGCCGTGAGCGCTGAGATGGCCTGGCTTGCGGCCCGCGGCGTCGCTGAACTGGGCGTCATCTGCGGCGCGGCCGGCCAGCCGCACTGTCCTTGGCTGATCGGCGCGGCCGCCCTGTTCGCCTCAGGCGCGGCGACGCTGATCGCGGGCCGCCGCCGTCCGAAGGCCGCGCCTATTTCTTCGACTTGAAGCGCTCGTAGTAGCTCTCGATCAGCTTGCGCGCCGCGCGGCCGATCTTGACGTAGTCCGCCTCGTTGAGATTGGCGAGCGACACCCGCCCAGCCGGCGACTGCGTGCCGAAGCCGCCGCCGGGCAGCAGCACCACGCCCGACTCCTTGGCCAGCTCGAACAGCAGGTTGGTCGGTTTGACCGTCTTCATCAGCCAGTCGACAAAGTCCTGGCCGAAGGCTTTGGCGCCCAGGTACTCCAGGTCGAGCAGCGTGTAATAGCCGACGTCGTCCGGATTGTGCTCCGGCGCCACGCCGAGCTCGCGGTAGAGCGCCGCTTCCCGCGCCCGGATCAGCCGCTTCATCGCCGCCTTGTAGTCGCCGTGGATGTCCATCAGGCAGAACAGCGAGAACAGCGCCATCTGCACCTGCTGAGGGGTCGAAAGGCCGGCGGTGTGGTTCAACGCCACCGTGCGGCTGTCGGCGACCAGCCGGTCGATGAACTTCAGCTCGCGCGGGGTCGTGGTGATCGAGCTGTAGCGCTCGTCGAGCTGCTTGAGCTGCGCCTCCGGACGCTGGCTGATCAGGCGGTCCAGCACGTTGTCGCGATGGGTGGCGATGGCGCCCAGCCGCCAGCCGGTCGCGCCGAAGAATTTCGAGAACGAGTAAACCAGGATCGTGTTCTGCGGGGCGATCGCGAACAGCGAGACGAAGTCGTCGGCGAAGGTGCCATAGACGTCGTCGGTCAGGATGATCAGGTCCGGCCGTTTCTTCACGATCCCGGCGATCCGCTCCAGCGTCTTCTGCGCGATGCGCGCCGACGGCGGGTTGCTCGGGTTGACCAGGAAGAAGGCTTTCACCGCGGGATCGAGGAGCTTGTCGATTTCCGCGTCCGGATACTGCCAGCCCAGCGCCGGATCGGCCTCGATGTTGACCTCCTTGAGCTGATAGTCATTGAGCTCGGGGATCTCGATGTAGGGCGTGAAGATCGGCATGCCGATGGCGATGGCGTCGCCGGCCGCCAGCAGGTGGTTCTCGCGCAGGGTGTTGAAGATGTAGGTCATGGCGGCCGTGCCGCCCTCGGTCGCGAAGACGTCGAACTCGCCGACGAACGGGTGCTTGCCGATCATCTCCTGGCGCAGATAGGCGCCGACCACGATCTCGGTCAGCTTCAGCATCCGGTCCGGCACCGGATAGTTGCAGCCCAGCGCCGCCTCGCACATCTCGTAGAGGAACGCCCCGGCGTCGAGGCCGAGTTGGTCGCGGACATAGGACACCGCGCCGGCCAGGAACTTCACGCCCTTATGGTGCGAGTTCTCGCGCACGAAGATCTCGAACCGGTCCTCGATCCCCTGGCGGCGCGGAAAGCCGCCGACGCCTTCGGGCATGTAGGCGAACGAGCGCTCGGATTCGCGCAGCGCGAAGTGGCTGAGCTGCAGGAAGCCGTGCCGCGGCACGGTCGCCAGGAAGTTCGGGTTGCCGCGCCCGGCGTTCAGCATCAGCCGGTTCTCGACGCTCGAGGCCAGCTCGATCAGCGCGTCCTTCAGCTCGAAGGGGCTCAGCTGCGACAGTTCTTCGATCTTGGGATCCATGGGGCTTCTCCGAGCAGGACTAGACGAGGCCGACCACAAGCGGTCCGAGCAGGGTCAGCAGCACATTGGCCAGGGCGTAGGTGATGGCGAAGGGGACGGTCGGCGCGGTGCTCTCGGCCTTGGCCAGCACCTCGCCGAAGGCCGGATTGGCGCTGCGCGACCCGGCCAGCGCGCCGGCGAACACTGCAGCGTTGTCGTAGCGCAGCAGATAGCGGCCGATGACCATGGTGATCAGCAGCGGCAGCAGGGTCACGACGATGCCGAGCAGGAAGATCGTCGCGCCGTTTTCCTGAACGGTGACCAACGCTTGCTTGCCGGAGTTCAGACCCACGACGGCGACGAACGCGGCCAGCCCGAAGTCCTGCAGCAGCTGTCCGGCCGGATGCGGCATGGCCCCGAACACGGGCCGCTTGGCCCGCAGCCAACCGAACACCAGGCCCGAGAGCAGCGCGCCGCCCCCCGCGCCGAGGGTCAGCGGGATGTCGCCGAGCTGGACGCTGAGCAGGCCTATCAACAGGCCGACCAACACCCCGAGCCCGAGATAGACGAAGTCGGTCTTGTCGCTGGTGTCGACCGGATAGCCCGCCTCCTTCGCCGCGCGGGCCGTGTCGGTGGCCGAGCCGTAGAAGGTGATCACGTCGCCATGCTGCACGATCGTCTCGGGCAGGACCGGGATCGGCCGTCCCATTCGGGTGATGCTCTCGACATAGACCCCGTGACGCATGTCGCGGTCGACGGCGTACCTGACCTGATTGATGGTCATGTTGTTCATGCCCTTGCGGGTGAACACGGCCTGGCGCGACTGCATCGCCAAAGGCGGACCGTTGTGATCGAGCACCTCGGGCCCGATGGTCTTGGCGGCGTCGACGACCTCGGTGCGCCGGCCGACGACGACGACGAAGTCGCCCGCCTCCAGGCGCTGATCGGGCCTCAGCTCGAGCATCTGGGTGCCCCTGCGGATCATCTCGACGGTGAAGTCGTCCCCGCCGGTGGCTTCCACCTCCTGCACCGTCTTGCCGACCGCGTGCTCGACGCGATAGGCGCGGCCGACCAGCGACGGCATCGCCGGGGTCGCCCCTTGGCCCAGCACCGCGCCGCCGCGCAGCTTCGCCTCGATGGCCGCCGCGGCGGACTTGATGTCCGCGCCCATGAACCGCGGCAGGATGTTCACGCAAACGATGATCGCGCCCAGCGACCCGAAGACGTAGGTCACGGCGTAGCCGATCGCGACGTTGGCCTGCATCTGCTTGATCTGCTCGGGCGGCAGCGGCAGCCGGGCGATGGCGTCGCCGGCGGTGCCGATGATCGCCGACTGGGTCAGGGCGCCGCCCGCAAGTCCCGCCGCCAGGCCCTTGTCCAGATGGAACATCTTGGCCAGCACGATCACCGTGATCAGCGCCGTGACGGCCAGGATCACCGCCAGGGCGATCTCGCGCAGGCTCGACTTGTTCAGCGAGTTGAAGAACTGCGGCCCGCTGTTGTAGCCGACCGCATAGATGAACAGCGCGAACATCACCGACTTCACGCCGTTGTCGATCTCGACCCCGACCTGGCTGATCACCACGGCGGCCAGCAGCGAGCCGCCGACTCCGCCCAGCTGGAAGCGCCCGAAGTTGATCTTGCCGACCGCGTACCCGATCGCCAGCGTCAGGAAGAGCGCCGCTTCCGGTGACTTCTGGAACAAGGCGTGGAGCCATTCCATGCGCCGTCCTCCTTCAACTCATATTCGCCGCGACCCCGACCACGATCGGGCCGAGCAGCGGCAACAGGACATTGGAGATCGCGTAGGTGACCGTGTAACCGACGACGGGCGTTGAGTTTCCCGCCGCCGCCGTCACGGCGCTGATCGCGGGCGTGCTGCACTGCTGGCCGGCGATGGCCCCCAGTAGGAACGGCGCCTCGATCTTCAGGAACTTCCGGCCGATGAACAGCGACGCCAGCGCCGGAAGCAGCGCGGCCAGCATCCCGGCGATCGGCAGGGTCAGGCCATATTCCTTGATCAGACGGATGGCGTCCGGGCCCGCCGACAGGCCGACCGCCGCGATGAAGGTCGCCAGCCCGAAGTCCTTGAGGATCTGGGCGGCCGAACTCGGGAAGTTCCAGGCCCCGCTGCGCCGCGTCGCCAGCCAGCCGAACACCAGTCCCGACAGCAGGCAGCCGCCGCCCGTCCCCAGCGAGATCCGGATCCCGGCGATGGTCACGCCCAGCAACCCGATGAGGATGCCGACCAGGATGCCGACGCCGATCATCACGAAGTTGGTGTGGTCGCCGGCCTCGACCAGACGTCCCAACTCGCGCGAGGCCCGAACGACCGTGCGCTCGGCGCCGTAGAGCGTAACGACGTCGCCGTTCTGGATCTGGGTCTCAGGTAGGACTGGGATGTCGTGGCCCATCCGCCGGACCCGCGAGATGTAGACCCCACGCTGGATGTCGAGCGGCGCCAGTTCGCGCAGCTGCCGGATCGGACGGCCGGTGACCTGCCCGCTCGCCACCACGACGTCGTGGCTCACCAGCGGCATGTTGAGATCGTCGGGGACCTGCTGCTCGGGGCCGAGCTTGGCCGCTGCGGCGAGTACGCCGGCCCGGCGGCCCACCAGCATCAGCACGTCGCCGGCGCGCAGCTGATCCTCGCCGTGGGCGTCGTGGACCGCGCCGCCGCGGGCGATGCGCTCGATCGTGGCGTCGTGGCCAAGGCTCGCCTCGAACTCGGCGACCGTCGCGCCGGCGGACGGTCCGGCGAGATAGGCGCGTCCCACCAGCTCCGGCATCGCCCGGGCGGCGGCGGCGGCCTCCCCCTCCCCCATGCGTTGGGCCAGGGCGGCCGCCTCCTTCTTCAGGTCGATCCGCATCAACAGCGGCGCGAACTGGCTGGTGAACAGCACGATGGTGATCAGGCCGACCAGGTAGGTGACGCTGTAGGCCGTGGCGATCTGGCCCTGCAGCGCGACCGCCTCCTCGGCCGGGATCGGCAGGTGCGTCACCGCTTCGGCCGCGGTGCCGATCACCGCCGACTCCGTCGCCGAACCGGCCAGGAGCCCGGCGGCCGCGCCCGGATTGAGCCCCAGCACCGCCGTGGCGGTGAGCACCACGGCCATCACCACCACCACCTCGACCAGCGACAGCGCGCCGAAGCGCCAGCCCTGGCGGATGTTGGCGAAGAACTGCGGGCCGCCGGTGAAGCCCAGCGCGAAGATGAACAGCGCAAAGGCGATGTTCTTGAGGTCTGGATCCAGCCGCACCCCGCTCTGGCCCAGGATCAGCGCCACGATCAGCGTGCCGCACACCCCGCCCAGCTGCACCGGCCCCAGCTTGATCGCGCCGATCAGGTAACCGAGCGCCAGCGCCACGAACAACGCCATCTCCGGGTGGTGCGCGAGCGTCTCGATCATCTGACGAAATCGTATTTGATGCTGGTCTGCAGGCGGGTGACGTCGGCGCTGCGCCCGTCCTGCAGTTCCAGGCGGCCATAGAGCGCCTCGACGCCCACCGTGAAGTTCGGATTGCCCTGCCAGATCAGGTTGAGCGCGCCATAGCCGCTCGAACGATAGGCGCTGTCGGACAGGTAGGGGTTGCGGTCGAGCACCACCCCGCCGCCGACCAGGCTCGTGCGCCACTTCGGCGACCAGTGATGGGTGTAGCCGAGATAGCCGCCATAGGCGGTCAGCAGGTCGACGTCTCCGCTGGGGGTGATGACGCCGTCATAGCCCTTGCCGCCAAGATCGTTGAAATAGCGGGCGATCCCCTCGCCATAGGTGAACGCGCCCATCACGAAATCGCCGCCCAGCTTCACCAGGCCAGAGGCGCTGACGCCGTACCCGTACTCGCTATGGTCGTTGGTCCCGAACTCGTAGCCGACGTTGCGCACGACCGCGCCGCCCTGCAGGTGGCCCCACTCGCGCTCGAGCCGCAGGGCCGCCGTCAGATCCGGCATCTGCTGATAGGCGCGCTGGCCGCTCGTCAGCGGGATGTCCGACGACGGATCCTCGATCGAGAACGTCGTGGTCACGCCACGGCCGATCTTCCAGATGTACCGGAGCGACGCGAGCCGCAGCAGCATCTCGCCGCCCGGCCCCTCGTCGTCCAGCGTCTCCGGATAGGCGTCGGAGTCGACGAAGGCGCTGTAGCCATAGCCGCCGTAGAGGTTGCCGACCTGGCCGTGCGCCTGGCGCAGGCGGAACGCCGTGGTCCCAGCCCCGCCATAGAAATCGTTCTCCAAGTAGAACCGCAGCGCGCCCAGCGAGCTCGGGCGCCGGACATCGAAGCTGAACCGCGTGGCGTTGGCGTCGACATTGGCGTTGTGCGCGTCGCCGACCCCGACCGGGATCGTCGAGGTGACCAGCTTGTCCGGGTTGCCCGCCGGCGCGAAGTCGTAGATCGCGTTGACCTTGGCGAAGCCGCCGAGCTTCACCATCGTCTCCGTGCCGGGGATCGGAATGAAGCCCTTCAGTTCTGGATCGTTGGGCGGCGGCCGTGTGTCGGCGCGCGCCACGCCGGTCAGTTCGTCGCCGATCGTCTCGCGCGCCGGCAGGCTCGGCCCGCTGGCGGCGACAGTCGGCCGGGCGGCCAGCGGTCTGGCTTCCTCCGGCGCCGCGACGCCCTTCTTCTCGACGGTGTCGAGCCGCGCCTCCAGCCCGGCGATGGTCTTTTTCAGATTGGCGATTTCGGCCCGCAGCGCCGCGGTGTCGTCCTGGCCATGCGCAGGAGTGGCGATCGCGAACAGCACGCCGGCCGACACAAGCAGACGCCCCGGGATGATCGCCCCCGTGCTTTCCACGCCAGCCCCTCTAACGCTGTTCTCCGAAAGGGAGAATGCGCTCAACCGAAAGGCGTTCCGCGAGAAGCTGCGCCAAAAAGGGGTATAGTGGCGCGTATGTGGCGCTGACCTGGCGTTTTCGGGGCCGGGTCAGCGCCTTTCTACTGATCAGTAGGTGAAGCGCAGGCCCACCGTGAACCGGCGGCCGACGATGTCGTGCGCCGCGCCGGAGTTCGGGCTGCCGAAGATGAAGGTGTTCGGCGACACCGGCGGGTCGACGTCGAACAGGTTGCTGATCACCCCGAACGCTTCGAGCGAGCGCGCCCCGTCGTCCCTGATCTTCCAGGCCGCGGACGCCGTGGTCACGAACTGGCTGTCGACGTGGGCGTCGTCATAGGTCTGCTCGACGTCATAGACGCCTTCGCCGACGTAGCGGCCCTGGAGGTAGCCCTTGAACGGTCCGTTCTCGTAGGAGGCGCTGGCGGTCCAGCGCCAGTGCGGCCGGTTGTTGCCGACCTCGCCGGCCGTATCGAGCGAGGTCACTCCGTCGTTGGTCACGTAGCGGTCGAGGTAGCTGGCCAGGAAGCGCAGCGTCAGGTCGCCGTCGACCGCCTCGAAGATGTTCGACAGCGGGGTCGAGTAGCTGACCTCGGTATCGACGCCGCGCACCTGGATGCTCGACAGGTTGATGAACGTCCGCATCACCTCGTTGAGCGACCCGTCCGGATTGCGGGTGATGTAGCGGCAGAGGTCGCTCGCGCCGGCCGCGCACCGGTTGACGATGCTCTGCCCGGTCAGGGTCGAGATCGCGCCCTGCAGGTCGATGTCGTAATAGTCCACCGACAGCCGCAGGCGGGGCGCGAACGCCGGTTCGTAGACGATGCCGGCGGTGAAGGTGTCGGCCTCCTCCGGCTGCAGCGCCAGATTGCCCTGCTGCGGCGAGCGAACCGTCGACTGCCGGCCGGTCACCGGATCTGTGATCGACGAGAAGGTCAGCACGTAGGACGAGTACAGCTCCGAAAGGTTCGGGGCCCGGATGTCGCGCGAACGGGTCGCCCGGAACTTCAGGCCGTCGAACGGCTCGTAGGTGAAGCCCGCCTTCCAGGTCCAGACCGTGCCGCTGGTCGAATAGTTGGTCGCGCGGACCGCACCGTTGAAGTCCAGCGACTGGGCGAAGGCCATGTCCTTGGCCAGCGGGATGACCGTTTCGACGAAGGCTTCCTGGACGTCGTACGAGCCCTTCATCGCCTTCGGGTTGCCGATCGAGAACAGCCCGGCCTGCGCCATGGCGTCGACGCGCTGATCGACGGAGTCCTTGCGGTATTCCAGGCCCGTCGCGATCGAGACCGGTCCGGCCCAGGTCGAGAACGGCTCGCCCGACAGACTGGCGGCGGCCGCCTGCTGCTCGATGTTCGCGACGAGGTGCTGGCTGCCGGTGACGTAGTCGATCGCCGCCGCCGAGGGCGAGCCCTCGCCGAACAGGTTGATCGGCACGCAGCCATTGCCCGGCGCGCTCAGGGTCGAGCGGCAGACGATCTGGTTGTTCGCCGGGTTGATCACCGCGTCCAGGGCGTTGGTGAAATTGGCCGCGATCCGGTTGTTGAAGATCCGCGCCGCATAGCGGTTCTGGCCGTACTGGTAGTAGGCGTCCCAGTTCCAGCCGTCGCCGAAGTCGCCCTTCAGGCCGACGACGATGCGCGCCGTGGCGTTCTTGTTGTCGACGACGTTGAAGGCGATGTCGCGGTTGAAACGGCCCATCCGGAAGGTCGAGACGCCATTGGCGTCCATCAGCGCCCCGACGTTGGCCGGCAGATAGGCGTTGTCGCGGCGGATCGTGAGCGTCCCCAGGTCATAGGACGTCGAGAGATTGAAGGTCGTCTCCGCGTAGGCGACCGAAGCCTCGACGAACGCCTCGACGTTGTCGGTGACGTCGTACGTGGTCCGGGTGAACAGGTTGGCCCGGGTCAGCGGGGTCATCAGGCTGATGATGTCGCCCGGATAAAGCCCGTCGCCATCGGTGTGGTACTGGGTGCCGACGTTGTTGCCATAGCGGAACGGCGCGGTGACGCCGCCAGGCAGGAACTGCAGCCCCTTCAGCGGGCCATCGGTGATCAGACCGCCCAGCGTCGCAACCGAGGCGGTGACATTCGGAACAAGCAGGTTCTGCGGCTGGCCGTTGCCCGCGCGATAGGCCGGGTTGGCTATGACCTGCTGGTGCTCGCGGAACCAGTCGCGGTCGGCCCCGACGCCCTTCATGTCGACGAACTCCGACGCGGCCATGAAGTGACCGCGACCGCCGGCGAAGCGGAAGCCGCCGGCCAGGGCGACGTTGAACTCCTCGTTGTCCTTGTATTGGCTGGTGCTGCCCTGGACCTGGCCTTCGAGACCTTCGAGGTCTTCGCGGAAGATCAGGTTCACGACCCCGGCCACGGCGTCCGAACCCCAGGCGGCCGAGGCGCCGCCGGTGACCACTTCGACCCGCCCCAACAGCGAGGCGGGAATGACGTTGATGTCGACCAGGCCGCTCGCCGTCGTCGGCACGTGCCGGCGGCCGTCCACCAGCACCAGGGTGCGGTTGTTGCCCAGGTCGCGCAGGTTCAGGAAGTTCGCGCCAGCGTTCTGCGAGCTGTGCGAAGTGGTCGACGGGGTCGTGCCGCCGCCGAAGGTCGGCAAGGTGTTCAGCATGTCGGCGACATTGGTCGCCGCGACCGCCTGCAGGTTTTCCGTCCCGACCACGGTCGTCGGCGTCGGCGCGTCGAAGCCCGAGCGGTTCACCCGGCTGGCGGTGACGACGAGTTCGTCGACCAGATCCTGGGCGAGCGCCGGACCCGCCGGCGCCAGGCAGGCCATCACCAGGCTGCTGGCACCCGCCAGAGCCGTCTTGCGCAGCCGGCCGCAGGCCGCAGCGCGGCCGTAGGAAGTCGTGATAATTCGCATGGTCCCCTCGTCGATGCCCGTCATGCGAACGGCGCTTGCTGCCGCCCGTCGTGTTGTCGACGCGGACCTTTGGTCGGCGACCCCGTGACGCCAATGTCGAAGGCTTCCTCAGCCCATAACCGAAGCTCATGGGTCTGGCGGCGTCCGGGGAATCTTCCGGGTGCGGCAGATGCCCCCTGTGGCGGCGCTGAATGATCGGCTATTCCGCAGTCGCGTGAAATCGACGCGACCCCGCACGCACGGTGTTGCGCATCAGGGTTTCAGTGGCGTTGAGGGGGAATGGTCATGGTCTCAGTTCCGGGTTCTTCGATGAACCTGCGCCACATCGAAGTCTTCCACGCGGTCTACCAGTCGGGCTCGGTCAGCGCCGCCTCCCGCGCCCTCAACGTCTCCCAGCCGTCGGTCAGCAAGGTGCTCAAGCACGCCGAGAGCCGGATCGGATTTCGCCTGTTCCGCCTCGTGAAGGGGCGCCTGGTGCCTACCGATGAGGCGCACACCCTGTTCCGCGAGGTCGACGACATCTACGGCCGGATCGAATCCCTCCGGCAGACGACGCGGAACCTCCGCGCCGGCGGCGACGGGCACATCCGGCTGGCGGTCCTGCCCTCTCTCGGGCTCGGCGTCGCGCCCGCCGCGGTCGCGCGGTTTCGCCAGCAACGGCCTAATGTTTCCTTCGATATCCACACCCTGCACAACGACGACATCCTGAAGGCGCTGTACGAGCGCAACAGCGATCTGGCGGTGGCCTACGACGCCCCGCGGCACCCCCGACTGGCCGACGTCCGCATCGGCTCGGGCGAGCTCGTCATGCTCTATCGGAAGGACGAAATTCCCGACGCGCCCGAGCGGCTCAGCCTCGACGCGGCCCGCGACCGCGACCTCATCAGCCTGGCCGGCAGCGGCCCGGTCGGCGCCCTGTTCGCCAGCGAAGTGGTGCAGGACGACCCCGGGCGCAGCGAGCGCATCTTCGTCCAGACCTACTATGTCGCCGCCGCCCTGGTGCGGCACGGCGCGGGGGTCGCCGTGGTCGATGAGTTCACCGCCCGCGCCAGCCTCAGCCCTGAACTCGACTTCCGGCCGCTGACCCCGAAAGTCACCTTCGGCGTGCACTGCATCTACCTCGAAGACCGGCCGCCCTCGCGCCCTGCGCGCGACTTCATCGCGGTCCTGCAGCAGACCCTCGCCGAACGGCACACATAACCGCCGGCTATATCGCAGCCCCGTCTTTGACCTATCGCGGGAGCCGCCGGACGACATGATCCAGCCCGCCGGGCGCGCCCTGGCTGGTCTGGAGCTGTTGATGATCCCCTCCCCGTTTCTCCTCTATCTCGGCGACTCTAAGGACGAGCTGTCGGTGAAAACCTCGCGCGGCGTCGCCGTCTGGCGTCCGCAGGCCTGCGTCGGGGAATTCCGCGGTCCGAACTGCAACCAGACCCTCGGCCTGCCGCACCTCGACTTCGACGAGGCCAAGGCCAAGGGCGCCAAGACCGTGATCATCGGCGTCGCCAACGCCGGCGGGATCATGGGGCCCGGCATTGTCGCCGACGTGGTCGCCGCGCTCCGCGCCGGCCTGAACGTCGCCTCGGGGCTGCATGACCGGCTTCGCAACCACCCCGAAATCGTCGAGGCCGCTGCAGCCGGCGGCTTGGAACTCTTCGACGTCCGCGAACCGCCGGCCGACATCCCCGTCGGCAACGGCCGTCCCCGCGCCGGCATGCGCCTGCTGACCGTCGGCACCGACTGCTCGGTCGGCAAGATGTACACGACCCTCGCCCTCGAGAGGGAAATGCAGGCCCGCGGCCTCAAGGCCGATTTCCGGGCCACCGGCCAGACCGGCATCTTCATCGCCCAGTCCGGCGTGCCGATCGACGCCGTCATCGCCGACTTCATCTCCGGCGCCGCCGAGCAGATCTCGCCGGCCCGCCACGACGGCGGCTGGGATCTGCTGGAGGGCCAGGGCTCGCTGTTCCATCCGTCCTATGCCGGCGTTTCGCTCGGGCTGCTGCACGGCGCCCAGGCCGACGCCCTGGTCCTCTGCCACCAACCAGGGCGCGAGAGCATGCGGGGCCTTCCCGGCCGCGCCCTGCCCGATCTCAAGACCTGCCTGGAGGCCAATCTCGCCGCAGCGCGGCTGACCAATCCCGACGTGATCGCCGTGGGCGTGGCGCTCAACACCTCGGGCATGTCCGCCGAAGCCGCCCAGCGCGCCTGCACGGAGGCGAGCGACCTGCTCGGCCTCCCCGCCCAGGACCCGGTGTCCATGGGCGTCAATCTCATCGTCGACAGGCTGATCGCATGCTTCGAACCTTCCAAGCTCGCCGCGAACACTGGCCGCTAGCCGCGCCGTTCCGCATCTCGCGAGGCGTGAAGACGGCGGCCGACGTGGTCGCCGTCGAGATCGGGCACGACGGTCACGGCGGTCACGGCGAGGCCGTGCCTTACGCCCGCTACGGCGAGACGCTCGACAGCGTGTTGGCCCAGGTCGAAGCGGTGGCGCAGGCGGTTCGCGGCGGCATGACCCGGATCGAGCTCCTGCGCGCCCTGCCCCCGGGCGCGGCCCGCAACGCCATCGACTGCGCGCTCTGGGACCTGGAGGCCAAGCTGGCGGGTCGCACCGTCGCCGAACTCCTGCATCAACCTGAACCGGCGCCGGTGACCATCGCCCTGACCGTCAGCCTGGACACGCCCGAAGCCATGGGCCGGGCCGCCGCGGCGATGAACGGCGCGCCCGTCATCAAGGTCAAAGTCGATGCGGAGCAGCCGGAGGCCTGCCTGCGCGCCGTCCGCGCCGCAGCGCCGCAGGCCCAGCTGATCGTCGATCCGAACGAAGGCTGGAACTTCGAGCTGCTTCGCGACATCCAGCCCCTGCTGCAGGAACTAGGGGTGGCCCTGGTCGAACAGCCGCTGCCGGCCGACCAGGATCACCAATTGGCCGGGTTCAACCCCGCCATCCCGATCTGCGCTGATGAATCGTGCCACGTCGCCGCCGATTTGGGCGACCTCGCCGGCCGCTATCAGGTCGTGAACATCAAGCTGGACAAGACCGGCGGCCTGACCGAAGCCCTCGACCTGCTGGCCGCGGCCAGGGCCGGCGGATTCGGCGTGATGATCGGCTGCATGGTCTCGAGTTCGCGCTCCATCGTCCCGGCCCTGCTGCTGGCGGGCGAGGCCGAGTTCGTCGATCTCGACGGCCCGTTATGGCTCAAGGCCGATCATCCGGGCGGCGTGCGCCTGGAGGCCGGCAAGCTGACGCCGGCCGCGCCGGGGTTCTGGGGAACGCCATGCCCGCCGGCTATGACCTCGCCAAGCGTCTGACGCTAGGCGCGGCCCGACCGGGGGGCGAGAGTTGCTGACGGCGCGAGGGCGCCTGTTTGGGGGAGAGGCTCAATGAAGACGTCCAAGAAGATCGCCGTCGCCGGCGCCAGCGCTCTGGCGCTCTCGGCCGGGGCGCTCGGCCTGGCCCACGCGCAGTCGGGCCAGCAGGTCGACGTGCTGATCAAGGGCGGGACCGTCTATGACGGCGGCCAGGGCGCCGGCGTCACCGCCGACGTCGCGATCACTGGCGGCAAGATCGTCTTCGTCGGAGACGCCGCCAAGGCGAAGATCAAGGCCGCGACCGCTATCGACGCCAAGGGCAAGCTCGTCACCCCCGGCTTCATCGATCCCCACACCCACTATTTCGAGGACCTGTCGTCTGCCGACGCCGGCATGCGCCGCAATCTGGCGGCTGCCATGCAGGGCGTGACGACCGTCTTCGTCGGCAGCGACGGCCGCGCCGCGCCCGAGGTGAAGGACACCTTCGCCAAGCTCGAACAGAACGGCGTCGGGACCAACGTCGCCACCTATGTCGGCTTCGGCACCCTGCGCCAGCGTGTGCTGGGCGATTCCGACCGCGCGCCGAACGCGGCCGAACTCGACCAGATGAAGGGCATGGTCGCCAAGGCCATGTGCGAAGGCGCGCTCGGCCTCTCGACCGGCCTGTTCTATCCGCCGCAGAGCTACGCCAAGACCGAGGAGGTCATCGCCCTCGCCAAGGAGGCGGCCAAGCGCGGCGGGACCTACGACAGCCACATCCGCGATGAGTCCTCGTACACGATCGGTCTGAAGGGCGCGGTGCAGGAGGTGTTCGACATCGGCAAGGGCGCCGGCATCCCCGTCCACATCGGCCACATCAAGGCGCTCGGCGTCGACGTCCAGGGCCAGGCCGGCGAGATCATCAAGATGGTCGAGGCGGCCCAGGCCTCCGGCCTGAAGGTCACCGCCGACCAGTATCCCTGGGCGGCGTCGGGCACCGGGCTATCGGCCGCCCTGCTGCCGCGCTGGGCGCAGGTCGACGGCGAGGCGGCGATGCTGAAGCGCCTCTCCGACCCGACCCTCGGCCCGAAGATCCGCGCCGAAATGGCCGAGAACATGCGCCGCCGCGGCGGGGCCGACTCCCTGCTGCTCACCCGCACGCGGGTCAGCGAGGCCATGGGCAAGACCCTGGCCGAGATCGCCAAGGTCTGGAACGTCGATCCAATCGAGGCGGCCGTACGGATCCTGCAGCGCGGCGACGCCGGCGTCGCCTCGTTCAATCAGAGCGAAGCGGACATCAAGGCGTTCATGCAACAGCCCTGGGTCATGACCTCGTCCGACGGCTCCGAGGGCCACCCGCGCAAGTACGCCAGCTTCGCCGAGAAGTACGCCAAGTACGTCAAGGCAGAGAAGACGGTCAGCGTCACCGACTTCGTCCACCGCAGCACCGGCCTGACCGCCGACACCTTCGGGCTGACCGACCGCGGCTATCTCCGGCCCGGCTACCACGCGGACGTCGTGGTGCTGGATCCGGCGACCTACGCCCCCAAGGCCACCTACGTGCAGCCCGAACTGCTGTCGGTCGGCGCCGAACAGGTGCTTGTGAACGGCAAGTTCGTGGTCCGCGACGGCAAGCCCACCGACGCCCTGCCCGGCACGGGCGTCCTGCACGCGCCGACCGCCGGCTCCTGCAGCTGACCCTGGGGGAACGGAGAGCGAAAAGGATGCGCA
>NZ_JBXAJZ010000001.1:0-776675 GCF_058797775.1 Phenylobacterium sp. GW823-FHT02A09 | reverse complement strand
GCCGCGCGGCGCACTAGCGCTCGACGCGGCCGCACAACTATCGTCGGGCACGCCCCGCACCTTGGGAACATCTGATGGCGACCGAGCAAGACGCCCGCACCGCGGCTGACGACGGCCCGCCTCCGCGCGGCGCCGGCGCCCTGCTGCGCCGCTACTGGTTCGGTGTGGTCCTGTGGAAGCGGATCCTGATCGCGCTGGTGCTGGGCACGATCGTCGGCCTGGCGCTCGGCGAAGCCTCGGTTCAGCTGAAGTGGATGGGCGACGTATTCATCCGCCTGATCCGCATGGTGGTCGCGCCGCTGGTGTTCTTCTCCATCGTCTCGGGCATCGCCAGCATGGGCGATCCCAAGCGACTGGGCGCGATCGGCTCCAAGACCCTGGCCCTCTACCTGACCCTGACGGTCATCGCCGTCAGCGTCGGCATGACCATGGGCGTGATCTTTCAGCCCGGGGTCGGCATGGACTTCGCCGGTGCGGCCCCCGCCCAGATCGCCAAGGCGCCGCCCAGCCTCGGCGAGCACCTGATCAGCATCATTCCGACCAACCCGATCGCCGCCCTGGCTGAAGGCAACGTCCAGTCGGTGATCTTCTTCGGGATTCTCGTCGGCCTCGGCATCCTGACCATCGCGCCGCGCGCCGAGCCGGTCGGCCGCCTGTTCCAGATGGGCGCCGACATCATGCTGCAGATCGTCCGCTTCGTGATGGAGGTGGCGCCCTTCGGCGTCTTCGCCCTGGTCGCCTGGGTGATGGGCACGACCGGCCCCAGCGCCTTCGTCCATGTCCTGAAGCTGGCCGCGGCGCTGGTGCTGGGCTGCGCGTTCCAGACCCTGATCATCCACGGCGGTCTGGTTCGGTTGGTCGCCCGGCTGCCGGTGCTGCCGTTCTTCCGCGACATCACCGACGTCGTCGCCATCGCCTTCTCGACCTCGTCCAGCGCCGCCACCCTGCCGGTGGCCATGCGCGTCGCCGAAAAGAACCTCGGCGTCAGCCACGCGGTGACCTCGACAGCCATGCCGCTGGGCGTGACCCTCAGCATGGACGGCACCGCCCTCTACGTCGCCCTGCTGGCCGTGCTGTCGGCCCAGGCGTTCGGCATCGACCTGCATTTCTCGCAGTATGTAATGCTGGCCCTGGCCACGACGGTCGTGGCGCTGGGCACCGCGCCGGTGCCGTCGGCCTCGCTGTTCATGCTGGCCGCCGTGCTGCAGGTCATCGGCCTCGGCGCCGAGCAGACCGCGCTGGTCGTCGGCTTCATCCTGCCCTTCGACCGGCTGCTGGACATGACCCGCACCATCACCAGCGCCACCAGCGACCTGTCGACCGCCGTCACGGTCGCCAAGTGGGAAGGCGAACTCGACCAGGAGGTCTATCTGCGCAAGCCGGTCGAGTAGGTCGTCCGGGCGCCGCCTCTAAGGTCTTTCCCGGACAGCATTGCCTCGTCCGCTGGCCCAAGCTCCGGCAAGCTTCGCCAGGAGACGCGACATGCGCACGATCGGGCTACTCGCATTGCTGGCGGCGACGGCCGGCCTTCCCGCCGCCGCTCACGCCGAGGACGACTGGACCGTCTCGGTCACGCCCTACCTCTGGGTCGCCTTCCCGCAGGGCGACGTGACCGCATCGTCCGACGGGCGTGGCGGCGGCGGCGGCCTGGACCCGGACATCCACGTCAACTTCGACGACATCGGGCTCTCCGGCGCCTTCACCGGCGCGGTCGACGTCCGCTACGGCCGCTTCGGCGTGCTCGGCGACCTCACCTACTACGAGATCGAGGCCGACAAGGACATCACCGCCGGCCCCCTGCCCGATGTCGACGGCAAGGTCACGGTCTCGGGCACCAAGGGCCTGATCGTCGGCTACTACCGCGCCTACGAGACCGAGCAGTCCTCCGTCGACGTCCTGGGCGGCGTCCACTACCTGGGCATCGACACCGACGTCTCGCTTTCCACCCCGAACCGGCGCATCGACTTCGGCGCGAAGGAAGACCTCTGGGATCCCGTGATCGGGGTTCGCGGCAGGACCCGGTTCACCGAGCACTTCGGCGTCATGGGCATCGCCACCGTCGGCGGCTTCGGGGTCTCGTCCGACAGCCTCTACGAGGTGCAGGGCTACCTGACCTACCGGTTCAGCGACCTGATCACCGCCGAAGCCGGCTATCGGTACTACTCGACCAAGTGGGACGGCGACCGCCTGGACTACGACGCCTCGTTCAGCGGGCCGCTGGTCGGCCTCACCTTCACGTTCTGACTCACCAGAAGCGGCGCGGCGTCGAGCCCTGAGCCGGGTCCTGGGCCGCCGCCGTCTCGGCCGCGGCGGGCGCCGCAGCGGGCGCAGCCTCGCGGCCGTTCACCGAGTTCATCCCGGTGGCGACGACCGACACCCGCAGCTTGCCTTCCAGCGACGGATCGAACGCCGCGCCGAAGATGATGTTGCCGTCCGGATCGACCTGGTCGGAGATCACGTTCGCCGCCTCGTCGACCTCGAGCAGCGTCATGTCGGTGCCGCCGGTGACGTTGATCAGCACGGCCTTGGCGCCGGCCAGCGAGGTCTCGTCCAGCAGCGGGTTCTGGATGGCGTTCTGGGCGGCCACAGCGGCGCGGTCGGCGCCGGTCGCCTCGCCCGTGCCCATCATCGCCGCGCCCATGCCGCCCATGACGCTGAGCACGTCGGCGAAGTCGAGGTTGATCAGGCCCGGCAGCACCATCAGGTCGGTGATCGAGCGGACGCCCGAATGCAGAACCTGGTCGGCCATCCCGAACGCCTCGGCGAAGGTCGTCTGCTCGGTCGCGACCCGGAACAGGTTCTGGTTCGGCACGATGATCGAGGTGTCGACGTACTGCTGCAGCTCCTGCAGGCCCGCCTCGGCCAGCCGCATCCGGTGACGGCCTTCGAAGCGGAACGGCTTGGAGACCACGCCGACGGTCAGGATGCCGCGCTCGCGGGCGCAGCGCGCCACGAACGGCGCCGCGCCGGTCCCCGTGCCGCCGCCCATGCCGGCGGTGATGAACACCATGTCCGCGCCGTCCAGGTAGCGGATGATGTCCTCGGCCGACTCCTCGGCGGCGCTGAGGCCGGCGTTGGGATTGGCGCCGGCGCCCAGGCCTTGCGTCACCTGCACGCCCAGCTGGATCCGCTGGCTGGCGAGCGACAGCGACAGCTGCTGGGCGTCGGTGTTGGCGACCACGAAGTCGACGCCTTCCAGCCCCTGCTCGATCATGTTGTTGACCGCGTTCACGCCGGCGCCGCCGACACCGAACACCACGATCCGGGGCTTCAGATGGACGGCCGCCGGGCGCGTTCCGTTCGGGGCTGACACTGACATGTTGGCAAAACTCCTCGTACGTCCCTGCCGTGGCCGCCGGCGATTCCACAACCAAGCGCGGACCAGTTCCACAGGAATGTGGTGCAATCCGGACTCACCCCCGGGGCACGGCCCACCGAATTGGCCCATTGCGGGACAAACAGCAAGCGGAGGCGTAGCGCCGCGCTTTACGCCGCAGCGGCAAGATTCCGCCGCGGCGTGGCGATCACCCCGCGCACGCTGGCGCGCATGAAGGCGATCAGCTGTGCGACCCGCTCGTCGGCGAGGCCCGCCTCGGCCGCCGCCAGCCGCTCGGCCAGCGGCCCTGCGCCATGGAAGATCGCGCGGAAGGCGCGCTTCAGAGCCGACACCTCCGCCGCCGCGAGCCCCGCGCGGCGCAGGCCGACCGCGTTCAGCGAGACCAGCCGCGCCCGGTCGCCCTGCACCAGGCAGTAGGGCGCCACGTCCTGGGTCACGATGGCCCCGCCGGCCACGAAGGCCAGCTCGCCGATCCGCACATGCTGGTGGACCGCGCAGAGGCCGCTGAGCTGGGCCCGGTCGCCGATCACGACGTGCCCGGCCAACGTCGCTCCGTTGGCCATCACCACGTCGTCGCCGACCACGCAGTCATGGGCGACGTGCGCGGTGGCCATGAACAGGCCTCCGGACCCGATCACCGTGGTCGAGTCGCCGCCCGCGTGGACGGTCACGAACTCCCGGAAGACATTGCCGTCGCCGATCTGCAGGCGCCCCGCCTGGGCGGCGTGGCCGGTGATCTGCGGGCTGGCCCCGATCGAGCACGACGCCATGAAGCGGTTGTCGGCCCCGATCTCCGTGCAGCCGTCGAGCACCGCGTGCGGCCCGACGACATTGCCAGGTCCCATGCGCACGTCCGGGCCGATCACGGCATAGGGACCGATCTCGCAACTGGGGTCGATCTGCGCGCCGGGCGCGACAACGGCTGTCGAATGGATGCTCGCCATGCGAAGACACCTGAACCCGTCGCCCGTCGCCGCCAACTCAACTTCGGTGTCCGATTGCGACGGGCTACAGATGCCGCAACAGATTCGACGCTCCCCGGACCCAGCCATTGCCTTCAGCCGTCTACGGAAATCCGCCGCCCGACGTCATCGAGACGCCCAAGGGGGCTGCACAGCTGTCGCCGCTGATCCCCGGCTCCACGGACATCGCGAGCCTGGCCGACGCGAGCCAGGACGAACTGGCCCTGCTCGTCCCCGGCGGCGCGATCGAGGCCCGGCACCTGTTGGCCCAGGCGCTGCGCGTGCTGCGCCCCGGCGGCGCGCTGACCGCCGCCGCGCCGAAGGACCGCGGCGGACTTCGCCTGAAAAAGACCCTCGCCGCGCTCGGCTGCGAGGTCGCCGAGACCTCGCGCCGCCACCATCGCATCTGCGAGGTCGAGCGCCCGGACAGCGCTCTCGACCTCGCCGCCGCCATCGCCGAAGGCGCGCCGCGCATTCTGCCCAGCGGGCTCTGGTCACAGCCGGGCGTGTTCAGCTGGGACCGTCTGGATTCCGGCAGCGACCTGCTGCTCCAGCACCTGCCGGCGCTCTCCGGAGCCGGCGCCGACTTCGGCTGCGGGATCGGCTGGCTATCGCGGGCGGCGCTGTCCTCCCCCGCGGTCACCGCCCTGACGCTGATCGACCTCGACCGCCGCGCCGTCGAATGCGCCGAGCACAACGTCGTCGATCCCCGGGCCAGCTTCGTCTGGGCCGACGTCCGGACGGCGGCCAAGGACCTGTCGGGCCTCGACTTCGTGGTCATGAACCCGCCTTTCCACGACGGCGGCCAGGAAGACCGGCGCCTGGGCCAGGCCTTCATCCGCGCCGCCGCCGACAGCCTGCGGTCCGGCGGCCGGCTGTGGCTGACCGCCAATCGGCACCTGCCCTACGAAGCCGCGCTCAATGAGGCCTTCAAGGCGGTCACGCCGGTCGCCGACGGCGGCGGCTTCAAGATCTACGAGGCCCGCAAATGAGCAAGACGCCGACCATGCGGCTCGACCGCCTGCTCTCCAATCTCGGCTACGGCAGCCGCAAGGAGATGCACGGGCTCGTCGCGGCCGGCCAGATCCTGCTGGACGGCGCGGTGCTTAACGACGCCGGCGCGCGGATCCCGATCGGCCCCGACCTGCCCGAACGCATGCTGGTCATGGGCAAGCCCGTCGATCCGCCGCCGCCGATGGTGGTGATGATGCACAAGCCGCTGGGCGTGGTCTGCTCGCACAAGGAGTACGGCGACCGGGTCTACGACCTGCTGCCGCCGCGCTGGCGGGTGCGCGATCCGGCGCTCTCGACCGTGGGCCGGCTCGACAAGGAGACTTCCGGCCTGCTGCTGATCACCGACAACGGCGACTTCCTGCACCGCGTGATCTCTCCGCGCCGCCACGTGAAGAAGAGCTACGTCGCCGAGTTGGACCGCCCGCTGGAAGGCCACGAGGGCGAAATCTTCGCCGCCGGGACGCTGATGCTCGAAGGCGAAGAAAAGCCTTTGCTGCCGGCGACCCTCGAACCGCTCGGCGAGCGTCAGGCCCGGCTGATCATCGAAGAAGGCCGCTATCATCAGGTCCGGCGGATGTTCGCCGCGGTCGGCAACCACGTGAACGCCCTGCACCGTGACCGGATCGGCGGGCTCGTCCTGCCCGACGATCTGCCGGCCGGCGAATTTCGGGTCCTGCCCGCCGCCACAGCCGAGCTAGTGTTCGCCGACTGACCAAACGACGGGGGAGACAGCCGATGACCACGGCCGACCATGCGTTCGAACAGCTGATGCGGCTGGCCGGGCGGCCCCGGCCCGACTTCGTCCGCATTGAGGATCAGCCGGCGGCGATGGCCACGCGCTTCAAGGCCGAGGCTGGCGCCGCCGCCGCCCTCGCCGCCGTCGGGACGCTGGCCGCCGACCTCTGGACCCTCCGCTCGGGCCAGACACAGCAGGTGAGCGTTTCCCCCCGCGAGGCCGGCGCGTCCCTGATCAGCTTCGCCCTGCAGGTCTTCGAAGACCCCGACCGCGCCCCGCCCCAGCGGCCCGAAGACGCCGGCGGCGGCGGACGCGGCACCCCGGCGATGGGGTTCTTCCCCACCAAGGACGGCCGTCACGTCTTCCTGCACCCCAGCTTCCCCGACAGCGCGGCCAAGCTGCACCAGCTGATGGGCACGCCCGCCGACACCGCCGCTGTCGCCGCACAGGCCCTGAAGTGGAACGCGCTGGACCTGGAAAACGCGATTGCGGACGCCGGCGTCTGCGGCGCCATGGTCCGCACGGCCGAAGAATGGGACGCCTCCGAGCAAGGCCGCATCCTCGCCGCTCGTCCCGTCGTCGAGATCGTGAAGATCGCCGACGGCCCGCCGATGCCCCTGCCCGATCATGGCCAGGCGCCGCTCTCGGGAGTTCGCGTCCTGGACCTCACCCGCGTGCTAGCCGGGCCGACCTGCGGCAAGACGCTGGCCCAGCACGGCGCCGACGTCCTATATGTCGCCTCGCCCAAGCTGCCAGCCACCGAGTTCTTTGTCAGCGACGTTGGGCACGGCAAGCTGGCGACCTGGCTCGACCTCAAGGATTCGGCCCAACTGGCGCAGTTGAAGGCGCTGATCTCCCAGGCCGACGTCTTCAGCCAGGGCTATCGCCTCGGCGCGTTGGAACGGCTCGGCCTTGGCCCGCTCGACCTCGCCAAGCTGCGCCCGGGCATCGTCTACACCTCGATCAACGCCTACGGACACGAGGGTCCGTGGGCCAATCGCCCGGGCTGGGAGCAACTGGCCCAGACCGTCACCGGCATGGCCGACATTCACGGCGGCGACGGCCCGCCCAAGCTGCAGCCGGCGGCCGTCGCCGACTACACGACGGGCTTCCTCGCCGCCTTCGGCACGTTGGTCGCGCTTGAGCGGCGGGCCCGCTATGGCGGCAGCTATCTGGTTCGCGTGTCGCTCGTGCAGACGGCGACCTGGCTGCGCGGCCTGGGGCTGAAGTCCGACGACGCCCTCGCCAAGGTGCAGAGCGCCTCCCCGGCCGAGATCGACGGCTGGCGGATCGACTCGCCCTCCGGGTTCGGACCCGTGCGGCACCTGCGCCCGCCGGTGCGGATGTCGGCGACGCAGCCGCGTTGGGTCCGGCAGACGACGCCGCTGGGCGCTGCGCCCGCGATCTGGCCCGGCTAGGGCGCGTCGTCGATCAACGACAGCGGCGGGGAGACCTCCTCCAGCGGCTTGCGCTCGGCGGCGACGCCCAAGAACAGCTCCACGACCGCCGCGCTCAGCATCAGCACGCCGCCCAGCAGGTAGCCCCAGAAGATCTGGCTGCGCTCGCCGCTGTCGATCAGCGCCCCGAACAGCGCCGGGCCGCCGACGCCGCCCAGCAGCGTGCCGAACGCATAGAACAGCGAGATGGTCACCGCCCTCGTCTCCAGCGGGAAGCTCTCGCCCACCGTCAGATAGGCCGCGCTTGCGCCCGCCGAAGCGAAGAAGAAGATCACCGTCCAGGCCGCCGTCTGGGTCGTGGCGGTCAGCATCCCTGCCGAGAACATCCAGCCGGTGGCGCACAGCAGCGCGCCGGCCAGCCCGTAGGTCAGGGCGATCATCGGCTTGCGCCCGACACTGTCGAAGAAGTGGCCCAGCAGCAGCGGCCCCAGGAAGTTCCCCGCCGCGAACGGCAGGATGAACCACCCGATCGAGGCGGCCGGCACCTCGTAGAACTTGGTCAGGATCAGCGCGTACGTGAAGAAGATCGCGTTGTAGCAGAAGGCCTGGGTGGCCATCAGCACCAGGCCCAGCACCGTTCGTTTTGGATGGCGCACGACCAGCGAGCGGGCGATGTCGAACCACGACGTCCGCATCGGGCGTAGGCGCAAGGTCGGTAGTTCGTCCGGCGGGCCTAGCGAGCGCCCGGTGTCGCGCTCGATCCGCGCCTCGATTCCCTCGACGACCGCCAGCGCCTCCTCAGGATGGCCGTGCGTCATCAGCCAGCGTGGGCTCTCGGGGATGTAGCGGCGCACCCAGATGACGATCAGCGCCAGCAGGCCGCCGATGATGAAGGCCAGCCGCCAGCCCCAGGCCTGGTCGACCAGGTTCGGGTCGAGCACGATCAACGAGCCCATCGCCCCCAGCGCCGCGCCCAGCCAGAAGCTGCCGTTGATGGCCAGGTCGGTGTAGCCGCGCCGCCGCGCCGGGATCAGCTCCTGGATCGCCGAGTTCACCGCCCCGTACTCGCCGCCGATGCCGGCCCCGGTCAGGAACCGGAACAGCATGAACGACCAGAAGTCCCAGGCGAAACCGGTGGCGATTGTCGCCACGAGGTACACCGCGACCGTGATCGTGAAGAGCCGCCGCCGCCCGAAGGTGTCGGTCAGCCGTCCGAACACCAGGGCGCCCAGAACCGCTCCCAGGATGTAGGCGCTGCCCGACAGGCCGATCTGTGTGGTGGTGAGTCCCAGCCCCTCCGAGATCGCCGGCGACAGCGACCCGACCAGGGTCACCTCTAGCCCGTCGAGGATCCAGGTGATCCCCAGCGCCGCGACCACCAGCCAGTGGAAGCGGCTCCAGGGCAGCCGGTCGAGCCGTGCAGGCACGTTGGTTGTGAAGCTGTCGGTCATGCGCCCGCCCCCGTCGTTTCGCGTAAGTGAGCGACAACGCGACGGCGCCGCTTGGGTTCATGCCCTTCTGGCTGTATGGCCGCACAAGATGTTTATCGACGAGATCACCGTTGACGCCCGCGGCCACCGCTGCCCGGTTCCGACCTTGCGGCTGCGGCGGGCGCTGGAAGACGCCCGGCCGGGCGTGAAGGTCCGGCTGCTGGCCGATGATCCGCTGGCCAGGATCGACGTCCCGCACTTTGCGACCGGCGCCGGGTTCGTCGTCGTCGAGACCGGCGAGCATGACGGCGTGCTTAGTTTTCTGGTCGCGCGGCCAGATCCGGCCTAGTCCCCTTCGGGTGGCAGGCGCCGCTCGCGCTCGCGCAGGACCATCTCGATTTCGGTCGCGAAGGCGCCGCCGAAGAACACCGCGTTGACGCTCCACGACAGCCAGATCAGGAACACGACGACCGCGGCGACCGAGCCGTAGGTCGCGCCCAGGTGCGCCACCTGCTCGACATAGAAGGCGCTGGCCCAGGACACGAGCAGGCAAAGGATCGCGGCCGAGACTCCGCCCAGGATCGACGGCAGCCAGGCCACCGGCCGGCTGGACATCGCGAACCGGTAGATCAGGGTCATCGCAAAGGTCAGGCCGAAGCTCGCCCAGGTCCATTCGCTGTAGAGCCAGGAGACCCCGGCCAGCGGCTTGAGCCCGAACGCCGCCGCGATGAAGCGGAAATAGAAGAAGATGGCCGAGAAGAAGGCCAGCATCGCAAAGGCGGCGATCAGCACCGCCAAGGCCAGCAGGTTGAACTGCAGGAAGCTGCGCGGCGCCTCTTCGTCGTGAATGAACGACAGACCGGCCAGCAGCGCCTTGAAGCCGCGGTGCGCGGCGTAGCCCCCGACCACCAGCGCCACCCCGCTCTGCGCCGAGACGGAATGGAAGGGCGTCTGCGCCAGCCGCTCGAGCTCGGCCTGGAAGATCGCCTGCGCCCCAGAAGGCATCAAGCGGGCCAGGGCCTCGGCCTGATGCGCCACCTCGTTGGGATCGGCCAGCAGGCTGTAGAGCCCGATGCCGATCGCCAGAGCCGGAAACACGGCCAGCATGATGAAGAACGAGACGCCGCCCGTGTAGAGCATGACGTCGCGCCCCCAGAGACGGCGCATGGCGCGGCCGGTGATCAGGACCGCCAGGCGCACCCAGTGCGAAGGGTCCCAGTCCGTCTCGCGAACGCGCTGGATTCGTTGCCGTAGCGACATGGCGCGGAAGGTGCTGAAGCTCGCCTCGCGGCGCAAGCAATGATCTTCCCACGCCGAACGGCGCGCCGGACCTTGCTGGGGGACCGACGCGCCGCCGATGGGCGTGTCATGCCATCGGGCCGGCCGCCGTATCGAGGGACGGGAGTGACGACGACCGACCGTGGCTAAGAATGCCTCGCTGCGGCTGAACCCCCGCTGAACGCGGTTCGTAGAACCTGTTCAGCTCGCACGCGTTCGTCATCCAACCTTCACATAACCGTCAAACAACAATGTTAGCGCCTCTGCCGTACCGGAGCGGAGCCAGATCATGAAGACTTTCGCCTATCTCGCCGTCGCCGCCGTCGCGCTCAGCGCCTGCGGCCAGCAAGCCCCCAAGGGCGGAGCCGAAAAGGCTGCGGGCCCCAGCGCCAGCGGCCGCGATCAAGTGTGGGCCGCCGGCTCATCGACCGTGTTCCCGTTCGCGACCCGCGTCGCTGAGAATGTCGCCAAGACCACGGGCGGTCGCCCGGCCAAGGTGGAGAGCCTCGGCACCGGCGGCGGCTTCAAGCTGTTCTGCAGCGGCACCGGCGCGGGCTTCCCCGATATCGCCAACGCCTCGCGCCCGATCAAGAAGTCGGAATTCGAGCAATGCGCCGCCAACGGCGTGACCGACATCGTCGAGATCAAGATCGGCTTTGACGGCATTGTCATCGCCAACGCCAAGGGCGGCCCGACCTACAACTTCAAGATCGATCAGGTCTATCGCGGTCTTGCCGCCGAACTGCCGCAGGGCGACGGCTTCGCCAAGAACACCGCCAAGTCCTGGAAGGACGTCGACGCCGGCCTGCCGGCCCAGGCGATCCTGGTCTACGGCCCGCCGCCGACCTCGGGCACCCGCGACGCCTTCGTCGAACTCGGCCTGGAAAAGGGCGCCCGCAAGCTCCCGGCCCTCGAAGCCCTGCGCGAAAAGGACGAAGACGCCTTCAAGGCCAAGGCTCACACGATCCGCTCGGACGGCGCGTGGGTCGACGCCGGCGAGAACGACAACGCCATCGTCCAGACCCTGACCAAGACCCCGAACGCCATCGGCGTGTTCGGCTACTCGTTCCTCGAGAACAACCTCGACACCGTGAAGGCCGCGACGGTCGACGGCATCGCCCCGACCTTCGAGACCATCTCGAACGGCACCTATCCGGTGTCGCGCTCGCTCTACATCTACGTGAAGAAGGCCAATGTCGGCGTCATTCCGGGCCTGCGCGAATACGTCAACGCGTTCGTCTCGGACGCCGCGACCGGCAAGGGCGGCTATCTGCAGCAGCGCGGCCTGATCCCGCTGCCGGCCGATCAGCACGAGGCCCAGAAGGCCTCCGTGACCGAGCTGAAGACCATCAGCGCGCCGGAAAAATAAGCGCCGCCCAAACGGCGGCGAACAAGGCCCCGAAGCTCAGCGCTTCGGGGCCTTTCTGTTATCCGGCCATGTTATCCAGCGAGCGCGCCGGCCGCCTTCAGCTCGTCGATCGCCGCGGCCGAGAAGCCCCAGTCGCCGAGCGCCTCGCGGTCGTGCGCGCCGATGGCCGGCGGCGGGCCCTGGATCTCGCCCGGCGTGGCCGAGAAGCGCGGCGCCGGGGCCGGCTGCACCACCCCGCCCAGTTCCACGAAGGTCTGGCGCGCGACGTTGTGCGGGTGCTTGGGAGCCGCATCGAGATCGAGCACGGGCGCGAAGCAGACGTCGGTGGCGTCCATGATCTCGCACCACTCGGCCTGGGTCTTCTGGGCGATCACATGGGCCAGCTTCTCGCGAAGGTCGTTCCACGCCCCGCGGTCCATCTGCGCCGCAAACGCCGGGTCGTTGATCCCGGTCTTCTCCAGCAGCAGAGCGTAGAACTGCGGCTCGATCGAGCCGATCGAGATCCACTTGCCGTCGGCGCACTGGTAGGTGTCATAGAAGTGCGCCCCGCCGTCGAGCAGGTTGGCCCGACGCTCTTCCTTCCACATGCCGCTGGCCTTGAAGCCGTAGAACATCGACATCAGCGAGGCCGCGCCGTCGCTCATCGCGCAGTCGATGACCTGGCCCTGGCCGGTCTCCCGCGCGCTCAACACGCCCGCCAGCAGTCCGAAGGCCAGATAGAGCGCCCCGCCCCCGAAATCGCCGACTAGGTTCAGCGGCGGGATCGGCTTGTCGCCCGTGCCGATGGCGTGCAGCGCCCCGGTGATGGCGATGTAGTTCATGTCGTGGCCGGCGGCGTTGGCGTAGGGCCCGGTCTGGCCCCAGCCGGTCATGCGGCCGTAGACCAGCTTCGGATTGCGCTTCAGGGCGACGTCGGGGCCCAGGCCCAGGCGCTCCATCACGCCCGGCCGGAAGCCCTCGAACACCGCGTCCGCGCCTTCCATCAGCTTGAGGCAGGTTTCGATGGCGGCGGGGTTCTTGAGGTCCAGCCCGATTGAACGGCGGCCGCGGCTGGTGATGTCGGCCGGCGACGAGCGCCCCTGCCCCTTGCGATCGATCCGCACCACGTCGGCGCCGAGGTCGGACAGCAGCATGCCGCAGAACGGACCAGGGCCGATCCCGGCGAACTCGACGACCTTCAGCCCTGAAAGCGGTCCCTTACCCATGCGACGTCTCCCTGTTTCGTTGCCCCGAACCTAGCGGCCATGACGCGCCGTCAGCCAACGGCTTCAGCCGCCGCCCGGCAGCGACTGGCCGTCGTCGACGGTGATCACCGTGCCGGTGATCGCCCGCGCGCTCGGGCCGCTCAGCATCAGCAGCGAGGCGTCCAGGTCCCCGGCCTCCATCAGCCGCCGCCGCGGGAAGCCCTTCATCTGCTTCAGCCCGCCCTCGGTCTTGAACCAGTCGGAATTGATGTCGGTCTCGATGTAGCCGGGGCAGATGGCGTTGACGGCGATCCCCTTGCGCGCCCACTCGCGGGCCAGGCTGCGGGTCAGCATCGCCACCGAGGCCTTCGAGGCGCAGTAGGCTGACAGCCCCGGCAGCACGGTGTGCGAGGCGATCGAGGCGATGTTGACGACCCGCGCCTCGCCGCGCTCGGCCACGCCCGAAGCGATCATCCGCCTGGCCGCCTGCTGAGCGGCGAAGAACACCCCGCGGACATTGACGTCGAAGGTGCGGTCCCAGTCCTCGATCGACAGGTCCAGCGCCAGGCCCTCGCCGCCGACCCCGGCGTTGTTGATGAGGATCGAGATCGGCCCCAGAGCCGCCTCGACCTCGTCGAACGCCGGCCCGATCGCCGCGGCGTCCGCCACGTCCAGCTTCAGCGCCATCGCCTGGCCGCCCTCTCCGGCGATCGCGCCCGCGTGGCTCTCGACCAGGTCCAGGCGGCGGGCGGTCAGCGCCACGGAGGCCCCGGCATGCGCCAGCACCCGCGCGAAGTGCGCGCCCAGCCCGCCCGACGCGCCGGTGATCACCGCCACGCGGCCCTTCAGCGTCTGCTCCATCCTGTCTCTCCTCCACAGGCTTGCGACTCGGCGTCGCTGTGCCATTCGCCTTGCGGCTGTATAGTTGTTGCGCACGTCGATTCCCGCCCAGCCTGGGCGCGCGACCGAGAGGCCAGGGTTTAAGCGAATGACGGCGGGCGTCCAGGCGCGAGTCTTGATCGTTGCACGGGACGATGCTGTCGCCGGACCGCTGGCCGAAGGGCTGGATCGGCTCGGCTGGCGCACGGTGACGGCCCGCGGTCCCTACGCCGCCGTGGCGGCCCTCGCCGACCTCAACGTCGAAGCCGCCATCGTCGACCTCGCCAGCGGCGGCCACGAGGCGCTGACCATGGCGCGGCGCCTGAAGGCCGCCTGCGCCCCGCGCCGCCTGCCGGTGGTCGCCATCGGCGATCCGGGCCCCGAGCTCGACACCTACGATTTCGACCTGACCCTCGCCGCGCCGGTGCACCCGGCCCAGATGGTCATGCGGCTGGAAACCCTGGTCCGCACCGCCGTAGCCGAAGAAGAGTTCGAGCTGCGGCTCGAGACCTTCGCCGAGCGCGGCCGCCGGCTGGACATGCCCGAGCCGGATCCGACGCCCTATCATGTCCTGGCGATCGGCGAGCCGGCCCCGCAGTTCCTGGCCCTGGCCAACGCCCTGACCCGATCCGGCGCCGAGGTCGTGGGCGCGTTCACCGCCTACACCGCCTTCGACTACCTGCATGAGCGCCCGTTCGACGCCGTGGTGCTCTGGGCCGGCGACACCAGCCAGGAGGCGCTGTCCATCGCCGCCGGCATGCGCCGCAACACCCGCCTCTATCACACGCCCGCCCTGCTCTACATGCGCCAGGAGAGCTACGTGACGATGTCGGAGGCCTACCATCGCGGCGTCTCCGACGTCGCCTCGCCCGAGACCCCTGAGACCGAAACCGCGCGCCGCGTGCTCGAACTGGCCCGCAGCTATCGTCGCCAGACCGCGATCCGGCGCGCGCTGGAAATGGCGCGCACCTCCGGTCTGATGGACGCCGCCACCGGCCTCTTCACCCGCGATCTCTTCGCCCGTCACGTCGGGCGCCTGGCCCAGGCGTCGCGCGTTCGCGGCCGCCCGCTGTCGGTCTGCGTGCTCAAGGTCGCCGAGCGCACCGACGTCTCGGCCGCCCGCGCCGGCGGTTGGCTGGACCGCGCAATCCCGCAGATCGGCTCGATGATCGGCCGCCTGGTCCGCGTCGAGGACACCGCCGCGCGCCTGGGCCAGGAGGTCTTCGCCCTGGCCCTGCCGGCCACCGGCAAGGCCGCCGCGCGCGCCGCCGGCGAGCGGATCGCCGCCGTCATCGGCTGCACCGCCTTCGAGGCCGGCGACGGCCAGCCGCCGTTCGTGGTCGACTTCGACATCGGCGTGGCCGAAGTCACCTCGCCCGAGAACGTCGGCAAGGCCCTCGAGGAGGCCGCAGCCAGGGCTCACCAGAAGGCGAGCTAGCCTGCGGCCTCCGCCGCGACCGGAGCCGAACTCCGCAGCCGCATGCTCAACGCCTGGGCCTTGTTCCAGACGACCCAGGCCAGAATTCCCCCGACCAGCGCGCAGGCCACCTGCAGCAGCGGCCAGTTCGGCGCGCCGACCGCGTTGAGCGCGACCCGGAAGTGATAGTGGGTCAGGTAGATGAACAGCGAGCCGCCCGACAGCAGGAAGATCGCCCGCCCGAACGGTTTCAGCACCGGCAGCCGGCGCACGAACAGCAAGGCGAAGGCCGAGGCCAGGATGAACAGCCAGCTCATGACCTCGAGCGTGAAGTAGGTCGCCGCGGCATAGGCCAGGGCCGCCGCCATCGCCGTCAAACGCCGGCGCGGCGTGTCGGCGCAGGCCACCATCGCCCCCAGGATCAAAGTCGCATAGTGGGTGGTCGGCAGCAGGTTCACGACCAGCAGCGGATCCGACGTCGCTTCAGGATAGTCTGGATAGATCAGGAACGGGACCACGAAGCGGAACACGCAGGCGATCGAGAACGAGCCCATCAGGAACGCCCATTTCCGGTCCGGCTCCAGGCGCCGCTTTCCCGCCAGCAGCACCGACAGATACAGGATGGCCAGCATCTGCATCATGCAGTGGATGTACCAGAGGAAGAACTGCTTCTCGCTCGGGGTGTAGGCCAGGAAGTTTTTGTAGAAGAAGGCGAGCGACCAGGAGGCTTCCTGCCCGGCCAGCACCTTCGCGAAGAACAGTGCATATGAGAACAGCGCCACCGGTATCGTGACGTTGAGCAGCATCTTGAGAATGGGCTTGGCGCTCTTCTTCTCGAACACCTCCCACAGCTGATGGCCGCCGATCATGAACCCGGACACCAGGAACAGCGCGCTCGTCGCCCCGCCGCCGTAGTCGAGCAAGGCGAAATGCCCGGCGACGACCAACGCGATCGACACCGCGCGGATGATCATCGAGGTGTCGACGTCGCTGAAGAACCGCTTGGCGGGCGCGGCCGTGGCGGCGATGTCGCGCAGGGACATCAGGTGCCAGCCGTCCGGAACGACGCCCAACACCTCCTCGGTGGCGAGGTAGAGCTGGACATAGGACAGGCTGTCCCCGCCGATGCTCACGAAGGACGCCCCTGCGGTGATGTCCCGGCGTCCGAGCACCGCCGACCATTTCTCCACCAGTGCACGTTCCTTGGGCGTGCCGGCCGCGCGGCCCGCTGGCTCGGGCGCCGCCTCGACCGCCGACGTCCTGGCGCGCAGCGCCATGCGGTCGATCTTGCCGTTGGGCAGCAGCGGCATCGCTTCCAGTCGCACGAGGCTGCTCGGCGACATGTAGCTGGGCAGCCGCTCGGCGAGGTGCCGCTGGATGTCCTCCAGCAGGGTCGCGTCAGACCGGTCGGAGGTCACGAACGCGGCGATCCTCGGCGCGCCGTCCCCGCCCTCGGCGAGGGCGATGGCGGACCGGACGTCGGGATGCGCCAGCAGCGCCGCCGTGATCTCGGAGAGATCGACGCGATAACCCCGGATCTTGATCTGGTCGTCTTGGCGGCCAAGCACGACGACGTCGCCGCTCGGCAGATAGAAGCCGCGGTCCCCGGTGTAGTAGGTGTCGCCGCTCGTGCTGGCCTGGATCTCTCCGCCGACCACATAGCCCAGGCTGAGCATGTTCGAGCGGACGGCGATTTCGCCGACTTCGCCGATGCCCTTCAACTGCCGATCACGATCGACGATCAACAGCTGGAAGCCGCCGGAGCCTTGCCCGACCGGAACCGTCTTCCAGCCGAAGTCGCCGTCGAAGACGAAGTGGCCGGCGGCCTGCGGGGTTTCGGTCGATCCGTAGAAGTTGACGTTGACCGCATTGGGCGCGACGCGGGCGATCTCGGTCAGCAGCGTCGGGCGAAGCAGGTCTCCGCCCCAGAAGACATGGCGAAGTCCCGGAAACGCCCCGGTCTTCGCCCCGGCGCAAAGCAGTTGTCCCATGGCCGGCGTCATGTGCGCGGCGGTCGGACGAACCTCTTCGAACCAACGCCGCAGGCCGCCCGGCTCGAAGATCGCCCTCTGCTCAGGGATCATCAGGCAGGCGCCGAGCGACAGCGGCGTGAAGATGTCGCGCAGCAATGGATCGTGCGACAGCCCCGACAGCATCGTGAATCGGTCGCCTGCGCCGAGGTCGAACCTCCCCGCCTGCCAGGCTGCGAAGTTCACCAGCGGCCGATGGCCGACGGCGACGCACTTCGGAACCCCAGTGCTGCCGGAGGTGAACAGCAGATAGGCCGGATCGGCGGGGTCGGCGGCGTCGAGCCCCGCCTCCTCGCACTTTGACAGTATCTCCCGGCCGGGATGGACGATGGGGCCGCCTCGGCCAGCCGCAATCCGCGCCGCAAGAGCCTTCACGTCCTCGCCGTCAGCCGCGCAGACGACGGCGCCGACCACTGCGATCTCCGCGAGGTCGGCGAGGCGCTGTTCGGGATAGGCGCTGTCGAGGACCACGAACACCGCGCCCAGCCTCAGGACGCCAAGGATCGCCCAGATCAGGGCCGGTCCGCGTTCGGCGATGATCGCCACGCGGTCGCCGCGCCCGACGCCCGACGCCTGCAGCCGCGCCGCGACGTCTCTCGAACGCTCCGCGACCTGGCCGTAGCTGTAGGCCAGCCGGCCATGACGCAGGGCGATCGCCTGGGGCGCGCCGCGCGCCGTTCGCAGAAACGCGGCGTGGACGAGCTCGCCGCCGCCCGCCGTCAGCGCCGCGGTCGGATCCGGAAGCACGCCGGACGCGGCCAAAGCGCTGGATCGGACCTTGGCCGTCGGGACCGAAGGCGCGGCGCAAAGGTGCGTCGTAAGGGCGAGCAGCAGATCGGCCATCGCCGACGCCCGTGATGGCGACACGCCCGCGGCGTGAAAGACCGAGACCTTTCCCGGCGAGGCGGCGAGATCAAACTCCAGACGCAGATCGATCGCGCCCTCGGCGTGGGCCGGCGCCGAGCCGGCGTTCCGGACGTCCAGGGCCAACCGCGGCGTGGCCTCGTCGCCCGCCGGCGTCCGCATCGCGAGTGCGACGGCCTGAGCCTGCTCGCCCAGCGAACGCGCCTCGTCGACGCTGATGCTGAGAAAGGTCCGGCCGCGTTCGTCGCCCCCGAGCGCCACGTATTGCCGGTCGGCGTCGGTCAGCCGGGCCAAGACGATCAGGCCGATCGCCCGGGCCACGTCACCGGCGCTCACGCCGGCGCTGCGCGCGCTCGCCTCCAGGTCCGCGCGCACCCCTTCCGGCAGGTCGAGCACGACTCGACCGCCTTCGCTTGGATCGGCGGCGACGAGCCGATCCATCGGGATTGTCGGCATATCCTCCGACGGTCCGGCTTCCGCCGGTCGAGCCTCTAAGTCCAACGACGCGTGCGTACGCGACCGTCCATCCCACAGGACGATCTTACCCATCTCACCCCCCCGACACCGTCAGGCGCGAACCTGCCGATGCAGCGTTTACTCGACTGCGATCACCGTTCAGTGATCATCGCTACGGCGCGGGGTTCTATACGCTCAGGGTGTAGAGGCAAACCTCAATCCACCATTGCGAGAGTCGTCGGCGCGACGCTCGCAATTGGATCGACGGACCAGATCAGGCCGCCAGCTTCGCCAGCTCGCTGAGGATGCCTTCGGCCGCAGCCAGACGCTGCTCAGGGGTCTCCCACTCGCCCTTCACCACGACCTTGTGGTCGGGGCGGATCTTCCAGGCGACCTGGTTCTTCTGCACGAAGCCGACCAGACCCATGGGGTTCTTGAACTCGTCGCCACGGAAGGTGACGACCGCGCCCTTAGGCCCGACGTCGATCTTGGCGACATTGGCCTCGCGGCACATGCCCTTGATGGCCACGACCTTGAGCAGCTGGCCGGCTTCGGGCGGCAGTGGACCGAAGCGGTCGATCATCTCGGCCGCCAGCGCTTCGCGGTCGCCCGCCTTCTCGGCGTCCGACAGGCGGCGATAGAGCGACAGGCGCACGTTGAGGTCCGGCACATAGTCGTCGGGGATCAGCACGGCCGCTCCGGTGTTGATCTGCGGCGACCATCCGCGGTCGGCCGCCTCGCCCTTGCCGGCCAGTTCCTTGAGCTCGTTGACCGCGTCTTCCAACATCTGCTGGTAGAGCTCGACCCCGATCTCGCGGATGTGGCCCGACTGTTCCTCGCCCAGCAGGTTGCCGCCGCCACGCTGGTCCAGATCGTGGCTGGCCAGCTGGAAGCCGGCGCCCAGGCTGTCCAGCGACTGCAGAACCTTCAGGCGCCGTTCGGCCGACAGGGTGATCTGCTTCTCGGCCGGCGTGGTCAGGTAGGCGTAGGCCCGCGCCTTGGCCCGGCCGACGCGTCCACGCAGCTGGTACATCTGGGCCAGGCCGAACATGTCGGCGCGGTGCAGGATCATGGTGTTGGCGGTCGGGATGTCGAGGCCGCTCTCGACGATCGTCGTCGACAGCAGCACATCGTACTGCCCCTCGTAGAAGGCGCTCATCACCTCTTCGAGCTGGGTCGGCGCCATCTGGCCGTGGCCGACCACGAACTTCACCTCAGGCACCTGCTCGCGCAGGAACTTCTGCAGGTCCGGCAGGTCGCTGATCCGCGGCGCGACGTAATAGGCTTGGCCGCCACGATACTTCTCGCGCAGCAGCGCCTCGCGGATGACGACCGGATCGAACGGCGTGATGTAGGTCCGCACCGCCAACCGGTCGACCGGCGGCGTGGCGATGATCGACATCTCGCGGATGCCGGACAGCGACATCTGCAGCGTGCGCGGGATCGGCGTCGCGGTCAGGGTCAGCATGTGCACGTCGGCGCGAAGCTCCTTGAGCTTCTCCTTGTGCTTGACCCCGAAGTGCTGCTCCTCGTCGACGATCACCAGGCCGAGGTTCTTGAAACCGACCTGCTTGGAGAGCACCGCATGGGTGCCGACGATGATCTCGACCTCGCCGTTGGCCAGGGCCGTGCGGGTTTCGCTGGCTTCCTTGGCCGGCACCAGCCGCGACAGCCGGCGAACCTTGACCGGCCAGCCCTGGAACCGTTCGGAGAAGGTCTTGTAGTGCTGGCGCGCCAGCAGCGTGGTCGGCGCGACCACCGCGACCTGCTGGCCGCTCATGGCGACCACGAAGGCCGCGCGCAGCGCGACCTCGGTCTTGCCGAACCCGACGTCGCCGCAGATCAGGCGGTCCATCGGCTTGCCCGCGCCCAGGTCCTCCAGCACGTCGCCGATGGCGTTGAGCTGGTCCTCGGTCTCCTCGTACGGGAAGCGGGCGCAGAACTCGTCGAACACCCCGTGCGGCGGGGTGATCGCGTCGGTGTCCTTGGTCGCCCGTTCGGCCGCGATGCGGATGAGGCCGATGGCCATCTCCCGCAGGCGTTCCTTGGCCTTCGCCTTGCGGGCCTGCCAGGCCGCGCCGCCGAGACGGTCGAGCTGAACGTTCTCGCCGTCGCTGCCGTAGCGGGTGAGCAGGTCGATGTTCTCGACCGGCAGGTACAGCTTGGCCTCGCCGCCGTACTGCAGCTCCAGGCAGTCGTGCGGCGCGCCCGCCACGTCGAGGGTCTTCAGTCCCTCGTAGCGGCCGATGCCGTGGTCGATGTGGACGACGAGATCGCCCGGCGTCAGCGACGAGGCCTCGGCCAGGAAGTTCGAGGCGCGGCGGCGGCGACGCGGGCGCGCCAGGCGGTCCCCGAGGATGTCGGTTTCGGAGATGACCGCCAGCTTTTCGGTCTCGAAGCCCGATTCCAGCGGCAGCACCACGCGTTGGAAGATCTTCGGGTCGGCGGACCGCGCGGCGTCCCAATAGGGCGCCAGCGAGATGTTCTTCAGGCCGTGGTCGGCCAGCATCGCCCCGAGGCGATCGGACGAGCCGTCCGACCAGGAGGCGAACAGGACGCGCTTGCCCTCGCCCACCAGCCGCTTGGCGTGATCGGCGGTCGCCTCGAAGAGATTGACCGAGTCCTGCTGGCGCTCGGCCGTGAAGGCGCGGCCCTGGCGCGCGCCCATGTCGATGACGGTTTCGCCCTCGACCTCCTGGAACGCCGAGAACCGCCGCGTCGGCCGCACCGCCAGCCGCTCGCGATACTCGTCGGCGTCCATATAGAGCCGGGTCGGCTCGAGCGGCCGATAGTGCACCTTGCGGTCGGCCTGGGCGCGGGCGTCGTAGGCGTCCTCGATCATCGAGAGCCGCTCGTCGCGGGCCCCGTCGGCCAGGTGATCCAGGGCGATCAGCGTGTCGGCCGGCAGATAGTCCAGCAGCGTCGCCATGTCCGGGTAGAACAGCGGGAGCCAGTGCTCCATGCCGGCGCGGCGGCCGCCCTCGCTGACCGTGTCGTACAGCGGATCCCCGCCCGGCGCGCCGAAGGCCTCGACATAGCCGCGGCGGAACCGCGAGATCGCGTCCTTGTCCAGCAGCGCCTCACTGACCGGCAGCAGCGAGATGTCCTTCAATTGCCGCGTCGAACGCTGGGTCTCGGGATCGAAGCCCCGGATCGATTCCAGCGTGTCGCCGAACAGGTCCAGACGAACGGGTTCTTCCGCGTTGGGCGGGAAGACGTCGATCACCCCGCCGCGGATGGCGAACTCGCCGCGTTCCGACACGGTCGAGGCGCGCTGGTAGCCGTTGATCGCGAAATAGCGTTCGAGATCGGCGATCTCGACCACATTGCCGACCGTGGCGGCATAGGCGGCGCCCTCGACCGCCGACTTCGGCGGCACGCGCTGGATCAGCGCCGGAACCGTGGTGACCAGCAGCGCCGGCTTCTTGGCGTCGAAGCCCTTGGCCAAGCGGGCCAGGGCCGTCATCCGCTCGGCGGCGGCGCCGGCGGAAGGCCCGATGCGGTCGTAGGGCAGGCAGTCCCACGACGGAAAGCGCACGACCTCGACATTGGAGGCGAAGAACGAAAACGCGTCTACGAACGCCGACAGCCGCGATGCGTCGCGGGCGACGAACACCGACAGGCCGCCGCGGGCCTTGACGATGTCGGCCATGACCAGGGCGTCGAACCCCTCGGGCGCGCCGACCAGGTCGAGCCGACCTGGATCCTGAGCGATACGCCGGGTCTCCGCCGCCGTCGGCGCCCGGAAGCCGTCAGCCGCCACGGGGTCCTCCCCTCGCCTCGAAAGCTTCGAAGCGGAAGGTCTTGATCATGCCCATGATTTCGCCGTCGAACTCAGGCGGGGTCGGCGTGCGCTCGACGATCCACTCGTAGAGGTCCTGGTCCGGCTGCTCCATGAGCGCCTCGAGGGCGTCGAGCTGCTCGGGCGTCAGCGTGTGGGCATAGGTGTCCGCGAACGGCCCCAGGATGAGGTCCGCTTCCCGGAAGCCCCGGTGCCAGGCCCGGAACTTCAAACGCTTCAGTCGTGTGTCATCGATACTCATGGGCGAGCGGCCGATATAGGCCGCTACGCCCATGCGCGCCAGAGCGCGTTCGCCGAAAACGCGTCAGCCCCAATCGCCGCCGCGCCAGGTGAAGGCGACATCCTTGAACGGCGTGTCGCCGACCTGCAGCGCCCCTTGGGCCACGGTCAGGCCGTCCTTGCCCTTCGTGCCCTTGGTCTTCTTCAGCGCCGCGGGGTCCAGCTTCACGTCCAGCCGCACGTCGCCGAGCTTCGGATGCTTGCCGACCAGCCGGATCCGCTCGTCGGTGACGGCGTAGGCCTCGGGCAGCACCTTGAGCTTCACGGAATAGACGACGTTGCCGAGCGCGTTCTTCCGCGCCGGGCTGGTGATGTCGACGAACTCCAGCATCACCGGGGCGTAGGTCTTGGTCCGCTCGCCCTTTTCCCAGTCGTTGAAGCCCATCTGGCCGGCGACGTGCAGGTTGTCGAGTCGGTAGTCGCCGACCTTCACCTCGTTGGTCGGCAGGTAGTAGCCGAACTGGGCGTCGCCCTTCGGCCGCGTCAGGCCGGTGAACGTAGGATCGACCGGCACGGCCGGCTCGGCGACCGGCGCCTTGGCCTGCTCGACCTGCTCGGCCGGCGGGCTGCAGGCCGCGAGCATGGCCGCGCCGACGGCCGCCAGAAGCGCTTTACGCATAAAATTCCCCCCTGGGTTTTGCGGAACTTCATCATGGGCGCCGCAGGCTGTCCATGGTCGCGCTATGTTCCGCCCATGCGGCCCGAGATTCTTTTCCCGCTCTATGCGCCCATCACGACCCTGAAGGGCGTCGGCGCGCGCGTGGCGCCCCTGCTGGAGAAGCTGGCGGGGCCGATCGTGCGCGACGTCGCGTTCCTGCGCCCGCACTCGGTGATCCGCCGCGAGCACGCCACCGTCGCCAGCGCCGTCGAAGGCGCCGTGCAGATCTTCGAAGTCCAGATCGACGCCTACAAGCGCCCGCGCAGCCCCCAGCAGCCCTGGCGCGTCGAGACCTACGACGGGACCGGCGTGCTCAGCCTGGTGTTCTTCGGCAGTTTCGGCGGCCAGCTGGAGGCCAAGCATCCGCTCGGCTCCAAGCGCCTGGTCAGCGGCAAGGTCGAGCGCTTCGGCGCCGGCCTGCAGATCGCCCATCCCGACTACATCGTCGCCCCCGACCGCGCCGAGGACATCCCGGCCTTCGAGGCGGTCTATCCCGCCACCGCCGGCCTGCCGGCCCGCACCGTGCGCAGGTTCGCGCTCGAAGCCCTCGGCCGCGCGCCCGAGCTGCCGGAATGGCAGGACCCCGCCTGGCTGGCCCGCGAACGGTTCCCGAGCTGGCGCGAGGCGCTCGGCCTCATGCACGCCCCGCAGTCCGAGCTCGACCTCGCGCCGCAGACCGCCCACGCGCGGCGCCTGGCCTATGACGAGCTGCTGGCCCACCAGCTGGCCATGGCCCAGCGCAAGTCCGAGCGCCGCGCCGAACCGGCCGCGAAGATCGCCGCCTCCGATCTCGCCGAAAAGGTCCGCGCCGACCTGCCCTACCGCCTGACCGGCGCCCAGGACCGCACGCTCGGCGACATCCGCCGCGACCTTGAGGCCGGCGACCGCATGAGCCGCCTGGTCCAGGGCGACGTCGGCTCCGGCAAGACGGTCGTGGCCATGCTGGCCATGGCCGACGTCGCCGCCGGCGGCGGCCAGAGCGCGCTGATGGCCCCGACCGAAATCCTCGCCCGCCAGCACTTCGAGACCCTCTCGGGACCGCTGTCGCAACACGGGATCACCGCCATCCTGCTGACCGGCCGCGACAAGGGCGCGGCGCGGGCCGAGAAGCTGCGCGCCCTGGCCTCCGGCGCGGCCCAGGTCGCGGTCGGCACCCACGCCCTCTTCCAGGACGACGTCGGCTTCCAGAACCTGCAGCTGGCGGTCATCGACGAGCAGCACCGGTTCGGCGTCGCCGAGCGCCAGCGGCTGCAGGCCAAGGGCCAGGCCGTCCACCTGATCGCCATGTCGGCGACGCCGATCCCGCGCACGCTCGAGCTGACCGTCTACGGCGACCTCGATGTCTCGCGGATCGACGAGAAGCCGCCGGGCCGCACGCCCGTCGCCACCCGTGCGGTGCCGACCAGCCGCCTGGACGAGATCGAGGCCCGCCTGCGCGAGGCCATCGCCCACGGGGCCCAGGCGTTCTGGATCTGCCCGCTGGTCTCGGAATCCGAGCTGATAGATCTCAAGGCCGCCGAAAAGCGCGCCGCCGAGCTGCGCGCGAAGATCGGCCCCGGCGTCGGCCTCGTCCACGGCAAGATGACCGGCCCCGAGAAGGACGCGGTCATGGCCGACTTCGCCGATGGCAAGATCAGCCTGCTGGTCGCCACGACCGTCGTCGAGGTCGGGGTGAACGTCCCCAACGCCACCATCATGGTCATCGAGCAGGCCGAGCGCTTCGGCCTGGCCCAGCTGCACCAGCTGCGCGGCCGCGTCGGCCGCGGCTCGCGCGAGAGCGCCTGCGTGCTGCTCTACGATCCGCCGCTGTCGGAGACGGCGCAGAAGCGCCTCGACATCCTGCGCCGCACCGACGACGGCTTCCTGATCGCCGAGCGCGACCTGGAACTGCGCGGCGGCGGCGACGCGCTGGGCCTGCGCCAGTCGGGCTTCCCCGCCTACGTCTTCGCCGATCCCGTCGCACACAAGGACCTCATCGCGGTCGCCGGCGACGACGCGCGGCTGATCATCGAGCGCGACCCCGAGCTGACCTCGCCGCGCGGCCAGGCCGTGCGCGTCCTGCAGGAACTGTTCGACTGGCGGCCGAGCTCGCCCCTGAAGGACGCCGGCTAGGGCGCTCGCTAGACCTTCACCATCCGCTTGCCGCGGTTCTCGCCGGCCAGCAGGCCGACCAGCGCGGCCGGCGTGTTCTCCAGCCCCTCGATGACGTCCTCCTGCACCTTGAGGGCGCCGCTGGCGACCCAGGCCTGCAGCTCGGCCAGCGCAATGTCGCGGCGGTCGTAGAAGTCCGAGACGATGAAGCCGCGAACGTTCAGCCGCTTGGTGACGATCAGGCCCGGCACCCCGCGCGGCCCATGCGACGGCGCCGCGCCGTCGTACTGCGAGACCGCGCCGCAGCAGGCGATGCGGCCGAAATTGTTCATGTTGAACAGCGCCGCCTCGAAGACGTCGCCGCCGACATTGTCGAAATAGATGTCGATTCCGTCCGGACAGGCCCCGCGCAGCGCGCGCCGCACGTCGCCGGCCTTGTAGTCGACCGCTGCGTCGAACCCGAGCTCGTCCGTTAGCCAGGCGCACTTTTCGGCCCCGCCGGCGATCCCCACGACCCGGCAGCCCTTGATCTTGGCCAGCTGTCCGACGATCGACCCGACCGATCCCGCCGCCGCCGACACCACGACCGTTTCGCCCGCCTGCGGCCGGCCGCACTCCATCAACCCGAAATACGCGGTCAACCCGGCGACGCCATAGACGCTGATCAGGTGGGTCAGCGGCTTCAGGTCAGGGAGCGGCGCCAGCCCCTTGGCCGGGAGCGCAGCGTATTCCTGCCAGCCGGTGTCGGCGAACACCAGGTCGCCGGCCTTGAGGCCCGCCGCCTTGCTCTCCACCACCTCGGCGACCGATCCGCCGGCCATCACGTCGCCGGCCTGCAGCGCCGAGCGGTAGGTCGCGCCCTGCATCCAGGCGCGGTTGGCCGCGTCGAGCGAGATGTAGCGGGTGCGGACCAGCACCTCGCCGTCCGCCGGCGTCGGGGCCGGCGCGGTCTGCAGCCGAAAGTGCTCCGGTGTCAGCTTGCCCTGCGGGATCTGCTCAAGAACGATCTGGCGGTTGTCCATCCGGCGTCTCCTGTCCTGCGGTGAGGCGACGATGATCCCCGAAGCCCGTCAGGGTCAATCGACGGGCTTGGCCCCCCGCCCGGACAGCGCCTCGACCCGGGCCCCGGCGTCGGCCTCCAGGTCGGCGAAGAAGACGTTGTAGCCGGGCGCTCGCCGTCGGTCGGTCCACGAGCCAGACGGCTTCAGCGACGGCGACTTCGGTCGCGTCACCCGCAGGATGCCCTTCTCGCACTTGGCCCCGACCTGGCGGGTCAGGAAGGCCGGCCGCGCGCCCCACTCGAGGCCCGTGGCGTTGGTGGCCCCCAGGTTCAGGCGCGCCGGGGCCTCGGCGTCGACCACGGCCCCGAACAGCGGATTGAAGCAGATCGGCGTGCGGCCGCCGAGATTGATCAACTGCCCGGCGTCGCCCCAGACCAGCGAACGGTCCAGCAGCGCCTGGGCGCGCTCCGGCTCGCCGTCATAGACCGACGCCCAGGCCGCCAGGCACCCGGTCTGCTTGGGCGCGATGCACGGCGGCAGCGGCGGCTTGTCGGACGGCACGACGGTCTGCATCAGGTAGGCGGCGGCGATCCGCGAGCGCAGCGCCGGATTGGGCGCCACTTCCTCGGCGATCAGCCGCGCGGCCAGCGTCCCGCCCTGCTCCACCCCGACGATCACGAAGGGCCGGCCCTGGTTGTAGTGGGCCACGTAGTAGCGGAACGCCTCGGCGACGTCGCCATAGGCGAAGCGGCGCGCCTCCTTGGCGTCGTCGCGCAGCGTCATCAACGTGTAGAGGCTGGCCTGGCGATAGCGCGGGGCGAAGATCCGTCCGACCCGGACGAACGGCCCGGCATAGTTGGGCGCCATGACCTCACGGAACAGGCGGTCGGCCTGCGGATCGTCGATCGGCGCATTCCAGTGGCGGCCGCCGTCGAAGGTGGTCGGCGCGACGAAGAACACGTCCGCTGCCGGTTCGGCCGCCGTCGGAGCTTCCGGCGCGTTCGGCATCAGGGCCCAGGCCGAGCGCTGCGCATAGTCGGGCGCCGGCGGCGGATCGTAGATCTGGAACGGCTCCTTGGGATCGAGCTGGGTTCGCAGGATATCGTCGCGCCAGACATAGCCGGCCGCCGCCAGCACCAGCGCGACCACCACGATCGTCGCGGCCGCCAGACGCCGAAAACCCTTGGGACGATCGGCCATTTCGCCCCTGCGCCTAGCGGTAGGGATCGGGCTGGGACAGGTAGCGCTTCACGTAGTCGCTCACCCCGTCCTCGAGCGTGGTCATGGGCTGGTTGTAGCCGGCGGCCTGCAGCCGCTCCATGTTCGCCTGGGTGAAGTACTGGTACTTGTCGCGGATCGCCGGCGGCATCGGCGTGTACTCGATCTCGGGCTCGCGGCCGGCCGCCGTGAACACCGCGCGCGCCAGGTCCTCGAAGGTCCGGGCGGTTCCCGAACCCAGGTTGTAGACCCCGTTCACCTGCTCGTTCTTGGCCAGCCAGCCGATCACGTCGGCGACGTCGCGCACATAGACGAAGTCACGCGTCTGGCCGCCGTCCGGCACACCTTCGCGGTAGGACTTGAACAGCTGAACGGAATGGCCGTCGCGGACCTTCGGCCAGATCTGCGAGGCCACCGACTTCATCGAGTGCTTATGCTCTTCGTTCGGCCCGTAGACATTGAAGAACTTCAGGCCGACCCACTGCGGCGGCGCGTAGTCGCGCGCAGCCTGGCGCGCGGCGAACAGGTCGAACAGCGCCTTGGACCAGCCGTAGGTGTTCAGCGGGCGCAGGCCCGCCAGCCACTCCAGGTCATCGCGATCCTGGAAGTCCGTGGAGTCGCCATAGGTCGCCGCCGACGAGGCGTAGACGAACCGGCGCTGGTGGTCGGCGCACCAGCGGAACAGGTCGCGCGACAGCGTGAAGTTCGAGTGGATGATCTTGTCGGCGTCCGGCTCGGTGGTCGACGACACGGCGCCCATGTGGACGACCAGCTCGACGTCCCGCCAGCGCTTTTCCAGCCAGTCGAACATCGCCTCCGGGGCCACGAAGTCGCCGATCGGATGCTTGGCGATGTTGCGCCACTTGCCGAGCTCGGCCTCGCGCAGCCGGTCGCAGACCACCACGTCCAGAGACGGATCCTCGGCCAGCTTGGCGACGATGTTGGAACCGATGAAGCCGGCGCCGCCGGTGACGAAGATGATGCGACGGGTCATGCCTTCTCCTGCATCCGGGCGATGGCCGCGGTCGTGGAATAGCCGTCCACGAGCTGGGCCAGCCTGACCTCGCCCCCATATGACTTCACAAAGTCGCCGCCGACCACCTCGCTCTCGGCGTAGTCGGCGCCCTTGATCAGCACGTCGGGCCGCGCGGCCTCGATCAGCGCGATCGGGGTGTCCTCGTCGAACGGCGCCACGAGGTCGACCGAGCCGAGCCCGGCCAGCACCATGGCCCGGCTCTCCAGGTCGTTGACCGGCCGTCCCTCGCCCTTCAGTTCACGGACTGAGCGGTCCGAGTTCACGCCGACGATCAGCCGGTCGCACCAGGCCCGCGCCTGGGTCAGATAGGCGACATGCCCGCGGTGCAGGATGTCGAAGCACCCGTTGGTGAAACCGACCTTCAGCCCCTTGGCGCGCCAGCGGGCGATCTCGTCGGCCATGCGCTGCGGCGTGGCGATCTTGGCTTCGGCCGGCGCCATGTGCGCGGTGATCGACGCCTCGATCATCTCCTCAGGGGTCACGACCGCCGTGCCCGCCTTCCCGACCGCGACGCCGGACGCCAGCATCGCGAACTCGATGGCGTCGGCGACGTCGACCTTGGCGGCCAGGGCCACGCCCAGCGCCGCCAGCGTGGTGTCGCCGGCGCCCGAAGCGTCGAACACCTCGCGCGGCACGCCCGGGAAGTGGCGCACCGGCTCGCCGCGAACGGCGAGCGAAATCCCCTTGGCCGCGCGCGTCACCAGGATCGCCTTGGCTTCGCAGAGCATCAGGGCGTGGGCGAGCGCCGCTTCGATCTCGGCGTCGGTCTGGGTCGGCATGTCGGTGGCGTGCGCCAGTTCGGCGGCGTTCGGCTTGACGATGTCGACAGCGCCATAGCGGGCGAACGACCGGGCCTTGGAGTCGACGATCATCAGCGCGCCGGACGCGCGGCACGCTTCGATGACGGCGGCCGTCACTACGCCCTTGCCGTAGTCCGACAGCAGGATGACGCCGGCGTCCTTGGCCACGTCGCGCACCGTGCGGACCAGCCGCTGTTCGACCTCCCCGCTCGCCGGACCGCTGGTCTCCATGTCGACGCGCAGCAGTTGCTGGCCGCCGGACACGAAGCGGGTCTTCAGGGTGGTGGGCCGTGCGGCGTCGGTGACCACGAAGCCTTCGACGCCCTCCTCGGCCTTGATCAGCCGCAGGGCTTCGACGCCCTCAGGATCCCCGCCGATCATCCCGACCAGGCAGACCTCGCCGCCCAGCGCAGCGGCGTTGCGCGCCACGTTCCCGGCCGCGCCCAACATCACCAGCTCGCGCTTGCGCGCCAGCACCGGGATCGGGGCTTCGGGCGAAACGCGGGTCACGTCGCCATAGACGAACCGGTCGACCATGAGGTCGCCGACGCAGGCGATGCGGGCGCCCGACAGGGCCGAAAGGATCTTTTGAAGGGCCGCGAGGTCCATGGATCAGAGCCTACGCCGATTACTGAACCGCCGCATGAACGGCTTTGACGCTGGCCAGCAGGTCGCGCGCGCCGTCGAGCGGCAGGCAGCTCGGGCCGTCGCAAAGCGCCTTGTCCGGATCGGGATGGAACTCGAAGAACACGCCGTTGGCGCCCGAGGCCACCGCCGCCTTGGCGATGATCGCGACGCCGTCGCGCCGCCCCCCCGTCGAGGCGCCCCCGGTCCGCGGATCGGCGCCCGGCAGCTGCACCGCGTGGGTGGCGTCGATCGTCACCGGCGCGCCGAGCTTCTTCATCTCCGGGATCCCGAGCATGTCGACCACCAGGTTGTTGTAGCCGAACGACGAGCCCCGCTCGCACAGGACCACGCCGACGTCCGACACTTCCTTGATCTTGCTCAGGATGTTCTTGGTGTCCCACGGAGCCAGGAACTGCGCCTTCTTGACGTGCACCAGGCCGCCGGCCGCGCCAGTCGCCTTGGCGGTCGCCACCACCAGGTCGGTCTGGCGGCACAGGAACGCCGGGATCTGCACGAGATCGGCGACAGCAGCCACAGGCTCGGCCTGCTCGACCTCATGCAGGTCGGTGCAGATCGGCACGTCCAGTTGCGCCTTCACCTCGGCCAGGATCTTCAGGCCTTCCTTCAGGCCAGGGCCGCGGAAGCTCTTCACAGACGAGCGGTTCGCCTTGTCGAAGCTGGCCTTGAAGACATAGGGCAGGCCGAGCTCGGCCGTGACCGCCTTCAGGTGGCGGCCGGTCTCCAGCGCCAGGTCCAGGTCTTCGATGACATTCAGGCCGGCGATCACCACCAGCGGCTGGCCGTCGCCGATCGAGAGATTCCAGCGATTAAGCGTCAGTGCGGTCATGATAATCTCGGATTTGGGTGATCTGCGGCGCGCTCGCGCCAGGGCCTAAGTGGCGCGCGTGCGCCCGCTTCACAAGCGCGAAAACGTGAACCTCTGCAACCAGCTCCACCGCTCCCGCGTACTGGAGTTGATTCTATTCAATCCCAAATGCAGTGTTGCAGGTGTGAAAATCGAGGGTTGCGACCATGAGCTTGGCGCACGAACCATCGCTGGCGGCCCTGGCCGCCTCACCCAGGGCCTTCGGCAAGCTGCCGGCCCTCGCCGGCGCGCCCGCCGCATTTCGTTTTGCGGCGCGCCTTATGGCGCTGAATTGGCGGGCAGGTTCACTGACCTTCGTCACGCCGTCCGGCCAGGAATTGCGGATCAAGGGCGCCGATCCTGGGGTCGATGGACGCATCATCGTCCACGACTTCGGCTTCATGCGCCGGGTGCTCGCGGCCGGCGACATCGGGTTCGCTGAAGGCTACATGGCCGGCGAATGGGACACCCCCGACCTGTCGGCGGTGCTCAGCACGGTCAGCATGAACTTCGACCGCCTGGCGCGCTTCTTCATCGGCAATCCGGTCGTGCGTGCGGTGAACTTCATCGGCCACAGCCTGCACGCCAACACCCGCAAGGGCTCGCGTAAGAACATCCACGCCCACTACGACCTCGGGAACGCCTTCTATTCCCAGTGGCTCGACCAGACGATGACCTACTCGTCGGCGCGCTACGCGCATGATGGCGAGGCGCTGGAGCTGGCCCAGACCAACAAGTACCGCTCGCTGGCCCAGGGCATGGGACTGGAAAGCGGCCAAAGCGTGCTGGAGATCGGCTGCGGCTGGGGCGGGTTCGCCGAATACGCGGCCAAGGAAGTCGGCGCCAAGGTCACCGGCATCACCATTTCGCAGGAACAGTTCGACTTCGCCCGCAGGCGGATCTTCGAACAGGGCCTGACCGAACGCGCCGAGATCCGGATGATCGACTATCGCGACGTCCAGGGCCAGTTCGACCGCGTCGCCTCCATCGAGATGTTCGAGGCGGTCGGCGAGCGCTATTGGCCGACCTACTTCGGCAAGATCCGCGAGGTGCTGGCCCCTGGCGGCCGGGCCGGACTGCAGATCATCACCATCCGCGACGAGATCTTCGAATCCTACCGCCGCCGCGCCGACTTCATTCAGAAGTACATCTTCCCCGGGGGAATGCTGCCTTCCGAGGAGCGGCTGAAGGACGTCACCGATCGCGCAGGCCTGGCCTGGACCGGGATCAGCCGCTTCGGGCAGGACTACGCCGACACCCTGGCCGAATGGGGCCATCGCTTCGAGAGCGCCTGGGACGACATCGCCGCGCTGGGCTTCGACGAGCGGTTCCGCAAGCTCTGGCGCTTCTACCTCAGCTACTGCGAGGCGGGGTTCCGGACCGAACGGACCAATGTCGTGCAGCTCAGTCTTTCGCGGGGCTAGGCCGCAGAACAGCTTAGGTCGGTTCGACGAAAGCTGAGGGGTTTGCCCCCTGTTCTGCGCCTGCGGCCCGGCTTAAGTAGTCGGCTATGACCGTCGCCAGAAGCGTCCTCGACGCCATCGGAAACACGCCCCTGATCCGTCTTCGCCGCGCAAGCGAGGCGACGGGATGCGAAATTCTCGGCAAGGCCGAGTTCATGAACCCCGGGGCGTCGGTCAAGGACCGCGCCGCCCTCTACATTGTGCGCGACGCCGAACGCCGCGGCCTGCTGCGGCCCGGCGGGCGCATCGTCGAGGGCACCGCCGGCAACACCGGCATCGGCCTGGCCATGGTCGGCGCGGCCAGCGGCTACAAGACCACCATCGTCATCCCGCGCACCCAGAGCCAGGAGAAGAAGGACGCGATCCGCCTGCTCGGCGCCGAGCTGGTCGAGGTGGACGCGGTCCCCTACTCCAACCCCGACAACTATGTCCGCTACTCCGGTCGCCTGGCCGAGGAACTGAACGCCAAGGAGCCGGCCGGCGCGATCTGGGCCAACCAGTTCGACAACGTCGCCAACCGTCAGGCCCACGTCGAGACGACCGCGCCGGAAATCTGGGAGCAGACCGACGGCAAGGTCGACGCCTTCATCTGCGCGGTCGGCTCGGGCGGCACGCTGGCCGGCGTCGCCGAGGGCCTGCGCGCGCGCAATCCGAACATCAAGATCGGCCTGGCCGATCCGCACGGCGCGGCGCTCTATTCCTGGTACGCCGACGGCGAGCTGAAGTCGGACGGGACCTCGATCAGCGAGGGCATCGGCCAGGGGCGGATCACCGCCAACCTCGAAGGCCTGAACGTCGATCACCCCTACCGCATCGACGACGTCGAGATGCTCAACGTGATCTTCGACATGGTTGAGCACGAGGGGCTGGTGATGGGCGGCTCGACCGGCATCAACGTCGCCGGCGCCATCCGCATGGCCAAGGACCTCGGCCCCGGCCACACCATCGTGACGATCCTCTGCGACCAGGGCGCCCGCTACCAGAGCAAGATCTTCAATCCGGCGTTCCTGGCGGAGCGCGGCTTCCCGATCCCGCGCTGGCTCTAGCTATGGATCCGGTCGTCTCCACCGCCTGGCTGGCCGAACGCCTCGGCTCCGTCCGCGTCGTCGACGGCAGCTGGCACATGCCCGCCGAAGCCCGCAACGGCCGCGAGGAGTATCTCCAACGGCATGTTCCTGGAGCCGTCTTCTTCGACATTGATCATGTCGCCGATCACGACACCGACCTCCCGCACATGCTGCCGACTCCCGAGGCCTTCGCCGAGGCCGCCGGCGCGCTCGGCCTGGCGCGCGACGCCGACATCGTCGTCTACGACGTCCATGGCATCCGCTCCGCCGCCCGTGTCTGGTGGACGCTCCGCGCCATGGGCTACGACAAGGTCCACGTCCTCGACGGCGGTCTGCGCAAGTGGCTCGCCGAAGGCCGTCCGGCCGAGGCCGGGGAAGTGATCCCAGACCCCGTTGTCGTCGCGCCGAAGTTCGACGCCGAACTGGTGCGCAACGCCCAGGACGTCCAGGCCATCCTGCAATCGGGTGAAGCCACGATGGTCGATGCGCGCTCCGCCGCCCGTTTCCGCGGCGAAGCGCCCGAGCCGCGCGCCGGCCTGAGGTCGGGCCATATGCCGGGCGCGGCGAACCTGCCCTGGGAACAGGTCGTCGCCGACGACGGCACGCTGCGCCCTGCCGACGCGCTCAAGGCCGCCTTCGAACAGGCCGGCGTCAATCTCGCCAAGCCGATCGTCACGACCTGCGGTTCGGGCGTCACCGCCTCCGTGCTGGCCTTGGCGCTCGCCCGCCTGGGGTTTCGCGCCGCCGTCTACGACGGATCCTGGTCCGAGTGGGGCGGCCTGGCCGGGGCGCCCGTCGTCACCGGCCCCTAACGCGCGGGCGGCGCGTAGAGCAGGCCGGGCTTCGGCGCATTCCAAAGCGCGTTGTGCCCACGCTCGAGGTTCAGCGCCGACTGCCCCCCCAGATTGCGGGCGAAGACCTCGTCATATGCGCCGACCTGAATGATCGCCTGCAGCGCAAAATCGCGCCGCAGGCCCAAGAGCGGCCCGAAATCGCCTTCCGCCCCAAGGAGACGCCGGATCCTCGGATCGACGGAGCTCTTGACCAGCTCGGCCGCGGTCTTCGAATTCACGCCGATCTCCTCGGCCAGGATCAGCGAATAGACGGTCCACCGCACCACGTCGGTCCAGGCAGGATCATCCTGGCGAACCACGGGCGCCAGCGGCTCCTTGGAAATCACCGTCGGCAGGATCACGTGGGCGTTCGGGCTGTTCATCACCGAGCGGGCCGACGCCAGCGCCGAGACATCGGCCGTAAACGCGTCGCAGCCTTCGGCCTGGTAGAGCGCGCGAGCCTCGGCCTCGGTCTTGGTCACGACCGGCGTGTACTTGAGGGCGCGCGCCTTGAAATAGTCCTCGACGTTGGTCTCGCTGGCGGTGCCGCGCTGAACGCAGATGCGCGCGCCGTTGAGTTCGTCAGCGCTGGTCAGGTTCAGGGACTTGGGCGCCAGAAAGCCTTGCCCGTCGAAATAGGTGATCGCCGCGAAGTCGACGCCCTCGCCCGCGTCGCGCGCCAGCGTCCAAGAGGTGTTGCGCGACAACACGTCGATCTTCCCGCTCCGTAGCGCCTCGAAGCGGTCTGCAGCGTCCACGCTGATGAAACGCACCGCTTTGGCGTCGCCGAGCGTCGCCGCAGCGACCGCCCGACAGATATCGACGTCGAATCCGCGCCAGGTTCCGCGGTCGTCGGCGAAGGCGAACCCTGGCAAGCCCGGATTGACCCCGCAGGAAACCCACCCGCGGGCCTTCACAGCGGCCAGCGTCGGGCTGGGCTTCGGCTTGTAGGCCCCAGCCGGCGCGGTCGTCTCGACCTTCGGTGCGGGCTCGGGCGGCGGCGCGGCTTGTTCCTTCCCGCAGGCGGCCAGCAACAGCGCCGCGGCGATGCTGCTGGTGGTCTTCGTAGAAATACTGAGCCGAGAGATTGGCCGCGCTCCTTGATTGCATAGCTCTGGAGGCTCTAAGTGCCACGCGATCATGGCTCAAGTTCGCTCCACCCCGTCAACCCGCGTCACCCCAGAAACTCGCCTCATCCGTGCTGGCGCGCGCGACTGCGAGCTGGTGAAGACCGTCGGCCCCCCGATCCAGAAGGGCTCGACCGTCCTGCTGCCCAACGCCGCGGCGCTATACGATGACGATTCGTTCCTGACCTACGGTCGCGCAGGCCTCGCCGCCCACGACGCGCTCAAGTGTGCGCTGGCCGAGATGGAAGGCGCGGAAGGTGTTTGCCTCTATCCGTCCGGCCTGGCGGCGGTGACCGGCGCCGTGCTCGCGGTGCTGAAGGCGGGCGACGAGGTGCTCGCCGCCGACAACATCTACAAGCCCAGCCGCCGGTTCTGCGACAACGTCCTGAAGCGCTACGGGGTCAGCGTCCGCTATTTCGACCCGCGGCTGTCGCCGCAGGCGCTGATCGATCTGACCGGCGAAAAGACCCGGCTGATCATGATGGAATCGCCGGGGTCACTGACCTTTGAGATGATGGACCTGGCCGCCGTCGCCGCGCTGGCGAAGGCCAAGGGCATCCTGACGCTGACCGACAACACCTGGGGCGCCGGCTATCTCTTCAAGCCCCTGGAGCATGGCGTCGACATCAGCGTCCAGGCGCTGACCAAGTATGTCGGCGGCCACTCGGACGTATTCATGGGGTCGGCGGCTGCGCGCGATGCCGCCCTGGTGCGCCAGCTTGAAGACGGCGTGCACAACCTCGGCTGGTCGGTCTCGGCCGACGACGCCTACCAGATGCTGCGCGGCCTGCGCACGCTCCCGGCCCGGCTGAAAGCCCAGGGCGACGCCGCGCTGCGGATCGCTCAATGGTTGGGCGAACAGCCAGAGGTCGCCGAAGTCATCCATCCCGCGCTGCCAGGCGCCGCCGGTCATGCCCTCTGGACCCGTGACTACAGCGGCGCCTGCGGCCTCTTCGGCTTCGTCCTGCGGGGCGGCTCGCCGCAGGCCGCCGACGCCTTCCTGGACGCTCTGCAGCTGTTCGGCCTGGGCTTCTCCTGGGGCGGGTTCGAGAGCCTGGCCATCGTCAGCGATCCGCAGCTCGGCAAGCGCAAGTTCGCGCCGACCTATGACGGCCCGCTGATGCGGCTGCACATCGGCCTAGAGGCTGAGGACGACCTGGTGGCGGACCTGCGCCGGGGCCTCGAGGCCTTCGCCGCCGCCCTCTAGGGCCGGGCCATCCGGCTCATGAACAGCGCGGCGCGTTTCGTCTGCCGGTCGAGGCTTTTGACATCCATGGTCTCGCCGGGCGCATGAGCGCCCGCGCCTGCCGCGCCGAAGCCGATCAGGCCCGGAATGATGTCTCCCACGAAGCCGATGTCACCGGCGCCTCGCTTCAGCGGGTCGAGCTCGGCCATCTGATCGAGCCCAAGGTCGCGGTTCACCTCGTTGAGGCGTCCCAGCAGTTGTCGTGAGGGCTCGCTCGGCGCCATGGCCGGATAGCCGTCGTCGAATGCGATCGACGCGCTCGCGCCGTTCAGCGGCTGAGCGACGATGGCCCGCATCTTGGCCCGGATGCTCTCGGTCTGGGCGTTGGACAGGGTGCGCAGGTCGCCCCGGGCCACCGCCTCGGCCGGAATGATATTGGTCTTGCCGCCGGCGACCCCGCCCGTGTCGCTGGGGTTGGCCGCCGCTGTCGTCCCCGCCAGCATGTAGCCGACGTTGAAGGTCGCGTTCGGCTCGCGGGCTTGCTCGCGGAAGGCGTCGACGATCCGGGCCAGCTCATAGGCCGCGCCGTAGCCGACGGCGTCGTTGAAGACCCCCGACGAGTGCCCCGACTTGGCGGCGACCGTGAGCGTCCAATCGGTCGACGATCGGCGCGCGATCGAGGCCATGTCCTTGCCGTTCTCCTGGGCGAGGCCCTCGAACTCCAGAGCCAGGTCGCTGGCCTTCGCGGCGTTGATCAGTTCGGCGCGCGATACCGACAGCGGCCGCCCGCCCCGTTCCTCATCGCCGGTCAGAACGATGGTGATGTCAGCGTCCTTCAGAGAGCCCGCCGCCTGCATGGCGCGCAGGGCGGCGACCATGATCACCAGCCCGCCCTTCATGTCGTTGACGCCCGGCCCCTCGGCGACGTCGCCGCGCCGGACGTATTTCTGGAACAGGCTGTCGGGTTCGAAGACCGTATCGAGGTGGCCGATGAGCAGCATCCGCCGCCCCTTGCCCGATCCCTTGTGGACCGCCACCACGTGCCCCGCGCGATCGACCTGCGCCATCGGGACCCAACGAACGTCGAAGCCGAGCGCCTTCAGCTCGGCCTGCATCCGGCGACCGACTTCCTCGACGCCAGGCTTGTTGAGGGTGCCGCTGTTGATGTTGACCAGCGTCTCCAGCAACTCCAGGGAGCGCGCTTCCTCCGCGGCGGCGGCGTGGACGAGCTTCTGTTCCTGGGCGCTTAACCCGGCGGCGTGGACGGGGCCTGCGGCGAGCATGGCGAGCGCCGAAAGAACAGCGGCGGTGGTCTTGAAACCGGTCACGAGCGATCCCCCAGCGACTTGAAGGCCCAAGGCGCCCGGCGGCCTGGCGCGCCCAGCAGGACTCGAACCTGCAACCGTCCGCTTAGAAGGCGGATGCTCTATCCGGTTGAGCTATGGGCGCCTGGCAGGCTGCTAGTGCGTCCAGGACTGCTTGCGATTGTAGGCGAAGTTGTCGGCGTAGGCCTTCAGGATGCGCTTGGGCGCCTTCGGCTCGGTGATCTGGAACGGAATGCCGTGAGCCTGCGCGTAAGCCACCGCATCGTCGCTGGTGTCGAAGGACAGACGGATCTGGCCGTTCATGTCGCTGGTCAGGGTCCAGCCCATCAGCGGGTCCGAGCGACGGGCCGAGTCCGGCTCGAACTCGAGCACCCAGTCCTTGGTCTTGGCCTTGCCGGACTGCATGGCGTTCTTGGCCGGACGATAGATGCGCGCGAGCATGCGAAGCCTCATAGAAATCTTACCGGCGTGGTCGGGGCGGCAGGATTCGAACCTGCGACCCTCTGCTCCCAAAGCAGATGCGCTACCAGGCTGCGCTACACCCCGAAGAGCCGGCGTGGGCGGGATATAAGGCTTTGGCCTTTCCCGCAATTGAACAAAGTCGCGCGCCGACGCCTAGCCGTGGCGCCGCATCAACTTGAACACGGCCGAGCCGCGCACGACGTCCGTTCCGGCTACGTGCGCGCGAGCCTCGACGAACGCGACATCGCGGGTCGCGCGCGTCACCCGCGCCTCGCCCATCACCCATTCCCCAACCCGCGCCATGTGCAGGAAATCAATCGAGAGATGGATCGTAACCGCTGTCTGGCGCGCGCTGCGATAGACCGCCGCGCCCATCAGACCGTCGAGAAAGGCGGTCAGCATGCCTCCGTGAACCAGCCCCAGGCCGTTGGCGTGGCGCGGCAGGGCATAGAAGGCCTGTTCGGTGACCTCGCCCATCTCGGCGCGGTGAAAATAGGGTCCGTTGTGACTCGAGAACGGCCCGCGGCTGCCTGACGGCACAAATCCGGCCGGAGGCGCCGGCACCACATCCTTGTCAGTCACGCTTGAAGATCCGGTGCTCGATGCGATCGCCCGGCATCAGGCCGATTTCTCCGGCCCGGCCTCCGGCCAGTTCCAGGACGCCGACGATGGGACCGCCCGACGGGATCGGCGCCTCGGACAGCGGCGTGGTGTTGCGGGCGATCGACAGAACCGTGCCGTCGGTGCGGATGTAGATGATGTCCAGCGGGATCAGGGTGTTCTTCATCCAAAACGCCACCTCGCGCGGCGTCTTGAAGTCGAACAGCATGCCGCGGTCAGGCGGCACTTCCTTGCGGAACATCAGCCCCTTCTCGCGCTCAGCGTCGGTGTCGGCGATCTCGACGAAGAAACGGGTCCGGCTGGACGGCGTCACCGCCTCCAGCGCCTCGAAACCCGCCGGCGGCTTTCCGACCGCGCCAGCAGCCGGCGCCGACGCCGCGACTGAGGGTGCAGGCGCAGCATGAGCCGAAGCCTCCTGCGCCGCCGGTTCCTGCGCACAGGCCGCAAGAAGCGTCAGCGCGCCGACGAGCACGGTCAGGCCGCGTCGCAGCCTCATCTGACTAGGCACCGGAAACCTCCGAGCAGTGGGTCCGGAGCGCGACGAGCGTCGTGCCCCCAGGTCGAGAGTCCCGAAAGACTCTAGGCCAGACCTACAGACTCGATCTCGGCGACGACAAGCCCCTTCGGACCTTCCGCGAACCGCACCATGACATCGTCACCCGGCTGCAGGTCCTCAATGCCGGACCGCCGCAGGGTTTCAATGTGCACGAAGATGTCGCCGGTCTCCCCGTCGCGGACCACGAAACCGTAGCCTTTTGCGCGGTTGAACCACTTCACCTTGGCGCGTTCCAACGGACCACGCGGAGTCAACGGACGGCGCTGAGGACGGGCGCCAAAGCCCCCGCGATCAAAACTGCGTCCGTGATGCCCCTCGTCGTGTCGTCGGCGGTCGGAGGGCGGCGGAGCAGAGCTCTCATCCACCTCCAGCACCTCGGCGACCTGCCACCCCTTCGGACGTCGGATCACGTCACAGACGATCACCGCACCTTCGAGCGCGCTCTCGCGGCCTGAATTGCGAAGACTTGTGACGTGAAGCAATACGTCCTTGAGCCCCGTTTGATTGGGGTCGTCAGGAACGACAAATCCATAACCCTTGCCGGCGTCGAACCACTTCACACGCCCGCTGATCCGCACGGCTTCTTCGTGTGGACCTAATCCCTCAAATTCGTAACCAGACATCTGCCCCTCTGGCCCCGGTCTCCCCCCGATCCTTTCGGATATGGCCAACTAGAACAGTGTTCTCGTTACGCTAGTGCCGTCAATGGGGCATTTTGCGAGCAACACACGCGTCGGTCGCAATATTCGCGCCAGCGTCGTGAACGAGTGATTTTGGGGAGCCTCGCGGTGGCAGTCCCTAGGGGAGTCGAACCCCTCTCTCCAGGTTGAAAACCTGGCGTCCTAACCGATAGACGAAGGGACCGCGTCCGCGAGAGCGGTGTCTATATGGGCGAATCTTCGGGGGCGCAAGCGCCTTGCTCAAACCTTTTTCAGCACGCCGTTATTCGAATGCGAAGCAGAGGGCCCGAGCCCTTCTGGCTCAAGGCTCAGCCAACGCGACGAGGGTCGGCGGCGTCTTCGATTTCCAGCTCGACGCTCTCGCGTCCCTGCCAGTCATCGGGCTTCAGGCGACCGGCGACGTGGATCGCTCCGGCCCCGCCGAGCAGCGCCCGGCCCAAGTCCGTCTCTTCGGCGCGCCAGGCCACCGCCTTCAACCGGCCGCCCGAGCCGTCAGTCAGCGTCACCCGCACGTGGCCGCCGCGGAGGGCCATGGGCCGCTCCACGCGGACATTGGCCGCGGCGAACATCGGCTCGGGGTTGCCAGGCCCAAAGGGCGCCATCGCTTGAAAGGCCGCCCAGAGTCCCCGGTCGGCCCCGCCGGCCGTGACCAGCGCGTCAATGTCCAAGGCGTCCTCTGCGGCCGCGATTTCAGCCTCGGCGGCGATGTGCTCGTTCAGGAAGGCCCGCAGGTCGGGAATGAGCTCTGGCCGCACCGACAGGCCCGCGGCCATGGCGTGCCCGCCGCCCGCCAGCAGCAGCCCCTCGTCGAACGCGGCCTGCACGGCGCGGCCGAGGTTCACCCCCGGCTGTGACCTGCCCGAGCCCTTGCCGATGTTCGCGGCGCGATCGACGCCGATGACCATGGTCGGCTTGCGATAGCGTTCTCGCAGGCGGCTCGCCACGATGCCGATCACCCCCGGGTGCCAGCCATCGGCGGCGACCAGCGCCATCGGCGCGTCGGCCTGGTTGCTTTCACGCTCCACGACGCGCACCGCCTCGTCGAAGATCTCTTTCTCGACTTCCTTGCGTGAGGCGTTGAGGGCGTCGAGTTCGGCGGCGAGAGCAGCCGCCTCCTCCGGATCGTCGGTCGACAGCAGTCTTGCGCCGAGATCCGAGCGGCCGATGCGGCCGCCGGCGTTGATGCGCGGGCCAAGGATGAAACCGGCGTGGAAGACACTGGCGGGGCCAGAACCCTTAGCGACCTCAAGCAGCGCCTTCAGGCCGGGATTGCGCCACCCCGACATCACCTTCAGCCCCTGCGCCGTCAGCGCGCGGTTGAAGCCCACGAGCTGGGTGACATCGCAAATCGCCCCGAGCGCCGCCAGATCCAGCCATTGGCGCAGATCCGGTTCGGCCCGGTCCTGGAACAGCCCCCTGCCCCTGGCCTCGCGGTTCAGAGCCGCCAGCAGCACAAAGGCCACCCCCGCGGCGGCCAGGACGCCCTGACCCGACTCGCAACCGGGGCGGTTGGGGTTCACCAGGGCGGCGACATCGGGGATCTGGTCGCGCATCAGGTGGTGGTCGATCACCACCACTTCGAGCCCGATCTCCTTCGCGCAGGCCAGCGCCTCATAGGCAGCCGCGCCGCAGTCGACGGTGACGACCAGGTCGACGCCGGATGCGCGGATCTTGCGGAACGCCGCGGGCGACGGGCCATAGCCCTCCGTCATCCTGTCCGGCACATAGATCGGCAGTTCCATGCCCATGACACGGAACCAGCGAACCAGCTGGGCGGCGCTCGAGGCGCCGTCCACGTCGTAGTCCGCGAACACGGTCATCGACCGGTTCGCGAGCAGCGCGTCGATCAGGATCGCGGCGGCCCGGTCCATGTCGAGGAAGCTCGACGGATCGGGAAACTGCGCCTTGAGCGTGGGGTTGAGATAGGTTTCGCCGCCGTCGGCGCCGACCCCGCGCGAGGCCAGCGCCCGCGCCAGGGGTTCGGAGAGGCCAAGCGCCAACTGGTGACGGCGCACGATGGCGGGATCGGCCGGTCGCTCGCGCCACGCCCGGCCCGTCAGTGACCGCGCGACACCAAGATAGGCCGCCGTCGAGCCCCCGTCCGGCACGGTCCTAGACCGGCCGCTTCATCCGCACTTCACGCACGGTGCGGGTGGAGGAGTTCATCACCAAGGTATGGGTGTGGACGAAGCCGTCATCGTAGGCCACGCCATCCAGCAGGGCGCCGTTGGTCACGCCGGTCGCCGCAAAGATCGCATCGGCGCGGACCATCTCGTGCAGGTCGTACTTCTTATCGAATTCGGTGATCCCGATCCGGGCGGCGCGCGCCTTCTCATCGGCGTTGCGGAACACCAGGCGGCCCTGGAACTGGCCGCCGACGCACTTCAGCGCTGCGCAGGCCAGGACGCCTTCCGGCGCGCCGCCTTGACCGATGTAGAGATCGACGCCGGTGGTGGGGTCCGACGTGTTGATCACGCCAGCCACATCGCCGTCAGTGATCAGATGGACGCGCGCTCCCACCGACCGGACTGACGCGATGATCTCGGCATGTCGCGGACGATCCAGCACACAGACCGTGATTTCGGACGGGTCGACGTCCTTCGCCTCGGCCAGCGTCCGCACGTTCTCCGCCGGGGTCTTGTCGAGGTCGATGACGCCGGGGGGATAGCCAGGACCACAGGCGATCTTGTCCATGTAGGTGTCGGGCGCGTTCAGCAGGCTGCCTTTCGGCGCCCACGCCATCACCGCCAGCGCGTTGGCCATCGCCTTCGCCGTCAGGGTGGTGCCTTCCAGGGGATCGAGCGCGATGTCGATGGCGGGGCCTTTGCCCCGGCCGACCTTCTCGCCGATGTAGAGCATCGGGGCCTCGTCCCGCTCGCCCTCGCCGATCACGATCTCGCCGTCGATGTCGAGGTCGTTGAGCGCCGTACGCATGGCGTCGACGGCGGCCTGGTCAGCGGCTTTCTCGTCCCCGCGCCCGACCAGCTTCCAGGCGGCGATCGCAGCGATCTCCGTCACCCGAACCGCGTCCATAACCAGACTGCGATCCAGATCTTGCGAGCTCATCTGTCTCTCCCAGCACCTCGACGGGCGCAGACTATCCTTGGATTCTTATATGCGGGCGATCCGCAAGAGGCGCGGTCTTTCCAGCACCGCCGGCAGATTGGCGATGCGGTCGATCGCCGCCGTCAGCACCGATTCCGCCACGGCGTGCGTGGTCAGCACGATCGGCACGCCTTCGGCGTTCTCCACCGGCTTCTGCAGGAAGCTCTCGATCGAGACACCCGCCTCGGCCAGAGTTTCGGACACCGCGGCGATGACGCCGGGCTCGTCCTTGACCAGGAACCGCAGATAGGCGCGGCTCAGGCTCCGGGCCGGATCGACCGGCGTAAAGGGCTTCAGCGACTTGGCCGGGGCCTGGAAGACGGGCCGCTGGGCGGCGGTCATCACGTCGGCGATGTCGGCGGCCACGGCCGCCGCCGTCGGCCCGGCCCCTGCGCCGGGGCCCTGGATGAAGATCCGGCCGATCCGCGTGCCCTCAATGAACAGCGCGTTGAGCGCGCCACCGGCCTGGGCCAACGGATGGCTCTGGGCCACCAGGGTCGGATGGACGCGCACCAGCACGCCCTCGTCGGACCGGTTCGCCGAGGCGATCAGCTTGATCTTGTAGCCGAGGTCCTTGGCGAGCTGGATGTCGAGCAGCGCGACCTGATCGATGCCTTCGATCTCCGCGGCCGCGTAGTTCGGCGCGCAACCAAAGGCGAGCGCCGCCAGGATCGAGATCTTGTGGGCGGCGTCGAAGCCGCCGACGTCCATGGTCGGGTCAGCTTCGGCGTAGCCCAGGCGCTGGGCCTCGGACAGCACGTCGGCGAACGAGCGCCCGCCGCTGTCCATCTCGGACAGAATGAAATTGCAGGTGCCGTTCAGGATGCCGGCTACCGACTTCACGTCGTCGCCGACCATGGCCTCGCGCAGCATCTTGACCGCCGGCGTTCCACCCATGACCGCGGCCTCGAACAGCAGCGGCACGCCCTTGGATTCCGCCAGGGCGGCGAGTTCCGCGCCGTGCTCGGCGATCAGCGCCTTGTTGGCGGTCACGACAGGCTTGCCGGCGTTGAGAGCCGCCTCGACGGCGGCCTTGGCCGGACCGTCGGATCCGCCAATCAGTTCGACGAAGATGTCGATGTCCGACGACTTCGCCAGTTCGACGGGGTCGTCATACCAGGGCAGGTTCGAGATATCGAACGGGCGCGGACGAGACCGCGAACGCGCCGACACGCCGGTCACGACCGCCTGGCCGCCGGCCGGCGCGAACCCGGCCCGATCCGACAGGAAGTTCAGCAGGCCGCCGCCGACCGTACCGAGGCCCGCGACGCCGACCCGCCACTCAGTTTTACTCATTGCGCCGCCATGGTGTTGTGGGCCCGGCCGAGGATCTCCTCGGCGTTGGCCAGAAATTTCTTCACGTTGCGCGCCGCCTGCCGAATGCGGTGCTCGTTCTCGACGAGCCCGATGCGCACATAGCCCTCGCCATATTCGCCGAAGGCCACGCCGGGAGCGACGGCGACGCCGGCCTCCTCGATCAGCAGCTTGGCGAACAGCATTGAACCGGCTTCCTTGAACTTCTCCGGCAGCGGCGCCCAGGCGAACATCGAGGCGGGCGGCGGCGGGATGTCCCAGCCAGCGCGCTTCATCGACGAGACCAGGGTGTCACGGCGCGCCTTGTAGATCGCGCGGATCTCATCGACGCAATCCTGCGGGCCGTTCAGCGCCGCCGCGGCCGCGACTTGGATCGGCGTATAGGCGCCATAGTCGAGATATGACTTCACACGCGCCAGCGCCGCGCACATCCGCGCGTTGCCGACCACCATGCCGACGCGCCAGCCGGCCATGGCGTAGGTCTTGGACAGCGAGTTGACCTCGACGGCGATGTCCTTGGCGCCCTCGACCTGCAGGATCGACGGAGGCGGGTTGTCCTCGAAGTAGATCTCCGAATAGGCGATGTCGGAAAGCACGAGCATGTCGTGCTTCTTCGCCAGCGCAACGGCCTCCTTGTAGAAGTCCAGGTCGACCCACTGCGCCGTCGGGTTGGACGGATAGGACAGGATCAGCACGCTGGGCGGCGGCGCCGAGTGCTTCACCGCGCGGCTGATCCCAGCCAGGTACTCTTCCGGCGACGGGGCCGGGACATGGCGGATCACCCCGCCGGCCATGATGAAGCCGTAGGCGTGGATCGGATAGGCCGGGTTCGGGCAGATCACGACGTCGCCGGGAGCGGTCAGCGCCTGGGCGAGATTGGCGAACCCCTCCTTCGAGCCGAGCGTCGCGATGACCTCGGTGTCAGGGTTCAGGTCGACGTCGAACCGCTTCTTGTAGTAGCCGGCCATGGCTTTGCGCAGACCGGGAATGCCCTTGGAGGCGGAGTAGCGACCCGCCTTGGGATCACGCGCCGTCTCGATCATCTTGTCGACGATGTGCTTGGGCGTCGGCATATCCGGATTGCCCATGCCGAAGTCGATGATGTCGACGCCCTCAGCGCGAAGCCGCGCCTTGATGCGATTTACTTCTTCAAAGACGTAGGGCGGGAGCCGGCGGATACGGTGGAATTCGGGAGTCATTTTGAGCTCTGGCCGCGACGCTCGCGGCGATGGGGAGCTGAAGTCGCGCATGGATAGCCCCCGCGACGGGGCGAGCCAAGCAGGTTGAAGGTCATTTTTGCCCCCGCCTGCCGAATTATCGCGGCGACGGAGGCGGGGTAGCTCGCTCCCGAAGTTCCTTGGCGAACGCCTCGCTGGACGGCGTCGTCGACGCGTCCGACCCAATATCCGGACCAGCCTGCGAACGGGCGCGCGCCACGAATCGCTCGGTGCCGGTCAATGTCCAGGTGTTCGGCGCCGTCGCTTGCTCGACCTTGGCGCCGGCGATCTCGAGTTGGTCCGCCGCCTTCCCCCATTCGGCAGCCGGCCGCTGCGCCGCGGGCAAGGGCGGGATCTCGGCGAAGGTCGGGAAGGTCCGCGACTCATGGGCCATTCGCGCCACGTCTTCGGCCACGGCCGAATTCGGGTCCACCTTGGCTTCAGAGAACGGATTGGCCGCGCATCCGGCCGCCAGCACGGCCAGCGAAGCACAACCGAGCAGCGCCCGGGCGGTGGCTCCAAGCGACGAACATGCAAAAAGTCGAAGCGGCGCGTTCATTTCCGTCTCGGTCTTATGCCACTATCGCGTCGGGCGGAAGAGCGTGGGCGCTTTCGCTCCAAAGGAATGCGCATGCGGGAGGACAACGGGCGATGAGCGATCAGGCCACGGCGCCGCCGAAAACCAAGGCGAAGAAGAAGGTCAAGGCAGCCAGCAAGGCCGCGAAGACCAAATCCGCCGCCATGCCGCCGCCAGAAATCGCCGTCGAGGAGCAGGCTGCACCTGCAGCCGCGAACGCGTCGAGCTTCGAGCAGCTGAGCGCCGAGCAGCGCGAGATGATGGAAAAGCTCTCGACCAACCTGGCCCGGGCCGCGCTGACCGCGCAAGGCGCGATCGCCGAAGCGGCTCTGCGCCAGGCTGAACGCCCGGCCGGTTTGCAGCCCGACCCGTTCCACGTGGCCCCGGCCCTGACCGATGTGATGGGCCGCCTGATCGCCCAGCCCGACCGTCTGGTCCGCGCCCAGGCCGATCTCTTCCAACGCTATCTCGAGCTTTGGCAGACCGCCGCCCGCCGGGCCAGCGGCGAAGCGGTCGAGCCGGTGGTCCAGCCCGAGCGCGGCGACAAGCGGTTCAATGATCCGGACTGGGCCGAGAATCCGGTCTTCGACGTGATCAAGCAGTCCTATCTGCTGACTTCGAACTGGCTGAACGGATTGGTCGCCGAGGTCGACGGCGTCGACGGCATGACCAAGCGGCGCGTCGAGTTCTTCATGAAGATGCTCACCGACGCCTTCTCACCGTCGAACTTCCTGGCCTCCAACCCGGCGGCGCTGCGCGAGGCGATGGCCAGCCGCGGCGAGTCGCTGGTCAAGGGGATGGAGAACTTCGCGGCGGACCTGGCCCGCGGCGGCGGCCAGCTGGCGATCAGCCAAACCGACTATCAGATGTTCAAGATCGGCGAGAACGTCGCCACCGCGCCGGGCCAAGTCGTCTTCCAAAACGAGATCCTGCAGCTGCTGCAGTTCAATCCGACGACCGACCAGGTCCACGAGATTCCGCTGCTGATCTTCCCGCCGTGGATCAACAAGTTCTACATCCTCGACCTGCGCCCCGAGAACTCGATGATCCGCTGGCTCACCGACCAGGGGTTCACGGTGTTCGTCGCGTCTTGGGTCAACCCGGACCCCGCCCTCGCAGGCAAGACCTTCGAGGACTACATGCACCAGGGCATCTACGCGGCCACCGAGGCGGCGATGACCCAGGCTGGCGTCGATCGCGTCAACACCGTCGGCTACTGCATCGGCGGCACCCTGCTCTCCTCGTCGCTGGCGCACATGGCGGCCAAGAACGACCAGCGGATCTCCTCGGCCACCTTCTTCGCCGCCCAGCAGGACTTCGCCGAGGCCGGCGACCTGTTGCTGTTCACCAACGAGGACTGGCTGTCCGACCTGGAAAAGCAGATGGACGCGGCCGGCGGCGTACTGTCGGGCCAGACCATGGCCGAGACCTTCAACTCGCTGCGCGCCAACGACCTGATCTGGTCGTTCTTCGTGAACAACTACCTGATGGGCAAGGAGCCCAAGCCCTTCGACCTGCTGTTCTGGAATTCCGACCAGACCCGCATGCCCAAGGCGCTGCACCTCTTCTACCTGCGCAAGTTCTACGGCGAGAACGCGCTGTCGAAGGGCGAGCTGGTGCTCGACAACGTCAAGCTCGACCTGAAGAACGTGAAGACCCCGGTCTATGTGCAATCTTCGAAGGAGGATCACATCGCGCCGGCCCGCTCGGTCTATCGCGGCGCGCGGCTGTTCGGCGGTCCGGTGACCTTCACCCTCGCCGGCTCGGGCCACATCGCCGGCGTGATCAACGCGCCGGTGGCCAACAAGTACCAGCACTGGACCAACAGCAACCTGCCGGAGAGCGTCGAGCAGTGGATGGGCGACGCCGTCGAGACGCCCGGCTCCTGGTGGCCGCACTGGGCCGAGTGGCTGCGAGCCAAGTCAGGCGGCCTTGTCCCAGCCCGCGATCCGGCGAAGGGCAAGTTCGCCCCTATCGAGGCCGCGCCCGGTTCCTATGTGAAGGTGAAGTCTTAGGCGGCTGAGCTTTCGGGGGCGTGATGATCAAGACGGTGTTGCTGGGGCTGGCGGCCTTGCTCGCCCTGTGGGTGGGCTCGGGCCTGGCGTTAGTCGCCCTGTCCGGGCCGTTCGAGCCCAGCGGCCGCTACGTCGACATCGGCGGCCGCAAGCTTCGCCTCGTTTGTGCGGGGCCCAAATCGGATCAGCCCGTGATCTGGATGGAAGCCGGCGCCTGGGGGCTGGCCGCCGACTTCGCCGCGATCCAGCAGCGGCTGGCCGGCAAGGGGATTCGCTCCTGCGCCTATGACCGCGCAGGCATGGGCTTCTCGGATCCCGGCCCCAAACCCCGCGACAGCGCCGCAGTCGCCGCCGACCTGGCCAAGCTGATCGCCGCCTCAGGGGAGCCCGGCCCCTTTGTCTTCATGGCCCACTCGATGGCGGGGCAGCACATCCGTCTCTACGCAGGACAGCATCCCGACCAAGTCGCCGGCCTGGTGCTGCTCGAAGCGACGACGCCGGAGATGGCCGAAAGTCCTGGGGCCCAAAAGTTCCTCAACCGCGTCCAGATGGTCGCGCGCGCCAGCGCTGTCGCGGGCAGCCTCGGCCTGACCAAGATCGCGTACTACAAGGGCGACCGCATCGGCCTGCCGCCGCAGGGCCAGGCGGAAAAGCGCCACGCCTTCGTTTCCGGGCGACATGCGCGCACCGCCGCCGACGAGGTGCTGGTCTGGCCGCAGGGCGCGGCGCAGGCCGCCGCTGTTCAGCTCAATCCGGATTGGCCGGTGGCGGTGATCACGGCCGGAAACGCCGAGCTCATGGCCGGCTGGAATACGGCTCGCCGCGCGCCAGAGCGCAATTCCCGCGCCGGTTACTACGAAAACGAGGGCGACGCCGGTCACGCAACCCTGCTCGGGCTCACGCACTCGGACGCCGTGCTGCGCGGGGTCGATCACGTCCTCGCCGCGATCCGCAAGCCGCCGGCTCAGCCCTAGCCCTTGGCCGGCGCGAACCGCAGCGCGTCGCCGTTGTTGCAGTAGCGCAGGCCCGTCGGCCGCGGCCCATCCGGGAAGACATGGCCCTGATGCCCGAGGCAGCGCGCGCAGTGGTATTCGGTCCGCGGTACGCCGATGGCGAAGTCGGTCTTCTTGCCCAGGGCGCCTTTGATCGCCGTGTAGAAGCTGGGCCAGCCGGTGCCGCTCTCGAATTTCCATTGGGACACGAACAACGGCAGCGCGCAGCCGGCGCAGACGTAGGTTCCCTTCCGCTTTTCCTTGTTGAGCGGACTGGTGCCGGCCATCTCGGTCGCCTCCCTGCGGAGGACGTTGTAGGTCGCCGTATCCAGTCGCTTACGCCACTCGGCGTCGGACAGCTTCCGCCAGGGTGAGGCGGCATAGGGATCATCAGCCGCGGCGGACAGCGCCGGAACGAACGCCAGGGCCGATCCCATCAGGAAAGCGCGTCGGTCGATCTTGCTCATGCCAGGAGATACGGCGCTCTCGCGCACGCGGATGCAAGCCTAGCGGCCGGCCCAGCGATAGAGTGCGTCCGGCGTCTTCTCTTCGTTGTCGGCGCCGTCCGTAAGCCGGACAAGCTCGAATCCCCTCGCCTCGTAGAAGCGCCGCGCCCGCGTGTTTTGCTGGAACGTCCAGAGCTCGCGCGCGGTCCCGTCTTCGAGGGCCTTGCCGAGCAACTGAGGCCCGATCCCTTGGGCCTGGTGGTCCGGGTGGATGTAGAGGTGGCTCACCCAGCCCGGCTTGAACGCCACATAGCCGACGATCGCGCCCTCCACCTCAGCGACCCAGACCTCGTTCTCCGGAAACAGGCGCTCGCTGAAGAACCACAGGTCCTCTTCCGGGGTGTGGAGGTCAGGTAAATAGGGCAGCGAGACGCTTACGACGTGCCGCTGCAGCCGGGCGACCTCCGCCGCATCGACAGCGGTCGCCCGGCGCAGGATCACAGGCCCTCGCCTTCCGGCAGGCCGAGCATGATGTTGAGGTTCTGGACAGCGGCGCCCGACGCGCCCTTGCCCAGGTTGTCCAGCACCGCCACCAAGCGCGCCTGCCCACGATCAGCATTGCCGAACACGAACAGCTTCATGCGGTTGGTGCCGTTCATGGCCTCAGGGTCCAACGTCGCATTGTACCCCCCCGCGCCGGCGCGCGCCTTTTGCAGATCCGCGCTTTCCTCGACCGAGGCCACCTCGACGAAGCTCTCGCCCTCATAGGCGGCGGCCAGGGCCTGGCGCAGGGCCTCAGGCGCGGGCTTGCCCGGCAACGCCCAGAGCTGCAGCGGGACCTCGACGATCATCCCCTGGGCGTAACGACCGACCGACGGCGCGAACAGCGGTGGGTGATCCAGTCCCCCATAGGCCTGCATCTCGCCGACGTGCTTGTGCTGCAGCGTCAGGCCGTAGGTGCGATAGGCGTCGTTCGTCCCCTCCGGCGCGGGCGCCTCGAACTCGGAGATCAGGCCCTTGCCGCCGCCGCTGTAGCCGGAAATGGCGTTGACCGTGATGGGGAAGTCGCGCGGCAGCAGCCCTGCCGCCGTCAGCGGCCGCACCAGGCCGATGAAGCCGGTCGGATAGCAGCCCGGATTGCTGACCCGGGTCGCCGCGGCGATGGCCCCGCGCTGCGCCTTGCCCATTTCGGCGAAGCCATAGGTCCAGTCAGGCGCGGTCCGATAGGCCGTGGAGGCGTCGATCACCTTCACGCTGTTCGACGTGATCATACCCACCGCTTCCTTGGCCGCCTCGTCGGGCAGGCAGAGGATCACGGCGTCCACGCCGTTCAGCAGCTCCGCGCGGGCGTCGGCGTCCTTGCGGCGCGCCGGGTCGATCGACACCACGTCCAGGTCGCGGCGGCCTTCCAGCCGCTGCCGGATCTGCAGGCCGGTGGTGCCGGCTTCGCCATCGATGAAGACTGTGTGGGCCATGGTCGGAAATCCAGAACGGGTGGATCAAACAGCAGAAAGGGCGCCTCGGTTTCCCGAAGCGCCCTTCCCAAACGCGATTGCTCGCGCAGCTCTTAGCGCTTCGAGAACTGGAAGCTGCGGCGGGCCTTGGCCTTGCCGTACTTCTTACGCTCGACGACGCGGCTGTCGCGGGTCAGGAAGCCATGCGGCTTCAGGACCGGGCGCAGGGCCGGTTCGTAGTAGGTCAGAGCCTTGGACAGGCCGTGGCGGATGGCGCCGGCTTGACCCGACAGGCCCGAGCCTTCGACCGAGACGATGACGTCGAACTGGCCGACGCGATCGGTCACTTGGAACGGCTGAGCGATCATCATGCGCAGCACCGGGCGAGCGAAATACACTTCCTGGTCGCGGCCGTTGATCGTGATCGTGCCCTTGCCGGGCTTGATCCAGACCTTGGCGATCGCGTTCTTGCGCTTGCCGGTCGCATAGGCGCGGCCTTGAGCGTCGATCTTCGGCTCAGCCGGCGCGGCTTGCGGGTTGGACGAGAGGCCTTGCAGGGCCTCGAAACCTTGGGTCTCGGACATCTGTCTTACAGGCTCCGCACGTTCTTGGCGTTCAGCGAAGCGAACGCGATGGTCTCGGGGTTCTGCGCTTCGTGCGGATGCTCGCCGGCATTGTAGATGCGCAGGTGCGTCATCTGCTTGCGGGCCAGCGGGCTTTCCTTCGGCAGCATGCGCTCAACCGCCTTTTCCAGGATGCGCTCCGGGTACTTGCCGCCGAGGATCTTGTCCGCGGTGCGTTCCTTGATGCCGCCCGGATAGCCGGTGTGCCAGTAGTAGGTCTTGTCCTGCAGCTTCTTGCCGGTGAACTTCACCTTGTCGGCGTTGACGACGACGACGTAGTCGCCGCAATCGACGTGCGGGGTGTAGTCCGGGCGGTGCTTGCCGCGAAGACGCATGGCGATGAACGAAGCGAGACGGCCGACCACGGCGTTCTCTGCATCGATCACGATCCACTTCTTCTCGACGTCGGCGGGCTTCAGCGAAGCCGTCGTCTTCATCATGGGAACGGGTCCGTTAGGTTGGCGGGACGAGAAGGTCCCGGCGAGGGCGCGGCTAGTACGGGGTTACCAGCCGCCTGTCAACACAGATTGCGACATAAAGTACGCAACGCCTTGTCACGCAAGGCTTTGCTGCGCGCGGTATTATAATACCGTCAATTTCAGCGATCTAGCTTCTATGGTCGCGTCTCGTCCCACAGCCATGCTGGAAAGTCCCCATGTTCGCGTCGCGTCGCCAGTTCCTCCAGACCGCAGCCGCCACCGCCGCCTTCACCGGCCTCGCGCGATACGCCAACGCCCAGGTCACCGCCGACGCGGAGGGCTACTCCACCCCCGGCTACGCCAGCGAAATCGCAGGTTACGGCCCGCTGCGCCGCGACCCGGCCGAGATTTTCGACCTGCCCGAGGGCTTTTCCTACAAGGTGATCTCGCGCGCCGGCGATCGGATGGACGACGGGCTCGTCGCCGCGGGCAAGATGGACGGCATGGGCTGCTTCCCCGCTGGCCGCAACCGGGTCGCCCTGGTGCGCAATCACGAGATCAGCCCCCCGCCCCGCGACATCCAGATCACCGCCTTCGGCGAGAACCGCAGCCTGGCCGGCAAGGTCGCCGCCGCCAGCGTTTATGACACCGACAGCGAGGGCCTGCCGCTCGGCGGCGGGACCAGCACCCTGATCTATGACCTCAAGTCCCAGGAGCTGAAGGCCCAGCACCTCAGCCTCGCCGGCTCGGCGGTCAACTGCGCCGGCGGCGTCACCCCCTGGGGTTCATGGCTGACCTGCGAGGAGACGGTCGTGAAGGCCGGCCAGGGCGTGAAGAAGGACCACGGCTGGGTGTTCGAGGTTCCTTCCCGGCTGCGCGGCCTGGCCGAACCGGTTGCGCTCACCGGCATGGGCCGCTTCAAGCATGAGGCCTGCGCCGTCGATCCCCGCACGGGCGTCATCTACATGACCGAGGACGAGATCGACGGGAAAGGCCTGTTCTACCGCTACCTGCCCAATGATCGGCGCAAGCTGCAGGCGGGCGGGCGGCTGCAGGCCCTGGCGGTGGTCGGCGACGGCGATCCGCGCAACTGGGATGCAGCGTCCTGGAAGCAAGGCGACTGGCGCAACGTGCGCTGGGTGGACCTCGATGGCGTCGACAACCCCAACAACGACCTGCGCCAGCGCGGCAAGGCGGCCGGCGCCTCATGGTTCGCCCGCGGAGAAGGCATCTTCTTCGGCCAAGGCGAGCTCTACTTCACCTGCACCAGCGGCGGTCCGAAGTTCCACGGCCAGGTCATGCGCTATGTCCCGAGCGCCCACGAGGGTCAGGCCGGCGAAGCGGACGAACCCGGTCGCCTGCAGCTGTTCGTCGAGCCATCCGACATCCGGGTCATGGAAATGGCCGACAACCTCGCCATCGCGCCCTGGGGGCACATCGTCACCTGCGAGGACAAGGTCGGCGGCACCAACTACCTGCGCGCCATCACGCCGCAGGGGCAGGTCTATACGATCGGCCGCAACGCACAGACCCTGCCTGGGGCGAAGATCCGCGGCACATCGGAGCTGGCCGGCGTCTGCTTCTCGCCCGATGGCTCGACGTTGTTCGTGAACATCTACGCGCCCGGCTGCACGCTCGCGATCACCGGGCCGTGGCGATCCCTGAAGACCTAGGGACGGCGCACCCGCCAGCCAAACGCCACGGCCAGCGACAGCACCAGGGCGGCCGTCACCTGGTGGGCCATGCCCAGCCACACCGGCACGCCGGCGACCAGGGTCACGACGCCCAGCAGCGCCTGAAGCAGGATGGCCGCGCCGGTGGCCTGGGCCAGCAGCTTGGCCTCCGCCGGCAGGTAGCGCGAGCGCGAGGCCACCCAGGCCATCGCCAGGCCGACAATCGTCAGCAGGTAGGCCACGATCCTGTGGTTGAACTGCACCGCAGCCTGGCTGTGGGCCAGCGTCGCCCAGAGGCCGCCGTTGGCGTAGTCCTGCGGGAATAGCGCTCCGTTCATGAAGGGCCAGTCGTTGTAGACGAACCCGGCGTCGTTTCCGGCCACCAGCGCGCCAAGCAGGATCTGGAAGAAGATCAGCCCGATGAGGCCCCACGCGCCTCGGGTCCAGGGGCTGGGCACCGTCTGCCGCGGGGCGCCGGACCAGGCGTCAAGCGCAGTCCAGACCAATGCGCCCAGCAAGGCGAACGCCAGGCCCAGGTGAATCGCCAGGCGCTCCGGCGCCACCGAAACCCGCTCCACGAGGCCGCTGGCGACCATCCACCAGCCCACCGCGCCCTGCAGGCCGCCGAGGACGAACAGGCCCACACAGCGGACGACGAGCCGCCGCGGCAGCTCGCGCCGAATCAAGAAGTAGGCGAACGGCAGGGCGAAGGCCGCCCCCACCAGCCGGCCGAGCAGCCGATGGCTCCATTCCCACCAGTAGATCGCCTTGAAGGCCTCGAGGGTCATGCCCTTGTTGACCTGCTGGTACTGCGGGATCTGCTTGTAGAGCGCGAACTCGTCGGCCCAGTCCTGCGCCGACATCGGCGGCAGCGCGCCAGTGACGGGCTTCCACTGCGTGATCGACAGGCCGGAATCGGTAAGGCGCGTCGCGCCCCCCACGACCACCATCGCCAGCACCAAGGCGGCGACGATGAACAGCCAAACCGCGACCGGGCGCGACCGGTCGGAACGAAGGAACGAGGTCATGACTTAAAGTGCAGGCTCTTCAGGGCGTTCTTACGGCGATCCGCTATCGGAGATCGCGCCGCAGGTCCATGCTCGGGAGGCGGAACCACGGAAGCTTGACCGCATTTGGTGAGTGGGACTCAACCAGAGGGCAAGACAATGCAGGGCGTGGGTATCATCGGGTGGATCGTTATCGGCATCGCCGCCGGCTTCGTGGCCGAGAAGGTGATGAAGCGTGACCACGGTTTGCTGACCAATCTGCTCGTTGGGGTCGTCGGCGCGCTGCTCGGCGGCTGGATCGCGGGCTTGGTCGGCTTCAGCTTCGGGGGGTGGATCGGCAGTTTCATCGTCGCCACGATCGGCGCGATCCTTCTGCTGTTCCTTCTGAGCCTCATCAAGAAGCGCTAGGGGCTTAACGGCGCGCGCGCGGGCGCCTATAGGCATGGCATGAGCGCGCGCGTCCGAAAGTTCATTGGTGGCATTGGTATCGTCCTGTTCCTGGGGTTCTACGCCTGGATCATGACGATGATCGGCGAGCGACTGCCCAATCACTGGGCTGCGCAGTTGGCCTTCTACGGGATCGGCGGACTTGCCTGGGGCGTGCCGATCCTGCCGCTCATCAGCTGGATGAACCGCGGAAAGTAGCAAGGCCGCCCCTCGTCGGCCGGTCTGCGCGCATCAGAACCCGAAGCGCGCCAATTTGCACGCACAGCGCCCCCGCGCGGATCTGAACTCTGTTTTTGGGCGGGGGTTCAGGCCGCGAAGGCCAATTCGCCGATGGTCGGAGCGACAGGATTCGAACCTGCGACCCCTTGACCCCCAGTCAAGTGCGCTACCAGGCTGCGCCACGCTCCGACATCGGCGAGCGGCCCTTCTAACCACTTGGGCGGAGCGGGCAAGCTGAATTTCGAAATCCCACGACGATCTGGCCCGTCGCGGAGCGTCAGCCCTTATCCAGCAACGTGTCTAGACGCCGCTTGGCGCTTTGCAGGTCGTCGAGCGCGAACAACAGGCGCTCGCGGCCTTCCTCGGTCAGATCGCTGTTGGCGAGGTCCAGGGCCAGGCCCTCGGGCCGCGGCCCGACATCGCCGTCCGCCGCGGCCAGGAGCCGCTTGAGGCCCTGCTCCTTATGGAGCTTCTGGACGCCCTTGATGGTGTACCCGGCGTCGTGCAGCAGCGCGCGGACCCCGCGCAGCACCGCAATGTCCTGCGGCCGATAGAATCGCCGGCCGCCCGCTCGCTTCATCGGCCGGATGAAGGAGAACTTCGTCTCCCAGAATCGCAGCACGTGCTGCGGAACGTTCAGCTCGTCGGCTGCTTCCGAGATTGTCCGAAAGGCGTCCGGGCCCTTGGCCACTTAGCCGCCTTCCTCACTTCGCCAGGGCGCGGTCCACCCGCGCCTTCATGACCTGGGAGGCCCGGAAGCCAATCACCCGGCGCGGCTCGATCGCCGCCGGTTCCCCGGTCTTGGGATTGCGGCCCATGCGGGCGCGCTTCTCGCGCACCTGGAACACGCCGAATCCGGAAAGTTTCACCTGCTCGCCCTTCTCGAGGGCCTGCGCCATGAGTTCCAGCGTCCGCTCGACCAGCTCGGAACAATCCTGCCGGGTCAGACCCACTTCCTCATGAACCGCCTCGCACAGGTCGGCCCGCGTCACCGTCGCGCCTTTCATGAACGCCCCTACCCCGAAAAAACACCGTTACTCTAATAGTTGACCCGCCGTCACTACCTGATTGTCACGTCAGGTCAAAGACTTCACGGGTCGTTGTCTGAAATGCACCCTCGCGCCTACGCGCGCCAGACGCAAGCGTCTCGCAACAAACGTTACAGACGAACCACGCAGGCGCCCCAGGTTAGACCGCCGCCCATCGCCTCCAGCAGCAGCATCTGGCCCGGCTTGATCCGGCCGTCTTGCATCGCCTTCCACCATGCGAGCGGAATAGACGCCGCCGAGGTGTTGGCGTGTTCGGACACGGTGGAGACGACCTTGGACTCCTGAATGCCGACGCGCTTGGCGACGCCTTCGAGGATACGCTGGTTGGCCTGGTGCGGAATGAACCAGTCGACATCGGCGATCGCGACGCCCGCGTCGGCGGCGGCGGCGAATATCGCCTCGGAAATGTTCACGACCGCATGGCGGAAGACCTGGTTGCCCTGCATGCGCAGATGCCCAATCTGGCCGTTGGTCGAGACACCGCCGTCGACATAGAGCAGGTCCTGCTTAGTGCCGTCGGCGCGCAGCGCAAAGCCCAGCAGCCCGCGGTCGGCCGTCGTGCCCTCGCCTTCCTGCGGCTCGAGCACGACCGCGCCCGCGCCGTCTCCGAACAGGACGCAGGTGCCGCGATCGTTCCAGTCCATCAGGCGCGTCATCGTTTCGGCGCCGATCACCAGCGCGCACTTCGAGCGACCGCGCGCCACGAAGCCGTCGGCGGTGGAGAGCGCGTACACAAAGCCCGAGCACACGGCTTGGACGTCGAAGGCTATGCCCACCGGGCAACCGAGCTTGCGCTGGACGATAGTCGCGGTCGCCGGAAAGGTCAGGTCGGGCGTCGTCGTCGCCACGATGATCAGATCGACGTCGGCCGGCGTCTTGCCCGCCGCCTCCAGGGCCCTGCGGGCCGCCTCGACGGCCAGGTCGGACACAGGCTGGTCCTTCGCCGCGCGATGGCGCTGGCGAATACCCGTGCGCTCGATGATCCATTCGTCGGACGTATCGACGACCTGGGCCAGATCAGTGTTGGTGACGATCTCGTCGGGCAGATAGCCCCCGACACCGGTCACAACGCTACGCAGAACTTTAGTCACTCAGGCGGCTCCATCCACGGCCGGCGGCTGCTGTTCGGCCACCGCGGCGGTGAGCCGCGTCATATTCCGTTCGATCTCCGCTGCGAAGTCGCTTTGAGCGAGCTTCGAGGCCATGCGGATCGCGGCGGCGACGTCCCGGTCTGACGCGCCGCCGTGGGTCTTCACCACCACGCCATTGAGGCCAAGCAGGGGCGCCGCGGCGTCGGGACTCAGCTTCTCACGCAACTTCAGCAGGCCGGACTTGGCCAGCAGCGCGCCCAGCTTCGATGTCAGGCTGCTCATCAGCGCCGTCCGCAATTCGCCGCTGATGTAGCGCGCAGCGCCCTCGGCGGTCTTCAGCGCGACATTTCCGGTGAAGCCGTCGGTGACGACGACGTCGACCTTGTTCTGGAACAGTTCGTCACCCTCGACGAATCCGCGATAGTCCAGGTCGAACTTGCCGCTGCGCAGAATCCCGTGGGCCTGTCGGACCTCTTCGTGGCCCTTCATGTCCTCGGCGCCCACATTCAACAGGCCGACCGTCGGCTTGGCGACGCCGTGGGCCGCACGATGGAACGCCTCGCCGAGAATGGCGAACTCGACTAGACGCTCGGCGTCGCAATCGACGTTGGCCCCGACGTCGAGAACCGTGGTGATTCCCTTCACGCCCGGCCAGCCGACCACCAGACAGGGCCGGTCCACGTCCACGCTCATGCGCAAGATCAACAGCGAGATGGCCATCAAGGCGCCGGTGTTGCCGGCCGAGACGGCCCCCTGAGCCTCGCCGGACTTCACCGACTCGATCGCGGCCCACATCGATGTGCCCTTGCCCCGGCGCAGCGCCTGGGCGGGCTTCTCGTCCATGGCCACCACGCGCTCCGCGTGCCGGACCGCGACACGGTCCTTCAGGGCGGGATGCTTGGCGAGCTCGGCCGAAATGGCCGTCTCGTCGCCATGCAGCAGGAATCGCAGCGCGGGCGCTTCGGCCGCCGCCAGGGCGACGCCGGGGACCACGACGGAGGGGCCGTGGTCGCCCCCCATTGCATCAATTGAAATGGTCAGGGATCTCGTCACGGCGCTGTTTCACCCCTCACAGCGTCGCGCCGCAAGCATGCTCAGAATATGGCCCGAGGCGCCGTGATGCAAATGGAGAGCCGATCACGCACCATCATCCTTCAGGCGCTTGAGGACCGCGAATGGAGATTCCTCAGCCACGTCCGGCTTGTAGTCGAACTCTGCTCCCGGCTTGCGCGGGAACGGGTCGATCTCAAGCGCCAGATGCTCGACCAGATAGCCGACCAGGTCGATTTCATCCGAGGCGAGCACGTCGGGCGGATCTGGCGCATCGAGGCCCATCTCGACCTCGCCGCCCTCTGATTCCGCTGGGGCGTTGGGACTTCCCGCAGGAACAGCCTGGACCAGGAAATCGCCGTCGAGTCGCGACTCGAACGGATCGAGCGTCACGCCGCAGATCTGCTCGACCGTCGCCGTGAAGCGGCCGCCGATCTCGGCGCCGTCGAGCCAGGCGCGGGCCGTCACCCGTCCCTGCAGGGCGGGCAGACTCACCACACCGAGTTCCTTGGCGATGGCCGCGCGTGTTTCGCCGTCAGGCTCCAGCGTGACGCTGACCGGCCCGCGGGCCAGGTCCGCGAGGCGCACCATATGACGCCAGCCGCTCACGCCGCGCCCCAATCCGCACGGCCCTCGAGCAGGCTCTCGAGCTTCAGGTCAGCGAGGGTGGCGCGCTGGCGCAGGACGTACTCGCCGAGTTCGGCGACATGTTCGGCTCCGCCCTGGGCGTAGACCGTCCGGCCCAGCAAGGCGTGCAGGTGATCGGTCTGCGGCAGGGCGGCGAACGCCGATTCGTAGGATTTCACCCGGCCGTAGAAGGCCTCGCCCAGCTTGCGCATCTTCTTGCCGACCGAAAGGTCTCCGACGCCCATTTCGCGCAACGCGTCGTCCAACGCGCCAAGGTAGGTGTCGAACAGGGCCTGCGACGTTTCGCCGGCGCGACCGCCCTGCCCGCGCAGTCGATCCAGCAGCAGGAACACGTGGACCGTGTAGAGCTCGAAGCGGCCTTCGACCGTGTCGGGCACGCCATAGGCCTCGTAGAGCGCAGGCGTACGCGCCTGCGCGACGACGCCGGCATACAACTTCTGACCCATGGCCAGGGTCGTGCGTGGGCGGAAGAAGCGGTCCAGGAACATCTCGGCCTCGATTTCGCCCTCAGGCGCAGATACAGGCGGCATTGAACTAAGGGGCGGCGAGCGATAGGTCAAAGCCTCGAAGAATTGAACAGGTCCGGTTCGCACATGTTTCGCCGCGTCGCCTATGCCGCACTCGCCGCCGGTCTGCTGACCTCCGCTACGGCCTGCGCGCCTATTACGACCTATTCCGGCTTCCAGGCCATCGAAGCCAATCCGAAGGACGTCAAGGTCGGTACGGACACCAAGTCCACCGTCCGCGCCAGTCTCGGCTCGCCCTCCGCCACCTCCACCTTCGACCCGAATGTCTGGTTCTACATCGACCAGGTGAAGGAGCGCGTGGCGTTCCGCCGCCCCGTGGTCACCTCGCGCAACGTGGTCGCGGTGACCTTCGACAAGGACAGCGAGGTCGTGAAGACCGTCGACACCATGACCCTGAAGGACGGCAAGGTCATCGCCTTCAACGGCCGCGAGACCCCGACCCGCGGCCGCGAGCTGACCATCCTCGAACAGTTGCTGGGCAACGTCGGTCGCGGCGGCATGCTGCCCAACGCCGACGACGAGGGCATTCCCGGCACGCGTCCTGGCGACCGCCGCTAACGCGCCAGATCGCCGCAGAATCAAACAGGCCCCGGAGATCGCTCTCCGGGGCCTGTTCTTTTGGTGCGGTCGCGGAGTTAGCCGGCCGCGCCGTGAGCCAGCACCGCCAGCAGCAGCAGCGCCACGATGTTGGTGATCTTGATCATCGGGTTCACGGCCGGACCGGCGGTGTCCTTGTAGGGATCTCCGACAGTGTCGCCGGTGACCGCGGCCTTGTGCGCCTCGGACCCCTTGCCGCCGTAATGGCCTTCTTCGATCAGCTTCTTGGCGTTGTCCCAGGCCCCGCCGCCCGATGTCATCGAGATGGCGACGAAGAGACCGGTCACGATCACGCCCATCAGCATCGCGCCGAGGCTGGCGAAGGCGTTCACCTTGCCCGCGATGGCGTTGATGACAAAGAACAGCACGATCGGCGAGAACACCGGCAGCAGGGACGGAACGATCATCTCCTTGATCGCCGCCTTGGTCAGGATGTCCACGGCCCGGCCGTACTCGGGCTTGACCTCCCCGGTCATGATGCCCGGGTTCTCCTTGAATTGCCGCCGCACCTCGGCGACGACCGATTCGGCCGCCCGGCCCACGGCCGTCATCGACATGCCGCCGAACAGGAAGGGCAGCAGCCCCCCGATCAACAGCCCGACGACGACGTACGGATTGGAGAGATCGAAGGCCACGGCCCCGAGCCCGTCGAAGAACGAGCCCGGCGTCGCATTGGCCGCGAAGTACTTGAGGTCCTCGGTGTAGGCCGCGAACAGAACCAGGGCGCCGAGACCAGCCGAGCCGATGGCGTAGCCCTTGGTGACGGCCTTGGTGGTGTTGCCGACCGCGTCGAGGGCGTCGGTGGTCACACGAACCTCCGGCGGCAGACCGGCCATTTCGGCGATGCCGCCGGCGTTGTCGGTCACCGGCCCGAAGGCGTCGAGCGCGACGATAAAGCCGGCGAGCGACAGCATCGCGGTCGTAGCGATGGCGATGCCGAACAAGCCCGCGAGCCCGTAGGTCACGATGATGCCGACAACGATGACCAGCGCCGGGGCGGCGGTCGATTCCAGCGACATGGCCAGACCCTGGATGACGTTGGTGCCATGCCCCGAGACCGAGGCCTTGGCGACCGACTTCACCGGCCGGAAGCCCGTGCCCGTGTAGTACTCGGTGATCACCACGATCAAAGCGGTGACGACCAGGCCCGTGATTCCGCACCAGAACAGGCTCATCGCGTCGAAGGTCTTGCCGTGAACCTCCAGCGGGCCGGTGACCATCGTCGTCACCACCCAGTAGATCGCCGCGACCGACAGCACGCCGGTGATGATCAGGCCCTGATAGAGCGCGCCCATGATGTTGTTGGACTTGCCCAGGCGGACGCCGAAGGTGCCGATGATCGAGGTGACGATGCAGACGCCGCAGATGGCCAGCGGCAGCAGCATCATGTTGCCGACCACGTCGCTGCCGCGGAAGAAGATCGCCGCCAGGACCATGGTGGCGACCGTGGTCACCGCGTAGGTTTCGAACAGGTCGGCGGCCATGCCGGCGCAGTCGCCGACATTGTCGCCGACGTTGTCGGCGATGGTGGCGGCGTTGCGGGGATCGTCCTCGGGAATGCCGGCCTCGACCTTGCCGACCATGTCGCCGCCGACGTCGGCGCCCTTGGTGAAGATGCCGCCGCCGAGGCGGGCGAAGATCGAGATCAGCGACGCGCCGAAGCCCAGCGCGACCAGCGAGTCGACGACTTCGCGGCTGGTGTTCTCATGGCCCAGCGGACCGATCAGGAAGGCGTAGTACCCGGCGACGCCGACGAGCGCGAAGCCCGCGACCAGCATCCCGGTGATGGCGCCGGACTGGAATGCCAGCGACAATCCCTTAGCGAGCCCTTCGGAGGCCGCCTGAGCGGTCCGGACGTTGGCTCGCACCGAGATGAGCATCCCGATGAAACCGGCCGCGCCCGAGAGGATCGCACCGATCGCGAACCCGACGGCCGCCAGCGGGCCGATCAGCACCGCTGCAGCCACAAGCACGACCAAGCCGACGATGCCGATGGCCGTGTACTGACGCCGCAGGTAGGCTTGCGCCCCCTCCTGGATCGCCGCGGCGATCTCCTGCATGCGTGGGTTACCAGGTGAAGCTTGCAACAACTGCGCAGTTCGCACGATGCCGTAGAGCACCGCCAATAGGCCGGCGGCGATCACCAGCGTAAGCGTAAGACTCATGTTCTAAGCGCCCCTATCGATTGCGCGAAGACGCCGGCCGCCGCCCACGATTGGGCGGTGCTCGACGCTCCAGGCCCCTGTCGTTTTCCCTCAAGTGGAGCGCCGTTGGTCCGCCGCTCGTTATTGATGAGCGAGACGTTGCCAGTTGTAACGCATGCGTGCAACGCCCCGTTGACCGTGGTTACGCGACGACAGGCGTGCGGGACGGACCGCTAGGGCTGGATTTCGGTTCGCGCCGGCCGCGGCCCGGGCTTGGGCAGGCCGCGACGCTGCTTCGGGGTCTGGGTGGTGATGACGACGTTCTTGACGTCCTTGCCGGCGATCGCGATCGCTTCGCGTTGGAAGGCGGCGATCAGGCGCGGAGCATCAACCGAAGCATAGTCCTTCGGGTCGCCGAAGGCGCCGCGGCTGCCCAGCCGCGCCAGCGCGTCGCGGAAGTACGGCTCCTTGGCCCGCCATTTGCTGGCGTTGGCGGCGGGCGTGAGGTTCACGCGGACGGTCACGAACACGTAGTTGACCAGCCGCCCTTCGGCCATGATCGGCACCGCGACCGGAAAGACATCGACATACTGCCCGATCGGCGCGTCCTTCGACGCCTCTTCGGTTTTGGCCGCGGCCGCCGGTCGGGCGACGGCGGCGACAAGCAGGCTGGCGATCAGGGCGCGGCGGAACATGCCGTTTCCTTAGCGCAAAGGCGTTTCCGGAAGCTTTCGCCTCAATCGTGACGCCAGCCGCCGGCTCCGACCTCGACAATGCGGCCTCCGCAAGTCACCTCGACGCCCGCGCCCTCGGCGACCGCCCCGATCACCGTGAAACCGACGATCGGCGACGCGCCTGTGCACACGACCTCGTAGTCGTCGCCGCCTGAGGCCAACATGGCCAGCGCCTTCGAGCGGTCGAGCTGCGCACCGAGCCAGGCCGCCGCAGCCGGCGAAAGCGGCAGGGCGTCCAAGTCCAAGCGCAAGCTCACCTCGCTGGCGCGGGCGATGTGGCCAGCATCCGCAATCAGGCCGTCGGAGACATCAGCGGCCGCGCTTGCGCCGGCGTGCAGGTCCGCGCGCAGGTCGAGCCGCGGCGTCGGCAGTCGGAATCGCCCGGCCAGATAGCCGTCTGGATCCTCGATCTCGCCGCGCGCGGCGGCCAGCCCAAGCCAGCCATCGCCGATCACGCCCGACACCATCAGCAGGTCGCCGGCCCGCGCCCCGCCGCGCCGGATCATCCGGCCGGCTGGCGCCCAGCCCAGCATGGTCAGTGAAACGGTCAGCGGCCCGGGCGTCGAGACTGTGTCGCCGCCCAGCAGCACCAGCCCGAAGGCTTCGCCATCCTGGGCCAGACCCGCCGCAAAGCGTCGCCGTTCCGGCCACCCGTAGTGCGCAGGCCAGGCCGTCGCCAGGAAGTAGCCGTAGGGCTCGGCGCCCTTGGCCGCGAGATCGGACAGGTTCACACGCAGAAGCCGGCGCGCCACCATCTCGGGCGGCTCGCCGGGCAGGAAGTGAACCCCCTCGACCATGGCGTCCTTGGTGACGACGAGGTCGTATCCGGCTCGCGCAGGGATCGCGGCCGCATCGTCCAGCAGGTCGAAGGCCTCGGGCGCGCCCCGCGTCAGGGGGCGATAGAGGCGGGCGATCTGCCCGAACTCGTCGGGCAGATCCTCGGGCGGCTCGTCAGCCGCGGACATCGCGGGCCACCGCGTCCAAAGCGCCGTTGACGAAGCCCGCTTCAGGACCGTCGAAGAACGACTTGGTCAGCTCGACATACTCGTTGATCGCGACCTCGGTCGGCACATCCGGACGATGTGAGAGTTCGAACACGCCTGAGCGCAGAATGGCGCGCACTGTGGCGTCCAGGCGCTCGAGGCGCCAGTTCGCGGCCAGCCGGCCGGCGACCGTCGCGTCGATCTCCCGCTGATGGCCGACGACCCCGCGCACGAGGTCGGCGAAGAACGCCTCGTCGGCGGCGGCCAGGGTCGCGCCCTCGCCCTCCGGATCGCCTTCCAGCGTGCGATCGAAGCGATGGTCGGAGAACTCGCGGATCACCGCCTCGACGCCGACACCGGACACTTCCATCTGGTAGAGGGCCTGGATCGCGGCGAGGCGGGCGACGGAACGTTGGCTGCGGCTCATCAGTCTTGTCCGAGCAGTTGACGCTTGAGGCCGATCATCGCGAACGCCGCGCGAGCGGCGCCGCCGCCCTTGTCGCCCTCGCTGGCCTTGGCGCGCGCCCAGGCCTGATCCTCGTCTTCGACCGTCAGGATGCCGTTGCCGATCGCCAGACGCTTGCCGACGGTCAACTCCATGATCCCACGGGCCGACTCGTTGGAGACGATCTCGAAGTGGTAGGTCTCGCCGCGGATGACCGTGCCGAGCGCGACGTAGCCGTCATAGCGCTTGCCGGCCGGGCCCTGCCCGCCCTCCTCGGCGATGGCGATCGCGCCGGGGATCTCCAGCGCGCCGGGCACGCTCACGACTTCGTACTCAGCGCCGTGAGCGGTGATCACATCGGCGGCCGCCTTCAGCATCTCGTCGGCCAGATCGTCGTAAAAGCGCGCCTCGACGATGAGGATGCGGATTTTGTCTTCGAGCATGGGGCTCCAGTCTCTGTTTGGAGGGACCCTTTAGGCCGTTTCTCGCCAGCGGGCGAGATAGCGAGCGAGCATGTCGATCTCGAGATTGACCTTCACGCCCGATTTGAGGCGTCCGAGCGTCGTCACATCCCAGGTGTGCGGGATCAGATTCACCCCGAACACGTCGTCCTCGACCTCGTTCACCGTCAGCGACACGCCGTCCACGGTGATCGAGCCCTTTGGCGCGATGAAGCGGTGCAGGGGACGCGGGACGCGGATCTTCACGCGATGCGAGCCGCCTTCGGATTCGACCGAGATCACCTCGCCGACGCCGTCGACGTGCCCCGAAACGATATGACCGCCCAGCTCGTCGCCCACGCGGGCGGCGCGCTCCAGATTGACTCGGTCGCCTTCCTTCCAGGTCCCCAGGGTGGTCAGGCTGATCGTTTCGCCCGAAATCTCGACCGCGAACCAGTTGTCGCCCTTCTCAACGATCGTCAGGCAGCAGCCGGCGTGGCTGATCGAAGCGCCCATGTCGATCGTCGACAAATCAAAGCTGGTCTCGACCTCGAAGCGCAGGTCGCGGTTGGTTTCGCGGACGGCGCGCAGCCGGCCCACATCGGTGACAATGCCGGTGAACATTCAGATCCTCTCGTAACGCTCCCAAAGGTCGTCGCCGACCTCGCGGATTTCAACTCGGCGCAGCCGCGGCGCATCGGCCAGCGCGTCGAGGGCCAGCGCACCGATGCCCGGCCGCCCCTCCCCGCCGATCACGATCGGCGCGCGGAACCATTCCAGGCGATCGACCAGCCCGCAGCGCAGGAAGCTGCCGGCGACCTGGCCGCCGCCCTCCACGAACAGCCGCTGCAGGCCTTCCTTTGCCAAGGCTCCCACCACGTCATGCAACTCGGGCCGCTCCTCGCCGACGGCCTGGACCTGGATCACCCGAACGCCAGCGTCCACCAGACGCGGCTCGGGCGGCGTGGTCGAGACGACGTACGTCGTAACGTCTCGCGCCGTGGCCACGAGCTTGCAGTCGTCAGCAAGGCGTTGACGGCTATCCAGCACCACCCGGACCGGCTGCGGCCCGCGCCAGCCCTCCAGCCGCACGTTCAATTCGGGATCATCGGCCAGGGCGGTCTCCACCCCGACCAGAACGGCGTCGTGCTCGGCCCTGAGGCCATGCACCGCCTCACGCGCCTGCGGTCCGGTGATCCAGCGGCTTTCGCCGCGCGAGGTGGCGATGCGACCGTCGAGCGAGGTCGCCAGCTTGAGGGTGACGCTAGCGGCCATCCTCGTCGCCGTCGCTCAGGCCCTCCTGGCCCAGGAAGGTCGCGAACTCGCCGGCCTCGCGGAAGTCGCGATAGACCGATGCGTAGCGAACATAGGCCACGTCATCCAAGGTCTTGAGGTGCTTCATGATCAGCTCGCCCACCGCCGACGACGGCAGCTCGGTCTCGCCCATGCTCTCGAGCTGACGGACGATCGTCGAGATCATCTTTTCGATGCGATCAGGTTCGATCGGCCGCTTGCGGGTGGCCAGCGCGATGGAGCGGGCGAGCTTGTCGCGATCGAACGGCGTCCGACGCCCCGCGCGCTTGACGATCGTCAGCTCGCGCAGCTGCACGCGCTCGAAGGTCGTGAAACGACCTTCGCACTCCGGGCACATACGACGGCGGCGGATAGCCGCGCCGTCTTCCGACGGGCGGCTGTCCTTAACCTGACTTTCGGCGTGGCCGCAGAACGGGCACCGCATGATCTAGCCCCTTCCGGCCAACCGAACCCCTAAATACAGGGACTAGCTGTAGATGGGGAAGCGTTTCGTCAGCGCCAGCACTTCGTCGCGGACCTTGGCTTCTACGGCGCTGTTGTCGCCGCCCTGGGCCAGGCCGTCGAGGACCTCGCCGATCCAGGTCCCGATCTGGCGGAATTCTCCGGGACCGAAGCCGCGGGTGGTGCCGGCGGGCGTCCCGACGCGCAGGCCCGAGGTCTGCATCGGGGGCAGCGGGTCGAACGGAATGCCGTTCTTGTTGGTGGTGATGTGCGCGCGCTCCAGCGCCACCTCGGCGTCAGAACCCGAAACGCCCTTCGGCGTCAGGTCGACCAGCATCAGGTGGCTGTCGGTGCCGTTGGAGACGATCTTGAAGCCGGCGGTCTGCAGGCTGTCCGACAGCGCGCGGGCGTTGTCGACGACCTGGCGGGCGTACTGCTTGAACTCGGGCTTCAGGGCTTCGCCGAACGCCACGGCCTTGGCGGCGATCACGTGCATGAGCGGACCGCCCTGCAGGCCGGGGAACACCGCCGAGTCGATCTTCTTGGCCAGCTTCTTGGAGTTGGTCAGGATCATCCCGCCGCGCGGACCGCGCAGGGTCTTATGGGTGGTGGTGGTGACGATGTCGGCGTGCGGGAACGGGTTGGGATAGACGCCGCCGGCGACCAGACCCGCATAGTGGGCGATGTCGACCATGAGCAGCGCCTCGACGCTGTCGGCGATCTCCTTGAAGCGCGCGAAGTCGATGTGGCGGCTGTAGGCCGAGCCGCCGGCGATGATCACCTTCGGCTTCTCGGCCAGGGCGACTTCAGCGGCCATGTCGTAGTCGATCAGGTGATCCTGCTGGCGCACGCCATAGGCGACCGGACGGAACCACTTGCCCGACTGGTTCACGTTCTTGCCGTGGGTCAAGTGACCGCCGGCCGACAGATCCATACCCATGAAGGTGTCGCCCGGGCTCATGGTCGCCATGAACACGGCCTGGTTGGCCTGACTGCCCGAATGCGGCTGCACGTTGGCGAACTCGCAGCCGAAGATCTGCTTGGCCCGGTCGATGGCGATCTGTTCAGCCACGTCGACGACTTCGCAGCCGCCGTAGTAGCGCTTGCCCGGATAGCCTTCGGCGTACTTGTTGGTCAGGACCGAGCCCTGAACGTCCATCACCGCCTTCGACACGATGTTCTCGGACGCGATCAGTTCGATCTGATCCTGCTGGCGCTTCAGCTCGCCCGACAACACGGCGGCGATATCCTGATCGGTGTCGGCGACGCTGGCCGAGAAGAAGGCGTCTGCGGGGGCTTGGGCGTGAACGGTCATGGGCGGGCCTTTCGGGAAACCTGGGAGGCGGAATAAGGGTGAGCGCCTCGTGCTGCGCTCTTTAGCGCCATCGGACCTGCGATCCAACGGCATGGAACGATCTTCTGTGTGCAGCGTTGCAACCCCCACGGAGGGGCGCGCGCCGATGCGCCCGCTTCGCGTGTCATTGCGTTCTCAGGGGGTCCTGAATGAGTATTGAAGCCGAGCCCGAGGTGCGTTCGGGCGAGGAATTGATGCGGCTTGGGGCCGATATCGTGGCCGCCTACGTCAGTCGCAACGCTGTCGCCGCCGAGGCGGTCCCCGAGATTATCAGGTCCGTTTACGGCGCGCTCGAAGGGCTCAGCAAGGGCCCGGCGCCGGCTCCCGAAGAGAAGCCGAGACCCGCGGTCCCGGTCGGCCGCTCGATCCAGCACGACTACATCATCTGCCTGGAAGACGGCAAAAAGCTGAAGATGCTGAAGCGCTACCTGCGCTCTCGGTACGACATGAGTCCGGAGGACTATCGCCGCCGCTGGGGCCTGCCGCCCGACTATCCGATGGTTGCGCCGGCCTATGCGGCGCGCAGATCCGACTTCGCCAAGCAGATCGGCCTGGGCCGGGGCGTACGTCGAGGGAAATAGGCGGGGCGGCCTAGCCGCCCTTGCTCTCGTTTGATCAGTGAACCCGGTGGGTCTCCAGAAAATCGAACTTTGGCGGGTATGCGCCCGCCAGGCGCCGGCGGCAAGGATGAACCTTAGGCCGCCTGTCCGCCCACACGGGCGACGTTGCAGTGAACCCAAAGCTTTTCAAGGGCTTCGGCCAGCGCGTCCATCATGCCGTCGGTGTGCGCCGGCGACGGCGTAAAGCGCAGCCGTTCCGTGCCGCGCGGCACGGTCGGATAGTTGATCGGCTGCACGTAGATGCCGAAATCGGTCAGCAGGATGTCCGAGATCATCTTGCAGTGAACCGGGTCGCCGACCAGCACCGGCACGATATGGCTGACCGACGGCATGACCGGCAGGCCGGCCTTAAGCAGACGGGCCTTCAGCGCTTCGGCTCGCTCCTGGTGGGCGACGCGAACCTCGTTGTGATCCTTGAGGTAGCGGATCGAGGCCACCGCGCCCGCGGCCAGCGCCGGCGGGATCGAGGTCGTGAAGATGAAGCCGTCGGCGTAGGAGCGGATCGCATCGACGATGACCGCGTCGGCGGCGATGTAGCCGCCCATGACGCCGAACGCCTTGCCCAGCGTGCCCTCGATGATGTCGATCTCGGCCATCACGCCGTCACGCTCGGCGACGCCGGCGCCGCGGGGGCCGTACATGCCGACCGCATGGACTTCGTCCAGATAGGTCATGGCGCCGTACTTCTTGGCCAGCGCCACGGTGCCGGCCATGTCGGCGATGTCGCCGTCCATCGAGTAGACGCTTTCGAAGGCGATCACCTTCGGTGCGTCAGCCGGCGCTTCGGCCAGCAGTTGCTCGAGGTGCTCGAGATCGTTGTGGCGGAACACCCGACGCTGGGCGCGGCCGCCGGCCCGAATGCCCGAGATCATCGAGTTGTGGTTCAGCTCGTCCGAGAAAATGATCAGGCCCGGAAGGATCTTGTACAGCGTCGAGAGCGAGGCCTCGTTCGAGACGTAGCCCGAGGTGAACAGCAGCGCTGCTTCCTTGCCGTGCAGGTCCGCGAGCTCATGCTCGAGCTCAACGTGATAATGCGTGGTCCCGGAGATGTTGCGCGTGCCGCCCGAGCCGGCGCCGGCCTCGTCGATCGCCTTGTGCATGGCGTCGGTCACGATCGGGTTCTGACCCTGGCCGAGATAGTCGTTGGAGCACCAGACCACGACGTCCGATTGCCCGCCGTCCGGACGGGTCCAGGTCGCCTGCGGGAACTGCCCGCGGTGGCGCTTCAAGTCGGCGAACACCCGGTAGCGGCCTTCCGAACGGATCTGTTCGAGGGCGGTGCGGAAGGCGTTCTTGTAATCCATCGACTTGAATCCACCCGAGGCGTTCGACGATCTCGCGCCGCGGAGCGGTCCCCTTGCAATTGCCCGGCTTATCGCGCCACGGGCATCGATTGTCTACAATTCGTCATACGTAATCATTCAGATTTCGATGACGTACCGTAAGCTCGCGCGTTCAGCCGTGCAGCTCGTCTAGCCGACCGCGCAGCATCTGCAGAACTCCGGAAAAGTCCGTAGTCCCGAAGCCGAGACGGTCAAATAGGGCATAAAGTCCCTCGGCCTGAGCGCCCATCGGCGCCGCGGCGCCAGCCGTGGCGGCCGCCTGCTGGGCTAGCTTCAGGTCCTTGAGCATCATCGCCGTAGCGAATCCCCCCTGGTACCCGCGGTTGGACGGCGCGGTCTCCACCGGCCCCGGCCAGGGATAGTAGCTGGTGATCGACCAGCATTGCCCCGACGACTTGGACGCGATCTCGAAGAAGCGCTCGGGCTCCAGGCCGAGCTTCTCGGCCAGGGCGATCGCCTCGCAGACGCCCAGCATCGAAATGCCCAGGACCATGTTGTTGCAAATCTTGGCCGCCTGCCCCGCCCCGTGGTCGCCAGCGCGGATCACGGCGCGGGCCATGGGCTGGATGACCGCCTCGACATCGGCGAAGTCGGCCTCGTCGCAGCCCACCATGAAAGCCAGCGTCCCGGCGTCTGCGGCCGCCGTACCGCCGGACACCGGCGCATCGGCGAAGCGGAATCCCTCCGTCTTCGCCTGCTCAGCCACCGCCCGCGCGCTTTCCACGTCGATGGTCGAACAGTCGATCAGCAGCGCGCTCTTGGGCGCGTTGGACAGGATCTCCTCGGCATAGATCTTCCGGACATGCGGACCCGCCGGCAGCATGGTGATCACCGCGTCGGCGTCCCTGACCGCCTCGGCGACGGCGGCAGCTGGCGCACAGCCCGCCTCCGCCGCGCGTTCCAGGGCCCGGGCCGAGAGGTCGAAGGCCGCGACCTGCCTGCCGGCCTTGGCCTGGTTGGCGGCCATGCCGCCGCCCATGTTCCCCAGTCCTATGAACGCGATACGCATGGCAGGTCCTTAGTTGGGCTTCTGGAACTTGTAGACGAACTGGTCGGTCTTCCCACGGATCGCCGGGTCGAAGACGTTGGCCGTATGCGGGTCCGCCGGGTTGCGCAGCACCGGGCTTTCGCCGACGAACTTGAAGCCCGCCGCCTCGATCTCGCGGCGCGCGATGGCCGGATCGATGCGGTGCAGCGTATCGGCGACTTCTATCGGCGAACCTGCCGAAGCCACATGATCGATGACGAACAGCTCGCCGCCCGGCTTGAGCGCAGCATAGAGCGACCGGTTCACCGCGGGCACGTCGAGCTTCAAGCTCTTAAGGTGGAAATCGTGATAGTTCTGGGCCGTGAAGATGACATCGACCGGCTCCGGGAAACCCAGCGAAGTCGGGGTCAGGGCGACGACATGGACGTTGCCCTTCTCCATCGCCTTGGATTCTTCGAGATCATTGGCCGGCACGCCCGCATAGACCTTGCCGGTGGGCCCCACCGCAGCGCTCAGCAGCCGCGTGAAATAGCCGCCGCCCGGCAGCAGCTCGCCGACGGTCTGACCGGTTTCAATTCCGGCGAACTCCAACACTTCCGAAGGCTTACGGGCGTCATCTCGCGCACGATCGGCGTCAGTTCGGCCGCTGTCCGCCACCGCGGCGGCGACGTTCGGCGGCGGCTCCGCGTAGGCTCCGGATACGAAGAGCGACAAGGCCGCGCCTGCGGCCAGCAACAGCTTGCGAGTCATTGCCTTCCTCCCTCGGCGGTTCGATCACCGACCGCCGTTATCGGCTAAGGTAGAGGCGACCACTCCTCTGCGGAAGCAAGCGGCGCAAAAATCTCGTCGAGCATCGCTTCGGTGACGCCCTCGGCGCTCGCAGGGTTCCAGCGGGGCGCATTGTCTTTGTCGACGATGACCGCACGCACGCCCTCGATGAAGTCGTGGCGCTGCACGACGCGGGCGCCGATACGGTATTCCATCGTCATGTTTTCGGCGAAGGACTCCATCTTCCCGCCGAGACGCAGCTGGCGAAGCGCCACCTTCATGGTCTGCGGCGATTTGGTCGCCATCACCTTGAGCTGCTCGGCCGCCCATTCGGTCCCCGCGGCCTGCAGCCCGACCAGGATTTCCTCCAGCGTCCCGGCACCGAAAATCTTGTCGATCTCGTCCTGGTGCGCGGCCAAGGGCGGGCGACCGGCGTCGCCCTCATACTCGGTCAGCAAGCCGTCGATGGCGGCCGGATCGGCGACGATCGCCGCCTTCAGCGCCTCGACCTTGCCGCTCTCGACGAAGTCGGTGGCGACGCCGATCAACTCGCAGTCGGCGGCCTTGATGCGCCCGCCGGTCAGCGCCAGCCAGGTTCCGATATGGCTGGGCATGCGCGGCAGGAACCACCCCCCGCCGACATCCGGGAAGAGACCGATGCCGGTTTCAGGCATCGCGAAGGTCGTCCGCTCGGTCGCGACGCGATAGCCGGCCGGCATCGCCAGGCCGACACCGCCCCCCATGGTGACGCCGTCCATGATGACCACCACCGGCTTGACGTACTCGAACAGCAGGTGGTTCAGGCGGTACTCGATGAAGAAGAACTCGCGGGCGTCCTTGCCGTCAGAGGCCCCGCTCTCGGCCAGCATCCGGATGTCGCCGCCGGCGCAGAAGCCCCGCTCTCCGGTATGGTCCATCAGCACCAGCTTGACCGCCGGATCGTCACGCCACGCCGCCAGGGCGTCGGTCATGGCCTTGCACATCGCCGTCGTCAGGGCGTGCAGCGCCTTGGGCCGGTTGAGCGTGATCCGCCCGACTTCACCTTCGACGCGGATCAGGACTTCGTCGGTCATTGCCGGAACATCTCCCGGGCGATGATCACCCGCATGATTTCATTGGTGCCTTCGAGGATCTGGTGGACCCGCAGGTCGCGCACGACTCGCTCGAGCGGATAGTCTTTCAGATAGCCGTAGCCGCCGTGAAGCTGCAGCGCCTGGTTGGCGACGTCAAAGCCGGCGTCGGTGGCGAAGCGCTTGGCCATGGCGCAGTACTTGGTGGCTTGCGGGTCGCGGTTGTCGAGGGCGTTCGCAGCCCGACGCACCATCAGCCGCGCCGCCTCCAGTTCGGTCGCCATGTCGGCGATCTTGAACTGCAGCGCCTGGAAGTCCGCGAGTTGTTTCCCGAACTGCTTGCGCTCGGTCATGTAGGCCTGGGCCGTATCGAGCGCGAACGCCGCCCCGCCGAGCGAGCAGGAGGCGATGTTCAGCCGCCCGCCGTCAAGACCCATCATCGCAAAGCGGAAGCCCTCGCCTTCCCCGCCGATCCGATTCTCGACCGGGACCCGGACGTTGTCGAAATTGACCTGGGCTGTCGGCTGGGCGTTCCAGCCCATCTTCTTCTCCTGGGCGCCGAACGAGAGCCCTGCCGTTCCGTTCTCGACCACGATCGCCGAGACGCCCTTGGCGCCCGGCTCGCCCGTCCGCGCCATGACGACGTAGAGATCGGAGACCCCGCCGCCGGAAATGAACGCCTTGGAGCCGTTGAGCACATAGTGATCGCCATCCAGCGTCGCTGTCGTGCGCAGGGCCGCGGCGTCGGAGCCGGAGCCCGGCTCGGTCAGGCAATAGCTGGCGATCAGCTCCATGGTGGTGAGCCGCGGAAGGTACTTCCGGCGCAAGTCGTCGGAGCCGAAGCGATCGATCATCCACGACGCCATGTTGTGGATCGTCAGATAGGCCGCAACCGACACGTCGCCATAGCTCAACGCCTCGAAGACGATGGAGGCGTCCAGGCGCGTAAGGGCCGAGCCGCCGACATCCTCGCCGATGTAGATTCCGGCGAAACCAAGCCCGGCGGCCTTGCGCAGAACGTCCGTCGGGAAGTGCTTGTCCTCGTCCCAGCGCGCCGAGTTAGGGGCAAGTTCGGCCTCGGCGAACGCCTGGGCGGCTTCCTGTATTGCGCGTTGATCGTCGGAGAGGGTGAAATCCATTCGCTCGAACCCAGGTTTGAGAGGCTGACTTGAGCAAGTCGCTCCGCTGGCGCAACCTGTCAACGACGTGACGCGCGGGGGCGTGTCTTTCTCGGGGTCTTACGCATGGCGGTCCAAGCGGGCAGCGGGCGCATCGGAGAGTCGGCGCGCAATCTCGCCTTCATCAACTACGCCCTGTTGTTCTCTGCGGTGTTCTTCGCCGGGGTGCCGGCGCTGATCGCGGCGATCATCGCCTATTCCCAGCGCGACGACGCGCCGCCGCCGATCGGCTCGCACTACAGCTTCCAGATCCGGATCTTCTGGGTGGCGTTCGTGATCGCGCTGACCGCGGGCCTCTGTTTTCTCGGAGCCATGGTCAGCATCGCCGGTGAGCTGTTCCAGGTCACCCGCCTGGAAGGATGGAAGGTCCCCGACCAAGTTCAGGTCCGGCTCTCTGACGTGACGGTCGATCGAACGCTGATCGTCCTTTTCGCCGGCACAGGGCTCTTTTCCGCGATCGGCGGCCTCTGGCTGGTGTTCGCGCCGGCTCTGGGCTTCATCAGGCTTGCGTCGGCGCAGGGGATGGGCCACAGCGCGCGCTCATGAGCATGCCCCCCCTCGCCGCCTACCCCGCCCTGCGTCTTCGTCGCTTGCGCCAGGCTGACTGGGTCCGACGCCTCGTCCGCGAAAGCGTTCTCACCCCCGCCGATCTGATCTGGTCGATGGTCGTCCACGAGGGCGAGGGCGAGGTTCCGGTCGCCTCGATGCCGGGGGTCTCGCGCATGTCGGTCGAGCTGTGCGCCCAGGCCGCCGTCGAGGCCCGCGAGCTGGGCATTCCGGCCATCGCCATCTTCCCGCACATCGACGGCGCCAAGAAGGACGCCTCCGGCTCGCTGGCCGCCGATCCGAACGGCGTCGTCTGTCGCGCCGTGAAGGCGATGAAGGCGGCCGCCCCCGAGGTCGGCATCATGTGCGACGTCGCCCTCGACCCGTTCACCGACCACGGCCACGACGGCGTCATCGAAGACGGCAAGATCGCCAACGACGCCACCATCGATCGCCTGGTCGAACAGGCCCTGGTCCAGGCGCGGGCCGGCTGCGACATCCTCGCCCCGTCGGACATGATGGACGGCCGCTGCGGCAAGCTGCGCGCGGCGCTGGAGGCCGAGGGCCTGCAGGACGTGATGATCATGTCCTATGCCGCCAAGTTCGCCTCGGCCTTCTACGGCCCTTATCGCGACGCCATCGGCTCCGGAAAACTCGGCACCGCCGGACCGGCGGACAAAAAGACCTATCAGATGGACTCGGCCAACACCGAGGAGGCTCTGCGCGAGGTCGCCCTCGACATCGCCGAAGGCTCCGACATGGTCATGGTCAAGCCGGGCATGCCCTATCTGGACATCGTCAGCCGCGTGGTCCGCGAGTTCAACATGCCGACCTTCGCGTTCCAGGTGTCGGGCGAGTACGCCATGATCATGGCCGCCGCCCAGAACGGCTGGATCGACGAGGAGCGCGCCATCCTGGAAAGCCTGGGCGCCTTCAAGCGCGCCGGCGCGGCCGGGATCATCACCTACTTCGCTCCGCGCGCCGCGCGGATGCTGGGGGCGTGAAAGCCGTCGAGATCGTCGCCGGCGTCATCCGTGATCATGGCGGCCGGGTGCTGACCGTGCGCAAGCGCGGCACGACGGCGTTCATGCTGCCCGGCGGCAAGCGCAACCCCGGCGAAGCCGACATCGACACGCTGTCGCGCGAGCTGGGCGAGGAGCTCGGCTGCGACCTGATCAGCGCCGAGCACCTGGGCACCTACGACGCGCCGGCCGCCAACGAGCCAAACACCCGTGTCTACGGCGCGATCTACCTGGCGCAAGTCGCGGGCGGCGTGCTGCCCAAGGCCGAGATCGAAGAACTGCTCTGGATCGAGCCGAAGTCGCCGCCCAGCGTGCGGCTGGCGCCGCTGCTGGAGCGGCAGGTGCTGCCGCGGCTGGGCTGACACCTGCCTCAAACGCGCTAGTCCTCGACCTCGCGACTGAGAAATAGGGCGAACTCCCCCTCCGTCTCCGTTCCATCGTAGAGCGTCAGGTCAAAGCCCGTGACCTGGAATTCCAGCGCCTTGTACGCCTCTATGGCTGGCGTGTTAACGCTGCTCGCCTCCAGCCAGACATGGCGTGCGCCAAGGCCCCGCGCGTGCGCCACCACCACGTCGATCAGGCGGCGAGCCACCCCCTGCCCGCGCGCCGGCGTATCCACATAGAGGTGCCACAGCGCCAGGCGCCGATTCCACTCCTGGAAGCCGGCCGCCGCAAACCCGCACAGCGTTCCGTTGCGAACAGCGACCCAGGCCGTCTCCCAGGCGCGTTCGACATCCCGCAGATCGTCGAGCGGCAGCACCTTCTCGACCGCCGCGCCATAAGGAAGAAACTCGATACCGTGTTCACCGCGGATCGGCGCAAGGGCCGTATCGCTACGAAACGAACGATCAATGGCCTCGATCGCCTCAATGTCGTGCGGCAGCCGCGCCGGCCGAATTTCGATCACGGCTTCTCCAATCGCGCCACCAGGCTCGACGTGTCCCAACGATTGCCGCCGAGCGCCTGAACCTCGGCGTAGTAGCCATCGACCAGGGCGGTCATGTCGAGCTTGGCGCCGTTGGCCTGGGCCTCGTCGAGCACCAGGCCCAGGTCCTTGCGCATCCAGTCCACGGCGAAGCCGAAGTCGAAGCGGTTCTCGGCCATGGTCGCCCAGCGATTGTCCATCTGCCAGGACTGCGCTGCGCCCTTGGAGATCGCCGCGGCGACCTCCAGCGGGTCCAGGCCCGCGCGCTTGGCGAAGTGCATGCCCTCGGCTAGGCCCTGGACGACGCCGGCGATGCAGATCTGATTGACCATCTTGGTGAGCTGCCCGGCGCCCGGACCGCCCATCAGCCGCGTCGCCTTGGCGAAGGCGGCGATCACCGGTTCGGCGCGGGCGAAAGCGGCTGGATCGCCGCCGCACATCACCGTCAGCTGACCGTTCTCCGCCCCGGCCTGACCGCCGGAAACTGGCGCATCGATGAACCAACGGCCGCCCTGCCCGGCCACCTCCGCCATCTCGCGCGCGACCTTGGCGGAGGTGGTGGTGTGATCGACGACAATCCCGCCCGCGGCCATGGCCGGTAGCGCCTGGGCGACGACGCCGCGCACGTCGTCGTCATTACCGACGCAGAGGAAGACGATCTCCGCGCCCGCCGCGGCCTCGGCCACAGTCGCCGCCGCCGCTCCGGGATGCTGGGCGGCCCAGGCCTGCGCCTTCTGAGGGCTGCGGTTGAACACGGTCACCTCGTGGCCCGCCTTCGCCAGGTGTCCGGCCATCGGAAAGCCCATGACACCCAAGCCCACGAACGCGACTTTCATTCCAACTTCCTTCTTAAGCTCAACGCCATCTTAACGGCCTCCCGCGCAGTTTGCCGGGAAATCAGGGCTTCCGAGGTAGAACACCATGGCGATGGGCGAAGCGCCTATCCTGATCAAGAAGGTCAAGAAAGGCCACGGGCACGCCCACCACGGCGGCGCCTGGAAGGTGGCCTATGCCGACTTCGTCACCGCGATGATGGCCTTCTTCCTTCTGATGTGGCTGATCAACACCACGAGCCCTGAGCAGAAGCGCGGCATCGCCGACTACTTCGCCCCGGCCAGCGTCTCGGAGAGCACTTCCGGTTCCGGGGGCATCCTCGGCGGAACGGCGCTCGGCGACGACGGCGCCATGGCCGCCGGTTCGCAGTCGATGATCGAGGAAATGGCGCCTGAGTCGCGCAACCCGAACGACGGCACCCAGACCGACGCCGCCAAGGAGATGGCCCGCGAGGCCTCGACGGAAGCCCTGCGAGAAGCGGTGCTGCAACGCGAGCAGGCCGCCTTCGCCTCGGCCGCGGCGTCGCTGCGCCAGGCGCTGCAGGACATGCCGGAACTGGCCGAGCTGTCGAAGAACATCCTGATCGACGTGACGCCCGAGGGCTTGCGCATCCAGCTGGTCGACCAGGAAGGTCGTTCGATGTTCGCCAACGGCCGCACCGAACCCAACGACCGCGCCAAGCTGCTGCTGCGGGCCGTAGCCCGCGTGGTCAATCAGCTCCCGAACCGCATAAGCGTTTCCGGCCACACCAGCATGTCGCCCAACGGCGTGAAGGCTGACGGCGACTGGCAGCTGTCGGCCGGTCGCGCCGACGCCTCTCGCCGGGTCCTGCAGTCGGCCGGCGTTGATCCGGATCGCGTCTATCAGGTTTCAGGCAAGGCCAACTCAGAACCGCTGTATCCTGACGATCCGACCCTGGCCGGAAACCGGCGCATCGCCATCGTGCTGTTGCGTGAGGCTCCCGTCCTGCCGCCCGATCACGGCCTGCAATAAGGAGTTCGCTTCACCGACGCATGGGACCTTGCGCCCGAGCTTCCCATGACGCCTAATCGGCCCAGGCGCCCTGTTTCGAGAGCGGTCCGTGACGCAGCACTTCCCGACGCGACAGCTCAGGTTCTTTCTGACCGCGCCCAGTCCGTGCCCTTACCTGCCGGACCGACACGAGCGTAAGGTCTTCGCGCATCTGCCGCTGTCCGACGGCGCCAACGTCAACGACAGCCTGACCCAGGTCGGCTTCCGTCGCTCCCAGAACATCGCCTATCGCCCAGCTTGCGAAAGCTGTTCGGCCTGCGTCTCGGCCCGAATCCCGGCCAGCGAATACGAGTTCTCGCGCTCCGAGCGACGGGTCCTGAACCGGAACGAAGACCTCGAACGCCACCTGGTCGAGGCCGAGGCGACGATGGAGCAATTCGACCTGCTGCGCCGCTACCTGACCACCCGGCACGCCGACGGCGGCATGGCCGAGATGACCTGGCCCGACTATGTCGCCATGGTCGAGGACACCGCCGTCCGCACCCACATCATCGAATACCGGCTGCGCTCGAAGGACGGCGGCCCGGGCGACCTGATCGCCTGCGCGCTGGTCGACCTGATGAACGACGGGCTCAGCCTGGTTTACTCGTTCTACGACCCGACGCTGGCCCGGCGCAGCCTGGGCTCGTTCATGATCCTGGACCACGTGGTCCAGGCCCAGCTGACCCAGATCCCGTACGTCTATCTCGGCTATTGGGTCCGCGGCTCGGAGAAGATGGACTACAAGGTCCGCTTCTCGCCGATCGAACTGCTGCGTCCCGAAGGCTGGTCGCTGATGTCGGCCCGCGACCGGGTCCGGCCGGCGGAGGCCTGAGGCCCCCGCCACCGCGCCTCGCCGCTATTGGCGGGCCATCGCGAGCTTCATGCGATCCTCGGCCGTGATCAGGTGGCTGTGATCGTCGTCGCCAATATCGATCTGCACCCAGTGGATCTTGCCAATGAAGCTGTTGCCCGTGACGCCGTATTCCGGTGAGGCCGGCGAACCGGTGTCAGCCCCCACGTCACAGGCCTCGTCGGCGGAATAGCCCATCGGCTGGGTCTTCTCGACCCGCCCCTTGCCCACCGGCTTGCCGTCGAAGAACAAGGTGACGTCGCCGCCCTTGGCCAGACCGCCGCCATCGTACTTGAACTCCATGCGCACCTGGTGATCCCCTGGCGGAATGGCGCTGTCGGAGCCGATGATGAAGTGCTCGATGCCGAAGAAGTTATAGCAGTACTTCAGCTTCCCATCCTTGGCGTAGAGCGTCCAACCACCGGCTGAACCGCCTTGCGTGACGATCACGCCCTCTGCGCCGGCGGACGGGATCGTGAGTTGGGCGGTGACCGAGTGCGACTTGTTCTTCAGCGTCAGGATGCAAGCTTCGGCAACCCGCATACCCTGGAACAGCAACTGGCTGTTGCCGGTGATCACCTGCGGCCTGCCGGCGATATCGGGATTGACCCGTTCGAAGCCGCGGTCGTCCAGCGGCACGACGTTGTACTTGGTCGCCTCGATCAGCCAGAGGCGCTGAAGCTCGGCGAGCTTCTTGGGCTCCTTGGCCGCCAAGTTGTTGGACTGCGTCCAGTCGTCGGGCCCGTACAACTCCCACACATCGTCGTCGAACGGCGGCGGGACGTCGGCCTTCCAGGGGGTCCGGTGGCGGGTGCAGGCGGTCCAGCCCTTATGGTAGATGCCCCGGTTTCCCATCATCTCGAAGTACTGGACCGTGTGGTTCTCGTCCGCCTTCGGGTCGGTGAAGGTCGAGACCATGCTGGCGCCTTCAAGCGGGGCCTGGGCGATGGAGTTGACAATCGTAGGTTCGGGCAGGCCGCAGACCTCCAGCACGGTCTTGGCGACGTCGATGACGTGGTGGAACTGGTCGCGGGTCTCGCCCTTGGCCTTGATCACCCGCGGCCAGTGGACGATCGTCCCGTTGCGGGTGCCGCCCCAATGCGAGGCGATCTGCTTGGTCCACTGATAGGGCGCGCACAGTGCGTGCGCCCAGCCGACCGCGTAGTGGTTGTAGGCTTCGGGCGTGCCGAACTTGTCGATCTTGCTGAGCAGGAACTCAGTGGTCTCGATGCCCGGCAGGCCGTTCAGCGTGCACATCTCGTTGAAGCAGCCGTTGATGGTGCCTTCGGCCGAGGCCCCGTTGTCGCCAATGATCAGGTAGATCAGGGTGTCGTCCATGATCCCCAGGTCGGTAATCGCGTCGATGACCCGGCCGATCTCATAGTCGGTCTGCTCCATGAAGCCGGCATAAATCTCCATCTGCTTGGTGAGTACGGGCTTCAGCGCCTCGTCCATCTCGTCCCAGGCCGGGATTTCATCGTGCCGCTTGGTCAGCACGGCGTTCTGGGGGATGACGCCAAGCTTCTTCTGCCGCTCGATCGTCTCCTCGCGCAACTTGTCCCAGCCGCCGTCGAACTTGCCCTTGTACTTGTCCGACCATTCCTTGGGGACGTGGTGCGGCGCGTGAGTGGCCCCAGGCGCATAGTACATGAAGAACGGCTTGTCGGGCATCAGCGCCTTCTGCTGGCGCACCCAGGTGATAGCGTGATCGGCGAGATCTTCGTTGAGGGTGTAGCCCTCCTCCGGGGTCTTCGGCGGCTCGACCGCCTTGGTGCCTTCGTAGAGGCCGGGATAGTACTGGTTCGCCTCGCCGCCGACGAAACCATAAAAGTGCTCGAAGCCGGAGCCCGTCGGCCATTGGTTGAACGGCCCCATCGGGGTCACTTCCCAGAGCGGGACCTCATGGCACTTGCCGAACTGGGCCGTAGAGAAACCGTTCAGCTTCAGGATCTCGGCCAACGCCGCCTTTTCCTTCGGCCGCACGCCGCTGTTGCCGGGGGCCGAGGTCGCCATTTCCGTGATCGCGCCCATGCCGACCGAGTGGTGATTGCGGCCGGTGAGCAGCGCCTGCCGGGTCGGCGAGCACAGTGCGGTCGTGTGGAAGCGGATGTACTTGAGGCCGCCGCCGGCCAGCTTCTCGAAGTTCGGGGTGTGGCAGGGCCCGCCGAACACAGACGACGAGCCGAAGCCGGCGTCGTCGACCAGGAAGATCACCACGTTGGGGGCCTGCTTGGGCGGCCGCAGCGCCTTGATCGGCGGATACTGCGTGTCCGGATCCTTGGCGTCGTAGGTCGTCAGACCGACGTGCTTCTGATCGGGGATCGGCAGGATGGTGCGGTTCAGTTGATCGTCGGCGGGCATGGTGCAAACTCCGGCTGGGACGGCCGATCCTCGACCATGCGCCGCCGGCTGAGCCTCAGGCCTTCGCCTGAGACGACAGGCAAATTCGCCCCTGCGCGGGTCGTTTCTCCCACAAATTCGGCCAGTCATCCCCAGGACGTCCCCGGCCGCGCGTCGACCCCGCTCAAGCAACTTGGTAAATAGTCGACCTGTTTCAGTGGTCTGGACTTGGCGCATGACGCGGCAACTACGCCTGAGGCTCCGGCGCCCGGCATCCTTCGCGCGTGAAGACCTGGTTCGCGGCCCATCCAACGCCCAGGCCATCGCCACGCTGGACGCCTGGCCGGCCTGGCCAGGCGGGGCGCTGGCGCTGTTCGGCCCGGCGGGCAGCGGCAAGACGCACCTCGCCCGGGAATGGGCCCAACGCGTCGGCGCCCTGGTCATGGACCGCGTCGTCCCCGATGTCTCCGCCGCCGCCGGCCGTCCTGTGCTGCTGGAAGACGTCGACCAGGGGATCGATGGCGAGGCGCTGTTTCATTTGATCAACATGGCCGGCCGCGACGGCGCCGGACTGCTGCTGACCGCGCGTGAGGCGCCGACGGCGTGGCGGGCCGACCTGCCCGACCTACGTTCGCGCCTCAACGCCCTCTTCGTCGCAGAGATCGAAGAGCCTGACGACGAAGTCTTGGAAGGCGTTCTAAGAAAATTCTTCCGCGAGCGGAGCATTCGCCCGCCCAAGGAGGTTTATCCATATCTCCTACGCCGCATGGAAAGGTCGATCCCATGCGCGCGCGAAATCGTGAAGCGGCTGGATGAAGCCGCCGATGATGAACAACGCCCCATTTCGCGCATGCTTGCGCGACAGATTCTTGAAGATGATATGGAGAATCTTGACCTTTTCGAGTGATGACTTGCGGGACCCGAAGGGCTGGTCCAGAACCAGCCCATGTCTACGGAAGCGCCCTCGATGACCTACGCCGCCCCCTCGCCGCGGCCGGCCGACGCCAGCCCGCTGGCCCTCGATCCGGAGCTGTTCGGCTCCCCCGATCGCTTCTTCAATCGCGAACTCTCGTGGCTGGCCTTCAACGAGCGCGTGCTCGACGAGAGCAAGAATCCGCGCCATCCGCTGCTCGAGCGCCTGCGGTTCCTGTCGATCTCGGCCAACAACCTCGACGAATTCTACATGGTGCGCGTGGCCGGCCTGAAGGCGCAGGCCCGCGAAGGCGTCCGCGTCGTCTCTCAGGACGGCCTGACCCCGGTCGAGCAGTTGCTCCGGGTCAACGCCGAAGCCGCCAACCTGATGGCCGACCAGCAGTCGCAGTGGCGCGGCCTGCGCAAGGAACTGGCCGGCGAAGGCCTGACGGTCGTCATGCCCGAAGAGGTCAGCCCGACCGAGAAGCAGGCCCTCGAGGAGATATTCCTGTCGCGGGTGTTCCCCGTGCTGACGCCGCTCGCCATCGACCCGGCCCATCCCTTCCCGTTCATCCCGAACCTGGCGTTCTCGATCGTCCTTAAACTGAAGGGCAAGTCGGACGGCCGGATGCTCTACGCCCTCGTGCCGATCCCGGCCCAGGTCGCGCGGTTCTGGGAGCTGCCGGCCCCGCCCAGCCGCCGCAAGCGCCCCGAGCGCCGCTTCATCAGCCTGGAGAGCCTGACCGCGCTTTTCCTCGACCACCTGTTCCCCGACAGCGACGTCGAGGCGCTCGGCGTCATCCGTCTGATCCGCGACAGCGACGTCGAAATCGAGGAAGAAGCCGAAGACCTCGTCCGCGAATTCGAAGTGCGCCTGAAGCAGCGCCGCCTCGGATCTGTGGTGCGTGTCGAGATCGAAGCGGCGATGCCGCAGGACCTGCGCTCGTTCATCGTCGAGAACCTCCACGCCAAGGACGAGGACATCATCCTCATCGACGGTCTGCTGGGCCTGGACGAGCTGTCGCAGCTCATTCCGTCGAACCGTCCCGACCTGAAGTTCAAGCCGTTCGAAGCGCGCTTCCCCGAGCGCATCCGCGACTATGGCGGCGACTGCTTCGCCGCCATCCGCGCCAAGGACATCCTGGTCCACCATCCGTTCGAGAGCTTCGACGTGGTGATCCAGTTCATCCGCCAGGCGGCCCGCGACCCCAACGTCCTGGCGATCAAGCAGACGCTATACCGGACGTCTTCGGACAGCCCGATCGTGGCCGCGCTGATCGAGGCCGCCGAGAACGGCAAGAACGTCACCGCGCTGGTCGAGATCAAGGCACGCTTCGACGAAGAGGCGAACCTGAAGTGGGCCCGCGACCTGGAACGCGCCGGCGTGCACGTCGTCTTCGGCTTCGTGGAATACAAGACCCACGCCAAGCTCTCGATGGTCGTGCGCAAGGAAGGCGACCAGCTGCGCACCTACTGCCACTTCGGCACCGGCAACTATCACCCGGTCACGGCGCGCATCTACACCGACCTGTCGCTGTTCACCTGCGATCCGGCGCTCGGCCGCGACAGCGCCAAGGTGTTCAACTTCATCACCGGCTACGCTCGCCCCGAGCACCTGGAGAAGCTGTCGCCCTCGCCGCTGACCATGAAGGCCGACCTGCTGACCTTCATCATGCGCGAGGTCCAGGCGGCCCGTGAGGGCAAGCCGGCCGGCATCTGGGCGAAGCTGAACTCGCTGGTCGACCCGGTGATCATCGACGCCCTTTACGAAGCCAGCCAGGCCGGTGTTTCGATCGACCTGGTGATCCGCGGCATCTGCTGCCTGCGCCCCGGCGTGCCCGGCCTGTCGGAGAACATCCGGGTCAAGTCGATCGTCGGACGCTTCCTGGAGCACGCCCGAATCGTCACCTTCGCCAACGGCGCGGCGATGCCCTCGGCCGAGAACCGGGTGTTCATCTCGTCGGCCGACTGGATGCCCCGCAACCTCGATCGGCGCGTAGAGTGCCTGACGCCTGTCGAGAACCCGACAGTCCACCAGCAGGTCCTGCAACAGATCATGGTGGCCAATCTGAAGGATGAAGCGCAAAGCTGGACGCTCGACGCGGACGGCCGCTATACCCGGGACCCATCATGGGACCACCCGGGCGCCTTCTCCGCGCACGAGTACTTCATGACCAACCCCAGCCTGTCGGGCCGGGGAGAGAAGGTGAAGGACATGCCGCGCGCGATTGATCATGTGGCCCCGCGCGGATAGCCGGGCGTTCCAAGGCGACCCTGGGGCGAACGCGTTTCAGGATCCGAGTTCGCGTCAGACCGCCGTCATCGACGTCGGCTCCAACTCCGTGCGCCTGGTCATCTACCGCCTGGAAGGGCGGGCGATCTGGACCGTATTCAACGAAAAGGCCCTGGCCGGCCTCGGCCGCGATCTGCCGGCGACCGGCCGCCTGTCCCCCGAAGGCGTCGAAACCGCGATGGTCGCGTTGCGGCGGTTTCGCGCCGCTCTGAGCGGCTGGAACCGCGCCGACATCTTCGCCGTGGCGACCGCCGCGGTCCGCGAGGCCTCGGACGGTCCGGCGTTCCTGGCCCGGGTCGAGATGGAGACCGGCCTGCGGCTGCGGGTGCTCTCCGGCTCAGAGGAGGCGCGGTACGCTGCGCTTGGCGTCGTCGCCGGCCAGCCTGACGCCGCTGGGGTCGTCGGCGACCTCGGCGGCTCAAGCCTTGAACTCGTGCACCTGGATCCGGCCGCGCCGCGCGACGGGATCACCTTGCCGCTAGGCCCCTTCGCGCTCGGCGCGCCCCGCCCTCTGGAGGTCGACAAGGTCCGCAAGATCATCGACGAGCGCATCAACGGCGCCGGCCTGGCCTTCCGATCCAGGGAATTCCATGCCGTCGGCGGCGCCTGGCGGAACCTGGCGCTCCTCCACATGGAGATGGCCGACTACCCGCTTCGCGTCGCCCACCAATACGAGATGAACCGCTCCGACGCCGTCGACGTCGCCCGCTTCGTCGCCCGGCAATCCAAGAACAGCCTGGAGCGCATGCAGGGGCTCTCCAAGAAGCGCTTCGACACCCTTCCCTATTCCGCGCTCGTGCTCGACGCCCTGATCGAACGTCTGGGCATCGAACGCATCGTGATCTCGGCGTACGGCCTGCGCGAGGGGCTACTGCTGGAGGCGATGCCCCCCGAAGAAGCCGCCCGCGATCCGCTCATCGAGGGCTGCGAGGCTCTGACCACGGTGCGCGGCTTGTCGGCAGACCTGGGCACGGCGCTTCACCGATGGCTGCAGCCAGCCTTCGCCCAGCTTGCCCCGGTGTTCGGCCCTCGCGAGCCCACCCTGATCGCCGCGGCCTGCCGCTTGGCCGACCTGGGCGCGCGGCTGCACCCCGACCACCGCGGCGAACTCGCCTTCGAGCAGGTCCTGCGTGCGCCGATCGCCGGCATGAACCATCCCGAGCGCGCCTTCCTGGCCAGCGCCGCGTTCGCCCGGCACTCGTCGGCGCCCAGCACCCCAGATCCGCAAACGGTGGCCAAGGTGCTGTCGACCGAGCGCCGTCAGCGCGCCCGAGCGCTCGGCTCGGCGATCCGCCTCGGCTGCGACCTGTCCGGCCGCAACGCCAGTCTGCTGGCGCATTCGAGGCTGGCGATCGACGGGGACCGACTGGTGCTTTCGGCTCAGGAAGGCTGGGGCGACATGCTGCTCGGCGAACAAACCGCCAAGCGCGCCCAAGCCCTGGCGCAGGCCCTGCGGCTGAAACTGCAGGTCGGCTGAGACCACTGCAATCAAGCTGTCATCGGCGCGTCACGCCGCTGTAGCCAATCACCACCAAGAGGACGCCCAACAGTATGGAGGGCGTGACCTTGGCGAACATGAGCGGCAAGTTGGCGGCAGGGCTCTGCGCCCTGGCCTTGGCGGCCGGACCGGCCTCGGCGGCCGAGCGGGCCAAGAACGTCATCCTCTTCGTCGGCGACGGCATGGGCGTTTCTACCCTGACCGCCGCTCGCATCTATGACGGCCAGAAGCGCGGCGTCGACGGCGCGTCCAATCTCCTGTCGTTCGAGACGTTTCCCGACCTGGCGCTGGTGCGCACCTACTCGGCCGACAGTCTCGTCACTGACTCCGCGGCCGGGGCCTCTGCGCTGCTGACCGGCCGACGGACGCTGAACGGCGCGCTTGGCGTGACTGACAAGATCAAGTTCGCCGATTGCACGTCGGCCAAGGATCAGTCCGCGCCCACCTTGGCCGAACAGGCCAAGCAGGCCGGGCTGGCGGTCGGCGTGGTGACGACCGCCGCGATCACCGACGCCACCCCGGCCTCGCTCTACGCGCACACCCCCTCGCGCCGCTGGCAGTCCGACGCCGACCTGCCGCCCGAAGCCGTCGAAGCGGGCTGCGTCGACATCGCCCGGCAGATGCTGGACGTCAGCAAGAGCAAGCGCTTCGACGTCATGCTCGGGGGCGGCCAAGCCAACTTCGTGGCAGAGGACGGCAAGCGGATGGATGGCCGCGACCTGACCGCCGAGTGGCGCACGGCCGGCGGACTTTATGTGCAGACGGCGACCGAACTGGCCGCCGCCCCCAAGAGCGGCGCGCCCCTCCTGGGCCTGTTCGCACCGAACAACATGATGCGTGAAACCGCCCGCCAGGCGACGAGCACGGACGCCCCGACCCTGACGCAGATGACCACCCAGGCCATCGAGCGGTTGGCTGCAAACAAGAAGGGCTACTTCCTGATGGTCGAAGGCGCCCTGATCGACAAGGCGCACCACGTCAGCGTGGCCGGCGAGGCCCTCAATGAGACGGTGGAATTCTCGAAGGCGATCGCCGCCGCGGCCGCGATGACCGACCCCAAGGACACCCTGATCATCGTCACCGCCGACCACAGCCATGGGCTGACCATCAATGGCGGCGGGCGCGACACCTCGATCCTCGGCGTCCTGCAAGGCAACGACGATGACCCGCCGGTGGCGCTCGACGGCCGCACGGTGCCGATCCTGATGTACGCGTCGGGCCCGGGCGCGCCGGCCGCCGGAGAACCGCGCCCCGTCCCGACCAAGGCCGACATCGACGACCCTGACCGGCTCACCTACGCCGCGGTTCCGCTGATGAGCGCGGCGCACACCGGCGAGGACGTCGCCGCCTATGCCCGCGGTCCCGGAGCCTCGAAAATCCACGGCTTGATGGACCAGCCGGGCGTCAACCGCGTGATGAAAGAGGCGCTGGGGTTCTAAAGGCGCTCTCAGGCCTAGCCATGCGGGCGTACCTCCCCCTAGAATTCGCGCAACAAGAATCTCTGGGGGAAACGTCATGAGCATCACGCGCAAGGGCCTGCTCGTCGGGCTGCTGGCTTCGGCCGCCATCGTCGCCGGACCAGCCTTCGCCGAGGTCAAGTTGACCAACCCGGCCGATGTGGGGATGTCCAAGGAGGGCCTCGCCGCCCTCGACAAGAGCTTCCATGGGCTGGTCGACGATGGGCGGCTGGCCGGCGTCACCACCCTGGTGGCGCGCAATGGCAAGGTGGTCCACTTCGACGCCTACGGCGTCCAGGACGTCGGTACAGGCGCGCCGATGAAGCGCGACACCATCTTCCGCATCGCCTCGATGACCAAGCCGGTGACCGGCGTGGCGATGATGATCCTCTTCGAAGAGGGCAAGTGGAAACTGGACGATCCGGTCGCCAAGCACATCCCCGAGTTCGCCGACCTGAAGGTCAAGGGCCCGGACGGAACCCTGGTCGCCCAGGCCCATCCGATGACCATGCGCGAGCTGATGAGCCACACGGCCGGCTTCGACGTCTCGGGGGGATATGCGCCGGACGTCACCGACCGCAACCAGCCGCTGCAGGCGATGATCGACAAGCTGGCCAAGCTTCCGCTCGCCGTCCAGCCGGGCGCCGACTGGCGCTACGGCCCCAGCGTCAACATCCAGGGCTACATCGTCGAGAAGCTGTCGGGCCAGCCGCTGGACGTCTTCTTCCAGCAGCGCATCTTCGCGCCCTTGAAGATGACCGACACCGGCTTCGCGGTGCCCGCCGCCGACGTGGTGCGGGTGTCGTCCATCCACTCCTACGACACGGCCAAGAAGCTGATCGTCCCACCGAACCCGGTCGATCCGTCCGTGAAGCCGGCGCTGCTGTCCGGCTCGGGCGGCCTGCTGTCGACGACCGAGGACTACTGGCGCTTCTCGCAGATGCTGCTGAACAACGGTGAACTCGACGGCGCGCGCATCCTGAAGCCGGAAACCGTCAAGCTGATGCGCCAGAACGTCCTGAAGGACGGCGTCCTCGTCGACCTCTACGGGCCCAGCATGCAGGGCGTCGGCTTCGGCATGGACTTCGCCGTCATCCTCGATCCGGCCAAGGCGGAAACGCCGCAAGGCAAGGACAGCTACTATTGGGGCGGCGCCTTCGGCACCTGGTTCTGGATCGACCCGACCAACGACCTGGTCTTCGTCGGCATGATCCAGAACCTGAACGGCTCGATCCCCGGCCGCGACACCCCGGAGGTCCGCTCGATCTCCTATCCGCTGGCCTACGGCGCGCTGACGGACGCCAGCAAGCAGGACGCCCAATAGCAAGAAGGCGGCGCAGTGGTTGCCCGCTGCGTCGCCTTCTCATTCCAGGCCCGGAGGCCTGAAGGTCTGAGGTCTTCGACTTCTTCGGCGGGCGAGATTGCTCTGGTCGGCCGTGTCTGTCGTCGTGACCCCTTGATCTGCTGCTTTGGGTCGCCCCTTGGCTGCGTCTCTTGGAGCCTTCCGCTCGCTTTTCGTTCCGGTCTCCCGGTTCGCTGCGCCGCGTTTCCTTTCGACAAGTCGAGCCTCGCGCCAATGCGCCGCCTGCGCAAGCGCGGCCATGACGAAATATATCCGCGTTCGGTGGAAAAGCGGTGCGCAAGGCTGTCGACGAACTGCGATACGCCAAGCGCCGCAAGCGCTCGGAGTTATCCACAGGTTCGTCAGGGCAATGCCGGCAGACGGATGTTTGCGGCCAGAAAGTCGATGAACGCCCGCACCCGCGCCGGCAGCCTGCCGCCCTGCCCGACGAACACAGCGTGGGCTTCCAGGATGTCCCCGGGATTGAACGCTTCGAGCACCGGAACCAGCCGGCCGGCCGCGATATCCTCAGCCGCCGCGAAGACGCTCATCCGGGCAAGGCCCGCCCCCGCCAGCGCCAGCCGCCGCAGACTCGCGCCGTCGCCGACCTGCACCCCGCCCGCGCGGGGCAGATAGACCACTTCCCCTTCAGGCCCCAGGAACGGCCAATTGCGGACGCTGCGGGTGAAGGTGAAGTCGAGCTGGTGATGGCCGGCCAGATCCTCAAGCCGCGTCGGCACGCCGCGCCTGGCGAGGTAGTCGGGCGACCCAACCACGACCGCCCGGCTTTCGCCCAGCTTGCGGGCGGTCAGGTTCGACGAACGCAGCGCGCCCATGCGGATCGCCACGTCGGCGCGTTCCTCCAGCAGGTCGACGACCTGGTCGGTCAGCACGATGTCGAGCGTGACCTCCGGGTGCTGCTCGAGAAAGGCCGGCACCAGCGGCAGGATGAACTGGCCGCCTAGGTCGACGACGCTGTTGACGCGAACCCTGCCGCGGGGCGCCGCGCCGGCCAGCACCTCCCGCTCGGCCTCGTCGATATCGGCCAGGACCCGTACGCTGCGCGCGAAGAACGCCTCCCCCTCCGGCGTCAGCTGCAGGCGGCGGGTCGAGCGGTTCAATAGTCGCGCGCCGAGCCGCGCCTCCAGTCGCGAGACCAGCTTGCTGACCGCCGAGGGCGTCAGCTTCAGCGCCCGCGCGGCCGCCGACAGCCCGCCGGTCTCCACGACGCGGACGAACACCTCCATCTCGGTCGAGCGGTTTACGTCCGAACGCGACATTGATCTGAACTCACAGGTGATGTTCCCAGAGGCAACCTACTTCACAAACTGAAGGAGCTCCATCTAGCGCCGATCGCTGCTAGGAGACCTCCGTTGCCCATCGCCCTCTACGCTCTGACCGCCGGCGCCTTCGGGATCGGCGTCACCGAGTTCGTCATCATGGGCCTGCTGCTGCAGGTGTCCGGCGACCTCGGCGTCTCGATCTCAGCCGCCGGCCTGCTGATCACCGGCTATGCGCTGGGCGTGTTCGCCGGCGCGCCGCTGCTGACCATCGCCACACGCCGTCTGCCGCGAAAGACGACGCTGATCGCGCTGATGATCATCTTCACGCTCGGCAATCTCGCCTGCGCCCTCGCGCCGAACTACCCGATCCTGATGGTCGCACGGGTGGTGACCGCCCTCGCCCACGGCACCTTTTTCGGGGTCGGATCGGTGGTCGCCGCCGGTCTGGTCGCGCCCGACAAGCGCGCCTCGGCCATCGCCCTGATGTTCACCGGTCTGACCGCCGCCACGCTGGTCGGCGTGCCGTTCGGCGCCTGGCTCGGCGAGAGCTTCGGCTGGCGCTCGACCTTCTGGGCCGTCGCCGGGATCGGCGTCTTCGCCGCCGCGGTGCTGACCGCCTTTGTCCCGCGCGCCGAGCAACCGGTGGAAGCCGGCGCCTTGTCCGAGGAACTGGCCGTGCTGCGCCGCCCGCAGGTGCTGCTCGGGCTGCTGATGACCGTGCTGGGCTTCGGCGGCGTGTTCGCGGTCTTCACCTACATTCAGCCGATCCTGACCCAGATCACCGGCTTTCCGATCGCCGCCGTCTCGCCGATCCTGCTGGTGTTCGGCGCCGGCCTCGTGGCCGGCAACTTCTTCGGGGGCAAGGCGGCCGACCGAGCGCTCAATCCGGCGCTGATCGGCACGCTGGCCGCCCTGACGCTGGTCATGCTGGCCATGAGCTTCGCGCTCGAAAGCAAGATCGCCGCGGTGGCGTTCACCGGCCTGCTCGGCGCGGCCGCCTTCGCCACGGTGGCGCCGCTGCAGCTGCGGTTGATGGAGGCGGCCGGCGGGGCGGGTCAGACCCTGGCCTCCAGCCTCAACATCGCGGCCTTCAATCTGGGCAACGCGGTCGGCGCATGGCTCGGCGGGGCGGTGATCGACCATGGGCCAGGCCTGGCGGCGGTGACCTGGGTCGGAGCGCTGATGCCCGCCGCGGCGCTGCTGACGGCGTTGCTCAGCCAACGGCTGGCGAGCCGTACAGCGCTCGCCAGCTGAGGCCGCGGGCGGCGGAGATCTACTCCGCCGCTTCAGTCGCCTTGGACTTTGGCGCGCGGCGCACCTCGACGACCCGCACGCGGGATCCATCCAGCACCAGGGCCAGCTCGCCGCGCTTCAAGCGCAGGGCGTCCTCGCCGAACGCCTCGCGCCGCCAGCCGGTCAGAGCCTGGGTCTTGGCGTTGTCGTCATTGGCGATCTGCTCGAGATCCGAAACCGTGGCGATCAGCTTCGAGGCCACCCCGGCGTCTTCCGAGCGGGCCTTGAGCAGCACCTTCAGCAGCTCGACCACCGCGCCGGCGGCCGGCGACGGCTGGTGCTTGGTCTTCTCGATCACCGGGGCGTAGGCCTCGGGATCCTTCAGCCCCTCGCGCACGGCCGCCAGCAGGTCCGGCCCGAACCGCGAGCCGGAGAAGCCCTTCGGCACCGAGCGCAGGCGATCGAGGCCCTCGGCGTCGGTCGGCGCCTGGGTCGCGATTTCGTCGATGGCGTCGTCCTTGAGGATCCGGCCGCGCGGCTGGTCACGCTGTTGGGCGGTGCGTTCGCGCCAGGCGGCCACCGCCTTGAAGATCGCGAGGTACTTGGCCGTATGCCGACGGGGGCGCAGGCGCTTCCAGGCGTTCTCCGGACTGACGTCGTACATGGCCGGATCGGTCAGGCCTTGCATCTCGTCGACGACCCACGCCAGGCGGCCTTCCTTCTCCAGCCGCGCGCGCAGCATCGGATAGAGCTTGGCCAGATGCGTCACATCGCCCACCGCGTAGACCAGCTGGGCGTCGGTCAGCGGCCGGCGCGCCCAGTCGGTGAAGCGGGACGACTTGTCGATCTCAACCTTGAGCATCTGGCGAACCAGGGCGTCATAGGCGATCTGCTCGCCGAACCCGGCAGCCATGCCGGCCACCTGGGTGTCGAACAGCGGCGTCGGCATCGCATTGAGGTTGTTGAAAATTTCAACGTCCTGGCGCGCGGCGTGGAAGACCTTCTCGATCTTCGGATTGCGCAGGATCTCCAGGAACGGCTCGAGGTCGATGCCGTCTGCCAGCGGATCGATCACGGCCTCGGCGTTCGGCGCCGCGGCCTGGATCAGGCACAGCTTCGGCCAATAGGTCGTTTCGCGCATGAACTCGGTGTCCACGGCGACGAAAGGCTGGTCTTTGATCTTGTCGCAGAACGCCTGGAGGTCGGCGGTAGTTGTAATCGGCGTCATCAAGTAGCTATACGCTCGCGCAGGGCCGAGTCTGCAAGCGCCCGATGCGCGCAGCGGCCAATTTCTAGTCGTCCTAGCACCAAAGGCGTCACATGACCGACCGGCCCAATGGCCTCACCTACGCCCAGGCCGGCGTCGACATCGATGCCGGAAACGCCCTGATAGAGCGTATCAAGCCTCTGGCCAAGGCGACGCGTCGTCCCGGCGCCGATGCGGCCCTCGGCGGCTTCGGCGCGCTGTTCGATCTGAAGGCCGCCGGCTACGACGATCCGCTGCTGGTCACGACCACCGACGGCGTCGGCACCAAGCTCAAGATCGCCATCGACACCGACCAGCACGACACGGTCGGAATCGACCTCGTGGCCATGTGCGTCAACGATCTGCTGGCGCAGGGTGCCGAGCCGCTGATGTTCCTGGACTACTTCGCGACCGGCAAGCTCGACGTCGACGCCGCCGCCCGTGTGGTGGCCGGCATCGCCGAGGGCTGCACCCAGGCGGGCGCGGCGCTGGTGGGCGGCGAGACCGCCGAAATGCCCGGCATGTATTCCGAAGGCGACTACGACCTGGCCGGCTTCTGCGTCGGCGCGGTCGATCGCGGCGGCGTGCTGCCCAAGCTGGACGCCCAGCGGCCCGGCGACATCCTGATCGGCCTCGGCTCCTCGGGCCCGCACTCCAACGGCTACTCGCTCGTTCGCCGGGTCGTCGAGCGTTCGGGCCTGGCCTGGGACGCCCCCGCGCCGTTCGAAGAAGGCAAGACTCTGGCCGAGGCGCTGATGGCCCCGACCAAGATCTACATCAAGAGCGTGCTGCCCCAGATCAAGAAGGGCCGCATCAAGGGCTGCGCCCACATCACCGGCGGCGGGCTGATCGAAAATCCGCCGCGCGCCATCGCCGAGGGTCTGGTTCCGAAGTTTGACTGGGACGCCTGGACCATGCCGCCGGTCTTCCAATGGCTGGCCGAGGTCGGCGGCGTCGCCGAGCACGAGATGCGCCGCACCTTCAACTGCGGCGTCGGCCTGATCCTGATCGTCGATCCGCACGATCTGCCCGACGTGCTCGACGGCCTGCTGCACGCCGGCGAAGAAGCCTTCGTCTGCGGCGAACTCACCGCCGCCGCTTAGGCTAGGATCAAGGGGGAGCTACTCCCCCTTGAACACCGCCGTCCGCTTCTGATTGAAGGCCGCAACGCCCTCGCGGCGGTCTTTGGTCTTGAACAACCGATTGTACTCGACCAGCTCGAGCGCCATGGCCTTGTCCAGCGGCAAGGCAGCCCCGCCGCGCATCACCTTCTTCAGCGCCTTGACCGAGAGCGGCGCCTTGCCCGCGATCACGCGGGCGCGTTCCAGCACCTGCGGCATGAGCTCGTCGGGCGGGGTCACGCGGTTGACCAAGCCGAAGTCCAGCGCCTGGGCCGCATCGATCGGCAGACCCGACATCAGCAGTTCGGCCGCCCGGCGCTCGCCGGCGGCGCGGACGATGTACTGGGTTCCGCCCAGGCCGGGGATGATGCCGAGCCCGACTTCCGGCAGGCCCAGCCGCGCCGTGTTCGAGGCCCAGGCGAAGTCGCAGGCCAGCGCCATCTCGCAGCCGCCCCCCATGGCCGCGCCGTTCACCGCAGCGATCACCGGGAACGGACAGGCCAGCTGGGCACGTATCATCGCCTCGAACATGACGTGCTGATCGGACCAGGCCTGGTCGCTCATGCCGTCGCGCTCCTTGAGGTCGGCTCCAGCGCAGAAGAACCGGCCCGCCCCGGTCAGCACCGCCACCCGCACCGAAGCGTCGTTGGCGAGGGTCGTCCAGAGCGCGAGCAGCTCCTCGCCCATGGCGGTGTTGAGCGCGTTCGCAGCGTCCGGGCGGCTGAGGGTGACGACCTTGACCCCGGGCGACGGCTCGCTGACCTCGACTGTACTGCTCATCGTCCCTCCGGCCCGGCGACTACGCCGGCGTCATGTAATTTGGCGATCTCGCCGTCCGACAGCTTCAGCACTTGGGCGAGGACTTCGTCCGTGTGCTGGCCCAGGCGCGCCGCGCCGCCGGCCGGCTTGCGCTCGTCCTGCGGAATGGTCCCGGCGAAGCCGGCGGTCGGGTAGGTCCGGCCGCTCGGATGGGTCGCTTCGGCGAAAACCGGGTTCCCCTTGATCAGACGGGGATCCTCCGCCGCGGCGCTCATCGGTTGATAGGGCCCCCAGCAGACGCCTTCCTTGTCGAAGGACGGCTTCAGTTCGGCCAGCGTCTTGCGAGCGAACGCCGCCTCGAACAGCGGGAACAGCCGCGCGCGGTGATCGAAGCGCAGCCCCTCATCGGCGGCGAAGCTTACGCCGAGTTCCGCCTCGAGGGCGGCGACCGGCGCCTCGATCTCCAGCACCTGGGTCAGGCCCTTCCACTGCCGCGGCGTGATCGCCACCAGCATGATCCGCTGCCCGCCCTTGAGCAGGAAGTCGCGGCCGAACGCGCCGTACAGATCGTTGCCCATCCGCTGGCGGTCCTGCCCGCCGAGACTCTCGGCCAGATAGCCCAGATTGGCCATGGTCGTGCCCGCGATATCCGAGAGCGGGATGCGGATCTCGCGCCCCCTGCCGTCCCGCTGGCGGGCGTGAAGCGCGGAGACCAGGGCGAACGCCGCATAGGCGCCCGTCAGCAGGTCCCAGGCCGGCAGCACGTTGTTCACGGGCCGCGGCTCCTCCGGGAAGCCGTTCAGCATCGGCACGCCGATCGCGCTGTTGACGGTGTAGTCGACCGCCGGCCCGCCGTCGGCCCAGCCCATCACCCGCGCGCAGATCAGATCCGGCCGCAGGGCGCTCAGTTTCTCATAGGAAAGAAAGCCTTCGACCGGGAAATTCGTCACGAAGACGCCGCCCTCCTCGCCAGGCGCCGCCGCCAGGCGCGCCGCCAGCTCGCGACCTTCCGGCCGGGAGAGGTCGATGGCGATCGACTTCTTGGCTTTGTTGAGCCCTTCCCAATAGAGGCTCTCCCCGCCTTCGCTGAGCGGCCAACGCCGAAAGTCGGGGCCCCCGCCGATGTTGTCGAAGCGGATCACCTCGGCGCCGAGCTGGGCCAGATAGAGACCGCAGGTCGGCCCGGCCACGAAGGCGGAGCCCTCGACCACGCGCAAGCCCTTCAGAAGGTCGTACATCCCCTACCCTCAGAACGATTTCGGCATGCCCAGCACGTGGGTGCCCACATGGCTGAGGATCAGGTTCGTGGAGATCGGCGCGACCTGATAGAGCCGCGTCTCACGGAATTTGCGCTCGATGTCGTAGTCCTCGGCGAAGCCGAAGCCGCCGTGGGTCTGGATTGCGGTGTCGGCGGCGAACCAAGACGCCTCCGACGCCAGCATCTTGGCCATGTTGGCCTCGGTGCCGCACGGCAGCCCCGCGTCGAACATAGCCGCGGCCTTGTCGACCATCAGAGAGGCGGCGGTGACCTGCACGTGCGCCCGGGCGATCGGGAACTGGACGCCCTGGTTCTGGCCGATCGGCCGCCCGAAGACCTCGCGCTCGGTCGCGTACGTGCTGGCGCGGTCGACGAAGAAGCGCCCGTCGCCAATGCACTCCGACGCGATCAGGATGCGCTCGGCGTTCATGCCGTCGAGGATGTAGCGGAAGCCCTTGCCCTCCTCGCCGACGAGGTTCGCCGCCGGCACTCGCAGCCCGTCGAAGAACAGCTCGGTCGTCGCGTGGTTGAGCATGGTGCGCACAGGCCGGATGGTCAGCCCGTTTCCGACCGCCTCGCGCAGATCCACGAGCAGCACGCTCATCCCGTCGGCCGGCCGCGCAGCGTCCTCTCGGGCCGTTGTCCGGCACAGCAGGACCATGAGGTCCGAGTGCTCGGCACGGCTGATCCAAAGCTTTTGGCCGCTGACCACATAGTGGTCGCCGTCGCGCCTCGCGAAGGTGGAGATACGCGTGGTGTCGGTGCCCGCGGTCGGCTCCGTCACCCCAAACGCCTGCAGGCGCAGTTCGCCGGACGCGATCTTGGGCAGATAGGCCTGCTTCTGCGCCTCGCTGCCATGCTTGAGGATCGTGCCCATGGTGTACATCTGGGCGTGACAGGCGCCGCCGTTGCAGCCTGACCGATGGATCTCCTCGAGCACCGCGGTCGCCGCGGCCAAGCCGAGCCCCGAACCGCCATAGGCTTCAGGGATCAACACCGAAAGGAAGCCGGCCTGCGTCAGCGCCGCGACGAATTCCTTGGGATAGGCCCGGTCTCGATCATGCTCGCGCCAGTATTCGCCTGGAAACTGGCTGCACAGCCTGCGCACGGCCTCACGGATTTCAGGAAAGCTCTCTGTCCCGCTCAAGCCGGCCTCCACATACGCAAGAGATCGGCACCAGCTAGCCCAAAGCTACTCTGCGGGAAAGCCATGCCGCTACGTCAGCGGCCGCGCCGGCAAGCTTAAGTGTTCGCACGCCGAAAACTGAAGCGAACTCAAATACAACTTCCGGCAATTTGCGAATCGTTAACCAAGTTCTGGCGGAACTTCAGTGCGTTTGCGTTGTTCGAACCGGCATGGACAGCATGACCCGCAATGAACGCTTGCATCGAGAGGCCGTAAGCCTCTGGCGCGCGTTGAGCGCCGATCCCCCGCCGACGGGATTGCGCGGGGCGCGCCTGCTCGACGCCGCCCTGCACCTGAAAGTGGCCGACAAGTACGACCGGTTTCATTCGCCGCACTTGCGGCCAAGCCAGATCGTTCGCCCTCGCTGATCCAGAAACGAGAAGGCCCCGCCCGGCGTGCGCCGAACGGGGCCTGTCATGCGGCTGGTCCGCTGGATGGACCGAGTGGGGCTCGTGGCCGCGCTTGTTCAACGCGGCCGGAGCTTAGCCGTTCCCTGACTTAGCCGACGATCTGGTCGTCGGTGAAGAACTGGGCGATCTCGATCTTGGCGTTGTCCTGGCTGTCCGAACCGTGGACAGAGTTCTCGCCGACGTTCAGGGCGAACAGCTTGCGGATCGTGCCGTCGGCGGCTTGTTCCGGGTTCGTGGCGCCCATGACTTCACGATACTTGGCCACGGCGCCTTCGCCTTCGAGAACCTGCACGACGACCGGCGCCGAGGTCATGGTCTCGACCAGCTCGCCGTAGAACGGGCGCTCGGCGTGGACTTCGTAGAACTTCTTGGCTTGGGCTTCGGTCATCTGGATGCGGCGCTGGGCGACGATGCGCAGGCCGGCGCCTTCGATCACGGCGTTGATCTGACCGGTCAGGTTCCGCTTGGTCGCGTCCGGCTTGATGATCGAGAAGGTGCGTTCGGTCATGTCTGTTGCTTGTCTTATTCTTGGGAGGCGCGGGGTCCCGCGCGGGTGGCGGGCTTATAGCCGCCGGATGTGACAACGCCAAGCGCACGACGGTCGCCTTCGGCGGCGCGCTCTGCTAAGGCCCCCCGCTCCCATGCTGCAGATCACCGACCTTACCTTCGACTCCTGGGGCCGCCGCTTCTTCGATCATGCGAGCGTCAGCATACCTGTGGGCGCCAAGGTCGGGCTCGTCGGACGCAACGGCGTCGGCAAGTCGACGCTGTTCAAACTGATCCTCGACCAGTTGCATGCCGGCGACGGCGAAATCGGCTACCCGAAACAGGCCCGTATCGGATCGGTCGACCAGGAACATCCCGCCACTCCGGTGCCGCTGATCGATACGGTGCTGGCCGCCGACGAAGAGCGTGCCAGCCTGCTGCACGAGTTGGAGACCGCCGATCCCGAGCGGATGGGCGACATATATGGCCGCCTGACCGAGATCGGGGCCGACCGCGCCCCCAGCCGCGCCGCGGAAATCCTGTCCGGCCTGGGCTTCTCCAACGCCGACCTCACCCGCCCGATGGCGGAATTTTCCGGCGGCTGGCGGATGCGCGTGGCTCTGGCCGCGGCGCTGTTCGCCGAACCGGACCTGCTGCTGCTCGACGAACCGACCAACTATCTCGACCTGGAAGGCGCGCTCTGGCTCGAGAGCCGGCTGAAGAAGTACCCGCACACCGCGGTGATCATCAGCCACGACCGCGAGATCCTGAACAACAGCTGCGACCACATCCTGCATCTCCTCGACGGGAAGCTGACTCTCTATGTCGGCGGCTACGACCAGTTCGAGCGCCAGCGCGAGGAGAAGGCGCGCCTGCAGGAGGCGACCAAGGCCAAGGTCGAGGCCCAACGCGCGCACCTGCAGTCGTTCGTCGACCGCTTCCGCGCCAAGGCATCCAAGGCCACCCAGGCCCAGTCGCGCTTGAAGATGCTGGCCAAGCTGCCGCCGGTCTCGGCGGTGGTGATCGAGCACACTTCGCCGTTCATCCTGCCCTCGCCGGAACGGCCGCTGGCCCCGCCGCTGGTGCGGCTGGAGGGCGTCGCTACTGGGTACCCCGACGGTCCGCCGATCCTGAAGCACCTGAATCTGCGCCTCGACCTCGACGACCGCATCGGCCTGCTCGGCGTCAACGGCGCCGGCAAGTCGACCTTCGCCAAGCTGGTCGCAGGCGCGCTGGAGCCGCAGACCGGCGAACTCAAGCGCTCGGCGCGGCTGAAGGTGGGCTGGTTCCACCAGCACCAGATCGAGGCGCTGGACCCGAACGACACGCCGCTGGACATCATCCGCCGCGAGATGCCTGAGGCGTCGGAGGCCAGCCGCCGCTCGCGCCTGGCCCAGTACGGCCTCGGCCACGAGAAGGTCGAGACCTCGGTCGCCAACCTGTCCGGCGGCGAGCGCGCGCGCCTGCTGCTGAATCTGGTCGCGGCCGAGAAGCCGCACCTGCTGATCCTCGACGAACCGACCAACCACCTCGATATCGACAGCCGCCGGGCCCTGCTCGACGCGCTGAACGACTACGAGGGGGCGGTGATCCTGATCACCCACGACCGCTCGCTGATGGAACTGGTCGCAGATCGTCTGTGGCTGGCCACTGACGGCACTATCGCCCCCTTCGAAGGGGACATGGACGACTACGCCAAGTTCGTCATCGATCGCGCCAAACAGGCCGGCAAGGCGCCCACCCAGGTGCGCGAGGCCGAGCCGGTCGCCGCGCCCAAGCCGCCGCCGGCCGCGAGGTCCAAGGCGCCGACCGGGACCGCCCGTCGCCGGGCCGAAGCCGCCGAAGCCGCGCTCGCCCGCGCCAGCCAGGCGCTCGGCAAGATCGACGCCGCCCTGACCGACCCCAAGATCTTCAACGAGAACCCAGCCAAGGCCGCCGAGCTGGGCCGGCAACGGGCTAGCGCTGAGGCTGCGCTCGAAGCCGCCGAACTCGAATGGCTGGAGGCGACCGAGGCCTACGAGGCGTTGAAGTCCGAGGGCTAGAACCCCTTCCCCTGCCCGCCCAGCCGCCTATGGTTGGGCGATGCCCGCCGACGCGATTTCGCCGCCCGACCCTGGCCAACGCCGCCTGGCGCCGCGCATTCGAGCGCGGCTGCACGAACTCTACTTCGGCAAGTCCGACCGCTCGGTCCGCTTCCGGCTGACCGTGATCGCGATCGACGTCGTGATGATCGCGTTCTTCATCGCCGCGCCGCTGATCCGCGAGACGCCGGCCTTCCTGTTCATCGACTACGCCATGGCGTTCGTGCTGGCCGCGGACCTGTTGGCGCGGGCCCTGGCCAGCGACAACCTCGGAGCCTGGATCAAGCGGCCGGTCACCTGGATCGACCTGTTCGTCCTGGTGACGCTGCTGTTCCCGCTCTGGCTCTTCAACCTGGCGTTCCTGCGGGTGCTGCGGCTGTGGACGCTCGTCCACTCCGAGTTCTTCTGGGACACGGTCGGCCGTCGCTACAACGAGACCCGCTGGGAAGACGTGATCCGGGCCGCCTCGACCCTTATCACCTTCATCTTCATCATGACGGGGTTCGTCTATACGAGCTTCGCGCGCACCGAGGGCATCGGCGGCTATATCGACGCGCTCTATTTCACCATCGCGACGCTGACCACGACCGGGTTCGGCGACATCACCCTGCCCGGCGCCTGGGGCCGGGTGATCTCGATCGTGACCATGCTGACCGGCATCACGCTGTTCGTGCGCCTCGCCCAGGCCCTGTTCCGGCCCTACAAGATCCGCTTCACCTGCCCGACCTGCGGCCTGCGCCGACACGACGTCGACGCCGTGCACTGCAAGGCGTGCGGCGAATTGCTGAACATTCCGAACGACGACGAGGTCTAGGACCGTGCCCGAGGAAGCTCGCCTGATCTATCTGCTGTTGGTGCTGGTGCTGCTCGCGCCGGCGGGGCTGGCGGCGTTGCGCCACCTGCTCCGCAAGCGCGACAAGTAGCGCGCCCTAGAGCGCCCGGGCCAGACGCAGGTTCTCGGCGTGCTCGGCCTGGGCGCGACGCAGATTGATCTCCAGCGATTGGCTGTCCTGGACCTCATCGGCGACCGCATCGATCATGACATCGGCGACTTCGGCGTCGTCGAACGGGGACGCGACTTCGAACGGTTGGTTCGGCATCGGAGGACCTCCTTGGCTGGTTGGCGAAACTGTTAAGCAAAGCTTGACGACAACCAAGCCCCTTCGCGTAACAGGCGCGTGAAATTCGCCCGGCTTCACAGCAACTTGAGCCGCGCCAAGCTGGGCCTTAGCCGTCAGGTCCTCTGATGCGGCGCCCACCGCACAAGTCGACGAATTCGCACGCTTAGACGTCGGAAGGCGCAAGAAATGTATTGGCTCACGCGACGATAGGGTCCTACCATCCTCTCGAACGCTGCGTCGCGGTAAGGCGAGTCTGCTTTCACTGACCCTCGTCTTCGCAACCGCGAAAGAATGGCGTGTGGGAAGGAAGCGATTGTGCACCGCACCAGTACCGAGGGGCCTGACTACTTTCATAAAGTCGTCGATTGCCAATGGGCCTGCCCGGCCCACACGCCTGTACCTGAGTACATCCGCCTGATCGCCGAAGGCAGGTACTCGGACGCCTACATGGTCAACTGGAAGTCGAACGTCTTCCCAGGCGTGCTCGGCCGAACCTGCGATCGACCTTGCGAGCCGGCCTGCCGACGCGGCCGAGTCGAGGACGAACCGGTCGCGATCTGCCGCCTCAAGCGCGTGGCCGCCGACAACAAGGACGACATCACCGGTCGCCTGCCTGCGCCGGTCGCGGTCTCCAACGGCAAACGCGTGGCGCTGATCGGCGCGGGGCCGGCGTCGCTGACCGTGGCGCGCGATCTGGCCCCGCTGGGCTACGAGCTCACCCTGTTCGACGGAGAGGCCAAAGCCGGGGGCATGATCCGCAGCCAGATCCCCCGCTTCCGCCTGCCCGAGGAAGTCATCGACGAAGAGGTCGGCTACATCACCGGGCTCGGCATGGACATGCGGTTGGGCGCAAGGGTCGACAGCCTCAAGTCGCTGCTGGCCGAAGGCTATGATGCGGTCTTCGTCGGCACGGGCGCCCCCCGCGGGCGCGATCTCGACCTCCCCGGTCGTCGGGAGGCCGCCGCCAACATCCACATCGGCATCGATTGGCTGAGCAACGTCTCGTTCGGCCACATCGAGAAGATCGGCCGACGGGTGATCGTGCTGGGCGGCGGCAACACCGCGATGGACTGCTGCCGCACCTCGCGCCGGCTCGGCGGCGAGGACGTCAAGGTCATCGTCCGCTCGGGCTTCGAGGAGATGAAGGCCAGCCCCTGGGAGAAGGAGGACGCGCTCCACGAGGACATTCCAATCCTCAACTTTCTCGTCCCGAAGGCCTTCACCCATGACAACGGCCGACTGACCGGCGTGACCTTCGAGAAGGTTCGTCCCGAGTACGACGCCAAGGGTCGCCGCAGTCTGGTCTCATCGGGCGAGCCGGACGAGCACTACGAGTGCGACGACGTGCTGGTCGCCGTCGGCCAGGAGAACGCCTTCCCCTGGATCGAGCGCGACATCGGCCTGGCGTTCGACGAATGGGGCATGCCCACGGTCGATCCCCTCACCTTCCAGTCGACGGCGCCGAACGTGTTCTTCGGCGGCGACGCCGCTTTCGGCCCCAAGAACATCATCTGGGCCGTAGCCCACGGACACGACGCGGCGATCTCGATCGACAAGTTCTGCAAGGCGGAAGACCTGACCGTCCGTCCGCCTCCCGGCACGTCGATGACCAGCCAGAAGATGGGCATCCACGAATGGAGCTACGACAACGATCCGGCCAACGACGCCCGCTATCGCGTACCGCTGCTGGATAAGGGCGAGGCGCTGAAGGATGTGCGGCTCGAGGTCGAGCTAGGATTCGACCGGGCCATCGCCTACCGCGAGACCCAGCGCTGCCTGAACTGCGACGTGCAGACCGTGTTCGCCGAGGCGGCCTGCATCGAGTGCGACGCCTGCGTCGACATTTGCCCGACGGACTGCATCACCTTCACCGAGAACGGCGATGAGGACGACCTGCGCGGCCGCCTGAAAGCTCCTGCGCTGAACCTCGACCAGGCGCTCTATGTCTCCGGCGACCTGCCGACCGGCCGGGTCATGGTCAAGGACGAAGACGTGTGCCTGCACTGCGGCCTCTGCGCCGAGCGCTGCCCCACCGGCGCGTGGGACATGCAGAAGTTCCTGTTGGAAATGACCCACGCGGGGGGATCATGCCGCTAGAGGCGCTGAACGATTTCGTCGTCAAGTTCGCAAACGTCAACGGTTCCGGGTCCGCCAGCGCCAACAGCATGTTCGCCAAGGCGATCCTGCGCATGGGGGTGCCGGTCGCGGCCCGCAACATCTTCCCGTCGAACATCCAGGGCCTGCCGACCTGGTTCGAAGTGCGCGTGACCGAGGCCGGCCACCTGGGACGCCGCGGCGGCGTGGACCTTATGGTGGCGATGAACCCGCAGACCTGGGATCGCGACGTCGCCGAGATCGAGCCGGGCGGCTACCTGTTCTACGATTCCACCAAGCCGCTGCCGCCCTCCAAGTTTCGTGACGACATCACGGTGGTCGGCGTGCCGCTGACGGCGATGTGCAACGCGGCCTACCAGATCCCGCGCGAGCGCCAGCTGTTTAAGAACATCATCTATGTCGGCGCCTTGGCGACGCTGCTCGACATCGAGATCGGGGTCATTGAGCAGCTGCTGGCCGAGCAGTTCGCCGGGAAAGACCGGCTGATCACCGCCAATGTCGCGGCGCTGCACATGGGCCGCGACTATGTCGCCGAACATCTTTCGCCGTTGCGGCTCAAGGTGCGGCGCGCCGATCGGGTCGGGGACCGGATCTTCGTCGAGGGCAACGCCGCCGCCGCATTGGGCGCGGTCTACGGCGGCGCGACCGTCTGCGCCTGGTACCCGATCACGCCCTCGACCTCGCTGGCCGAGGCCTTCACGGGCTATTGCGAAGACCTGCGCATAGATCCCGAAACCGGCAAGGCGCGTTACGCGATCGTCCAGGCCGAGGACGAGATCGCCTCGATCGGGGTCGTCGTCGGGGCCGGCTGGAACGGCGCCAGGGCATTCACCGCGACCTCGGGCCCCGGCGTGTCGCTGATGACCGAGTTCATCGGTCTCTCCTATTTCGCCGAGATCCCGGCGGTGATTTTCGACGTCCAGCGCGGCGGCCCCTCGACCGGGATGCCGACCCGCACCCAGCAGGCCGATCTGCTCGCGGCCGCCTATGCCGGCCATGGCGACACCAAACACCCGCTCATGCTGCCCGCCGATCCAGGGGAATGTTTCGAGATGGGAGCGCAGGCCTTCGATCTCTCCGACCGTCTGCAAACCACGGTCTTCGTCATGCTCGACCTCGACATCGGCATGAACGAGTGGCTGACCCAGCCCTTCACCTGGGACGACAGCCGCAAACTCGATCGCGGCAAGGTGCTCGGCTACGACGAACTCGAGGCCGGCGTGGAGTTCGGCCGCTACCTCGAGGTCGATGGCGACGGCATCCCGTACCGGACCTATCCGGGCGCCCACCCGACCAAGGGCGGCTACTTCACCCGCGGCACGTCGCGCAATCCCTACGCCCGCTACAGCGAGGAAGGCGCGGTCTATGTCGGCAACATGGAACGGCTGCTGCGCAAGTTCGACACTGCGCGGCGCCTGGTGCCCGGGCCCGTCCTGCGAAGCGCCACGCGGGCGACCCGCGACGGCGTCATCTACTTTGGCTCGAGCACGCCGGCCGTCCATGAGGCACTTGGCAGCCTGGAACACGCCGGGCTGCACCTCGATGCGCTGCGGGTGCGCGGTTTCCCCTTCGCCGACGAGATCTTCGAGTTCATCGCCGCGCACGACCGGGTGTTCGTCATCGAGCAGAACCGCGACGCCCAGCTGCGGACGCTGCTCATCAACGAGGGCGAGATCGACCCATCGCGGCTGACCGCGGTGCTGCACTATGACGGCACGCCGATCACCGCGCGCTTCATCACCGAGGCGGTCACGCGGCTGATGAGCCAGCGCAGACCCATGCCGGAGGCGGCCGAATGACCTACATCACCAAGCCGCAACTGCATCATCCGCAGCTCAAGCCCAACGCCCTCGGCTACACCCGGCGCGACTACGAAGGCGCGGTGTCAACCCTGTGCGCCGGCTGCGGCCACGACTCGATCTCCACGGCGATCATCCAGGCCTGCTACGAACTGGACCTGCCGCCGCATCGGGTCGCCAAACTGTCGGGTATCGGCTGCTCGTCCAAGACCCCAGACTACTTCCTGGGCAATTCGCACGGATTCAACACCGTCCATGGGCGCATGCCGTCGGTGCTGACCGGCGCCAACCTCGCCAACCGCGACCTGATCTATCTGGGCGTTTCCGGCGACGGCGACAGCGCGTCGATCGGCCTGGGCCAATTCGCGCACTCGATCCGGCGTGGCGTGAACATGCTCTACATCGTCGAGAACAACGGCGTGTACGGCCTGACCAAGGGCCAGTTCTCGGCCACCTCCGACAAGGGCTCGAAGTCCAAGAAGGGCGTAGTCAACCACGACGCCGGCATCGACCTTGTCAGCCTGGCCCTGCAGATGGGCGCGACCTTCGTGGCCCGCTCGTTCTCCGGCGACAAGAACCAGCTCGTGCCCCTGATCAAGGCCGCGCTCAGCCACAATGGGGCGGCCTTCATCGACTGCGTCAGCCCCTGCGTGCAGTTCAACAATCACGCCGGCTCGACCAAATCCTACGACTATGTGCGCGAGCACAATGAAGCCGTGAACCGGATGGATCTGGTGCCCGCTCGCAACGCGATCACCATCGACTACGCGCCCGGGGAGACCGTGCCGGTCGCCCAGCACGACGGCTCGGTCCTCCACCTGCACAAGCTGGCCGAACATTACGACCCGTCCGACCGTGTCGGGGCCATGGCCTACCTTCAGGCGCGTCAGGCGCTGGGCGAGATCGTGACCGGCTTGCTGTTCCTCGACCCCGAGGCGCGCGATCTGCACGAGAACCTCGGGACAGTCGACGTCCCCCTGAACACGCTGAACGAACGCGAACTGACGCCCGGGGCGGCCGCGCTGGCCAAGCTCAACGCCGCGCTGCGCTGAAACGAGCGCGACGACACGCCACGAGCCACAACCCCCGCTAGCATCTTCTTCGCTACACGCTGCTGACCTATGGTCTACGCCCGCTGATTCATCGGCGGATCGAGGGGGAGCGATCGGGGCATGTGGTTGCTGCGGGCGATGCTTGGCGCGCTGGCTCTGCTGAGCCTTGCCATCATGCTCGCCCCCGAGCCTGCGGCGACGCCGATGCCCGGCGTCACAACGCAGGTCGTCATCGGACGACCGCACGCCCAGCCGCTGCGCGACGCCGCCGATCTCGACGGCGCGCTAAGGGCGGGAACGCCGCGCGGCTCCGCCATCCTGCGATCCTTGGCGGCGAACGGCGTGCGTCCGATGGCGCTGGAGATGGGCCCGCTTGAGCCCGTCGATTATGTCGGGATCACCTATCAGGGCGCGATCCGCGAGTACGAAACGCGCAACGCGCTCTATTTGCGCTGCTCCACCCACGACCGCATCAAGCCTGTCGCCGGCGGCGCGACCGAGGGCACCTATACCGAATCCATCGTCCCGCTGGGACCGAACTGGTGTCCCGGCGGCAAGGTCTACCTGCGCCTGGTCGGAACCTCCGACTACCGCAACATCGGCGTGGCGCCGCCCTATGCCGTCTCGATGCTGAGCTACCTCAAGCAGTCCTACCTCGGCTACGTGGGGTATCTGCTCGTGGCGTTCGCCGTAGGGCTGTCGGCATTCTTCGCAGGAGGCCTTGTCGCAAGGCTGACGCGGAGCGGGCTCGACCCGGTGCTCGCGGGCTTCCTTGGCCTGGGCGCGTCTTCCCTGGCCATCTTCTATGCTTACGCCTGGACCCCGCTGCCGCCGCGCGGCGGCCTCCTGCTTGTCGCCGCGCTGGCCGCGATTGCTGTGTGGGCGTGGTGGAGGGCGCCGCTCCTGGCGAGATCGGTCTGGAGAGCTCAGCGGCGCCCGGTCTATGTGTGGTTCCTGACGGCGTTCCTGGTCTTCACCGTGCTTCACCTTGGTGAAACGGGATCAGGCGTGTGGGAGCCGGCGCGCAGGTTCGCCCCTGCGGTCTGGTCGTCCGACCACTTGCTGCCCGGGATTTTCGCCGAGGCGGTGCGTCTCGGAACCGATCCGCTCCAGACCCCGCCTGGCGACTGGTCGCTGAGCGACCGCCCCCCGCTCATGGCCGGCGGCTATCTTCTGTTCGCCGACCTCTTCGCGCTTCTGCAAGCAAACAACGACGGGCCGCACCTGCAGGCGGCCGCGCTCGGCGTGGGCGGGATCACGCTTTCGGCGCTTTGGGCGGCGGCGCTCTATTGGGCCGTCCGGCGGGCCGGCAAACTGCCAGCCCCGGTCGCGGTGATCGGCGTCGTTCTCGTCGCGCTCACTCCGTTTGCGCTGTTCAACACCGGCTACACTTGGCCAAAGCTGATGGGGGCGGCGTTCAGCATCGCCGCAGCCGCCTACGCCTTCCGGCTACGAAGGCCGCCGCGCGCCGCCATCGGCGAAACGGCGACCTTCGGCGGGCTGGCCGCTTTTGCGATGCTTTGCCATTCCGCCTCGGCGTTCTTCCTGGGGCCGGTCGCCCTGATTTACTTTGCGACCCGCCTGTGGCGCTCGCCCAAGGCGCTGATCGCCGGCGCCGCCGTCGGCCTGGCGCTGCTCGGCACATGGTCTGCGTTCAAGGCGACCGCATTGCCGAGCGAGGATCCGCTGCTCGCCTACGCCCTGACCGGGGATCTGCAGCTCGGCGCAGAGCAGGCCCTGCCCGCACGGATCGTCGCGCGATACCAGGAGCACTCGGCGCTCGACTGGCTGAAGACCAAGGCGGAGATCGCCGCCTACCTTTTCACCCCGTATCCGCCGCCGGGACCTGAGCCGTTGTCGCGGCCGATCCCGCTGGGGGACACGGACCTCGCCGGACGCCTGCGAAACTGGGACTTCTACGCCCTGAGCGCCGGCAACTTGCCGATCCTGTTGCTGGGAGCCTGCGCCCTCTGGGGCGTTCTGCGGCCCCGCCCCGAGCGCAAACCTCAGGCGGCCCTCGCCGCCCCCCTGCTGGGGGCGGCCGCCGGTTGCTACATGCTGTTCGTCGGGGTGACGTTCCTCGCGCTATTCGTCCACCAGTTCAGCTACGACGCGGTTCTCGCGATCGCCCTGGCCGGCCTGGTCAGCGTCGGCGCCTGGCCGCGGGGCCGGACCGTGCTTCTGGCGCTCGCCGCCGTCACCGCGCTCTATACGGCGATCGTCTGGATCGCCGCGCCGCTGGGCGCGCTGATCAACCTGGACCTGGCGGCGGTCGGAGCGCTGGCGCTCGTCGGGACGGGCCTGGTCATCGCCCGGCTCCGGATCGCCCCGATGTCTCCCGTTCGCACGGCGACGGTCGCCGCAGGCCTCGCGCTCGCCGTCGGCGCTGGGCTGCTGATCTGGCCATCGGCCGTCATCCGCGAGCTCGATCCGCCGGCCCTGGCCTACATGGCCAAGCTCGTGCCCAATCCGGGCGTCGACCCGGACCGTTGCATCGGCAGCCTCGATGGCATGGCGGCTCGGAAGTCCGGCGGCGCGCGTATCTTTGGCTGGGCCTGGGACGTCGCCGCCGGCGCCCATGTGAAGGCCGTCACGCTGCTCGACAATGGCCTGCTCGTCGCCGACGCCGACACCGGCAAGCTCCGCTCGGACGTGCCGCAGGTCTTGCCGATGGTGACCGATCCCGCCGTCGGCTGGGTTCTCGACGTCGCCGAGCGCCCAGAGCGCCCTCAAGTGCTGGTGACCCTCGTCGACGGCTCGACCTGCACGCTCGGAGGCGCGTCCTGATGCGGCGTAGAATCGTCCCATGCTCGCCGCCTCAGGCTGCGGCCCATCCGCCCCAAGTGCGTGCTCTTCCATGACCCAGCGTATCGTCGTCACCGGCGCAGCAGGCCTCGTCGGCCAAAACCTGGTCGCCCAGCTGGCGCGCACGGGCGAGTTCGAGCTCGTGGCTATCGACAAGCATCCGCAGAACACCGGCGTCCTCCAACGCCTGCATCCCCAGCTTCAGGTCATCACGGCGGACCTCGCTGAGCCCGGAGAGTGGGAGGATGTCGTCGCGGGCTGCGACGCCGTGGTCATGCTGCAGGCGCAGATCGGCGGCCTCGATCCCGAACCCTTCCGGCGCAACAACATCGTGTCGACCGAGCGCGTGCTGGCGGCCGCCGCGCGCGGAAAGCGACCGTACATCGCGCATGTCAGCTCTTCGGTGGTGAACTCCCAGGCCCGCGACCTCTACACCGAGAGCAAGAAGGCCCAGGAGGCGATCGTCGCGCAGAGCGAGCTGCCGCATGTGATCCTGCGGCCGACGCTGATGTTCGGCTGGTTCGACCGCAAGCACCTGGGCTGGCTGGCCCGCTTCATGCGGCGCACGCCGGTGTTTCCGATTCCAGGCGACGGGCGCTACCTGCGCCAGCCGCTCTATGCCGGGGACTTCGCCAGCATCATCGGCGCCTGCTTGCGGCAGCGGCGGCAGGGGACGTTCAACATCTCCGGCCAGGAGCGGATCGACTACATCGACCTCATCCGGCAGATCCGCGATATCGACGGATCACGCACGCCTATCGTCAGGATTCCCGTCTGGCTCTTCAGAATCCTGCTGAAGACCTACGCGATCTTCGACCACAATCCGCCGTTCACCACCGCCCAGCTCAAGGCGCTGCGGACGCCCGACGTGTTCGAGGTGATCGACTGGCCGGGCATCTTCGGCGTCCGCGCCACCCCCCTGCGCGAGGCGCTGAGCGCCACGCTGAAGGACCCTGCCTACGCCGATGTCGAGCTGACCTTCTGATCATGGCGCGGACGGACGACAGACTGCTGGTGATCGGGGCGGGCCCGATGGGCCTGGCCGCGGCCTACTTCGCCGCCAAGGCCGGCTGGAAGGTCGAGGTGCTGGAGGCCGGCGACAGGGCCGGCGGCATGGCCGCGCACTTCGACTTCAACGGCCTATCGCTCGAGCGCTTCTATCACTTCTGCTGCCGTAGCGATGTCGACACCACCGCCCTGCTCGCCGAGCTCGGCCTGCCGCCGATCTCCTGGGTCCCGACCAGGATGGGCTATTTCGTCGACGGCGAGCTGCACCCGTGGGGCGATCCGATCTCGCTGCTGACCTTCCCGGGCATGAGCCTGATCGAGAAGATCCGCTACGGTCTGCAGGCCTATCTCTCGACCAAGCGCTCGGACTGGCGGCGGCTCGACAAGATCAGCGCCGCGGACTGGTTTCGCGCCTGGTGCGGACCGAGGGTCTACGACAAGCTTTGGCGGCCGCTGTTCGAGCTGAAGTTCTACGAGCACGCCGAGAGCATCTCGGCCGCCTGGGTCTGGCAGCGGATCAAGCGGCTGGGCCGCTCGCGCCGCTCGCTGTTCCAGGAAGAGCTCGGCTACATCGAGGGCGGCTCCGAGGCCCTGGTCGCGGCGCTGACCGACGCGATCGAGAAGCTGGGCGGCGCGATCCATCTGCGAACGCCCGCCAGCCGCTTGCTGATCGCCGAGGGCGCCGTGACCGGCGTGGAGACCGCGGACGGTCGCAGCTTCGAGGCGAGCCAGGTCATCTCGACCGTCGCCATGCCCTATGCGGCGGCGATGCTGGCCGACCACCCGGAGCTGGCGGCCCCCTACGCGCAGTTCGAGAACGTCGGCGTGGTCTGCATCGTCCACCAGCTGGCGAAGCCCGTCACCCCGAACTTCTGGGTCAACATTTCGGACGCCGCCATCGGCGCGCCCGGGTTCGTCGAGTTCTCGAACCTGCGCCCGCTCGACCGGCACATCGTCTACGTGCCGTACTACATGCCGGCGGACAATCCAGCGTTCGGGCGGCCCGACGAGTCGTTCGTCGAGGAGAGCTTCGGCTACCTGCAGCGGGTGAACCCGGCGCTGGGCGCCTCAGATCGCATCGCCAGCCATGTCGCGCGCCTGCGCTACGCCCAGCCTGTGTGCGACGTCGGCTTCGCCGACAAGATCCCCAATCCTCAGACGCCGGTGGCCGGTCTTCAGATTGCGGATACCTGCTTCTACTATCCAGAGGATCGCGGCGTATCCGAAAGCATCGGCTATGCGCGACGTCTGGTGGAGAGCCTCCCGCGTGCATGAGCGCCTGCGCCCGCTGCTGAGCCGGCAGTTCGCCGCCTTCCTGCTGGTCGGCGGGACCGCGGCGGCAGCCCAGTGGCTGAGCCGTTTCGCCTTCAGCCACGCCCTGCCCTATGCCGCCGCCGTCGTGTGCGCCTACGCGGTCGGGGTGCTGGTCGCGTTCGAGCTTAATCGCCGGTTCGTCTTTCCGACCGCGCCGGGCGATCGCCGCGGCCAGTTCATGCGCTTCCTGGCGGTGAACGCCGTCTCCTTCGCCGTCGTCTGGCTGGTTTCCATGCTGCTGGGCGAGTGGCTGCTGCCGCGATTCATGACGCGCCCGTGGGCCGAGGCGATCGGCCACGGCGTCGGCGTACTGTCTCCCGCCGTGCTTAGCTTCGCCCTGCACAAGCGCTACACGTTCCGAACCCACGGGCCCACCGAATGACCCTGCAGCCGAACGCTCGACGTGCAGCCGCCAGCGTGCTGGTCGTCGACCTGGACGACACCTTGGTCCGCACCGACACCCTGGCCGAGCAGTTCGTGGCGCTGGTGTTCCGCAAGCCGCTAGCCGCGCTCATGCTGCTGCCGATGCTGTTGCGCGGCCGCGCCGCGTTCAAGGACCGGCTGGCGCGAATGCAGCCGCTGGATCCGGCCGCCCTGCCCTACAACGAGCCGCTGCTGGACTTCCTGCGGGCGGAGAAGTCCCAGTCTCGTCCGATCCACCTGGTCACGGCCGCCCACCAGTCCGTCGCCGACGCCGTCGCCGGTCATTGCGGGCTGTTTGACAGCGCCGAGGGCAGCGACGCCGGGCGCAACCTCAAGGGCGCGCGCAAGGCCGAGCGCCTGGCGGAACGCTTCCCGGAAGGCTTCTGCTACGCTGGCGACTCCCGCGCCGACCTCAAGGTCTGGGCGCATGCCGAAAGCATCGTGCTGGCGGGTGCGAGCGCCGGCGTCGCGCAAGACGCGCGAAACCTGGGCAAGCCGCTCGAAGCCGAGTTCGGCCGCGACCGTCCTCGCCTGAAGACCTGGCGCAAGGCGCTGCGCCTGCACCAGTGGACCAAGAACCTGCTGGTCTTCCTGCCGCTGCTGCTCTCGCAGAAGTTCACCGAGCCGCACGCCGTGCTGCTGAGCCTGGTGGCGTTTGTCGCCATGGGACTGACCGCCTCGGCGACCTACCTGATCAACGACCTCTCGGATCTGGCGTCCGATCGCCGCCACGCCACCAAGCGGAACCGGCCGTTGGCCGCGGGCGTGCTGCGCATCGAGCACGTGGCCGTCGCCGTGCCGCTGCTGTTGATCACCGCTGCAGCGCTGGCGCTGGCGACGTCTCCGATCCTGTTGCTGGGCCTGGCCGGATATGCGGCCCTGACCCTGAGCTACACCTTCCGCCTGAAGCGGCGGCCCATGCTGGACGTGGCGGCTCTCGCCTCGCTCTACGCCATCCGCGTGGCCATCGGCGCAGCGGTGATCGGCACGCCGCAGTCGCCCTGGCTGATCACCTTCTCGCTGTTTTTCTTCTTCTCGATGTCGCTGGCCAAGCGCTACGCCGAGATCCACAACCTGCGAGGCGTCGAGGGATCGCGGCCGCTGCCCGGTCGCGGCTATCGCACCGACGACGGGCCGGCGGTGATGGCGCTGGGCGCGGCGTCCAGCGTCGCCTCGGTGCTGGTCGTGGTCACCTACCTGATGGAAGAGGCGTTTCCCTCGAACATCTACGCACAACCCGATTGGCTTTGGGTCGCGCCGTTCCTGCTGCTGATCTGGGTCGGGCGGATCTGGCTGGTCGCGGGTCGAGGCGAGTTGGACGAGGACCCGATCGCCTATGCGATCAGCGACCGCTTCAGCTGGAAGCTGATGGTCCCGCTGGTCGCGGCGTTCGTGTTGGCCACCATCGCATGGCCCTGAGCTTCCACAGCCAGGTCGTCGAGCCGTGGGGACGCACGCCCCGGCTGACGCACCAGGTCGCCCGGCCCCAGCACCAGGACCAGCTGCCGGGCTTGTTCCAAGAGGCCGGCGGGAGCGGAAGCCTGTTGGCGGCCGGCCTGCACCGCTCCTACGGCGACAGCGGCCTCAATCCCGACGGCCTGATGATCTCGATGCGCGGCCTCGACCGCTTCGTCGCCTTCGACCCCGCCACTGGCGTCCTGCGCGCCGAGGCCGGCGTGAGCCTGGACGAGATCCTGCGCATGGCGACGCCCCACGGGTGGTTCCTGCCGACCACGCCCGGCACCCGGTTCGTGACCCTGGGCGGGGCGATCGCCAACGACGTGCACGGCAAGAACCACCATCGGGCCGGCTCGTTCGGTCGGCATGTGCGCCGCATCGGCCTGATGCGCTCGGACGCGGGCGCGCTGGAGCTCTCGGCGCGGGACGGCCCCGAGCTGTTCCACGCCACGGTCGGCGGGCTTGGCCTGACCGGCCTGATCGCCTGGGCCGAGATCGCCTTGTCGCCGATCCCGAGCACGCTGGTCGATGAAGAGACCGTGCCCTTCGCCAACCTCGCGGAGTACTTCCACCTGAGCGCCGAGAGCGACCAACGCTTCGAGCACGTCTCGTCTTGGATCGACTGCACGGCCAGCGGCCCCGCGCTGGGGCGCGGCGTCATGTACCGCGCCAACTGGTCCGCGGCCGGCGGCCTGGCGCCCCATTCGCCACGGCAGAAACTCCAGGTTCCGATCACCGCCCCGCCCGGCCTGATGAACCGGCTGTCTCTGAAGGCCTTCAACACCGCTTACGGCGGCCTGCAGCGAATGCGGCGCGGGACCGCCCGCAAACACTACGGCGGCGCCTTCTATCCGCTGGACGCGATCGGCGGCTGGAACCGCTTCTACGGCCCGGCGGGGTTCTATCAGCACCAGTTCATGGCGCCCGTCGAGACCCAGCAGGACGCCATGGCCGAGGCGCTGCGGACGCTGGCGGCCACGGGCCAAGGCTCGTTCCTGGCGGTGCTCAAGAGCCTCGGGCCCCTGCGCTCCGGCGGCCTGATCTCGTTCGAAGGTCCAGGCGCCTCGCTGGCGCTGGACTTCCCGAACCGGGGCGAATCCACGCTGAAGCTGCTGGAGCGGCTCGACGCCATCGTCGTGGCGGCCGGCGGCAAGATCTATCCGGCCAAGGACGGGCGAATGTCCGCGGCCACCTTCCGCGCGGGCTATCCGCGCTGGCGCGAGCTCGAAGCGCTGCGCGACCCCCTGTTTTCTTCACGTTTCTGGCGACGAGTGACACATGACCAATAACGCCTGGCGCGGCCGCGGCGTCCTCATCCTGGGCGCGGCCTCCGCCATCGCCGAAGCGGTCGCGCGCGACCTCGCCGCTCAAGGCGCACAGCTGGTGCTGGTGGCGCGCGACGGTGCGCGGCTGGAGGCGATCGCCGCCGACCTGCGGGTGCGCGGCTCTCCCAATGTCGCGGTGCGCGCGCTCGACCTCGTCGAGTCCGAACCGACGGACGAGCTGTTGCAGTCGCTGGCCGACGCCATCGGCGGCTTCGACACCGCGCTGATCGCGCACGGCCTGCTGGGCGACCAGACCCGCGCCGAACAGGACGCCGCGCACGCCGCGGCCGTGATCGACGTGAACTTCACTTCTGCCGGCCTCTGGGCGCTGGCCCTCGCGCGCCGGCTTGAACGCACGGACGGCCGCAACGGCGTGGTCGCCGCGATCGGCAGCGTGGCCGGCGACCGCGGCCGCAGCTCCAACTTCATCTATGGCGCGGCCAAGGCCGGCCTCGCGGTGCTGATGCAGGGCCTGGCGCACCGCAGCGCCCTGCACGGCGGTCCCAAGGCGGTGGTCTTCAAGCTGGGCTTCGTCGACACCCCGATGACGGCCGACCTACCGAAGGGCGGGCCGTTGTGGGCCTCGCCGGACGCGGTGGCCAAGGTCATCGTCAAGGGCCTGAACGGGCGCAGCGCGATCGTCTACGGCCCGTGGTTCTGGCGCTACGTCATGCTGATCATCCGGCTGTTGCCCCAGCCGGTGATCGCCCGGATCGACATCTAGTCGTCCGGGCCTCGGCGTCAGCCTTTCGAGCGTCCCTCGCGGAGACGCTCGATCGGGTCGAGCAGGTAGGCGAAGTCCTGGCGGCGGAAGCTGCGGAACAGCAGGATCACGCCGCTGAGGGTCAGCCAGGTCACGCCGCTGGCGACCGTGATGATCAGCGGGTGATTGAAGCTCTCCCGCTTGGTGTAGTCCATGATGTGGATCATCCAGAAGATGTCCCACAGCCGCCAGGTGTCGTTGCGCAGCAAGACCATCTCGCCGGTCGCCGCCGACATGAACAACGTCGTCCGATCGGCGTCGGCGAACTCGACCCGCCAGGCGGGGAGTTCGGCGGTGCGCGACTCCACGTCGTGCTTCTCGACCGGGCGGATCGAGGCGACGCCTTCCGGTCCGGTGAACAACGCCGCCGCGAGGGCCCCGGCCTTGGCCGCGTCGATGGCGACCGGCGCGCCTGTCGCCGCGTCGAGCAGCTTGACGCCCGAAGGCGTGGTCGCCTCGTAGACATGGCCTTGGCCGAGCGGCTTCAGGCGCATCTTGAGGACAGGCTCGCCCAATGCCGCGGCCACCTGCGACAGCGGCAGGGTCTGGGCCGGCAGCATGACCGACGGGGCCTGGCGGACCGAGCCCTCCCCCGAGACCTTGTGGTGATCGAGCAGGGCCATCATCGCCCCGCTGATCGACCAGAGCAGCATCTGGAGGCCCAGGATCAGGCCGAACCACTTGTGAAGCGTGCGGATCAGGAACATCGGTCGATCCCTCAGGCCGTCTTACGCGCGCGGCGTCGGCGGCGGAAACTGTAGAGCAGCAGCCAGCTGCCGGTCGCCGATGTCGCCACCGCCATCCAGGTGGCGACACGCAGCAGCGTGTTGTTCATGTCCGTGCGCTCTTCGTAGTCCATGATGTGGAGCATCCAGACGAAGTCGAAGGTGCGCCAAAGATCGTGCCGCTTGGCGACCAGTTCGCCGGTCAGCGGCGAGATGTAGAGCGTGGGTTTCCACATGCCCTCGAACTCGACCCGCCAGATCGGGACCGGGCGGTTCTTGATCTCGCTGGGCGCAGTGTCGAGCAGCTCGACCTTCGAGACGCCGCCCTTGCCGGCGTAGAGCGCCACGGCGCGATCGCGGGCGGCCTTCTCGTCGAGCGGCGAGAGCATCTCGCCGTTGCGGGCGTCGAAGAGCATGCGGCCAGGAATGGCGTCGACGATGTAGACCGGCTGACCCAGTTGCGTGTCGAGGCGCACCGAACGGGTTCCGCCCGGGATCAGGGAGCCCGGCTCGACCAGCGAGGCCAAGGGCTGGGCCTGCTGGCGCGGCGCGCGCACCAGATGGTCGCCGTGGATGATGTCGATGTGGACAGCGGTCATGTAGAGGCCGCTCAGCATCCAGAACACCGCCTGGACGGCGATGATCAAGGCGAGCCACTTGTGGGTCTTCCGGGCCAGGGCCGGCAGGCGCATGTCGAACTCTCTTCAGCAAAAAGCCGACGCCGGACGGGCCATGGGGCAGCCCGCCCGGCGCCGTGCGCCGACCTAGTTGAACTGGTAGGTCAGTCGCACATAACCGCGACGACCCAGAAGGTCGTAGGTCATGGTGTCGGTGTTCCCGTCGGTGAAGCTCTGGATGTACGGAGCCTTCTTGTCGAAGATGTTGTCCACGCCGACGGCGATGTCGGCGTTGTCGGCGATGCGATAGGCGACCTGGGCGTTGTGGTAGAACACCCGCGGCGCCTGATAGCCGATGTCCTTCGGCCCGGCGTTGAAGTCGGTCGCCTTGCCGATCATCTGCACCGAGTAGGTCCCGGTCCACTTTTCGTCGGTGACGGTGAAGCTGGCGTTGGAACGCCACTTCGGATAGCCGCCGTTGCCGCCGCCGATGTGGCCGTCGAACCGGATCGGTTCGGCGCCGTCATAGGCGGTGATCAGGTACTCGCCGAGATAGGTGGTGTTCCAGTCGAAGCTCGCCTGGCGCTCGAACAGGTCGAAGTCGTAGTGGATGCCGATGTCGACGCCGGTCATCTCTTCCTTGCCGGTGTTCACCGGGATGGACGAGAGGTAGTTGACCTCGCCGGTCAGCGTGCTGCGGGTGAAGTTGCTGGGGCCGCAGAACGGATGGGTCATCCCCGCCGAGGCGTAGCAGACCGCCAGCTTGGTCGAACCCGGGATCGAGCGGATCGCGTCGGTGATCTCGATGTCGAAGTAGTCGATCGTCACCGACAGGCCGCTGACCTGGGGCGGCGTGAACACCAGGCCGAGCGTCAGGGTCTTGGCCTCTTCCGGCTGCAGGTCGCTGTTGCCGCCGTTGGTGGTCAGGATCGTGGTGCCCAGCTGGCGATAGCCGGCGGGAACGCCCGAGGCCTGGCAGTTGGCGACCAGGGTCGCGTTGCCGCTCGTGCTGTAGCCGCTGCAAGGATCGGTGGTCGTCAGGTTGCCTTCGGCGACGCCCCCGAACAGTTCGGGCACGCTGGGGACCCGGAAGCCGGTGCCGTAGGTGGCGCGCAGACGCACGCCCTCGATCGCCGTCCAGTTCAAGCTGGCCTTGTACGTGACGTTGCTGCCGAACAGGTCGTAGTCCGAGTAGCGGACGGCCCCGTCGACATCCAGGCGCTTGATCAGCGGCAGGTCCGCCAGCAGCGGAGCCGAGACTTCCAGATAGGCTTCCTTGGCCTTCATCGAGCCGGAGATGGAGTCCTGCTGGTTGGTGTTGCCGATGCCCAGCACCGTCAGGGCGTCGGGGTCGCGCCAGCCCTCCTCCTCGCGATAGAGCAGGCCGACGGCCGCGCCGACCGGACCGGCCGGCAGCTCGAAGACCGTGCCGGAGAAGTCGAGCGTGGCGCTGCGCTGCTCGTTCCCGCCCGTGTCGCGCGAGGTGTAGAGGATGTAGTCGAGCACCTCCTTGCTCAGGCTGCCCTCGCCCAGATAGTCGCCGCAGGGCGCGCCGGGCACGCAGTTCATGCTCTTCTGCACGCGTTCCAGGTTGGCGATGTTGGTCATCGCGTCGATGCCGGTGTTGCGGCCCCAGTTCACCGCCGCTTCCCAGGTCCAGTCGCCGACGACCTTGCCGCGGGCGCCCGCGACTAGGCGGTAGGTGTCGGTCTCCTGGAAGAACTTGCGCGGACCGCCCTCGCCGAGCCGGCGCGCCAGCAGGACTAGGTCCTGGCCGGTCGGGTTGTTCGGGTTCGACGCGCGGATGGTGAAGTCGCGCAGCAGGTCCGGCGTGCCGTCCGGGTTGGTCGGGCGATGGGTCAGGCCGCCGGGAGTGGCCAGCTGGTTGCTTTTCCGGTGGGTGAAGAAGAACTCGCCGAACAGCTGGACGTCGTCGGTCAGGTCGTAGTCAGCCAGGAACGCCGTGCTGATCCGCTCGATCGGCGAGACCGCATTGAGGAACGGGTTCGAGTTGAAGCCGTGCTTGGCCCCGTTGTAGAGCTCGAAATAGTTGCCGTCCGCGCCGGGCGTCTGGCGGAAGTTGACGACGCGGCCGTCGGCCAGCCGCGCACGGCCGCCCAGCGTGTTGCCGCTGTACGAGCAGACCAGCTGGCCGCCGCTCTCGCCGAGGCTGCAGGGCGCGCGCGTGGCCATGTTGACCGCTTCGGTCTTCTGGTAGGTGAACGCCGCGGTGACGCCGCCGCGGTCGCCGCGCATGCCCCACAGCAGGTCGAGCGTGTACTCCTCGCCGTCCTTCTCGTCGGTGATGCCGTACTTGCCGCTGACCTTCAGGCCTTCGTAGCCGTCGATGGTGACGATGTTGACCACGCCGGCGACGGCGTCGGCCCCGTAGATCGCAGAGGCGCCGTCCTTCAGCACGTCCATCCGGCCGATGATCGAGGTCGGGATCATGTTGAGGTCGGGGGCGCTGTTGGCGCCGGTGCCGCCGTTCACGACACGGCGGCCGTTGATCAGGGTCAGGGTGCGGTTGATGCCCAGGCCGCGCAGGTTCACCTGCGCCGTGCCGTAGCCGTTGCCGGTCCAGTAGGCGCTGGTCTGGCCGCCGGCGGCGCCGGCCGAGGCCGGCAGGCGCTGCAGCAGGGTCTCGACGTTGGTCACGCCGGTGTTGGCGATCTCTTCCTGGCTGACCACGGTCGCCGGGCCGACGCCGCTGATGTCGACGCGCTTGATGCGGCTGCCGGTGACGATGACTTCCTCAACGTCGTTGGCGCTCTGCGCCCAGGCCGGAACGGCGGACATCGCGCCGGTGAGCATCGCGCTCGCCAGCAGCAGACGCTTGGAAAAACGGTTCATACCTACCCCCTTTGGCAGAAAGCGCCCTGAGCCACCCTCCCGGCGTTACGGAGCGCTTCGGAGCCCTCGCGGCGGACCGGCGACGGCTAATGTCTATACATATTTGGCGTTGCACGAGCGGGACTGCCGACCGCTGGCCAGACTCCGAAGAATTGGCCGCAGGCCGCCTCGACGCGGCGACGTAGAGTCGGCGCGCCGCCTTCCAGGCGACATGTATTTTCGAAACATCCCCACTCACCCAATACCGCTTGGCGTGTATCGGATCGTCTTGCGACTGCTCTTGACTTACCCCGTTCTCACGACGCTGATCCCCTCACCTCGAGCGACCCTATCGTCGCTTATGGGGATACGCGCCCCCTCTCTCGACCCCTCAGATTTTTTCCGGGTACGGCCGGTCTATTTGACGAAGGTCAAGGCGAGGTCTCCGGGGCGAGCAGCCGCCCCGGAGATCGAACCGCCTATTGCGGGCGGATGGCGGTGATGGTCTGGCCGCTGAGGTCGAAGCGAACTTTGGCGCCGACCTTGACCTTGGCGAGCATCGCCTTGTCGGCGACCTTGAACGGCATGGTCATGGCCGGCCAGTTCAGCGCCTTGATCGGGTCGTGGGCGATGGTCACCGAGCCGGTCTTGGCGTCGAGCTTCTTGACGACGCCCGTGCCCTCGACGCTGCCGGCGGCGGCCGGAGCGGCGTGGCCGGCGTGATCGCTGTGGTCCTGACCGTGGGCCAGGGCTCCGGTGGCGCTGACGCCGATGGCCGCGACGGCCAGAAGCAGGATCTTCATGTCGTTGGTCTCCAAACTAAGCTCGCGCTCTCGGCGCGAGGACTAGAACCAGGCGCGCACGCCCAGGACGAAACGGGTGTCTTCGATGTCTTCGCCGGCCGCCCGAGCCAGATCGGCGGTGTCGCCGAACTTCCGCTCGTGCGAGACGCCGGCGTAGGGGCCGAACTCGCGGCGGAACTCGTAGCGCAGCCTCAGGCCGAGCTCGGCGCTGGTCAGGCCCGAGCCGATCCCCAGTTCCGGGACCTCCTGCGCGGCGAGCTCGATCTCGGCGCGGGGCTCGAGGATCAGCTTCTGGGTCAGACGCAGGTCGTAGGCGCCTTCCAGCCGGGCGGAGAGATCGCCTTTCTGCGAGAGGAAGGCCGCGCCCTCCAGCTCGAACCAGTAGGGCGCGACGCCTTCGAAGCCGACGGTGGCGTAGGTTCGCGAGGGCCCCGGCTCGAAGTCGTGCCGGACGCCCGCCTGCAGGTCGAAATAGGGACCGACGGCGCGCGAGTAGAGCACCTGAGCCTCGGCCGAATGCAGGTCGCCGCCGAACGCGCCCTCGCCCGCCGACTTCAGCACCAGGCGGTTGACGTCGCCGCCGTACCAGAACTCGCCCTCCCAGGCATAGGCGTCCTCATCGGAGCCCGGCCTGATCTCGGCGGTGCTCAGCATGACCTTCCACGCCTTGCCGCCGCCGTGCTCCTTAGCGAGCTGGGCGCGGGCCGCGGCCATCGCCTGGCGGTCGAAGTAGCGCTCGGCCGCGTAGTCGCTCGGGACCGGCGGCGCAGGCTCGCTTCCAGCTGGCGGGACGTTCCCCGGCGCAGGCATGACGTGACCGGCGTGGGGATCGGCCGCGGCGGCGGCCGGCGCCTGATGGCCCGCATGCGGATCGGCCGGCGGCGTCGGCATGGCATGGCCGGCGTGAGGGTCGGCCGCCGGAGCTGCCGCCGGCGGCGCGTGATGCTCGTGCTGGGCGGCGGCGGGCGTGGCGAGGGCGAGCGGCGCCAAGGCGATCAGAAGCTGGCGGCTCACGCGGCGTCTCCTTCCAGGGGACGCACGGTCACCACGTTAAACATGCCCGCATGCATGTGGTACAGCAGGTGGCAGTGGAACGCCCAGTCGCCGCGCTCGTCGGCGGTGAAGTCGAACGCCACCTTGCCGCCCGGCAGCACGTTGACGGTGTGCTTGCGCGGATGGCGTCCCGGATTGCCGGTCACCACCTCGAAGAAGTGGCCGTGCAGGTGGATCGGGTGGGCCATCATCGAGTCGTTGACCAGCACCACGCGGACCCGCTCGTTGTAGCGGAACGGGATCGGGTCCTTCAGGTGGCTGTAGGTCACCCCGTCGAACGCCCACATGAAGCGTTCCATATTGCCGGTCAGGTGGATCTCAAGCTCGCGCGACGGCGGCCTGGGATCGGGATTGGGATCGAGCGAGACGAGATCCTTCAGCGTCAGCACCTTGTGGCCGACGTCCTCCAGCCCCTGCCCGGGATCGCCGGTCCGGTCGGCCGGCATCGGCGAGATCATCTGCACACCAGGGCCCAGCTTGACCTGCGGCGCGTTGCGCGGATCGAGCATGGACATGCCGGAGTGATCCATCTCCATGCCTTCCATGCCCGGCATGGCCGAGTGGTCCATGCCCATGTCGCGCATGTTGAGCAGCGGCCGTTTGCGCAGTGGCGGGACCGGCGCGGTCATGCCCAGGCGCGGGGCCAGCGTGGCGCGGCCCATCCCCGAACGGTCGGCCGCCTCGGCGACAAGGGTGTAGGCGTGGTCGCCGACCGGCTCGACGATGACGTCGTAGGTCTCGGCCGGCGCGATCTGGAACTCTTCGACCTCGACCGGCACGACGTTCTGGCCGTCGGTCTGCACGACGCTGAGCTTCAGGCCCGGAATGCGGACATTGAAGATCGTCATCGCGCCGGCGTTGACGAACCGCAGCCGCACGCGCTCGCCCGGCGTGAACAGCCCGGTCCAGTTGTCCTTCGGCCCATGGCCGTTAATCAGGAAAGTGTAGGTCGACCCGGTGACGTCCATCACGTCGGTCGGGTCCATCAGCATCTTGGACCACTCCTTACGGTCCTTGAACGACTGGTCCTCGCCCTTCAGCAGGCCGGCGACGGTCTGCTTCTGCATGTTGAAGTAGCCGGCGTGGGCCTTCAGTTTCCGGAAAATCTCGTGCGGATGCATGAAGCTGTAGTCGGACAGCACGACCACGTGCTCGCGGTCGGACTTCACCGGATCCTCGCCCGCGGGATCGATGACGATCGGACCGTAGTGGCCCATCTGCTCCTGGAGCCCCGAGTGGCTGTGGTACCAGTAGGTGCCGGCCTGCCGGACCTTGAACTCGTAGTGGAAGGTCTCGCCCGGCTTGATGCCCGGGAAGCTGACCCCCGGCACGCCGTCCATCTGAAACGGCAGCAGCAGGCCGTGCCAGTGGATCGAGGTGTCCTCGTCGAGATTGTTGGTGACCGAGAGGCGGACCTGCTGGCCCTCCTTCAGGCGGACCAACGGCGCGGGAACCGTGCCGTTGACCGTGATCGCGTGTCCGGCGCGGCCGTCGACCTTGAACGGGGTGTGGCCGACGGTCAGGGCGATGCTCTCGCCCGACACGGTCGGCAGGGTGCTGGCGATCCCCGGAGTTCCGCTCTGCGCCCAGGCCGGGAGCAGCGCGCTGAGGGCCGCTCCACCGCCCAGGGCGGACGCCCCGCGCAGCAGTTGGCGACGATCAAAATCCTTCATGGACGGCCCCTCAAAGCATGGCCCGCCAAGCGCGGGAGAGCGCCGACGGGTCGGGTACAGGTCGTGTCAGTCATGGTGGGAGAAGAACAGGTTCCCATCGTGGGAGGGTCAAGCGGACGGTCAGAACGAGATACGCGCGCCCAATCGTTTTCCCTCAGGCCTGATCGGCCAAATCGTCGACATTCAAGAGTTCGGCGAGCCGCCGGCGCGCCCGATAGACCCGCGTCTCGATGGTTTTCGCCGACACGCCGAGCAAGTCCCCCGCCGCCTGCTGCGAGAGCTCCTCGAAGGCGGTCAGGATCAGCGGCTCCTTGAGCTTGGCCGGCAGCATGGCGATCGCGCGGTCCAGCGCTCTACGCCTTTCAGCGGCGATCAGGCTGCTGTCCGCGCCCGGTTGCGGATCGGGCGCGGCCGCCACCTCCTCGCCGCCCGGATCGGCGCCGAAGAACACCCGGCGCACCGTCTCGCGGCGCCCCCGGTCGCGGCACTTGTTGAGCGCGATCGCGCGCATCCAGCTCGAGAATGAACGTCCGGCGTCGTAGCGCGCCAGATTGCGCCAAGCGGCGACGAAGCTTTCCTGAACGACTTCATAGGCCGCGTCGGCGTCGCCGACATAGCGGCGGACGAAGCGGTACAGCCACCCCTTGTGGCGGCGCATGAGCAGGGTGAAGGCGTGATCCTCGCCCGCGAGCGCCCGACGGGTCAGCTCGGCGTCGGACGCCTCGTCGGATCCGGTCACTTCGCGTCTTCGGTCAGAGCCTCCGACACGCGTCTGTCGAAGATCGCGGCCTGTTCGGGGGTCAGGATCGCCCGCATCTGCAGGATGTGGACGACCGTCTCCTTCTGGAGCTCGCCCATCACATCGTGGAAGTGCTCGATGGCCGTCTGCACCTCGGGGGAGAACTCGTGCTTGGCGTTGATGGCGCCGGCCAACTCGGCGTTAGCCATCCGCAACTCCGCTTCGCGGGCGCTGCGGGTGATCGAGAACTCCCGCTCGAGCGCCTGCAGCTTCGTGCCCTGCTCAGCGCTGAGGCTGAGCTTCTCGTGCATGAACTCATGCAGCGAGGGCTCCTTCTTGGCGTTGAGCACATAGGTCGCGCCGCCCCAGGCCCCGAGTCCAGCGGCCAACGCCGCCAGCAGCACGGTCAGGATCGCCCCCCGCAGACCGCTCACCGGCGCGCTTCCAACAGGGTCGAAGGCGCAAGCCGGCTGTCGAGGGCGAAGACCGACGTCTCCTTCGGCGCGGCTGCCGCCGCGACGGCCGAAGCGCTGCCGACCGCCGCGCCGACCACCAGCGCCATGACCACGCTCGCCATGCGAACGGACGCAAAGCCGAACGCCGGTTGGCGCTCGATGCGCGCGCCGCCGACCCGCCGCCAGACAGCCGGTTCGAGCTGGCTCAGATCACGGTCCAGGCCCTGGGATTTCAGGCCTTCGACCAGTTCATCCAGCGAGTGGTTCATCGACGACTCCGCATACGTCACGCCATCTATACGCGACGGCCCGGCAAATCCCTCAGCTTTTGCAGATGCATCCCGCCACCGAGCGCGCGGGAGTTGCATCCACCCTGGCGCCACCCGACATCCATCAATCGTCGACAGAGCCGCCAGATGGTGCGGCGCTCTGCCGAGGACCGACCATGACCGCCGCCGTCGCCGCCGAACCCAGCCTGACCGACCTGGCGATGCAGGCTGCTCCGCTGCTTGAAAGCCGCTTGGCGAAGTCGCGCGTCCCCGCCCTCGCCGCCGCCGTGCTCAATCGCAACGGCGTCGTCTGGTCCGGCGCGTCGGGCGTCCGTCGAAAACTCGATGATGCGCCCGTAAGTCATTCCGACCGTTGGCATCTCGGGTCCAACACCAAGGCCATGACGGCGGCCCTGTTCGCCCGTCTGGTGCAGGCCGAACTCACCCATTGGGACGCGCCGCTGGCCAGCCTGTTTCCAGACCTCCGGCCGGACGCCGCCTGGGAGGCCCTGACCATAGCCGACGTGCTGCGGCACCGCTCCGGGCTGCGCGACCGCGGCCTGGTCGACGCCGCCTGGATCGCCCATGCCCGGTCCTCGCCCGCCGAGGCCATCGAGCAGCGCAGCGAGCTGACGGCGCGGGCGCTGCGCGGCCCGCCGCGCCGGGGAGATCGTCGCTTCGCCTACGCCAACGCCAACTACGTGATCGCCGGCGCGGCGATCGAGCGGATCACGGGCCAGACCTGGGAGAACGCCATGCGGACCTGGCTGATCGAGCCGCTCGGCATGAGTTCGGCCGGCTTCGGGGCGCCGCGCGGCGAGCAGCCCTGGGGGCACCCGAGCAAACTGGCCGGCTTGCGCGTCGGCGCCGCCATCGATCCCCTCCTGCCCGCGTCCGACAACCCGGCCTTCCTCGGCCCCGCCGGCACCGCGCACATGTCGCTGAACGATCACGCCAAGTTCGCGCGGCTGTTCCTCGCCGACGGCGCAGGATTCCTGACCCGCGCCAGCATCGGCGCCCTGACGACCCCGCCGACCGGCGAGCCGAACGACTACGCCTTCGGCTGGGGCGTCATCGCCAATCGCCCCTGGGCCCGCGGTCCCGTCTTGCTGCACGAGGGCTCGAACACGCTCTGGCACTCGGTCATCATCGTCGGCCCGCAGCGCGGCCTGGCGGTTCTGACCGCCGCCAACGCCTCCGGCCCTGGTGGCCGCGCCGCGCAGGGACTGGCGCTGGACCTCGTCAAGCTATACGCAGGCGCCGACCGGCCGTGAGCCTTCCGCGGGTCGATGCGCACGGGCTGGCCCGGTTCTGCGCACAATCTCCACAATCGCTCCGCTCGTGGCCCCCATGGACAACGCCCTCATCCTGATCGTCGAAGACGAGCCCGAAATCGCCGAGATCCTCGACGCCTATCTCGGGCGCGACGGCTTCCGCACCGTACGGGCGGGCGACGGGCTGACGGCGCTGCAGCACCATCGGATGCTGCGTCCCGATCTGGTCGTGCTCGACGTCAAGCTGCCCAAGGCCGACGGGTTCGAGGTGCTGGCGGAGATCCGCCGCCGCGGCGACACGCCGGTGATCATGGCCACCGCCCTGGCCGAGGACCTCGACAAGCTGTCGGCGCTGCGCATCGGGGCCGACGACTACGTGGTCAAGCCGTTCAACCCGCTCGAACTCGTCGCCCGCGCCCGCGCGGTCCTGCGCCGAACCCAGGCCCGCGGCGTCAGCCACCTGCTGCGCCTGGGGCCACTGGAGATCGACCCCCAGGCCTATTCGGTCGTGGTCATCGGCGACGTCGAGTCCAAGGCGCTCGACCTGACGCTCACCGAGTTCCGGCTGCTCGAACACATGGCGCGCACCCCGCGCAAGGTGTTCAGCCGCGCCGAGTTGCTCGACGCCTGCCTGCCCGACGGCGACGCCCTTGAGCGCACGGTCGACAGTCATGTCTCGAACCTGCGCCGCAAGTTGGAAGCGGCGGGCGCGGCGGACCTGCTGGAAGGCGTCCGCGGCGTCGGCTACCGGCTCGCCCTCCTGCCATGAGCCGCCTGCGCCGCCTGCCGCGCCGCCCCTGGAAGCTGAGCGCCCAGTTGGTCGCGGCGATGACGGCGGTCGTCGTCCTCTCGGTGATCATCATGATCGGCGGGATGGCGCTGTACTACCTGATCCTCGACAAGGTCCTGCGGCTGCAGATGCCGCCGCAGGCGCTGGCCGCCTATCACGCCATCGAGGCCAACAAGCTGCCGCAGCCCGCCGACTTCCAGGTGCTGCTCGACGTTCACAAGGGCCTGGAGACCCAGCTGAGCCTGATGGAGCTCGGCGCCCTGGCCGTCTGCGGCGCGGTGGCGCTGACCGCCGGCGTCGCGGCGGCGCTCTGGTTCGCGCGCAGCATCAGCGATCCCCTGCATAGGGTGGCCGCGACGGCGCGGCGCGTCGCTGGGGGCGATCTGGGCGCGCGCGTCCTGCAGCCGGAGACCGGCGGCGGCGCCGGCGAGACCCACCAGCTGATCGCCGATTTCAACCTGATGGCCGACGAGATGCAGCGCGCCGAACGCGACATGCGCGAGAGCGTCGCGGCGATCGCCCATGAGCTGCGCACGCCGCTGACCGTGTTGCGCGGCCGGTTGCAGGGCATGTCGGACGGCGTATTCGTGCCCGACAGCAAGGGTTTGGCGGGGCTGATCCTGCAGGTCGACTCGTTGACCCAGATCGTCGAGGACCTGCGCACCCTGAGCCTGGCCATGGCCGGCCGGCTCCTGCTGCAGCCTGCGAACCTGGACCTGGCGCAAGAGATCGAAGCGGCGGTCGACGCGCTCGCCCCGGACTTCACCGCCGCCGGGCTGACCATCGAGCGCGACCTTCGCCCTGCGCCCGTGCGGGCCGACCCGGCGCGGCTGCGCCAGGTGCTGCTGGTGATGCTCGAGAACGCGCGGCGCTACGCCCTGACCGGCGGCGTGGCTCGCGTCGAGACCCGGCGCGGCGAAGGCATGGTCTATCTGCGGGTGCTGGACCGCGGCCCAGGCCTGCGGGTCGGCGACGAAGAGCGCGTCTTCGAGCGGTTCTGGCGGGCCGATGAATCCCGCTCGCGCGACGCCGGCGGCACGGGCCTGGGTCTTGCCGTGGTCAAGGCCATCGCCGAGGCGCACGGCGGGACGGCCATCGCGTTCGCCCGCCCCGGCGGCGGCGCCTGCTTCGAAATCCGCCTGCCGGCCTGAACTCCCGATCTTTCCAGCCCTCCCTCGCCGCTCGGCGCGGCCTGCGCCCAAGCTCCACACTGGCCGCTGAAATGAACCTCGCACGGTCGAGTTGCGGCCGAACTTGCGAGGAGAGTTGAGTATGAAATTCTGGATCATTCCCCTGGCCGGCGCCCTTTCGCTCGGCGCTACGGCCGCCAGCGCCGAACCGTTCCAGGGCTTCCATGTCGGCGCCGGTATCGGCGGCTCGAAAGTCCAGTCCGAAGACGCCATTCCGGGCTTCGTCCGCAAGGCCGACAACGACGCCAGCGGCTTCGCCTATCGCGCCTTCGCCGGTTACGACATGCGCCTGTCCGAGCGCGTGGTGATCGGCGCTGAGGCCGGGATCAGCGGCGGCGACAAGAAGATCGAAAGCCGCGTCGACAACGCGCGCGTCAAGGTCGATCCGGGCCGCGGCTATGACGTCACCGCGCGGCTGGGCTTCCTGGCCACCGACAACCTGATGCTCTACGGCCGCGCCGGCTGGGCGCGCCAGGACTTCGAGCGCGAGATCCGCTTCACCAACAGTTCGACGGTGATCCGCAGCGACAAGGACGTCGACGGCAAGCTGTTCGGGGCCGGGGCGGAATTTGCGGTGTCCGACAACATCGCCGTCCGCGCCGAATACGACCGCACCGACTTCGACGGCGACCGCAAGCGCGACCGCCTGCTGGTCAGCGCCGCCTACCGCTTCTGATCCTACGCGGCCGCGCAGTCCCCCCATTGCGCGCGGCCGCAGGGGGCGGCCCCTTGCCCCGGGGCCGCCCCGCCTTCGTCAGCCTAGGACGAGCACCGTCCCAGGACACGCAGGGGTGGAAGCCGCGCCGTTCCGGCGCCATGCTCGATCCGAACGCCCTTGGGCCGTCAGATTCGGAGGCGAGATGGCCGCGATGCGGTCCTGGAATCGCACCATCGCGACGTCGGCGGCGGCCTGGGCCGTGCTCGCCCACGCGGCCGCGGCCCAGGACGGCGCACCCCTAAGCTTCACCGCAGCGCAAGAGCAGTTGCTCAATCGCTCCGACAGCCTGGCGGCGGCGCGGGCCGGCCTGCGGGCCAGTCAGGACCAGGCCGACGCGGTCCGGATGCTGGGAACGCCGTCGGTGTTCCTCGACGCCCAGCTGCTCCGCTACCAGAAGACCATCGACATCTCGCTCGACCCGGCCAAGGAGCTGGTGCAGTCGTCGGTCGACGGCTTCCTGGCGTCCTTGCCCGCGCTGCTGCCCAACGTGCCCGGCGGACTGCTCGACGCCATCTCGAACAATGTGAGCCAGGGGCTGTCGGGCGTGCTCAGCGGCGTCCCCGGCGCGGCCCGGCTCAGCACCGAGCAGACCCTGTTTCGCCCGACCGTCGCCGCCGTGGCGCCGATCTATACCGGCGGCCTGATCACCGCGACCAAGGCGGCGGCCAACGCCGGCGTGCGCCAGGCTGACGCCGAGCTGGCGAGCGCCGCGGACCTGGCGGTGTTGCGCCTCGTCCAGACCTATTTCGGGCAACAGCTCGCGCAGCAGGTTTTGTCCGTAAGCACCGAAAATCGCGACGGATTCGAACGTCACTATCAGGACGCTTTGAAATTCGAGCGCGAGGGCTTCATCAGCAAGGCCCAGCGCCTGCAGGTGCAGGTGGCGCGCGACGCGGCGGTCCGCCAATACGACCGCGCCGCCGCTGAGTACGAGACATCCCGCGCCGTGCTCGCCAAGCTTCTCGACGAGCCGGGCGCGGTGACCCCGACCTCGCCGCTGTTCGTGGGGACCGCGCCGCTGGAACCGGCGCAGATCTATGTCGATGCAGCGCTCGCCGACCAGCCGGAGCTTCGCAAGCTCGACGCCCTGCGCGACCAGGCCGCCCAGGGCGTGAAGGTCGCCCAGGCCGCCCAGAAGCCCAAGGTCTACGGCTTCGCCGAGTACAACCTGAACCGCGAGGACGCCTTCCTGATCGAGCCGGACTGGATCTTCGGCGTCGGCGTCCACTACACGCTTCTGTCGGGCTTGAACCGCGGCAAGGCGGTCAGCGCCGCCCGCCAGAAGGAGCTGCAGGCCGGCCATGCGGCGCAGGCCGCCCGCGACGCCCTGGAGACCGCCACCCTTCGCGCCCATCGGCAGGTCGAGACCGCGCGCCGCCAGCACGCCTCGTTGGCCATCAACATCGAGGCCGCCGCCGAGAACATGCGCCTGCAGGACCTGGCCTTCCGCGAGGGCCAGGCCAATCCGGCCGAAGTGATCGACGCGCGCGTGGTGCTGAGCATCGCCCAGACGCAGCGGGCGGCCGCCGCCTATGAATACGACCTCGCCCTGGCCGAACTGCTGATCGCCTCCGGCCGCATGCAGCAGTACGGCGACTACGTCGCGCGTTCGGAGAAGGCCACGCCATGACCGACGCCGCAAAATCTCGCCGTAATCTCTTGATCTGGCTGGCGATCATCGCCGTCATTGCAGTGATCGCGGTCGGCCTGTGGCTGGCCTATCGCCCCGCGCCCGACCAGCTCCAGGGCATGGTCGACACCGACGAGATCACCATCGCCACCAAGGCGCCGCTGTCTCGGGTGGAGAAGCTTCTGGTCTCGCCGGGACAGAGCGTGCGCGCCGGCCAGGAGCTGGCGATCTTGTCGAGCCCGGAGATCGACGCCAAGGCCGCGCAGGCGGCCGGACTGCTCACCACCGCCGAGGCGCTGCGCTCGCGCACCGACAAGGGCCTGCGCGACGAGGACGTCACCAGCCTGCGCGCCGCCTGGCAGAGCGCCCAGGCCGCCGCGACCCTGGCCCAGAAGACCTTCACCCGCACCGACAACCTGCACCGCGAGGGCGTGATCTCGACCCAGCGGCGCGACGAGGCGCTGGCCGCGCGCGACGCCACGGCAAAGCAGGCCGAACTGGCGAAGTCGCAGTACCAAAAGGCGCTGAACGGCGCGACGGCCGAGGAGAAGGCGGCCGCCGACGCCCAGGTGCAGATCGCCAAGGCCAGCGTCGCCGAGACCGACTCCCTGCGCAGCGAGACCCGGCTGACCGCGCCGCGCGCCGGCGAGATCTCCAAGCGCATGGTCAACGGCGGGGAGATCGTGCCCCTCGCCTTCCCGGTCTTCACCCTCGTCGATCTCGGCGACCTGTGGGTCACAGTCAATGTCCGCGAGGACCAGTTCGACAGCCTCAAGACCGGCCAGGTCCTCAGCGGATCGGTGCCGGCCCTGCAGCGCAAGACCGCCCGGTTCAAGGTCGACTACATCAGCCCGCAGGGCGACTTCGCCACCTGGCGCGCCACCCGCCAGTCGCGCGGCTACGACGTCCGCTCCTTCGAGGTCAGGCTGCGGCCGGTCGACCGGCTCGACGGCCTGCGTCCGGGCATGAGCGTGCTGTTCGACTGGCCGCAGTAGCCATGTTCCAGGCCCTCGCCGCCGCCGTCCGCCGCGAGCTGGCCTGGCTGCGCGCCAGCCCCTGGGACCTGGGCCTGGTGACCCTCGGCCCGCTGGTCACCCTGGTCGTGCTCGGCTGGATGTTCGTCGCCAGCGTCGCCCTCCAGCTGCCGGTGGCCTATGTCGACCAGGACCATTCGGCCGTCAGCCGCCAGCTGCTGCGCAACCTGGAAGCCTCGCCGCGCGTCGAGGTGGCCGCCCGCCCCGATGACCTCGCCGCCGCCTGGGCGCTGATCCGGTCAGGCGACGTCTGGGCGATCGTCTACGCGCCCGAGCACACCGAGCGCGAGATCCTCGCCGGCCGCCAGGCGACCATCTTCGTCTACGAGAACGCCGCCTTCTATTCGCTGGGCACGCTCGCCTCGCTGGGGGCCTCCGAAGCCATCGGCGGTCTGACCGCCGGCATCGCGCCGGAGCTCGCCAAGACCCGCAACCTGCCTCTGGCCCGGCTGTCGGCGCCGCACATCCAGTCAACAGTGCTGTTCAATCCCCAGCTCAGCTACGAGTGGTTCCTCGAAGCGCTGCTGCAGCCGGGCGTGCTGCACCTGATGATGAGCTGCGTGGTGGTCATGGCTGTCGGGCGCGAGCTGCGCGACGGCACGGCCAGCGAGTGGCTCGGCGGCGCGCCCGTCGCGGCCCTGACCGGAAAGCTCGCGCCGTATGTGCTGGCCTTCACCGCCTGGAACCTGCTCGGCGTCGGCTGGCTGTGCGGGGTCCGCGGCTGGGGCGTCCATGGCGACATGGGCCTGCTGATCCTTGGTCAGTTGCTGCTCTACGCCAGCTATGCGGCGTTGGCGGCGATGATCGTGCTGCTGGTCCGGAACATCGCCACGGCGCTCTCGGCCGTCGCCGTCTACGGCGGGCCGGCGATCACATTTTCCAACGCCACCCTGCCGACCATCGACGCGCCGCTGTTCACCCAGATCTGGAGCCACGCGCTGCCGTTCACCGCCTACATCGAGCTGCAGATGCAGCAGATGTTCATGGGATCTCCGGCGGCGGCGTCGCTGCGCCCGCTGGCCGCGCTGGCGGCGTTCACGGTGGTCCCGTTCGCCATCGCCGTCCTGCTGGCGCGGCGTGCAACCACCGCAAAGCCCGCCATGGCGACGGCATGAGGTTCGCCTCGGCCTTTGTCGCGACCTGGCGGGCGATCCTCACCCATCGCGCCGCCTTCGCGATCCTGATCCTGGCGACGGTCGCTTATGGCTTCTACTACCCGCTCGCCTATCAGCATCAGACCGCCACCCAGATGCCGTTGGCGGTCGTAGACCTCGACCACAGCGGCCTGAGCCGCCGGCTGATCGCGGACATCGGGGCCACCGAAGGCATCCGCCTCGCGCGGGTCACCGGCGACTTCGCCGAGGCCCGAGGCCTGCTCGAACAGCGCAAGATCGACGGCATCGTGCTGATCCCCGCCGACCTGGAGCGCGGCGTATTGACCGGAACCGCGTCCGGCGGCCTCGCCATCTACGTCAACGGCGCCTACCTGGTCCGCGCCAGCGCCATCGGCTCGACCCTGAAGTCCGTGCTGTCAGGCGCGGTCGAGAGCGCCTTGCGACCGGCCGCCCGCGCGATCGGCCTCCAGACCCTGACGCCCATCGACGTCGTCGTGCGGCCGATGTTCAACACCCGCGAGGGCTACGGCAGCTACGCCGTTTCCGGCGTCGCCATCCTCATCGTGCACCAGACCCTGCTGTTCGGCGTGGTGATGCTGGCCGCCGATCGCCGCCAGGCCCTGCTCGGCCATGTCTCGACGCCAGGCTTCTTCGGCGTGCTCGCGGCGTTCGGGGCATTGGGCCTGGCCAGCACCCTGTTCTATGTCGGCTTCGTGTTCTGGTTTCAGGACTATCCGCGCGGCGGCAATTTCGCGGGCATGCTGACGGCGACCGCGCTCTATGTGCCCGCCGTGGTGCTGATGGCGCTGCTGGTCGGCAGCTTCTTCGACCGGCCCGAACGCTCGACCCAGGTGCTGGTCTCGATCTCCGCCCCGCTGTTCTTCCTGAGCGGGCTCTCCTGGCCGCACAGCGCCATGCCCGGCCCGCTCGTCGCGCTGGCCTGGGCCATTCCCTCGACGCCGGGCATTCAGGCGATGATCAAGCTGAACCAGATGGGCGCCCAGCTTCGGGAGGTGACGCCCGAGTTGCTGGCCCTGGCCGTTCAGGGCGCCGTCTACGGGGGCCTGGCCTACTGGCGCTGGACACGCCCCCGCGCCCAGCCCGCCGCGCCTTAACCGCGCGCGGTAACGAAGCTGCAACGCTGCGGCGAGCAATCTGACCGTGGGGCAAAACGCCCTGCGGACGCACGCGCCCGCCCCCTTGGAACCGAGGCTTCGTCATGCCGCTGAACAGCGTCAATACGAACACCAGCGCCATGATCGCGCTGCAGAGCCTCAACGCCATCAATACGGAATACGCCCAGGTCCAGCGTCGCATCTCGACCGGCCTGAAGATCGCCAGCCCCAAGGACAACCCGGCCATCTGGGCGATCGCCCAGAACATGCGGGCCGAATCCAAGTCGCTCGACGCAGTGATGAGCTCGCTGCAACGCGGCCAGTCGATCGTCGACACGGCGATGACCGCCGGCGAAACCATTTCCGACATTCTCTCGCAGATGAAGGAAAAGGCGCTGGCCGCCACCGAGGCCGGCCTCAGCACCGCCAGCCGCCAGGCGCTCAGCGACGAATATGTCGCCCTGCGCCGTCAGATCGACCTCGTGGCCTCCAACGCCAGCTTCGACGGCGTGAACCTGATTTCGGCCGGCTCCACCGGCGCCATCCGCGCCCTGGCCAACACCAAGGCGACGGCCACGATCAATGTCGATCACGTCGACCTCTCCACCACCGGCGGAGCGATCTCCTCGACCCTCGCCGACCTGATGGGCGGGGTCAGCTCGGCCGACATCAAGGCGCTGGAGGCCTCGTCGCAGCGCGTGTCGTCCGCCCTCTCCAAGCTCGGCGTCGGCGGCAAGGCGCTCGACCGCCAATTGGAGATGAGCTCCAAGCTGCAGGACAGCTACGATTCCGGAATCGGCAATCTCGTCGACGCGGACCTGGCCAAGGAAAGCGCGCGGCTGACGGCGCTGGACGTCAAGATGCAGCTTGCGATCCAGGCGTTGCGGATCGCCAACCAGGGCCCGTCGCTGCTGCTCGCCCTCTTCCGATAGTCACGATCTTCGTCAGCTTGGGCGTTTGGCCCCTCCCAGCGGCGCAGCAAGCGCCTATATCGCGCTGATGGTTGATCTCTCGGTTCTCGATCTCTCGCCGATCGTCGAAGGCGGCAGCGCCGCCCAGTCGTTGCGCAACAGCCGCGACCTCGCCCAGCACGCCGAGCGCTACGGCTACAAGCGCTATTGGTTGGCCGAGCATCACAACATGGCCGGCGTCGCCAGCGCGGCCACCTCCGTGGTCATCGGCTATGTGGCCGAAGGAACCTCGACCATCCGGGTCGGCGCCGGGGGCATCATGCTGCCCAACCACGCACCCCTGGTGATCGCCGAGCAGTTCGGCACCCTCGCCTCGCTCTATCCGGGCCGCATCGACCTGGGACTCGGCCGTGCGCCCGGCTCCGACCAGGCCACGGCCCGCGCCCTGCGCCGCACGCTGGCCGGCGACATCGACGACTTCCCGCGCGACGTCATCGAGCTGATGAACTACTTCGAGCCGGTGAAGCCGGGCCAGCTCATCCGCGCCGTGCCCGGCGCCGGCCTGGACGTCGAATTCTGGATGCTGGGCTCCAGCACCTACGGCGCGCAGCTCGCCGCCGCGCTTGGCCTGCCCTACGCCTTCGCCTCGCACTTCGCCCCCGCCCAGCTGGAGCTGGCGCTGAACGTCTATCGCAGCCAGTTCCGGCCGTCGGAGCACCTGGACAAGCCGCACGTGATGCTGGGCGTGAACGTCACCGCCGCCGACACCGACGCCGAGGCCCAGCGGCTGTTCACATCGCTCAAGCAGGCCTTCATCAACCTTGGCCAAGGCCGCCCGGGCCCGCTGCCGGCGCCGATCGACGACCCGGAGGGCCGCCTCGACGAATTGGGCGGGGCGATGCTGCGGCAGAGCTTGAGCTGTTCGATCGTCGGCTCGCCCGAGCGTGTGCGTCAGGGTCTGGCCGATTTCGTCCGCCGCACCGGCGCCGACGAACTGATGGTCACCGCCCAGGTCTACGACCACGCGGCCCGGGTCAGGTCGTTCGAGATCGCCGCACAGGCGCGCGATGAACTCGCACGCCTGGCGGACGCATCCGTTTAGGAGTTGTCTTCGATTTCGGCGCCGGGACCGTTCTTCTTGATGGAATCGATCGCGTTCTGAGCGCTCGCCTTCGACGAATATCCTTCGGTCGAGAACATCGTTTCGCTGTTGTACTTGAAGCGAACCCGGAATTCTCCGGCCTTGTCCTTATAGATTTCGAACTTGTGCGCCACAGGTCGTCTCCGTTTGACGATTGAACATGCCCGTCCCCTGGCGGGCAGACTTGGGCGCCGCCCCCTTCAGGTCAAGCCTGATCCCCGGGCCGCGCGCCACACTATGGTCACGCTTGGATGATGGCTTTGCGACAGGCGGTCGTGCGCCCCATCTAGTCAGACAGACTGTGTCGCCCTTCCGTTTGGAGCCAGTTATGCGCGCCCTGCTTTTCACCGCCTTCGCCACCTTCGCGCTCGTCGGTTCGGCCTTCGCCGAGCCCATGCCGACCGTCGCCAGCGTGCAGGTCACGCTCAGCCCCGAACTGCAGAAGAAAGCCGCCGAGGAATACGGCGTCCGCGACCTGGAACGCCTCGCGACCGAACTGCGCAAGGACGTGGAGCGCGAGATGCACCGCACCGGCGTGCTGGCCGGCGGCCGTCTGGAACTGACCCTTGTGGACGCGCGCCCCAATCGCCCGACCTTCAAGCAGCTCGGCGACAAGCCCGGCCTGTCGATGGAGAGCTTCGGCGTCGGCGGCGCCAAGATTGAGGGCCGCGCCATTTCGGTCGACGGCGAGGTCACCCCGATCCGCTACGACTGGTACGAAACCGACATCCGCCAATCGCGCCTGACCACCACCTGGTCGGACGCCGAGTACGCCTTCAACCGCTTCGCCTTCCAATTGGGCCGCGGCAATGTGTACGCACGCCGATAACGCCGATAGGCCTTGCCACCCCTAGGCCTGAGGGTTCACATCGCGCCGCTCGCCGGACGCCCGTAGATCCGGAAGCGTTAGGGGATGAGTGAGATGACCGCGCAAGCGGAACGGCGTTCCAACTGGACACTCGCGGCCCTGGCGGCCCCGTGTCTGCCTCTGGCGGGCCTGGGCCTGCCTCTCGTGGTCTATCTCCCCGAGTATTACGCAAACAAACTCGGCCTCAGCCTCGGCGCCGTCGGCATGGCGTTCATGCTGGTGCGGCTGCTCGACATGGCGTTCGATCCCTACATCGGCGGGGTGATGGACGGCACGCGCTCGCGGTTCGGGCGCTTCAAGCTCTGGTTCGCGATCAGCGCGCCGTTGCTGATGCTCGCCTCCTACATGCTGTTCATGGCCAAGCCCGGCGTCTCCACCGGCTACCTCTGGCTCTGGCTGCTGGTGGTCTATGCCGGCGTTTCGATCGCCGGCCTCTCCCAGTTGGCCTGGGCCGCAGTGCTCTCGCCGCAGTACGATCAGCGCTCGCGGATCTATGCCTGGTGGCAGGCCGGCAACGTCGTGGGCATGATCTTCGTCCTCACCCTGCCCGCCCTGCTGCCGCTGCTGGGCGTCACCGGACACCGCGCCGGGGTGCAGGCGATGGGTTGGTTCATCGTCATACTGCTGCCGATCACCGTAGCCCTCGCGCTGTGGCGCGTCCCCGAGCCGCAAGTGGTCTCCGAGGTCAAGAAGTCAGGCTTCCGCGAATACCTGGCGCTGTTCAAGCGCCCGAGCGTGGTGCGCATCCTGGTCGCCGACCTGCTGATCGGCACCGGTCCGGCGATCACCGGCGCCCTTTTCTTCTTCTTCTTCGGCCGCGTGAAGGGCTTCTCGCACGCCGAGGCGAGCCTGCTGCTGCTGATCTACTTCATCGGCGGCCTGTTCGGCGCGCCGCTGTGGACCTGGCTCTCCTACAAGATCTCCAAGCACCGCGCGCTCGCCGTGTCGGGGATCGTCTATGCGGGCCTGACCCTCTGCTCGCTGATAATCCCTCAAGGCGCGATGATCCCCGCCGCGGTGCTGATGTTCATGATCGGCGTCCCCTACGCGGCCGGCGCGTTCCTGCTGCGGGCGATGATGGCCGACATCGGCGACGAAGAACGGCTGGCCAGCGGCGTCGACCGCACCGGTCTGCTCTATGCGATCCTGTCGGGCACCGTGAAGGTCGGCTCGGCCGCCGCCGTCGGCGTCAGCTTCCCACTCCTCCAGGCCATCGGCTTCGATCCCAAGGGCACGGGCGTCGACACCGGCCTCCAGGGCCTGGCGATCCTGTTCGCGGCGGTGCCGGCGGCGATGTCGATCGCCGCCAGCGTCATCGTCTGGGGCTTCCCGCTGACCTCCGAACGGCACGCCGAGATTCGCGCGGCCCTCGCGGCTCGCGATATGAAGGACGCCGAACTCGCAGAGGCCGCCGAATAGTCCATGAGCTCCACTCCCAGCGATCAGCGCCCCATCGACCGCCTGCTGTCCATCATGGCGCGGCTCCGCGACCCTGACGGGGGCTGCGCCTGGGATCTGGAACAGACCTTCGCGACCATCGCGCCCTATACGGTCGAGGAAGCCTACGAGGTCGCCGACGCCATCGAGCGCGGCGACCTCAATGATCTGCGCGAGGAGCTGGGCGACCTGCTGCTGCAGGTCGTCTTCCACAGCCGCATGGCGCAGGAACAAGGGGCGTTCGCCTTCGACGACGTGGCCGACGCCATCTCCGAGAAGATGATCCGCCGCCACCCGCACGTGTTCGGCGAGGACGAGCAGCGCACCAGCGCCGAACAGACCCGCGCCTGGGAGGTCATCAAGGCCCAGGAGCGCGCCAGGAAGGGCAAGAACCAGAGCCTGCTGGACGACGTGCCGACCGGCCTGCCCGCCCTCACCCGCGCCGTGAAGCTGACCGCCCGCGCCGCGCGCGTCGGCTTCGACTGGCCGGACGTCTCGTTCGTGCTCGACAAGCTGCGCGAGGAGACCGCCGAGCTGGAGCATGAGATCGCGGCCGGCCGCGATGTCGCCCGGATGCGCGACGAACTGGGCGACATCCTGTTCGTCTGCGCCAACCTGGCCCGCAAGCTGGACCTGGAGCCCGAGGACGCCCTGCGCTCGACCAACGCCAAGTTCGCGCGTCGTTTCCAGTTCATCGAGGCCGAGTTGGCCAAGCGCGGAAAGTCAGCCGACCAATCCGACCTCGAAGAGATGGACGCCCTCTGGGACGCGGCCAAGGCGGCCGAGAAGGCTTAGAGCGGGGTCAGGTCCGCCTTCGGGAACTGCTGCTCGAACTGACCCAGCGCCTGGGCGTTCAGCCGCACGGCGATGCGCGCGCCGCCATCCTCCTCGTCGACGCGATCCATGACCCGGCCATGCCGGTAGAGCCACGCCATCGCCGCGCCGTCGGAAGCCGTCAGCTTGACCGACACGGGCGGCGCGTCGTCCACCAGACGTGCGATCGTCGCCAGCAGAGCGTCGCAGCCCTCGCCGCTCACGGCCGAAACCATGACCGCCGGCGGCTGGTGGCGGCGGGCGTCGCCGGCGACCTGCTCGCGATCCTCGGGCTCCAGCAGGTCGGCCTTGTTCCAGACCTCGATGACGTTGCGCTCTTCGACATCGACGCCAAGGCGGTCGAGCACGGTGCGAACGTCCTCGGCCTCGGCCTCGCTCTCCTCGCTGGCGATGTCGCGGACATGCAGGATGACGTCGGCTTCCTTCACCTCCTCGAGGGTGGCGCGGAAGGACTCGACCAGTTCGTGCGGCAGATCGGAGATGAAGCCGACCGTGTCCGACAAGATCGCCGGCCGCCCATCGGGGAGGTCCAGCATCCGCAGGGTCGGGTCGAGAGTGGCGAACAGCATGTCCGCCGCCATCACGTCCGCCTTGGTCAGGCGGTTGAACAGGGTCGACTTGCCGGCGTTGGTGTAGCCGACCAGGGCCACGGCCGGGAACGGGTGGCGTTGGCGCGCCCCGCGCTGCAGGTTGCGGGTGCGCCGAACCTCGACCAGCTCGCGCTTCAGCTTGCCGATCTTCTCGGCCAGCAGCCGCCGGTCGGTCTCGATCTGGGTTTCGCCGGGACCGCCCATGACCCCGAAGCCGCCGCGCTGGCGTTCCAGGTGGGTCCAGGTGCGGACCAGGCGCGAGCGCTCATAGGACAGCCGGGCCAGTTCGACCTGCAGGATGCCCTCGCGGGTGCGGGCGCGCCGGGCGAAGATCTCGAGGATCATGCCCGTGCGGTCCATCACCTTGACCTGCCAGGCCTTCTCCAGATTGCGCTGCTGGACAGGCGTCAGGGCGTCGTCGACGACGGCGACGTCGACATCGTGCTGGGCGCAGAGCGCCCCGATCTCGTCGACCTTGCCGCTGCCGAACAGGGTCGCGGGCGTGCGCTTGCGCAGGGGCGCGATGATCGCGTCCCTGATCTCGAGGTCGAGCGCCAGCGCCAGGCCGACGGCCTCGTCCAGGCGCGCCTGTGAGCTGCGCGCCGAGTCGCGGCCGTCTCGCTGGGGATGAATGACGAGCGCCCCCTGAGGGGGCGCTTCACGATCGATGGACTTGGAGGTCAATCGCCCTCGTCTTCCGCCGGTTCATAGAGCTGAACAGGCTGGGCCGGCATGATGGTGGAAATGGCGTGCTTGTAGACCAGTTGCGACTGGCCGTCGCGACGCAGGAGCACGCAGAAATTATCGAACCAGCTCACGACGCCCTGCAGCTTCACGCCGTTCACCAGGAAAATCGTCAGCGGCGTCTTCGACTTGCGGACGCTGTTCAGGAACGTGTCCTGGAGGTTCTGTTTCTTTTCGTTGCCGGACATGGCTTGTCGCCCTTTTTTCTGTTCCGGGAGGCAACACGCCTCCCACACACATGCATGAGGCTAGACCGGCCGATGTGATCGACGCAATCGCGCCGCTCGCATCAGACGGCGGTCGCCCTCGCGCGCTCGATATAGAGGCGACGGAGCTTCATCGCCACCGGTCCGACCTCACCATTTCCAATTGGCTTGTCGTCGACGGCCACGACGGGCAGCACCAGGCTGCCGGCGCCGGTGATGAACGCCTCCTTCGCAGCGACGGCCTCGGCGGGCGTGAACGGCCGCTCCTCGACCTTCATGCCCTCGTCGCGCAGGACGTCCAGCAGCGTGCGCCGAGTGACGCCGCGCAGGATGTTGGCGTTGGTGTCGCGGGTGCGCAGCACCCCGTCGGCGTCGATGATCCAGGCGTTGGACGAAGCGCCCTCGGTGACGAAGCCCAGCTCGTCGACGAACCAGGCCTCGGCGGCGCCACGCTCCTTGGCCGCCTGCTTGGCGAGCGCGTTGGGCAGCAGGCCGACGGTCTTGATGTCGCAGCGGCCCCAGCGGTTCTCCGGCGTGGTGATGACCTTCACGCCCTTGGCGGCCTTGGCCTCGCTCGTCGCCCGATCGACGGCGGACACCGTGATGACCACCGCCGGCGGGACCGGTTGGTCCGGGAAGGCGTGGCCGCGCGGGGCGACCCCGCGGCCGACCTGCAGGTAGAGCAGGCCCTCGCTGATCCGATTGCGGCGCACCGCCTCGCGCAGAACGATGGTCAGCGCCGCGCGGCTCATCGGCATCGGAATGCGCAGCTCGCCGAGGCTGCGTTCCAGCCGCGCGAAGTGGCCTTCGGCGTCGGCCAGCTTGCCGTCGAACAGGGCCCACACTTCGTAGACCGCGTCGGCGAGCTGGTAGCCGCGGTCCTCGATGTGCACCACGGCTTCGCCGTGCCTCACGAACTGCCCGTTCACATAGGCGATACGCCCCACCTTACGCGTCCTCTTCTTCCATAGGCCTGGCGCCCGACAGGCCCAGGGACTTCAATTTGCGGTGCAGGGCCGAGCGCTCCATGCCGATGAAGGCCGCGGTCCGCGAGATGTTGCCCGAGAACCGCAGCATCTGGGCGTTGAGATACTCGCGCTCGAACACCTCGCGCGCCTCGCGCAGCGGCAGGGCGATGATCTTCTCGGCGCCCAGGCTCGACGGCTGGTCGTTCACCACCGCATCGTTGGGCAGCATCTCGGCGCTGATCGGTTCGCCCGGGTCGCCGGCCGCCAGGATCAGCATGCGCTCGACGTTGTTGCGCAGCTGGCTGAGGTTGCCGGGCCAGGCCCGCACCTGCAGCGCGGCCAGCGCGTCGTCGGCCAGCCGCCGGCGCGGCATGCCGGTCGCCTCGCAGATCCGGTTCACGAAGTAGTCGATCAGCTCGGGGATGTCCTCGCGCCGTTCCGACAGCCCCGGCACGCTGACCGGCACCACGTTCAGGCGGTGGAACAGATCCTCGCGGAAGCGACCCGCATTGATCTCCTCGCGCAGATCGCGGCAGGTCGAGGAGACCACCCGAACATCGACCTGCACGTCCTGCTCTCCGCCCACGCGGCGGAATCGCTGCTCCACCAGGACCCGCAGGATACGGCTCTGGGTCTCGCGCGGCATGTCCGCCACTTCATCGAGGTATAGCGTCCCGCCATGGGCGCGCTCGAAGACGCCGATCTTGGCCGGACGGCCGCCTTCCAGCTCTTCGCCGAACAGTTCGGTGTCCACCCGCTCGGGCGTCATGCCGGCGGCGCTGATCACCACGAACTCGTTGCGCGTCCGCGGACTGGCCGCATGGATCAGCCGCGCCACCGTCTCCTTGCCCGACCCCGGCGGGCCGGCGATAAGCACCCGGCTGTTGGCCGAGGCCAGCTTGGCGATCAGGCCGCGCAGCTGCTGGGTGACCACCGACTTGCCGATCAGTCCGTCCGGCTGGATCGTCTGGGCGCGCAGGCGACGGTTCTCGCGCTTGAGGTTGCTGGTCTCCAGCGCCCGCTCGACGCAGAGCAGCAGGCGGTCGGATTTGAACGGCTTCTCCAGGAACTCGTAGGCGCCGCGCTTGATGGCGCTGACCGCCGTCTCGATGTTGCCGTGCCCGGAGATCATGATCACCGGAATGTCCGCATCCAGCGTCTTGACCAGGTCGAGCAGCTCCAGCCCGTCCATCCCCCCGCCCTGCATCCAGATGTCGAGGATCAGCAAGGCCGGCTTGCGTGACTTGATGGCGGCCAGCGCGCTCTCGGAATCGTTGGCCGTGCGCACCGCATAGCCTTCGTCCGAAAGGATGCCTGCGACGAGTTCACGGATGTCCGCCTCGTCGTCGACCACCAGTACATCAGCCGCCATCACATCACTCCTGCGTCTTGAGCCCTGGGCTCAGGTCCGGCGGCGGCGTCGGGCGAAGCCGGCGCCGCCGTGGGAAGTTTCAGCACTGCACGGGCGCCGCGGCCGCCCGTCGCATCGGTCAAAATCAGTTCGCCGCCATGGTCTTCCAGGATGCGCTTGACGATCGCCAGGCCGAGCCCGGTGCCCTTCTCGCGCGTGGTGACATAGGGCTCGGTCAGGCGGTCGCGGTCCTTGTCGGGCAGGCCCACGCCATTGTCCTCGACGATCACCTGCACCCCCTGCTCGTCAGAGGTCAGGCGCGCGGTGATGCGCCCCTTGGGCTCCGGCTCGACCGCGACGCGCGCGGCGACCGCCTCGGCGGCGTTCTTGAGGATGTTGGTCAGCGCCTGGGCCAGCATCCGCCCATCGGCCACCAGCGTCACCTGCGGCGTCGGGTCGAGCAGCTCGACGTCGATGTCCGGCGCGGCGACCCGCTGGGCGAACACCGCCGCCCGGACCAGCTCGGCCCCATCCTGCGCGGCGAACTTAGGGGCCGGCATCCGGGCGAAGGACGAGAACTCGTCGACCATCCGCCCGATCCCGTCGACCTGGCGCACGATGGTGTCCGTGCAGCGGTCGAAGGTCTCCAGGTCCTCCTGGGCGACGTCTTTGCGGAACTTGCGGCGCAGGCGCTCGGCCGAGAGCTGGATCGGGGTCAGCGGGTTCTTGATCTCGTGGGCGATACGCCGAGCGACATCGCGCCAGGCCGCATTGCGCTGGGCCGAGACCAAGCGGGTGATGTCGTCGAAGGTCAGCACCAGCCCGCCTTCAGAGCGGCTGCCGCGCACGCGCAGGCGGTGAGTCTCACGGGCCCGCGCCACGTCGACCTCGGCCTCCGCCTCTCCGGCCGCGTCGGCGCGCTCGGCGATGGCCACGAACTCCGGCGCCACTTCGGCCAACCGCCGGCCGCTGGTCTGCCCCTCGACGAGGTCGAGCAGAATGCGCGCCTGGCGGTTCACCGCCGAGATCCGGCCGTCGGTGTCGAGGCCGATGACTCCGGCGGACACTTCGGCCAGCACGGTTTCGATGAACTGGCGGCGCTCCTCGGCCTCGTCGCCGGCCCGCTTCAGCGCCGCCTGCTGGGCCTGAAGATCGTGGGTCATGCTGTTGAAGGCGCGCGACAGGACGGCCAGTTCCTCGGGGTCTTCCGAGGTGTCGACGCGGGCGTCCAGGTCGCCGCCGGCGACCCGCCCGGCCGCCTGCACGAGCCGTCCGACCGGAGCCGAAATGGTGCTGGCCGCGCCCATGCCCAGCCACACCGCGCCGACCAGCACCAGCATCGCCGTCTCGATGTAGGAAAGCGCGAATACCCGTTGAATCCGCGCGCGGCTCTCCGCCGCCTCGCGATAGGCGGTCACCGCCCGGTCGGCCTCGTGCAACTGATTGACGATCCCGGCCTGCACCGGCCGCGTCACATAGAGATAGGCGTCCGGATAGGCCGTGAGCCGCGTGAGCGCCCGCGTCAGGTTCGGCGACACCGAGATCGATCCCTCGTCCGCCGCGGCGAAACTGGAGGGCGGCGGCGCCTGGAAGCCGACCACGTCCACCGCCTCGGCCCGCGCCAGGATCCGGCCTTCCCGATCGATCAGGTAGGCTGCGGGGAAGGCGTGGTAGGACGCCTGGTAGGCCAGGAAGTGGCTGAAGGTGACGGGACTGACCTGCAGCGCCGGCGCGGCGCGGTTCAGGTCGTTGGCCATCAGCGTGACGTGCTCGTCGACGAACTGGCTCTGGTCGTCGACATACGAGCGCATCACCGTCGCCGAGTTCTCGACCACGGTCTGCACCCGCTCGGAGAACCAGTTCTCGACGCCGCGGTTGACCAGCACGGTATAGAACAGCGCCACCACCATGGCCGGCGCCACCGCGGCCAAGGCGAACAGGGTCACGAACCGCACGTGCAGCCGCGCCGCCGGATCGACCGACCGCGCCCGCATCAGCGTCGCCACCCGGAACCCGACCTGCGCCGCGAGCGCCAGGATCAGCACCAGGTTGAGGCCAAGGATCGCGAGGATGTTCTTGGACGCCGGCGCCAGCGGGCCGGTCTCGGGCGGCGACGCCGCCAACAGGATCGCGACCGCTGTGAGCACCGCGGCCAGCGCGTAGCCGCCGCCAAGCACATAGCGTGATTGCAGCGCCCGCCAGAACCGCGCGGCGGGCGTCGCGTGAGTTCCGCCATCGTGACTCAGAGACGCCATTGCAGCGGCGACCCTAATCACCTGTGCCCCAAATTCAACAGTGATGTTGCGCCCAGGCTTCACAGTTGCTTGGGGATGACAGCGCTTTTCGAGTGCGCTATCGGTGGAGGTGATGATCCTCGCCACCAGCCAATATTCGTTTTGGTATTTTGGCTATTCCGATGCCGCTGGCGGAGGAAGGGGATCGCGCGACAGCACGCTGTCATAGGACGCAAGACCCACCCAGCCGCCAGCACCTGGCGGCTTTTCTTTTGCGCCGCCGGAGACTGAAACCACCCGGAGCGCACCAGTGACCACCGACGACCTACGTATCCTCGACATCAAGCCCCTCGCCTCGCCGGCGCAGGTGATGGGCGACCAGCCGGCCAGCGACGCCATCGGCGCCCTCGTGTCGGACAGCCGACAGACCATTCATCAGATCCTGCATGGCGACGACGACCGGCTGGTCGTGGTCATCGGCCCGTGCTCGATCCACGATCCCGTCGCGGCGATGGACTACGCGCGACGACTGGCCGCACAGCGCCACCGCTTCGCGGGCCAGCTCGAGATCGTCATGCGCGTCTATTTCGAGAAGCCGCGCACCACCGTCGGCTGGAAGGGATTGATCAACGACCCCCACCTGGACGGCACGTTCCGCATCGACGAGGGCTTGCCGCTGGCGCGCAAGCTGCTGCTCGAGGTCAACGCCCTCGGCCTGCCGGCCGCGGTCGAGTTCCTCGACGTGACGACGCCGCAGTACCTGGCCGACCTCGTGGCCTGGGGCGCGATCGGCGCGCGCACCACCGAAAGTCAAATCCACCGCGAGATGGCCTCCGGCCTCTCCTGCCCGATCGGCTTCAAGAACGGCACCGACGGCAACCTGCGCATCGCGGTCGACGCCGTGAAGGCCGCCAGCCAGCCGCACCATTTCCTGGCGATCGGCAAGGACGGCCGGGCCGCCATCGCCGCCACCCGCGGAAACGACGACAGCCATGTGGTGCTGCGGGGCGGCAAGACCCCCAACTACGACGCCGCCGGCGTCGCCGCCGCCTGCGCGGAGCTGGCCTCCAGCGGCCTGCGTCAATGCGTGATCATCGACGTCAGTCATGCGAACAGCGGCAAGAAGCCCGAGAACCAGCCGGCGGTGACCCGCGACGTCGCCGCCCAGGTCGCCGCCGGCGACCAGCGGATCGCCGGGCTGATGATCGAAAGCCACTTGGTGGCCGGCCGCCAGGACCTCGTCGAGGGCCAGCCGCTGACCTACGGCCAAAGCATCACCGACGGCTGCATCGACTGGGAAACCTCCGTCGAATTGCTGGAGGAACTGGCCCTGGCGGTCGAGGCCCGTCGCCGGGTGCGCGCCGCCCAACTGGCCGGCGAGCCCGTACAGGCCTGACCTTGAGCGGGGAGCGCGCGCACCGGGGTGCGCGCTCCTCGCCGTTCATGCGTCGTTGGGACTTGGCGCGCCCGGCCGGTTCGGGTCTGTTGGCGCCTGCTTCGCCGTCAACGACCAGGACCCGACATGGCCGATCCCCGCTCCCTTGGCTTCTGCCCCGACCGCCTCGCCAAGCTCGACCGCTTCATCACCGAAAAGTACCTCCAGCCCGGCCGAATGCCCTGCGCCCAGGTGCTGATCGCCCGCCACGGCGAGATCGTGCACGAGTTCGTCGGCGGCCGACGCGACGTCGCCCGCGACTTGGCCAGCGAGGCCGACACCATCTTCCGCATCTATTCGATGACCAAGCCGATCACCTCGGTGGCCTTCATGATGCTGGTCGAGGAAGGCAAGGTCGCGCTCGACGATCCGGTCCACCGCTTCATTCCCGAATGGGCGAACCTCGGGGTGTTCAACGCTGGCGTCACCGGCGGTTTTCTGACCAAGCCGGTCGCCCGTCCGATGCAGATGGTCGATCTGCTGCGTCACACCTCCGGCCTCACCTACGGCTTCCAGAACCGCACCAATGTCGACGCCGCCTATCGCAAGGCCGGGGTCGGCGAGATCGGCAGCACGCTGCCGCTCGAAGCCATGATCCAGACGCTGGCGACCCTGCCGCTGGAGTTCTCCCCAGGCGAGGCGTGGAACTACTCGGTCTCGACCGACGTGCTCGGCTACCTGGTCGGCAAAATCGCCGGCATGCCGTTCGAGCAGTTCCTGCAAGAGCGGATCTTCACGCCGCTCGGCATGACCGACACCGGCTTCCAGGTCCGCGAGGGCCAGGGGGGACGCTTCGCCTCCTGCTACAACGCCACGCCGAAGGGCGGCCTGGACCTGCAGGACGACGCCACGACCAGCGCCTACCTGCAGGCGCCGTCGCTCGTCTCCGGCGGCGGCGGGCTGGTCTCGACCGCCGCCGACTACATGAAGTTCTGCCAGATGCTGTTGAACCGCGGCGAATTCGGCGGCGTCCAGTTGATCGCGCCCAAGACGCTCGACCTGATGACGGCCAATCACCTGCCGGACGGCAAGGACCTGACCCAGCTGTCGCGCTCGCTGTTCTCGGAGGCCACCAACGCCGGGGTCGGCTTCGGCCTGGGCTTCGCCGTCGTGCAGGACGCGCCGCGCACGCTGGTGCCATGCAGCGACGGCGAGTTCTATTGGGGCGGCGCCGCCAGCACCGCGTTCTGGGTCGACCCGGCCGAGGACCTCTCGGTGGTGTTCATGACCCAGGTGCTGCCCTCGTCGGCCTATCCGATCCGGCGAGAGCTGCGCACCCTGGTCTATTCGGCCCTGATCGAACCGGCGGTCTGATCAGCGGCGGCCGCGTGCCATCTCGACGCCCAGGTCCTGGATCTTCTTGCGCAGCGTGTTGCGGTTGAGGCCCAGGATCTCGGCGGCGCGCACCTGATTGCCTCGGGTGGCGGCCAGGGTCAGCTGGATCAGCGGCCGCTCGATTTCCTCGAGCACCCGATCGTAGAGCCCGGGCGGCGGCACGCCGTCCGGCTGTTCGGCGAAATAGCCGCCCAGGTGGCGCTCGACGAGCGTCGCCAGGGTCACCGGCCCCTCGTGACCGGGGATCTGCGGCTGCTGATCGGCCAGTTCGCGCTCGACGATACGGGCGGTGATCAGTTCCTCGCCATAGAGCGCGCAGATCCGCCGGATCAGGTTCTCCAACTCGCGGACGTTGCCCGGCCAGCCGTGCAGCTTCAGCCGCTCAAGGGCGCTGGCGTCGATGGTCTTGGCCGGCAGGCCTTCGCGGTTGGCGCGCAGCAGGAAGGCGCGGGCCAGATCCGGAATGTCCTCGGTGCGATCGCGCAGCGGCGGCAGGCGCAGCGGTGCGACATTCAGGCGGAAGAACAGATCCTCGCGGAACAGCCCTTGCTGGATCAAGGCCCGCAGGTCGCGGTTGGTCGCCGCGATGATCCTCACGTTGGGCGGGCGGCCGGTCTTGGGGTTCACGGACTGCTCGGACCCGTCGATCACCCGCAGGAGGCGGGTCTGAGCGTCCAGCGGCATGTCGCCGATCTCGTCGAGGAACAGCGTGCCGCCGTCGGCCTCGACCAGCTTGCCGTAGTCCCCATCGTCCCGGCCGAACAACTCGGCCTCGACCCGCTCACGCGGGACCGCGGCCAGGTTGATGACCACGAACTTGCCGTCCTTGCGCCGGCCCATATCGTGCAGGGCGCGAGCCACCAGCTCCTTGCCGGTGCCGCTCTCGCCGAGGATCAGCACCGTCAGGTCGGCCCCGACCAGCCGGGCGATGGTGCGATAGACGTCCTGCATCGGACCCGAGCGGCCGATCAGCGGCAGCCGCTCGTCACGCACGGCCCGGGCCTGGGCCTTGGTGGCTTCCGTGTCGGCCGGCCGCGACAACGCGCGCCGCGCCGCCGAGGTCATGTCGTCCAGGTCGAAGGGCTTGGAGACGTAGTCGAACGCCCCGGCGTCGGCGGCGTTGACCGCCGTCAGCAGCGTGTTCTGGGCGCTCATCACGATGACGGGCAACTTGGGGCGCTCCTTGCGGATGCGCGGCAGCACGTCGAACACGTTTTCGTCGGGCATCACCACGTCGGTGACGACCAGGTCGCCCTCGCCGTCCGACACCCACTTCAGCAGCGTCGTGGCGTTGCCGGTGGCCCGCACCTGGTAGCCCAGCCGCGTGAACGCCTGGCTCAGCACCAGCCGGATCGAGGCGTCGTCATCGGCGATCAGGATCTTCTTGCTGGCGTTCGTCATCGCATTCATGCCGGCGTATCCTCTCCAGACGCGATCGGCAGGAGCACACGGAAGGTCGTGCGCCCCGGCTCGGATTCGAAATCGATCAGGCCGCCGTGCCCGGCGACCAGTTTGGCGACCAGGGCCAGGCCCAGGCCCGCCCCGTGGGTCTTGGTGCTGACGAACGGCTGGAACAGGCTCTCGCGCAGGTGCGCGGGCACGCCCGGGCCGTTGTCCTGGACCCGGATCTCCAGCGGCGCGCCGCGCAGGACATGCCCCTTGGCGGCGCGAACCTTCACGCCGTGGCGGTAGCCGGTGTGCACGGTGATCGCCCCGCGGCCGTCGCCGCGCGCGTGGGCGGCCTCGGCGGCGTTCTTCACCAGGTTCAGGAAGATCTGGATCAGCTGGTCCTCGTCGCCATAGGCCGGCGGAAGCGAGGGATCGTAGTCGTCGGTCAGCTGCAAGCCGTCGGCGACGCCGTTGGCGGCCAGCGCCTTCACCCGGTCGAGCACCTGGTGAATGTTGATCGGATGGCAGTCCGGCAGCGCGTCGTCGGAGAACGCTTCCATCCGGTCCACCAGGCGCCGGATGCGGTCGGTCTCGTCGACGATCAGCTGGGCCAGCGGCGCGTCCTCGACCTTGGCGCCCGACTTGAGCAGCTGCGCCGCGCCGCGGATGCCCGCCAGCGGGTTCTTGATCTCGTGCGCCAGCATGTGGCCGAGCCCGACGATGGTCCGTAGGCCCGCCTGCTCGGCGCCGGTCCGCTCGCCGCCGAGCGCGCCGCCCTTCACGTGCAAGGTCAGCAGCACAGAGCCGTCGCCGAGCGGCGCGGCCGCGCCGTCCGCCTCGAAGGACGGGTGACCGAACAGGCTGATCTCCACGCCGCGCTCGCGGACCCGGACACCCTCCTCCCGGGCCCGGTCCAGCAGCGACACCAGCGCCGAACCGGGCGGCAAGGCCGCTCCGAACCGGCCGCGGGTCAGCAGGCCGAGGCCCTGGCCGAACAGCGCCTCGGCCGCCTCGTTGACCGCCACCAACGCCCCGTCGCGACTGACTACGAGGGCCGGCTCAGGAGAGATGTCGAAGGCGCTCGACTTCAGAAGCTCCAGGTTGAGGCCGTTGGGCGCCGCGCGGGTTTGGTTGGTCATGCGGCCAGTCTCGGCTGAGGGTGACACCACAAGGCGGTCAGGCCGGCTTCGACCTCCGCCGGATCGTCCAGCCGGCACAGCGTCGAACGTGCGGCCCGTCGCGCTTCGGCCGTCTCGGGCCAGGGCGCGTTTTCGATGTAGGACGCCAGATGCTTGCGGAAGATCCGCAGCCCCAGGCGGTCGCCATAGAAGTTGAGGCTGTCGCGGAAGTGCTCCAGCGCGATCTCCAGCCGCCGCTCGGCCTGCGGCTCTTCGAACACGCCGCCGGCCAGCTCGGTCTCGATCTGCGTCGCGACCCAGGGCCGCCCGTAGACGCCGCGCCCGACCATCACCCCGTCCGCCCCGGACGCCGCCAGCGCCCGACGCGCACTATCGCCGTCGACGATGTCGCCGTTGACGATGACCGGGATGGAGACCGCCTCGGTGACCGGCCGCACCGCGCTCCAGTCGGCGCTGTCCTTGTAGAACTGGCTGCGGGTGCGCCCGTGGATGGTGACCGCCCGCGCGCCGCGAGCCTGCGCCCGCGCCGCGATGTCCGGCGCGTTCTTCGACGCCGCATCCCAGCCCAGCCGCATCTTCACCGTCACCGGCACGTCGACGGCGTCGACGGCCGCCGCGATCAGGCTCTCCGCCAGATCCGGCTCGCGCATCAGCGCCGAGCCCGACAGCACGCCGGTCACTTCCTTGGCCGGACAACCGAAGTTCAAGTCGATGATCTGCGCCCCGGCCTGCGCCGCCAGACGCGCGCCTTCGGCGATATGTGCGGGATCGCGGCCGACCAGTTGCACCACCATCAGCGGCAGGCCCTCGCCCACGGCCGCGCGGCGGACGACGTCCGGACGGCCCTTTGAAAACTCGGCGCAGGCGACCATCTCGGTCGCGACATAACTCGCGCCCAGCTTGCTGGCGGCCTTGCGGAACGGCAGGTCGGACACGCCGGTCATCGGCGCGATCCAGGCGCGGCCGCCGACCTCCACATCCCCGATATTGAGCGTGTTGCTCATTTTATAGTCACCCCTATCGCCTCCGTTTTAGGCAAATTGTGCACTGCCGTAAAGCCTAGACAGCAGGCGTACGCGCCCTAAACAGACGGCATGGATTTCTCAGCCGTCATCGTCGCCGCAGGTTCCAGCACTCGCGCCGGCCCTGGCGCGCCCAAGCCTTGGCGCAGCTTGGGCGGCCGCCCGATCCTCTCCTGGTCGATCGAGGCGTTCGCCGCCACGGGGGCGCGACAGATTGTCATCGTCGTCGCCGAGCCCTGGCTGGAAGAGGCGGCCGAGCTTCTGCGCGGCGTGCCGGGCGCGGCAGCGGTGCGCGGCGGCGCCACGCGGGCGGATTCGGTCCAGCAGGGCCTCGCCGCCCTGGAGGCGGAGGGCGCCTCGGCCGTGCTCGTGCATGACGCCGCGCGCCCGTTCCTGACCGCCGCGCACATTCAACGCCTGCTGGCGGCGATCGAGGGCTCTGACGGCGCCGTCCTCGCCCTGCCCGTCGCCGACACCCTCAAGCGTGGCGGAGAGGCGGTCGAGGAGACCGTGCCGCGTGACGGCCTATGGCGCGCGCAGACGCCTCAGGCGTTCCGGCTCGAGGTCCTGCGGGCGGCCTACGCGGCCTGGCCGGCCGACGCCGAACCGACCGACGACGCCGCGGTCGTCGAGCGTAACGGCGGCAAGGTCACCATCGCGCCCGGCGATCCACGCCTGATGAAACTCACCTATCCGGAGGACTTCGCCATGGCCGAGCAACTGTCGGGCGCCGCGCGCATCACCCGCATCGGCCAGGGCGTCGACGCGCACCGCTGGGGTCCCGGTGAAGCGGTCTGGCTATGCGGCGTCAAGATCGACCACGATCAGACCCTGATCGGCCACTCCGACGCCGACGCTGGGCTCCACGCGCTGACCGACGCCATCCTGGGCGCCATCGGCGAAGGCGACATCGGCGAGCACTTCCCGCCGTCCGACCCGCAGTGGAAGGGCGCCGCATCCGACAGGTTCCTGCTGCACGCGGTCGAAATCCTGACGAACAAGGGCGGCCGGATCATCAACGCCGACGTCACCCTGGTCTGCGAGCGGCCCAAGATCCGCCCCCACCGCGACGCGATGCGCGAGCGTCTGGCGCACCTGCTGGGCGTGCCCCTCGACCGCGTCAGCGTAAAGGCCACCACCACCGAGGGCATGGGCTTCACCGGCCGTCAGGAGGGCCTGCTGGCCCAGGCGATCGTGGCCGTCGAGACCCCGGCCTAAGGCAGCCAGGGCCAGTTGATCTTCAGCTGCGCGTACATCGCCCCGGCGAGGTTCATGTAGTCGTCGGTCCAGGGCCGCGCCGAGGTCGGGTCGGTCTGCGACCACCGCTCGTCGGCCTCGTAGGGCGCCAGCGCCGCCAGGCTGCGGGTGACGATCATCGCGTCCTCGGCCGACTCCCACAGTGGTGGACTGTCCTTGTCCGGGCTATGGCGCTGGATCAGCGCATATCCGCCCGCCGCCTCGGCGACCGCCATCGCCGGCGAACGCAGCTCGAGATTGCGGTTCGACAGGTGGACGATGAGCACGCCGTCAGGCTTCAGCTTGGCGAGATAGCCCTTCATCGCCTCGACGGTCAGCAGGTGCGCCGGCACCGCATCCGACGAGAAGGCGTCGATCAGCAGCACGTCGAACGTGCCCGCCGGCTGCTTGGCCAGCGTCAGGCGCGCGTCGCCGACCACGTAGTCGATCGCCCCCTTGGCGCAGGTCGTCGTGTAGCTGAAGTGTTCGGGATCGGTCGACAGCCGGATCACCAGCGGATCGATCTCGAAGAAGGTCAGGTGATCGCCCTTGCGGGTGTAGGCCGCCACCGCGCCGGTGCCGAGCCCGACCGCGCCCACGCGCAAGGCGGTCGGCCGCTTGATCTCGTGGCTGAAGACCTGGCCGATCGGCGTCTCCGGTGCGTAGTAGACCAGCGGGCGGCACATGTAGCGCGGGTCCTGCGCCTGTGCGCCGTGCAGGGTCGTGCCGTGCGACAGCATCTTCACCGCCCCGCCCATCGCCGGCACCGGCATCTCCGACTGGCGCAGCACCCCGAAGAAGCTGCGCCAGCTCTGGCGCACGTCGACGCGGTCGCCGACCAGCTCGGCCGAGATCGACAGCACGGCCACCAGACCGAAGAAGACGATCATCTGGCGGCGGATGACGAAGGCGCTGACCGTCGCTACGACGACAAGCGCGATCACGATGGGCTTGAAGTGATCGACCATCCCGAACTTCAGGGCGACGATCGGCGCCGCCGCCGCGCCGATCACGCCGAGCGCGAAGGTCGCCCAGCGCCAGGGCTCCACCGGCTGCAGACCCGGCCGCGCCAGGCAGGCCAGCGCCAGGACCAGCGGATACTCCCAGACGTTCGAGAAGATCGTCGGCGCCAGGAAGGCGTTGAAGGCCCCGCCGACCACGCCGCCGAACGACATCCACAGATAAAATTCCGTGAGGTGCGCCGGCTTCGGTCGCCTGGCGACCAGCGCCTGGTGGCACATGAGCGCCGTCAGGAAGAACGCCGCGAGATGCACGAACAGCTGCAGCATGAAGTTGGCGGACTTGAACGGCATCAGCGACGCGCAGGCGACGACCGCCGCGGCCTGCAGCGTCAGCGTCAGTTCGGACGAAATGATCGGCTTGTCCGAAAAGGCGATGATGAAGGTCAGCAGGTAGAGCGCCAGCGGGATGACCCAGAGGAACGGCGCCGAGGCGACGTCGGTGGTGATGTGGGTCGTGACGCCCAGCATCAGGCTGGACGGGATCGCCGCCAGTCCCACCCAGATCGCCCGGTCGCGCCAGCTCGGTCGGGGCCCGGCCTCGGCGGGCGCCGCGATCGTCTCGACCCGCGCGCGCGACACGAACAGCGCCAGCGTCGCCATCAGCACCACGAAGCCGACATAGCCCGTGCTCCAGCCGGCGGTCTGGCCGTGCAGGGTGGCCAGCGGCTCCACCAACGCCGGGTAGGCCAGCAGCGCCAACAGGCTTCCGAGGTTCGAGGCGGCATAGAGCGCGTAAGGCTCGGCCCCGGTCTGCGCATGGATGGTGCGCGCATGCCAGGCCTGCACCAGCGGCGCGGTCGCCGACAGGATGGCGAACGGCGCGCCAATCGAGACGGCCAGCACCCCGAGCAGCCACAGCGACGGATGCTCGGACGACGGCTCGCCCAGCACGCCCGTCACCCGCAGCGGCAGCGCCAGGGCCGCGACCAGCAGCGCCGCGACGTGCACGAGCGCCTGCACGCGCACCGAACGGATCTTCTGCAGCGCGTGCGCGTAGCCGTAGCCGACCAGCAGCGCCGCCTGGAAGAAGGCGATGGACGTGTTCCAGACGGACGAACTGCCGCCGAGCAGCGGCAGAACCAGCTTGGCCACCATCGGCTGGACCAGGAAGACGAGGCCTGCGCTGGCGAAGGTGGTCACCGCAAAGAGGACCGGAGAGATCGAAGCGGCTGGCCGTTCGGCCCGTTCTAACGTGGTCATGGATCGAATCGGCTTGTGTGGCGGGCTCCGGCGATGTTGTGGTCAGCCTTCGTCCTTGCCTAGAGCCCGCTGGAGTCGCCCACCATGTTTTCCCTGGAGATCGAAACCCTGGCGCGGCTGCTGATCGACGAGGCGCGCGAGCGCTCGCTGCGCATCGTCACCGCCGAAAGCTGCACCGGCGGCCTGGTCGCGGGCGCGATCTGCTCGATCCCCGGTGCGTCCGACGTCTTCGAGCGCGGCTTCGTGGTCTACACCAACCGCGCCAAGCAAGAGCTGCTGGGCGTCCCCGGCGACCTGATCGCCGACCTCGGCGCGGTGTCCGAACCCGTGGCGCGCATGATGGCCGAGGGAGCGCTGGAGGCCTCGAACGCCCACGTGGCTGTGGCGATCACCGGCGTCGCGGGCCCCGGCGGCGGCACGCCGATGAAGCCGGTCGGCACGGTCCACATCGCCACCGCGCGCTCGAACCAGGCGCTGATGCACCGCTCCGAGCTGTTCGACGGCGTCACGCGCGCCGATATTCAGGAACAGGCGGTGCAGGCCGCGCTGCAGGCGCTGCGCGACCGGATGACCTAGGCCGGGTAGAGCGCCCTCGCCCGCCCTTCGAAGCAGGCCATCAGCCGCTCGACGGCGTGGTTGAAGTTCGATTCCAGCAGCCCGGTCAGCAGCCTGGTCTTGAATTCGAAGTCGATGTCGAACTCGATCCGGGTTCCGCCTGGCGCTTCCACAAAACGCCAACGGTTCACCAGATGCTTGAACGGCCCCGACAGCAGCTGCACGTCGATCTGGCGGGCGTTGGCGTCGCGCCGCACGCGGGTCGAGAAAGTCTCTTTCAGAAAGGCGAAGCCGACCCCGACCTTGGCGTCGAGCTGGCTCACGCCTTCGGCCGGCGCGGCGTGATTCCAGGTCCGCAGCGACTGCACCCACGGCACGAACTGCGGATAGGCCTCGACGTCGCCGACCAGCGCAAACAGCTGGTCGGGCGCGTAGGGCAGCACCTTCTCGAAATGGTGGCGCGGCAAGCGGTTAGGCCGCCGCGTCCTTGGCGAGCCGCGCGGCCTTCAGCCGGGCGAAGTCCTCGCCGGCGTGGTGCGACGAGCGGGTCAGCGGGCTGGCCGAAACCATCAGGAAGCCCTTGGCCCGGGCGATCTCTTCGTAGGCCTTGAATTCTTCGGGCGTCACGAAGCGGTCGATGGCCGCGTGCTTGCGGGTCGGCTGGAGGTACTGGCCGATGGTCAGGAAATCGACGCCGGCCGACCGCATGTCGTCCATGACCTGCATGACCTCTTCCTTGGCCTCGCCCAGCCCGACCATCAGGCCGGACTTGGTGAACTGGTTGGGGTCGCGCTCCTTCACCCGCTCCAGCAGGCGCAGGGAATGATAGTAGCGCGCGCCCGGCCGGATCGAGAGATAGAGCCGCGGCACGGTCTCGAGGTTGTGGTTGAAGACGTCCGGCTTGGAGTCGATGACGATCTCGGCCGCGCTCGGCGCCTTGCGCAGGAAGTCCGGCGTCAGGATTTCGATGGTGGTGCCGGGCGCCGCGGCGCGGATCGCGTGGACCACCGCGGCGAAGTGCGCGCCGCCGCCGTCGGCCAGGTCGTCGCGGTCGACCGACGTGATGACCACGTGCTTCAGGCCCATCTTGCGCACGGCGTCGGCCACGCGCGCCGGCTCGGTCGGGTCGAGCGGCAGCGGCTTTCCGGTGCTGACGTTGCAGAAGGCGCAGGCGCGGGTGCAGATCTCGCCCATGATCATCATGGTCGCGTGGCTCTGGCTCCAGCACTCGCCGATGTTCGGGCAAGCCGCCTCTTCACAGACGGTGGTGAGCCCGTGCTCCTTCACGATCGAGCGCGTGGCGTTGTAGCCGGGCGAGCCCGGAGCGCGCACGCGCAGCCATTCCGGCTTTCGCAGGATCGGCGTGTCGGGGCGCGACTGCTTTTCGGGATGTCGGGGCCGTTGCCCCCCGATGGTGTCGATGACGGTCGCCATAAGGCCTAGATCGGCTTTCTATCCCTCCGGATCAAGGCGTGATTGAGCGGCCCGGCGACGCATGGTCAAACTCCGCCATGGTTCGCGCGTATCTGCTCGCCGCTCTGGTCCTTTCCCTCGCGGCCTGCGGGCGCGACGGCGGCCGCGAGCCGTTCGCCGAGAGCCGCACGCCAGGCTCGCTGGCGCCGCGGTTCTATCCGCCCGAAGGCTGGGCGTGGGGCTATATCGGCATCGGCGAACAGCCGCTGCAGCGCTACGGGGTCGCCAGCACCCGGCGCGTGCCGGTGGCCACCGTGGTCATCGTGCCGGGATACGGGGAAACGGCCGAAGTCTGGTTCGAGACCGCCTCCGACCTGATCGAACGCGGCTGCACGGTCTGGATCCTCGATCGCGCCGGCCAGGGCGGCTCCGGGCGCTACGTCCTGCCCCGCGACCTGGGCTTTGCGCCCTCCTTCGACCCGGAGGTCGCGGCTTTGCGCGAACTCGTACGCGTGGTCGTGCGCCCGTCTCCCGACACCCCGCTCGTCCTGCTGACACACGCCGACGGCGCCGTCGTGGCGCTCAGTGCGGTGCGCTCGGGCTTGAAGGTCGACGGCGTGATCGCCAGCTCGCCGCAGATCGCCGATCCGCCCGAAAAGGCGCTGCTCGGTCCGGTCCGGCGCGCCTCGTCGCCGCCAGCCGGCTGGAAGCCCTGGAGCCGCGAGACGGCGGACGACAAGACGGCCGGGCGCACGCATGACGCCTGGCGCGGCCAGGTCGGCCACGCCTGGATGACCGCCAACCCCGACCTGCGGCTGGCCGGCCCCAGCCTCGGCTGGACGAACGCGTTCGAAACCGCCAGTCGGGTGCTGGAATCGGGCGCGCGGCAGGTGCGCGCGCCGGTGCTGATGATCAACCCGGGAAGACGCGCCGACGCCTTCTGCCGTCAGTTGGCCGATTGCCGGACCAGCACGCTGGCCGGCGCGCGCGGCGCTCTGCATCTGGAGGCCGACCGCTGGCGCCGCCCTTGGCTCGATACGGTGGACGGCTTCATCGACGGCCGCCTGACCCCGGCCTCGCCTGCGACGATTTCGGCAGCCCCCGCAAGAACTTAAGCGCGTCTCCGGACTTGACGCGCAGGCCGAAGCTCACGACCTGTTACGCATCTTTTCAAGCTCAGGCGTCGGCTATAGGCTCGCGCCCAACAATAATCGGCGAGACGTTCGGGGAGGTTTTCGCCTTTGTCGCGTTCTTTTGATCCGCGTTCGTGCGAGCGCTCTCTTTTCGATGCGCTGGTCGACGCGCGCGCCACCTACGGCGCCAAGAAGCCGATCCTGGAAGACCAGGAACGCAAGCCGCTCACCTATACCGACCTGATCCGCGCCTCGTTCGCCCTCGGCCGCAAGATCGCGGCCATGACCACCGAGGGCGAACGCGTGGGCGTCATGCTGCCGGCAAGCGCCGGCGCCGTCGTCACCTTCTTCGCGCTGCACGCCTTCGGCCGCACGCCGGCGATGCTCAACTTCACGGCCGGCATCCGCAACCTCAAGGCTGCCTGCGAGCTCGCCGGGGTCAAGCGCGTGCTGACCTCGCACCGCTTCATCGAGCAGGGCAAGCTGCACGACCTGGTCGACGCGCTCGAGCCGCTGGCTGCGGTCACCTACCTCGAAGACGTGCGCGAGACCGTCGGCCTGTCCGACAAGCTGTTCGCCGCAGCCGCGGGAGCCTTCCCCAAGCGCTTCCGGGCCGCCACCAAGCCGTCGGATCCGGGCGTGATCCTGTTCACCTCCGGCAGCTTCGGCGCGCCGCGCGGCGTGATCCTCAGCCAGGCCAACCTGATCGCGAATGTGGAGCAGGTCGCCGCGCACATCCCGCTCGATCCGTCCTGGGTGATGTTCAACCCGCTGCCGACGTTCCACTGCTTCGGCCTGACCGGCGGGGTCCTGTTACCGCTGATGAAGGGCATGAAGGCGTTCGAGTACCCCTCGCCCCTTCACGTCAAACAGATTCCGCCGCTGATCAAGGACACCGGCGCCTCGATCCTGTTCGCCACCGACACCTTCCTCAACCAGTACGCCCGCGCCGCCGAGCGCGACGAACTGTCGGGCCTCAAGTTCATCGTCTGCGGCGCCGAGAAGGTGCGTGACGAGACCCACAACCTGATCCGCGATCGTTTCGGCGACATCCCGGTTCTGGAAGGCTACGGGGCGACCGAGGCCTCGCCCGTGATCGCCGTGAACAAGCCGACCGACAACCGTCGCGGCACGGTCGGCGGACTATTGCCCGGCATCGAGACCAAGCTCGAAAAGGTCGAGGGCATTCCGGGCGGCGGCCGGCTGTTCGTGCGCGGCCCCAACATCATGGCCGGCTACCTGACCGAGAACGGGCTCGAACCGCCCCCCGGCGGCTGGCACGACACCGGCGACGTGGTCGACATCACCTCGGACAACTGGATCAAGATCCTCGGCCGGGTGAAGCGCTTCGCCAAGGTCGGCGGGGAGATGGTCTCGCTGACCGCCGCCGAAGACATCGCCACCGCCGTCTGGCCTGACAGCCGTCACGCCGTGATCGCCATGCCCGACCCGAAGAAGGGCGAACGGCTGGTGCTGGTCACCGATCGCCGCGACGCCGATGCCGGCCCGCTGGTCGCCCATGCCCAATCGATCGGCGCGCCCGAGCTGGCCGTGCCGCGCAAGATCATCCGGGTGCCCGAGATCCCCGTGCTGGGCACCGGCAAGACCGACTATGTGGCGATCACGCGAATGGCGGAGGCCGACGGGCGCCGCGCCGCCTGATCCCCGACTGCATCGCGCCGCTTCGGCGCCGATTGGGAGGGACTGCTATGCCGAACCTCGAGGCCTGGGCCCCGCGGGTGCTGAGCCTGCTGCGGATCATCGCCGCCCTGCTCTTCATGGAACATGGGCTGATGAAGCTGTTCCACTTCCCGGCGCCGCAGCCGGGGGCGCCCGACCCGCTGCCGATGATGCTGTTGGCCGCCGCCTGGATCGAGGTGATCGGCGGCGGGCTGCTTGCGCTGGGCCTGTTCACCAGGCTGGCGGCGTTCGTCTGTTCGGGCCAGATGGCGGCGGCCTATTTCATCGCCCACGGCTCGCAGGGGTTCTGGCCAGCGCTCAACGGCGGCGAGCCGGCGATCCTGTTCTGCTTCGTGTTCTTCTATCTGGTCTTCGCCGGCGGCGGCGCCTGGAGTCTCGACGCCCTGCGCCGCGGTCGCCGCAGACGGCTTTAGCCCGAGGGCGCCCGCAAAGGCGCCCTCGCCCGCGTCAGATGTGCAGGACGCGGCCGTAGGCGTCGAGCGCGGCCTCGTGCATCGCCTCGCTCATGGTCGGGTGCGGGAAGACGGTGGCGAACACTTCCTCCTCGGTCGCCTCGAGCGTGATCGCCAAGGTGAAGCCCTGGATCATCTCGGTGACTTCGGCCCCGATCATGTGCGCGCCGATCAAGGCCCCGGTCTTGCCGTCGAAGACGGTCTTCACGAAGCCCTCGGTCTCGCCGGCGGCGATGGCCTTGCCGTTCACCTTGAACGGGAAGCGGCCGACCTTGGCCTCGATGCCCTGCTCCTTGGCCTGGGCTTCGGTCAGTCCAACCGAGGCGATCTGAGGGGTCGAGTAGGTGCAGCCGGGGATCGGCGAGCTGAGGTTGTTCGGCTTCAGGCCGGCGATGTGTTCGATGCAGTGCACGCCCTCATGGCTGGCCTTGTGCGCCAGCCATGGCGGCCCGGCGACGTCGCCGATGGCGTAGAGGCCGGGCACGCCGGTCCCGCCATGCGCGTCGGTGACCACGTGGGTCTTCTCGACCTTCACGCCCACGCCCTCGAGCCCGAGGTCCTCGACATTGCCGACGATCCCGATGGCGACGATGGCGATGTCGGCCTCCAGCGTCTCGGCCTTGCCGCCGGTCTCCAACTCGATGGTCACGCCGGTCTTGGACTTGGCGAGCTTCTTGACGCTGGCCCCGACGCGGAACTTCAGGCCGCGCTTCTCAAAGGCCTTGTGGGCGGTCTTGGAGACCTCTTCGTCCTCGACCGGAAGAATGCGCGGCAGCGCCTCGACCACGGTCACATCCGAGCCCAGCGCCCGATAGAAACTGGCGAACTCGATGCCGATGGCGCCGGACCCGATGACGATCATCGACTTCGGCGCCGCCTTCGGAACCATGGCCTCGCGGTAGGTCCAGATGCGGTCGCCGTCCGGCTCCATGCCCACGGCCGGAATCGTCCGCGCCCGCGCGCCGGTGGCCAGGATCACGTGCTTGGCCTGCACGGTCCGCGAACCACCGGCCTTCAGCGCCACGACCACCTTCGGCGCCCCCTGCCCCTTCTCGAGCTTGGCGACGCCCTCGATGACCTCGATCTTGTGCTTCTTCATCAGGAAGGCGACGCCGGAGTTCAGCTGACCGGCGACCTTGCGCGAGCGCTCGATGATCTTGCTGAAGTCGAAGCTCGCCTTCTCGATCTTGAGGCCGTAATCGGCCAGATGGCTGAGGTTCTCATAGGCCTCGCCGGACTTCAGCAGCGCCTTGGTCGGGATGCAGCCCCAGTTGAGGCAGACGCCGCCCAGCGCTTCGCGCTCGACGATGGCGGTCTTGAAGCCGAGCTGGCTGGCGCGGATGGCGGTGACATAGCCGCCCGGGCCGGAGCCGATGACGATGACGTCGAAATCCATGACTTACTGCTTCCTCAGACGATCATCGTGATGGGGTCTTCGATCAGGGCCTTGAAGGCCTGCAGCCAGCGCGCGCCGGTCGCGCCGTCCACCACGCGGTGATCGCAGGACAAGGTGACGGTCATCACCGTGGCGATCGCCAATTGGCCGTTCTTGACCACCGGCCGCGGCTCGCCGGCCCCGACCGACAGGATGCAGCCCTGCGGTTCGTTGATGATCGAGCCGAACGACTTGATGCCGAACATGCCGAGGTTCGACACCGAGAAGGTGCCGCCCTGGAACTCGTCGGGCTTGAGCTTGCGGGTGCGCGCGCGCTCGGCCAGGTCCTTGGCCTCGACGGCGATCTGCGCCAGCCCCTTGGTCTCGGCCTTGCGGATGATCGGGGTGATCAGGCCGCCCTCGATCGCCACGGCCATGGCGATGTCGGCGTTGTGGTGCATGGCGATGCCTTCGGGCGAATACGATGCGTTCGCCTCCGGCACCTGCTTCAGGGCTACCGCGGCGGCCTTGATCACCAGGTCGTTGACGCTGACCTTCACGCCCTGCTTCTCCAGCATGGCGTTGATCTTGGCGCGGCTGGCCAGCAGCCCGTCGATCTCCAGGTCGATGGTCAGCGGGAAGTGCGGCACGTCGCGGAAGCTGTCGGTCATCCGGCGCGCGACCGTCTTGCGCATGCCGTCCAGCGGAATGAGGTCGTAGCTGCCGTCCGGAATGCCCATCTGGGCCAGGGTCTGGGCCTGACGCGGAGCAGACGCGGTCGCTGCGGCGCCCGCGGCCGGCTTGGCCGCCTGGGGCGTCGCGCCCTCGACGTCGCGCTTGATGATCCGTCCGTGCGGGCCCGAGCCCTGGACCTGGGAGAGGTCCAGTCCCTTCTGCCCCGCGATCCGCCGCGCCAGCGGCGAGGCGAAGATCCGCTCGCCCGAAGTCCGGGCGGGCGCAGCGGCCGGAGCGGGCGCCTGCGCCTTGGCAGGCTCAGCCTTCGCCTCGATCTTTGGGGCTTCCGTCTTCGGGGCTTCGGCCTTCGCCGGTTCAGCCTTGGGCGCGGACGCAGCAGCGGCGGCGTCATCGCCGCTCAGCCGCGCGATCGGGGTGTTGACCTTCACGCCCTCGGAGCCTTCCGGCACCAGGATGTCCTCGACGACGCCCTCGTCGACCGCCTCGACCTCCATGGTCGCCTTGTCGGTCTCGATCTCGGCGATCACGTCGCCGGACGAGACCTTATCGCCCTTCTTCACGTGCCACTTGGCGAGCGTGCCCTCTTCCATGGTCGGAGAGAGCGCGGGCATCAGAACATCAATGGACATCTTCAAGCTTCTCAGGCGCTGGGCGAGGCTTCGACAAGCACGGTAGGCGTCCAGCGCGCCTTTCGCCGGGCCAGCCTGTCCTCGTCAGTTTCGTCGTCATAGGCGACAGGTTCTCCAGCACGGTCGGAGAATCCGTCGAGGGCGACGCCCGCCACGTTCAGCGTGGCGAGCATCTTGTCTTCGATCTGGATGACCGAGGCGACGTAGACGCCGCACTCGTCGCAAAGCAGGGCTTCCACCATCCGCCGGCCGAACCGGTAGCGGTTGAGCGAGCCCGGCGCCGCCTCGATGTTGAGCCGGCAATCCGGATCGCTGGTGGTCATGGCCCCGTGCCGCCGGCAAAAGCCGCATTGGCAGGATCGCAGCGGAAGCTCGCCGGCCGGCTTGCCGGTCTCGAGCTCCACCCGGATCGCGCCGCAGTGGCAGTGGCCGGCGAGCGTGGTCATGAGCGCCCGGTCATCACTTGTAGGCGACCGCCTTGGCCGCCTTCACGATGTCCTCGACCGAGGGCAGCGAGAGGGCCTCCAGATTGGCCGCGTAGGGCAGCGGGACGTCCTTCTGGTGCACGCGGGCTGGCGGCGCGTCGAGATAGTCGAACGCGTGCTCCAGAACCCGCGCCACGACCTCGGCGCCGACGCCCATCGGGCCCCAGCCTTCTTCGGCGGTGACCAGGCGGTTGGTCTTCTTCACGCTCTCGACGATGGTCTCGTGATCCAGCGGGCGCAGGGTGCGCAGGTCGATGACCTCCGCCTCGATGCCGTCCGCGGCCAGCTCCTCGGCCGCCTTCAGCGCCAGGCCGACCATCCGCGAGTGGGCGGTGATGGTGACGTCCTTGCCCTCGCGCCGGACCTTGGCCTTGCCGATCGGCACCACCCAGTCGACGTCCTCGGGAACGTCGAACTCCTGGCCGTACATCATCTCGTGCTCGAGGAAGACGACCGGGTTCGGATCGCGGATCGCCGCCTTCAGCAGGCCCTTGGCGTCGGCCGCGTCATAGGGCGCGACGACCTTCAGGCCCGGGACTTGGGCGTACCAGGCCGAGTAGTCCTGGCTGTGCTGGGCGCCCACGCGGGCCGCGGCGCCGTTGGGGCCGCGGAACACCACCGAACATTTGATCTGCCCGCCGGACATGTAGAGCGTCTTGGCGGCCGAGTTGATGATGTGGTCGATCGCCTGCATGGCGAAGTTCCAGGTCATGAACTCGACGATCGGCTTCAGCCCCGCCATCGCCGCGCCGACGCCAAGCCCGGCGAAGCCGTACTCGGTGATCGGGGTGTCGATGACCCGCTTCTCGCCGAACTCCTGCAGCAGATCGCGGCTGACCTTGTAGGCCCCCTGGTACTGGGCGACTTCCTCGCCCATCAGGAAGACCTTGTCGTCCTTGCGCATCTCCTCGGCCATCGCGTCGCGCAGGGCGTCGCGGATGGTGGTCTTCGCGAGCTTGACGCCCTCTGGCAGCTCGGGATCGCGCAGTTCGACCTTCGGAACCACCGGAGCCGTCGCCTCGCCTTCGGCGCGCGCTTCGGCGGGCTGGGCTTGAGCCTTCTCCGGCTCGGCGGGCTGGGCCGGTGCCGCGGCCGGCGCGCCGTCGCCGGACAGGCGGGCAATCGGGGTGTTGACCTTCACGCCTTCCGAGCCCTCGGGAACCAGGAGCTCCTCGACCACGCCCTCGTCGACGGCCTCGACCTCCATGGTCGCCTTGTCGGTCTCGATCTCGGCGATCACGTCGCCCGAACGGACGGCGTCGCCCTTCTTTACGTGCCACTTGGCGAGCGTGCCTTCCTCCATGGTCGGGGAAAGCGCAGGCATAAGGACGTCGGTCACTCGGCGGCCTCCAGATAGACGTCCGTATAGAGCTCGGAAGGTTCGGGCTCGGGCGAGGTGCGCGCGAATTCGGCGGCGTCGGCGACGATCGCCTTCACCTCGGCGTCGATCGCCTTGAGCGCGGCCTCGTCGGCCCAGCCCTGCTTCTCCAGCAGTTCCTGGACATGGTCGATCGGGTCTCGGGTCTTGCGCACCTCGTCGACCTCGTCGCGGGTCCGGTACTTGGCCGGGTCGCTCATCGAGTGACCGCGGTAGCGATAGGTCTTCATCTCGAGGATGTAGGGCCCCTCGCCGGACCGCGCGTGGTCGGCGGCCTTCTGGGCCGCGGCTTTCACCGCCATCACGTCCATGCCGTCGACCTCTTCGCCCGGGATCCGGAACGACGAGCCGCGCTTGTAGAGGTGGGTCTCTGACGAGGAGCGCTCGATCGAGGTGCCCATGGCGTACTGGTTGTTCTCGATCACGTAGACGACCGGCAGGTTCCACAGCCGAGCCATGTTGAAGCTCTCGTAGACCTGGCCCTGGTTGGCGGCCCCGTCGCCGAAGTAGGTGAACGAGACCTTCTTGTTGTCGCGGTAGTGGTTGGCCAGCGCCAGCCCGGTGCCGAGCGCGACCTGCGCGCCGACGATCCCGTGCCCGCCATAGAAGTCGGCTTCGGTCGAGAACATGTGCATCGACCCGCCCTTGCCCTTCGACGAGCCGCCGGCCCGGCCGGTCAGCTCGGCCATGACCTCGCGCGGATCCATGCCGCAGGCCAGCATGTGGCCGTGGTCGCGGTAGCCGGTGATGACCTGGTCGCCAGGCTCCTTGATCGCCTGCACGCCGACCGCGATCGCTTCCTGGCCGATGTAAAGGTGGCAGAAGCCGCCGATCAGGCCCATGCCGTAGAGCTGGCCGGCCCGCTCCTCGAAGCGCCGGATCAGCAACATGTCGCGATAGTACCTGAGCAGCTCGTCCTTGGTCACGCCGCCTACGGCGCCGCCGTCGGAGTCATTGCTCTTGCGCTTAGCTGCGGAGCTGGTTTGCCCACGCGCCATCTGTCTCTCCCGTAGGAATGATTTTGCGCGGTTAAATTCCACGCTTTCGGGTCGTTAATGAACGAACGAATCCGCCCTAGGGCTTCACGCGGACCACATAGTCGTTCGGATGCCCGAAACCTAGCAGGGAACGGGCACGTTCTTCCAGTAGGTCGGCAGAGAGGCTGGAATCGCGCAGAAGCTTGGCGCGGGCCTCGAGATCCTGGCGCTGAGCGCGCAGGTCGGCGAGTTCCTGGGACTTGGCCGCGAGCGCCGCATCCCGTTGCGTGGACGACAAAAGGCCACGCTCGCCAGTGAAGGCATGGAACCCGAAATAGAAAATCAGGAGCACAAGCGCCGCGGTCGGCAGATATGGGCGGAAGCGCGCGAACACGGTCGAATCCAGGACTCCTGATCAGCGACATCTCACGCAAACGTGCTTAATTTCCGGTTACAAACACCGGTTCGGCGGGCCGGATGCGAAAAATCCTGCCCGCCGATTGTGGCGCGTTTTAGAGCTGCTTGAGCGCCTTGGCGCCGAGGTAGATCGCCTGGTCGCCCAGTTCTTCCTCGATGCGCAGCAGTTGGTTGTACTTGGCGGTCCGGTCAGAGCGGGCCAGCGAGCCGGTCTTGATCTGACCGCAGTTCATCGCCACCGCCAGATCGGCGATGGTCGAATCCTCGGTCTCGCCCGAACGGTGGCTCATCACCGAGGTGTAACCGGCGCGGTGAGCCATCTCGACGGCGTCCATGGTCTCGGACAGCGTGCCGATCTGGTTGACCTTCACCAGGATCGAGTTGGCCAGACCCTTGTCGACGCCCATCGACAGGCGGGCGGGGTTGGTGACGAACAGGTCGTCGCCGACCAGTTGCACCTTGCCGCCCAGCGCTTCGGTCAGCAGCTTCCAGCCTTCGAGATCGTCCTCGGCGGCGCCGTCCTCGATGCTCACGATCGGGAAGTTCTTCACCAGGCCTTCCAGGTACTTGACCATGCCGGCCGGATCCAGGGTCTTGCCCTCGCCTTCCAGCACGTACTTGCCGCCCTTGAAGAACTCGGTCGAGGCGACGTCCAGGCCCAGCTGGAAGTCCGAACCGGCCTTGTAGCCGGCCGCTTCGCCGGCCTTGACGATGAAGGCCAGCGCCTCTTCGGCCGAGCCGATGTTCGGCGCGAAGCCGCCTTCGTCGCCGACGTTGGTGTTGTGGCCGGCGTCCTTCAGGGCCTTCTTCAGGCCGTGGAAGATCTCCGCGCCCATCCGCAGGCCTTCGGCGAAGGTCGGCGCGCCGGTCGGCAGGATCATGAACTCCTGGATGTCGATCGGATTGTCGGCGTGGGCGCCGCCGTTGATGATGTTCATCATCGGCACCGGCAGCACGCGGGCCGAAACCCCGCCGACATACTTGTAGAGCGGCAGGCCGGCGCTGATCGCCGCGGCCTTGGCGGTCGCCAGGCTGACGCCCAGGATGGCGTTGGCGCCCAGGCGGGCCTTGTTCGGGGTGCCGTCCAGTTCGATCAGGCGCTGGTCGAGGCGACGCTGGTCCTCGGCGTCGAAGCCCGACAGCGCGTCGTAGATCTCGGTGTTGACGGCTTCAACGGCCTGCAGGACGCCCTTGCCGCCATAGCGGCTCTTGTCCCCGTCCCGCTTCTCGACCGCCTCGTGCGCGCCCGTGGAAGCCCCCGACGGGACCGCCGCGCGCCCCATCGAGCCATCTTCCAGGACGACATCGACTTCGACCGTCGGATTGCCGCGGCTATCCAGGATTTCACGGGCTGTGATGTCGATGATTTCGGTCATGGGAGCTCCAGGTCTTTGGGCGGGAAGGCGCGCGTTCGTTTAGCCACCTTCGCCCGCGTGAGCAAATCGCCAGCCGACCGGGCAAAGCAAAAGCCCCCGCCCGGCATCCCGGACGGGGGCTTTCGAAACTCCCCAGCGCGCGACGCGCCGGAACGTCGGAGGCTTAGTCGGCCTTCGGCGTGATGACCTGGCGGCCCTTGTACATGCCGGTCTTCAGGTCCACGTGGTGCGGACGCTTCAGCTCGCCGGTTTCCTTGTCTTCGACATAGGAGTTGGCGCCCAGCGCGTGGTGCGAGCGTCGCATGTTGCGCCGCGAGGGGGATACTTTTCGCTTCGGAACGGCCATCGGAAAATCTCGCAGGCGTAGAAAATGGAGAAGGCGGCCGAACGGGCGGCCGCCGACGTGAGCGCGGGTGTATGCCGGAAAACGTCCGCGGTTTCAACCGCCCTTGTGAATAAGCTGCGAAACCCTTGCCTGCAAAGACTTCGGCGCGACCTGCGTCCAGGCCATGCGCATCAGATCGGCCAGATCGGCCGCTTCGATTCGCTCGAACCACACGAAGGTGGAGCCGTTCTTGCCCCAATAGCCGGGCACAGGCTCGACCACGCCCGGCCGGCCCTCCGCCAGGTTGCGCTGGTCCTCGGGATCGAGCTTCAGCATCGTCCGCGGGTGATCCTGGTGGATCGTGCAGAAGATCTTCTTGCCGACGCGGAACGACGGCATGCCGTGGTGGTCGGCCTCGTAGGCCTCGGGCTGGGCCAGCGCGATGCGGCGGACGTCATCCTGCGTGAGCATGACGCCAGGCTAGCGCTCCCTCCCGCTGATGGGGAGGGAGTTCCGAACCTAGACCAGCCGGCTCCGCTCCTTGGCGGCGCCGATGAAGCCGGTGAACAGCGGGTGCGGGTCGAACGGCCGGCTCTTCAGTTCCGGGTGGAACTGCACGCCGACGAACCACGGGTGGTCGCTGCGCTCGCAGATCTCGGGCAGCACGCCGTCGGGCGAGAGGCCGGAGAACGACAGGCCGGTGTTCTCGATCGCAGCGCGATAGCTGATGTTCACCTCGTAGCGATGCCGGTGGCGTTCGCTGATGGTGCTGGAGCCATAGATCTCGGAGACCTTCGAGCCGGGCGTGAGCACCGCCTCGTAGGCGCCCAGGCGCATGGTGCCGCCCAGGTCGTCGCCTTCCCTGCGGGTCTCGCGATCGTTGCCGCGCACCCACTCGGTCATCAGGCCGACGATCGGCTCCGACGTCGGACCGAATTCGGTGGACGAGGCCTGCGTCATGCCGGCCAGGTTCCGCGCCGCCTCGATCATCGCCATCTGCATGCCGAAGCAGATCCCGAAGTAAGGGATCTCGTGCTCACGCGCGAAGCGGACCGCACGGATCATTCCTTCCGATCCGCGCTCGCCGAAGGCGCCCGGCACCAGAACGCCATGCACGCCGGTCAGGCGCTCGGAGATCAGTCCCTCCTCGCGCTCGAAGGCCTCGCCCTCGATCCAGTCGAACTTGACGCGGACATTGTTGGCGACGCCGCCGTGCACCAGGGCTTCGACCAGCGACTTATAGGCGTCGGTCAGGCCGGTGTACTTGCCGACGACGGCGATGTTCACCTCGCCGTCCGGGTGGGTCAGGGTGTTGGAGATCGACTGCCAGCGCGAGAGGTCCGGCGCCGGTGCAGTGTCCAGCAGGCCGAACACCGACAAGACTTCGCGGTCCAGGCCCTGGGCGTGGTAGTCGAGCGGCACGTGATAGATGTTCGGCGAGTCCATCGCCTGGATCACGGCGCTTTCCCGCACATTGCAGAACTGGCCGATCTTGCGGCGCTCCCCGGCCGGGATCGGCTGCTCGCAGCGGCAGAGCAGGATGTCCGGCTGGATGCCGATCGAGCGCAGTTCCTTGACGGAGTGCTGGGTCGGCTTGGTCTTCATCTCGCCGGCCGTCTTGATGTACGGCAGCAGCGTCAGGTGAATGTAGCAGGCGTGGCCGCGGGGCAGTTCCTGGCCCAGCTGGCGGATCGCCTCGAAGAACGGCAGCCCCTCGATGTCGCCGACCGTGCCGCCGATCTCGACCAGAACGAAATCGACGCCCTCGCCCGGATCGCTGAGCACGAAGTTGCGGATTTCGTCGGTGACGTGCGGGATCACCTGCACCGTCGCCCCGAGATAATCGCCGCGGCGCTCTTTCTCGATGATGGTCTTGTAGATCTGACCGGTGGTGATGTTGTCCGCCTTGGTGGCGTTCACGCCGGTGAAGCGCTCGTAGTGCCCCAGGTCGAGGTCCGTCTCGGCGCCGTCGTCGGTCACGAAGACCTCGCCGTGCTGATAGGGGCTCATCGTCCCCGGATCGACATTGAGATAGGGGTCGAGCTTGCGCAGGCGGACCTTATAGCCGCGAGCCTGCAGGAGCGCGCCAAGGGCGGCGGACGCGAGACCTTTTCCCAAGGAGGAGACCACGCCGCCGGTGATGAAAATGTACCGGGCCATGGGCGTTCAGATTACCTCCGATTCGCGGCGGGCGCCCTGCGGCGTTTCGCCAAAGCCTGTGGATTGAGAGCAAAGTTCTGCGAGGAGCGGCGCGCACAAACGCCGAACGAGCCGCCGAAGCGGCTTTTCTGTCAGGCTCACGATCATTCTGGGCTTAAGGGTTGGACGGCGCGGCGGGCGCGGTCGGCGGCGCGGCCGGGGCTTGCGCGGCCGGCGCTTCAAAGGGGCTGCGAACCTGCGGGGTCGGCGCGGTCAGCGGCGCGGGCGCGTCGCTGGGCGCCGTCGGAGCCGCCGGTTGCGGCGCGGCCGGCTGGTTCAGCTGGTTCGGGTCGAGGCCCTGCACCTTGATGCGGTCGACGACCGACGAGGCGCCGCGCTCCTGGCCGGCCAGAACCGTCAGCGTCAGGCTCAGCACAAAGAACACGCCGCCGAGAATCCAGGTCGTGCGGGTCAGCAGGTCGCCGGCCCCGCGCGCCGTCATGAAGCCGGTGTTGCCCCCGCCCATGCCCAGGGCGCCGCCCTCGGACCGTTGCAGCAGAACCACAGCGATCAGGGCGATGCAGACGATGACGTGAATGGTGAGCAGAATGCCGAGCAGCATGACGTATCCAATGACTTCGGGCGGTCCCCCGCTCCGAAATGAAGCGCGCGATCTAACACCAGGGAGCGCGTAAGGCCATAGCTAGCGCGTCGCATCGCTCGGACAAGGTCATGATTCTGGAAACCGAACGCCTCAGTCTGCGGCCGCTCATGGCGCCGGACGCCGAACGGCTGTTTCCGCTGCTCAACGATCCCGAGGTCATGGCGCATTGGGACATCCCAGAGGTCGACGACCCCGACCTGGTGCGCGCCATCGTCGAAGGCCAAGTCGCCGAGGCCGACACCGGCAAGGCCGTGCATTGGACGATCCACACCCTGGACGGCGACGAGTTCCTGGGCGCGTGCGATCTCTCCCAGATCGACCGCTGGCACAAGCGCGCCGAGATCGGCTTCATGCTGGGGCGCGGCGCCTGGGGCCAGGGCTATGCCTTGGAGGCGATGCGCTCGGTCGTCGGACACGCCGCGACGATAGGGCTAAGGCGGCTCTCGGCCCGCACGCACCTGGGCAACCTGCGCTCCGACGCCTTGCTGGAGAAGCTCGGATTCGAGGAAGAAGGGCTGTTGCGCGGCCATGTCCTGCGGGACGGCGAGCACCGCGACTGCCGCCTGTTCGGGCTGTTGCTCTAGCAACGGCCGGCGCCCCGCCTAACTAGGATCGCATGAGCCATCCGATCCAGACCACCGGCCTCGACCACATCGTCCTGCGCATTGTCGACAAGGCGAAGATGATCGCCTTCTACCGCGACGTTCTGGGCTGCCCCGTCGAATGGGACCGCCCGGACCTGGGCATGACCCACATGCGCGTCGGCGCCTCGCTCATCGACCTGGTGACCGTCGACGGCAAGCTGGGCCGTCAGGGCGGCCCAGCGCCTCAAAGCCAAGGACGCAACCTCGATCACTTCGCGCTCGTGGTCCGGCCGTTCGACGAGGCGGCCATCCGCGCCCACCTGGCCGCCCACGGCGTCGAGGTCGGCGAAACCGCGCCGCGCTTCGGAGCCGACGGCGAAGGCCCCTCGATCTACATCCAGGACCCCGAAGGGAACACCGTCGAGCTCAAGGGACCGCCGAGCTGAGCGCCTCAGATCGCGTTGATGATGCCCAGGAAGTCATGGGCCTTCAGCGACGCCCCGCCGACCAGCGCGCCGCCGACCTCGGCCGCGCCGAGAATCTCGGCGGCGTTCGAGGGCTTCACCGAACCGCCGTAGAGAATAGCCACGCTCTTGCCGTGCTCGCCGAACGCCTCGACCAGGGTCGCGCGGATCGCGACATGGACCTCCTCGATCTGCGGCGTGGTCGGCGTCAGGCCGGTGCCGATCGCCCAGACCGGCTCATAGGCGACGCAGAAGTCCTTGCCCGTCAGCTCGGCCGGCAGCGATCCCCTCACCTGCCCGGTCACGACGCTCAGCGCATCGCCCGCCTCGCGTTCGGCCAGGGTCTCGCCGACGCAGACGATCGGCTCGAGGCCGGCGCGCAGGGCCGCGCCCACCTTGGACGCGACCACGTCGTCGGTCTCGCCATAGCCGGCGCGACGCTCGGAGTGGCCGAGGATCACCAGGCTGGCGCCCGCATCGACCAGCATTTCCGCGGCGACGTCGCCGGTGAAGGCGCCCGACGCTTCAGCACGGCAGTCCTGGCCGCCGACCAGCAGCTTACCGCCTTCCAGCGCCGCAGCCGCCCGTGCGACCAGCGTCGCAGGCGGGCAAATCGCCACGCGCGCCTTGCTGTTTTCGATCCCAGCGGCGACCGCCTCGGCCTCCGCCAGCGACGCGGCGACCCCGTTCATCTTCCAGTTGCCGGCGATCAATGGGGTCGGAGAAGTCATGTCTTGCCTCGCATTTCGTGGGTCGCAGGGCCGTTAAGCTATGCAGCTTCTTCTGTCACGTGCTTGCGGGGGGGAAGCGGCCTCCACTATACCCGCCGTTCCACATTCGCGCCGAAGGGGCTCCGGTAGGGTCAAATGCTGTCCGCCACCCGACAATTCGCCAAATCCTGGGTCGCCGCCGTGCTGATCGGCCTGCTGGTCGTCAGCTTCGCGATCTTCGGCGTCAACGACGCCTTCCAGGGCAACTACACCAACGATGTCGTGAAGGCGGGCTCCCGGCACGTCTCCGGCCCTGACTTCCGCCGCGAGTTCGACAACTTCCGCAAGGGCGCCGAAGAACAGACCAAGCGCCCGATCACCATCGAGGAGGCGGTCGAGGCCGGTCTCGACCGGCGGCTGATGGACGAGATCGCCACCCGCGAGTCGTTCGGCGAAATGCTGCGCAAGATCGGCATCCATCCGTCCGACCGGCTGATGGAATCGGAGCTGCGCAAGATCCCGGCGTTCTTCGACCAGGTCTCCGGCGCCTTCGACAAGGCGCTCTACCAGCAGCGCCTGAACGAGAACGGCCTGACCCCGGCGCGCTTCGAGACCCTGCTGCGCGACCAGATCGCCGAATCCCACACCGCCGCCGCGATGGTGAACGGCCTGCGCGTGCCGCGGGCCTACGGCGCGCTGACCGCCATCTACGAGTTGGAAGCCCGCGACGTCGGCTACTTCATGATCGACCCGCGCAGCGTCGCGCAGCCGGCTCAGCCGACCGACGCCCAGCTGCAGGCCTTCATGAAGGAAAACGCCGACCGCATGACCCTGCCGGAATTCCGGGTCCTGACCGTCGTGGCCTTCACCCCGGCCCAGGTCGGCGAGGTCAAGGTCGACCCGGCTGAGGTCCAGAAGCGCTTCGATTTCCGCAAGGACACGCTGTCGCGTCCCGAAACCCGCACCCTCATCCAGATCCCGGCCAAGGACGCCGCCGCCGCCCAGGCGATCGCCGCGCGCCTGACCAAGGGCGAGGATCCCGCCGTCATCGCCAAGTCGACCGGCGTCGAAGCCATCACCTATGCCGACAAGCCGCAGTCGGCGATCGCCGACAAGCGCGTCGGCGCCGCCGCCTTCGCCCTCAACAGCGGCCAGGTCTCGGTCATCCAGGGCGACCTGGGCATGGCCGTGGTCAAGGTGGCCGCCATCACCCCCGGCCAGGTCGTGACGATCGATCAGGTTCGCCCGCAGATCGAAGCCGAGGTCCGTAAGGACGCCGCCGCCGAGAAGGTCTACGCGCTCAGCCAGGCCTATGAGGATGCGCGCGCCGACGGCGCCAACCTGGTGGAAGCCGCCAAGAAGGCCGGCGTGCCGACCTTCACCATCGGTCCGGTGACCCAGCAGGGCCAGGGCCAGCAGGGCCAGCCGGTCGCCGGCGTGACCCCGAAGATGCTTGAACTCGCCTACAGCCTCCCGGCCGGCGGCGAGAGCGAGGTCCAGGACGCCGGCGAAGGCCAGTACTTCGCCGTCCGTGTCGACCGGATCATCCCCAAGGCGCTGCCGCCGCTGGCCGAGGTCAAGCCGCAGCTGACCCGCTTCTGGATGATGCGCGAACTGGTCAAGTCCATGCAGACCCGCGCTGACGAACTGGCCGCCCGCGTGCGCAAGGGCGAGAGCCTGGACGCGGTGGCCGCCTCGGCCGGCGCCAAGGTGGTCAACGTGACCAACCTCGACCGCCAGAACGCGGCCCAGAACACCGCCCTGTCGCGCGATGCGCTCGGCAAGGCGTTCAGCGGCAAGCAGGGCGACGTCTTCACCGCCGAAGGCACGCAGTTCGGCCTGATCGTCGGCAAGCTGACGGCGGTCCGCGCCCCGAGCGGCCCGACCCTGGCCCGGATCTCCGAGGACGTGCGCCCGCAGCTGACCATGGCGCTGTTCCGCGACCTGGGCGCCGACGCCCGCAAGGCCGCCCGCGCCGAGGTGAAGGCCAAGGTCTATCCGGACAAGGCGCGTGCGGCCCTGGGCCTGGCGCCGATCGAAAAGGGAAAGGCCGCTGAACCGGCGGCCAAGACGGAGAAGGCGAAGTGACGATCGATCCTGCGTTTGCGGACTTTGAGACGAAGTACTCTCAGGGCGCGCCGCAGGTCGTTTGGACCCGGCTCATCGACGATCTGGAAACGCCGGTCTCGGCCTATCTGAAGATCGCCCACGGTCGGCCCTACGCCTTCCTGTTCGAGTCGGTCGAGGGCGGCGCGCATCGCGGCCGCTACTCGGTCATCGCCATGAAGCCCGACCTCGTCTGGAGGTGCCGCGGCGACCAGGCCGAGATCGCCGTAGGCCCCGACATCGCCGCCGGCCGCTTCCAGGCCCAGGCGGGCGGCGCGCTGGATTCGCTGCGCGATCTCGTCGCCCGCTCCCGCCTGGACCTGCCGGAGGGCCTGCCGCCGATGTCGGCCGGCGTGTTCGGGGCCATCGGCTACGACATGATCCGGCTGGTCGAGCGGCTGCCGAACATCAATCCCGATCCGCTGGACCTGCCTGACGGTCTGATGATCCGCCCCTCGATGGTCGCGATCTTCGACGCCATCGCCCAGGAGATCATCCTGGTCACCACGGTCCGTCCGTCGGAAATCACCGCCAAGGCCGCCTACGAAGACGCCAAGGCCCGGCTGGCCGAGGTCGCCGCGGACCTGCGGGGCGCCGCCCCGCCGCTGACCGGCGCGGCCCAACCCGAGCCGGACCGCTTCACCACGCCGGTGAGCCGCGAGGACTATCACCGCATCGTCGCCCGGGCGAAGGACTACATCCTGGCCGGCGACATCTTCCAGGTGGTGCCCAGCCACCGCTTCCGCGCGCCCTTCGCGCACGACCCGTTCGCGCTCTACCGCTCGCTGCGGCGCATGAACCCCTCGCCGTTCCTGTTCTACCTGAACTTCGGCGACTTCCAGCTGGCCGGCTCGAGCCCGGAGATCCTGGTGCGGCTGCGCGACGGCAAGATCACCATCCGCCCGATCGCCGGGACCCGCCCGCGCGGCGCCACGCCTGAGGAGGACCGCGCGCTCGAGGCCGAGCTGATCGCCGATCCCAAGGAGCGGGCCGAGCACCTGATGCTGCTCGACCTCGGCCGCAACGACGTCGGCCGCGTGGCGATGCTCAAGAACCAGGGCTCCAACGAGCCGCAGCCGGTCTCGCGCGGGCCGCGGGTGCGGGTCACCGACTCGTACTTCGTCGAGCGCTACAGCCACGTCATGCACCTGGTCTCCAACGTCGAGGGCGACGCGCCCGAGGGACTGGATCCGATCGACGTGCTGATGGCCGCCTTGCCCGCCGGCACCCTGTCGGGCGCGCCGAAGGTGCGGGCGATGGAGATCATCGACGAGCTGGAGCTGGAAAAGCGCGGCATCGCCTATGCCGGCGCGGTCGGCTACTTCGGCGCCGACGGCTCGGTCGACACCTGCATCGTGCTGCGCACGGCCTGCTTCAAGGACGGCCAGATGTACGTCCAGGCTGGCGGCGGCGTGGTCGCCGACTCAGATCCTGACGCCGAGTACGACGAGACGCTGCACAAGGCCCGGGCGCTGCGCCGCGCGGCCGAGGAGTCCTGGCGCTTCGTCTAATGCGCGCGGTCGACCACGTGGGTGGTCGTCACGGGCGGGGCGGTGATCATGGCCGCGGCGAGCGCCAGCGCCGCCACAGCCGCGAACGCCGCAGCGCCCAGGGCCGGCCAGGCCCGCTCGCGCTGGACCGGGGCCTGCAGCAAGCTGCGCGCATAGGCCATCTGGTTCGGGTCGAGGGCGGAATCGGCAGGCGTCATGGACACAGCATCCCGCCAACATGCGGCCCAGGCAATCGGGGCTTGGCGTTGGAGCGGGCCAAGCCTAGAGAACCCTTATGATCTTGGTGATCGATAACTACGACAGCTTCACCTACAACCTCGTTCACTATCTGAACGAGCTGGGGGCTGAGACGCTCGTCTACCGCAACGACGCGCTGAGCGTCGAAGAGGCGCTGGGCCTGAAGCCGCAAGGCGTCCTGCTCTCGCCGGGCCCCTGCACCCCCAACGAGGCGGGCATCTGCCTGGACCTGCTGGCCGCAGCGCCCGACGACCTGCCGATCCTGGGCGTCTGCCTCGGCCATCAGTCGATCGGCCAAGCCTACGGCGGCCAGGTGGTGCGCGCCAAGGCGATCATGCACGGCAAGACCAGCCAGATCGAACACACCGGCAAGGGGCTCTTCGCCGGCCTGCCGAACCCGGTCACCGCGACCCGCTATCACAGCCTGTCGGTCGAACCGTCGACCATGCCGGACGTGCTGGAGGTGACCGCCTGGACCGACGACGGCGAGGTCATGGGCTTCCAGCACAAGACCAAGCCGGTGCACGGCGTGCAGTTCCACCCCGAATCCATCGCCACCGAAGGCGGCCACGCCATGCTGGCCAACTTCCTCAAGCTCGCGGGCGTCCCGCCCCTGGTCGACGCCTAAGACATGTCCGACGCCTTCAAGCCGCTCCTGGGCCGCCTCGCGGATGGCGGGACCCTGACCGAAGACGACGCCGGCGAGTTCTTCGCCGCCTGCCTGCGCGGCGAGCCGACCCCGGCCCAGGTCGCCGCCGCCGTCACCGCCATGCGCATGCGCGGCGAGACCACCGGCGAGATCACCGCCTGCGCCCGCGCCATGCGCAAGGCCGCCGTCACCCTGGACCATCCGTTCCAGGTGATGGACGTCTGCGGCACCGGCGGTGACGGCCTGCACACCCTGAACGTCTCCACCGCCGTCGCCTTCGTCTGCGCCGGCGGCGGCCTGAAGATCGCCAAGCACGGCAACCGCGCGGTGTCCTCGCGCTCGGGCGCCGCCGACGTGCTGACCGAGCTGGGCGTCAATCTGGCCGCCACCGCCGAACAGCAGCTGCGCGCCCTGGACGAGGCCAATGTCGCGTTCTTCTTCGCCCCGGCCCACCACAGCGCCATGCGCCACGTGGCCCCGATCCGCACCGACCTGGGCTTCCGCACCATCTTCAACCTGCTGGGCCCGCTGACCAATCCGGCCAACGCCCAGCGCCAAGTCATGGGCGTGTTCGCCGATCGCTGGGTCGAGCCGCTGGCCCGCGTGCTCGGCGCGCTCGGCGCCGAACGGGCCTGGGTCGTGCACGGCGGCGGTCTCGACGAGATGACCACCACGGGCGAGACCAGCGTCGCTGAATATCGCGACGGCCAAGTGCGGCTGTTCACGATCACCCCGGAGGCCGTCGGCCTGCCGCGTTCGGCGCTGGCCGACCTGACCGGCGGCGCGCCGGCTCACAACGCCGTCGCCCTGCGCGAACTGCTGGACGGCGCCCAGGGCGCATATCGCAACATCGTGCTGCTGAACGCCGCCGCCGCCTTTCTGGTCGGCGAACAGGTCGAGACGCTGCGCGAAGGCGTCGAACTGGCCGGCCAGATCATCGACGACGGCCGCGCCAAGGCCGCCTTGGACAAGCTGGTCGAGGTGACCGCGCCATGAGCGACATCCTCGACAAGATCGCCGCCTACAAGCGCGAGGAAGTCGCCGAGCGGAAAGCCCAGCGGACCCTGGCCGACCTCGAAGCCGCCGCCCAGGCCGCCTCTGCGCCGCGCGGCTTCCGCGCCGCGCTCGAGCGCGCCCACTCGCCCGGCAAGCTGGCGCTGATCGCCGAGATCAAGAAGGCCTCGCCGTCCAAGGGCCTGATCCGCGAGGACTTCGATCCGCCGGCGCTGGCCAAGGCCTACGAGGCCGGCGGCGCGGCCTGCCTGTCGGTGCTGACCGACGGACCGAGCTTCCAGGGCGCGGACGCGTTCCTGGCCGCCGCGCGCGACGCTGTCGCCCTGCCCGCCCTGCGCAAGGAATTCCTGGTCGATCCCTGGCAGGTCGTCGAGGCCCGCGGCTTGGGCGCCGACGCGATCCTGGTGATCATGGCCATGGTCGACGACGCGCTCGCCGCCGACCTGATGTCGGAAGCCGCCCGCCTGGGCATGGACGCGCTGGTCGAGGTCCACGACGAGGACGAGATGGTCCGCGCCGGCAAGCTCGGCGCGACCCTGGTCGGCGTGAACAACCGCAATCTGCGCACCTTCGAGACCGATCTCGCCATCACCGAGCGGCTGGCCGACGCCACGCCCGACAACGCCCTGCTGGTCACTGAGAGCGGCATCTTCACGCCACTGGACGTCACCCGGCTGGAACGCTGCGGCGCGAGCGCGATGCTGGTCGGCGAAAGCCTCATGCGGCAGGCCGACGTCGCCGCAGCGACCCGCGCCCTGCTCGGCTGAGTCGGGCTCCGGCCCCTTCAAGCGATCGAAAAAGCCTAGCTTTTCAAAGGCTCCACGGTAACTTGACATTAACCCAGAACACCTAGAGAACATTCGTGACGTTAGCGCTTTGTTCTCAAGGGCTCGACAGCCATGCTCACCCGTAAGCAACACGAACTTCTCATGTTTATCCATGAGCGGATCAAGGAAACCGGGGTCTCGCCGTCCTTCGACGAGATGAAGGAGGCGCTGGACCTGGCCTCCAAGTCGGGCATTCACCGGCTGATCACGGCGCTCGAGGAGCGCGGCTTCCTGCGCCGCCTGCCGCACCGGGCCCGCGCGCTCGAAGTCGTCAAGCTGCCGCAGCAGGCGACCACCGCGGCCCCGCCCAAGGGCCGCTCGCCGTTCAAGCCGCAGTTGGTCGAAGGCGCCGGCGACGCTCCGGTGATGCCGATCGCCAACGACACCCGCGAACTGCCGATCCTCGGCCGCATCGCCGCCGGTACGCCGATCGAGGCGATCCAGCAGGAACGCGACCGGATCCCGGTGCCGGAGACCATCCTCGGCGCCGGCGAGCACTTCGTGCTCGAGATCGCCGGCGACTCGATGATCAACGCCGGCATCCTCGACGGCGACTATGTGGTGATCCGCAAGACCGACACCGCCAATTCCGGCGACATCGTCGTCGCCCTGGTGATGGGCGAGGAAGCCACCCTCAAGCGCCTGCGCAAGAAGGGCGCGTCGATCGCCCTGGAGGCCTCGAACCCGGCCTACGAGACCCGCATCTTCGGTCCCGATCAGGTGCAGGTGCAGGGCCGTCTCGTCGGCCTGATTCGCCGCTACCACTGACGGCGTCAGCGGCTCCAGGGCCGCTGGCCGCGCAGGTCCTGCGCCCAGACGATCCGCCAGCCATCGGCCGTCCGATAGAGTTCGGCCGATCCTCCGCGTTGGAAGTCGGCGTCGGTGAGGGTGAGCGCCTTCGGACAGGGCGGCGCCTGACCGCGGATAACGACGATCTCAGCCCACTGGCAGAACAACGGCTGCTTCTTTTCGATCGTCGAGGCCCGGCGCGTGAAGATCGCAGCGATGCGCGCGTCCTTGCTCGCCTGCAGCGGCGCGCAGGACCAGCGGTCGCAGTCATAGCCGCCATCGCGAGCGTCGGCGTCCGCCACCGTCAGACCCCGCCGCCGCGACCAGAGTTCGGCGGCGAACAGCTTGGCGTCGGGACGTAGCAACACCGCCTCGTCGCCACGCCTCACGGCGACCGCCGAACCATCGGCGGAGATCCACGCGTCCGGCGCAGGCGGCCGCGGACAGAGCCATACGGCCAGCGCCAGCGGCAGCCCCAACCAGCGCAACGGCCCCTTCCACAGACATAGCCACAGCACCCCGACGAACGCCGCCGGCAGGGTCCAGGCCGGCGCGCTCGCGAAGATCCGCTGGCTGCCGGGCATCCCCGCGACCCACGAAGCGATCATGTTCATGGTGTCGATGGCCAGGCCGGCCGCCGCCAGAGGGAGGCCGCCCAATCCCAGCGGCGCGAGCACCGCCCCGATCGCCAGGGCAGGCATCATCAGGAACGAGGTGATCGGCGCGGTCAGCAGGTTGGCGACCAGGCCGAAAGTCGAGACCCGGTTGAAGTGCTGCATGGCGAACGGCCCGGTCGCCAATCCCGCCACGAAGCTCGCGCCGATGCTGGCCGCGGTCCACACGCCGAGCGCCTGCACCACGCGGATCGGCCAGGGCGTGTTGATTTCGGTCGGCGGCCTTGGCCAGGCCTCGGCCAGCGCGACGAGCGCGGCCGTCGCCGCGAACGACATCTGAAAGCCCGGGGCGGCCACCGCTTCAGGCTGCAGCGCCATGATCACCAGGGCGGCGATCGCCAGGGTGTGCAGGCTGATCGCGCGTCGATCGACGAGGATCGCCAGGAACGCCGCGCCGGCGGTGATCGCCGCCCGCTCGGCCGGCGCCGGCGCGCCGGAGATCACCAGATAGAGCGTGACGGCGGACAGGCCCGCGGCCGCCGCCACCTTCTTGGACGACACGCGCAACGCAGCCCACGGCCAGGCCGCGATTCCCAGACGCACCGCCGCGAAAGTGAAGCCGCCGACGATCGCCATGTGCAGGCCCGAGATCGAGATGATGTGCGCCAGGCCCGATGCGCGCAGATCCTCGACCTGCTCCTTCGGCACGAATGCCTCGTGACCGCTGATCATCGCCGCCGCCAGGCCGCCGCTCTCGACGCCCATCTCCTCGACGATCCGCTGGGCCAGCGCCCAGCGGATCGCGTTGACCTTCATCTCCAAGGCGAGACGCCACGGCGGCGGCGCTGCGGCGATCGGCTCGACCGACGTCAGCGCAAATCCGACGCCGCCGACGCCGTCGAAGAACGCGTCGCGGGCGAAGTCGTAGGACCCGGGGCTGGCGGGCGGCGGCGGCGCATTGACCATGCCCTTCAGCGAGATCGCGGAGCCAGGCGCCGGCAGAATATCGTCGTCGCGCAACGTCACGCGAATCCGGATCGGCGTTTCCTCCGGCGCCAGGCCGCTGATACGGATCGGCGCGATGAGCAGCCGCGGCCCGCCCTGGCCCGGGCTCGCCACATCGACGACGAATCCCTCGATCAGCCGCACACCGCCTCCAGCCGGCGCGATCGGCGCCCGAACCGCTTGGGTGCGAAGCTTGGCCGCGGCGAATCCGCCCAGCGCGAACGCCGTCAGTACGAGCAGCACGACCGCCGGCCGGCCGAGCGTCAGGCGCGATACGCCCGCCAGGATCAGCGCGGCCGCCGCCAGCAGCCCATAGGCCACCAACGCCAGCGGTTCGGATGGGAGCGCCAGATTGATTGCGGCCCCGGCGCCGAACGCGACGGGCGTCCAGAGACTGATCGGTTGCACGGAGGCTTGATCGACAAACCATGTTGCGATGCGGCGAAGGCTAGGACGTGGCGAAAAGGGCGTGTTAAGAGGCGCCGCGCGCACGTCAGGCGCGCCTGCTGCAGACATAGCTTCAATCTCGATGTCCGACCGTCCCGTCGTCACCCGGATCGCCCCCTCGCCCACCGGCTCCATGCACATTGGCACGGCCCGGACGGCGCTTTTCAACTGGCTTTATGCAAAGCACACCGGCGGCCAGTTCCTGCTGCGCATCGAGGACACCGACCGCGAGCGTTCGACCGAAGCCGCGGTGAAGGTCATTTTCGACGGCCTCGACTGGCTGGGGCTGAAGCCCGACGCCGCGCCGGTGTTCCAGTTCGCGCGCGCCGATCGCCACCGCGAAGTCGTGGCCGAGATGCTGGCCCGTGGCGGCGCCTACCGCTGCTACATGACCCCCGCGGAGCTTGAGATCGAGCGCGAAGCTGCGCGCGCCGAGGGCCGCGTGATCCGCTCGCCGTGGCGCGACCGCACCGACGCCGGCAACTACGACGAGGCCCAGCCCTACGTCGTGCGCTTGAAGAGCCCGCTCGAAGGCGAGACCGTGATCGCCGACGAGGTGAAGGGCCAGGTCACGTTCCAGAACAAGACCCTGGACGACCTGATCCTGCTGCGCTCGGACGGCACGCCGACCTACAACCTCGCCGTCGTGGTCGACGATCATGACATGGGCATCACCCATGTGATCCGCGGCGACGACCATCTGAACAACGCCGCCCGTCAGACTCTGATCTACCAGGCGATGGGCTGGGAAGTTCCGGTCTGGGCGCACCTGCCGCTGATCCACGGCCCGGACGGAACCAAGCTGTCCAAGCGCCACGGGGCGCAGGCGGTCAGCGAATTCGACGACATGGGCTACCTGCCCGAAGCCATGCGCAACTACCTGGCCAAGCTCGGCTGGGGCCATGGCGACGACGAGATCTTCTCCGACGAGCAGGCGATCAGCTGGTTCGACGTCAAGGACGTGGTCGGCGCCCCCGCCCGCCTCGACTGGGACAAGCTGAACCACCTGAACAACCACTATATCCGTCAGGCCGAACCGGCCCGGCTGGCCAAGCTGGTCGTCGGCATCCACAAGAGCCGCGACTTCCCGCTGCACGACGGCGACGAGGCGATCATCGAGCGCACCGTGCCGCTGGTGCGCGACGGCGCCAAGACGATGCCGGAACTGGCCGACGCGACGGTCTTCGCTCTCAAGCGCCGTCCGCTGGAACTTCCGGAAAAGGCCAAGGGCCTGCTGACCGACGAGACCCGCGCGCGGCTGAGCCGCCTGCGCGAGCACCTCGACGGCCAAGCCGATTGGACGGTTCCGGCGCTCGAAGCGGCGCTTCGCGGCTTCGCCGAATCCGAGGGCGTGGGCATGGGCAAGTTCGGCCCAGCCTTACGTGGCGTCCTCTCTGGAGGGTCCCCGGCTCCTGATCTGGCCGGAGCCCTTGTGAGCCTTGGAAAACCGGAAAGTTTGGGGCGCCTCGACGACGCGCTTTCACAGTCCGCATAAGGCGCTATAAGGCACCCTGAAACGGGCGTTTAACTCCTGCAAGACGGAAGGAATGGCATGGGCGATACGGCTAAGGTGAGTTTCGACGGCAAGTCGGTCGAGCTGCCGATCCTCAAGGGCACGGACGGCCCCGCCGTCGTGGATATCCGAAAACTCTACGCCGAGGCCGACGTCTTCACTTACGACCCGGGCTTCACGTCGACGGCGAGCTGCGAAAGCAAGATCACCTTCATCGACGGCGACAAGGGCGTGCTGCTGCATCGCGGTTACCCGATCGATCAGCTGGCCGAGAAGTCGAGCTTCCTCGAAGTCTGCTACCTCCTGCTGAACGGCGACCTGCCGAACGCCAAGGAGTTCGAGACCTTCGAGCACAACATCACCTATCACACGATGCTGCACGAGCAGTTCGATAGGTTCTTCATGGGCTTCCGTCGCGACGCCCACCCGATGGCCATCATGGTCGGCGCCGTCGGCGCTCTCTCGGCCTTCTATCACGACAGCACCAACATCGATGATCCGGAACAGCGGATGATCTCGTCGCATCGGCTCATCGCCAAGATGCCGACGATCGCCGCGCGCGCCTTCAAGTACTTCAAGGGCCAGCCGTTCGTGCATCCGCGCAACGACCTGTCCTACTCGGAGAACTTCCTGCGCATGTGCTTCTCGGTCCCGGCCGAGGACTGGAAGCCGAATCCGGTGCTGACCCGCGCCATGGACCGCATCTTCATCCTGCATGCGGACCACGAACAGAACGCCTCGACCTCGACCGTCCGCCTGGCCGGTTCGTCGGGCGCCAACCCGTTCGCCTGCATTGCGGCCGGCATCGCCTGCCTCTGGGGCCCGAGCCACGGCGGCGCGAACGAAGAAGCGCTGAACATGCTCAAGGAAATCGGCTCGGTGGAGAACATCCCCGAGTACGTCCAGGGCGTGAAGGACCGTCGCTATCGCCTGATGGGCTTCGGCCACCGGGTCTATAAGAACTACGACCCGCGCGCGACCGTGATGCAGAAGACCTGCCACGAAGTGCTCGCCGAAGTCGGCCACGGGGATGACCCGCTGCTGAAGGTCGCGATGGAGCTGGAAAAGGTCGCCCTGAGCGATCCGTACTTCATCGAACGCAAGCTCTACCCGAACGTCGACTTCTACTCGGGCATCACCCTGCGCGCCCTCGGCTTCCCGCCGGAGATGTTCACCGTGCTGTTCGCTCTGGCCCGCACCGTGGGCTGGATCAGCCAGTGGAAGGAAATGATCGAGGATCCGTCGCAGAAGATCGGCCGTCCGCGCCAGATCTACACGGGCGCCGGTCCGCGCGACTACGTCGCGGTCGACAAGCGCTAAGCGCGATCGACATCGAAAGACATCAGCCCCGTCCGGTTCGCCGGGCGGGGTTTTTGTTTGGCGCCTAGGTATACGCCTAGGTTGCGACGCACGGCGATGCTCGTAGGGTTTGCTCCGCCAACCCGCATGAGGAGCACGCCCATGGCGTTCATGGCGAAGCTGAACGAGCCCCAGATCACCCGCGACATGTACGAGCTGGTCCGGGCCGAGATCGATTGGGATCACAACCCGCCTGCCGGCTGCCTGCTGCACATCGCCTCGTTCGACGAGGCTGGAGCGCACACGGTCGACATCTGGGACAACGAGGAAGACCTGAAGGACTACCTGGAAGACCGCTTCATGCCGGCCTTGCGCAAGCTGGGTCTGGGGCCGGTCAATCCCACGTGGTCGGAGCTGCATGTCTGCGCGGCGGCCCCCGGGATCCAGCAGTACGTGCTGGACGCCGCGCCGCTACGCTCGCGACCCGAGCACTTCCAGAACGGCGTCGGCCGCCACGTCTGACGGGTCGGCCCCGCCGCGGCCCATCTTCTGCAGGGCCGCCGTCTGGGCTTCGATCTGCCGCTCGCGCAGCGCCGGATCGTCGAGGCGCAGCGCCACCTCGCGCGCGAGCGCCGGCCCGTTGCAGTCGTCCTGCACCAGTTCTGGCGCGACGAAGTCCTTCGCCGCGATGTTGAACAGGGTGATGTAGGGCGTGCGGATCAGCCGCTTGAGGATCGCGTGGGTCATTGCGCCCAGGCGGTAGCCGACGACGATCGGCACGCCGGCCAGCGCCAGCTCGGTCGTGACCGTGCCCGAGCAGGCCAGCGCCACGGTCGCGGCCTTCATGGCGTCGAGCTTGGCGCCCTCGCCTTCGACCACATGCGCCCAGCCTGACGCCTGTTCCTTGACGCTTGCGGCCACCGTCGGCGCCGCCGGGATGATCACCTGCAGGTCGGGGCGCGCGGCCTTGAGGATCGCCACGGCGTCGGCGAACGGCGGCAGCACCCGGCTGATCTCCCCCGGCCGGCTGCCCGGCAGCACCAGCAACACCGGCGCTTCGGAGGCGATCCCCAGTTGCGCCCGCAGCCGCCCGCCGTCCGCCTGCGAGAAGTCGAGCGTCAACGCCGAGTTGCCGACGAAGGTCACCGGCAGACCCTCGGCCTCGAAGTACGGCGCGTCGAACACATGGATCGACAGCAGATGGTCGACGGTCGCCGCCAGGGTCTTGGCCCGGCCCGGACGCGTCGCCCACACCTGGGGCGCGACGTACTTGATGAGCGGCAGTTTCGGGTCGAGCTTGCGCAGCTGCTGCGCCACCCGCAGCGTAAAGCCCCAGGAGTCGATCAGGACCACCACGTCGGGCTTCTCGCGCTTGGCCAGGGCGACGGTGTCCTCGACCCGCGCCACGACCTTGCGATAGGCCAGCAGGCCCTCCAGAAGCCCCAGGATCGACAGCTGCGCGATGTCGAACGGGCTCTGCACGCCCTCGGCCGCCATCTTGGCCCCGCCGACCCCGACGAAGCGCACGCCCTCGCCCAGCCGTGCGCGCAGCGCCCGCGCCAGGCCCGCGCCGCGGTCGTCCCCCGACGCCTCGGCCGCGACCAGCATGACGCACAGCGGCTTGCTCACGGCGCGATCGAGGGGTCGACGCCCACCACGAAGATGCCGAGCTCGTCGGCCAGGGCGATCACCGCCTCGCGGTCGAGCACCAACAGCCGCCCGACCTCCCCCGCCACGCCGGCCAGGCCCGCCTGGGCCGCCCGCTGGATGGTGTTGAGGCCGATGGTCGGCAGGTCGATACGCGTCTCCTGGATCGGCTTGGGCGCCTTGGCCAGCACGCCGCGCGGCGCGTCCGCGCTCCCGCGGATGTTGCGCGGCAGCTCGGCCACGCGGCGCAGCATGGCGTCGGTGCCTTCTTGCGCCTCGACCGCCAGCACCAGGCCGTCGCAGACGACCGCGCCCTGCCCCACGTCCAGCTGCCCGATGGCCCGCGCCACCCGCAGCGCATGCTGGACGTCGGCCATCTGCTCGTCGCTGGGCGTGACGGCGCCCAGCGCGCCGGCGGCCAGGGTCAGGTCGCCCATCACCTCGTGCGCGCCTTCGACGACGAAGCCTTCCTTCTCGAACTCGCCGAGCAACTGGCGCAGCAGCGCGTCGTCGCCCTGCCGCGCCGCAGCGATCACGCCAGGCAAAGCCATGAGGCCGCGAAGGTCGGGGGTCAGCGACTTGAAGTCGGGTCGGTCGACGGTGCCGACCAGCGTCACCGCCTGACAGCCGGCCCGCTTCAACGCCTTGAAGCACTTGCCGAGTTCAGCGATGCCGATGTCCTCACCCGGGAACCGGGCGATCTCTTCGCCGGCGAACCCCTTGAGACGGACGATGAAGAACGGGCGTCCGGCGCGTTCGCAGTACTGCGCGATCTCGACCGGCAGATTCCCGCCGCCCGCAATCAGCCCGAGCTTCTGCACGGACTAGACCTCCCGCTCCGGCAGGCAGAGCGGCCGGCTGGCGTCGGCGCGGATGAAGTCGACAATCTCCATGACCTCGGGGGAGCCCGAATAGGTCTCCACCGTGTCGTCGAGCCGCTCCTGGAAGGTGCCTTCGTCGGCGAACAGCATCCGATAGGCCGCGCGCATGGTGTTGATCGTCTCGCGGCTGAAGCCGCGGCGCTTCAGGCCCAGCAGGTTCAGGCCTTCGAGGTGGGCGTGGTTGCCCCACACCGAACCGTAGGGGATGACGTCCTTCACGACGGCGGCCAGGCCGCCGACCATGGCGTGCCGTCCGACGCGGGTGCGCTGGTGCACCGCCGCCAGACCGCCGACGATCACGAAGTCGGCGATGTCGCAGTGCCCGCCCAGCGTCGCCTGCTTGGTCAGGATCACCTGGTCGCCGACGATGCAGTCGTGCCCGACGTGGCTTTCGATCATGTAGAAGCCGTCGGAGCCGACCTTGGTCATTCCGCCGCCGCCGACGGTGCCCGTGTTCATCGTCGCGTGCTCGCGGATGATGTTGCGATCGCCGATGATCAGCTGCGTCGGCTCGCCTTTGTAGGCGGTGTGCTGCGGGGGCCCGCCCAGCATGGCGAACGGGTAGACCGCATTGCCCTCGCCGAGCGACGTCACGCCGTCGACGACGACATGCGAGAAGAGCTTGGTGCCCGCCCCGATCTTCACATCGGGCCCCACGGTGCAGAACGGACCGATCACGACCCCGTCGGCCAGCTGGGCCTTGGGGTGGACGACGGAGCTGGGATGGACGTCGATGCTCATGGGGTCTCCACCAGCATGGCCGCGAACTCCGCTTCAGCAGCGGTCTTGTCGCCGACCATGGCCTTGCCTTCGAACTTGAAGAGCCCCCCGCGGGCGCGCAGCACCTTGACGTGCATGCGCAGCACGTCGCCCGGCCGCACCGGCTGCCGGAAGCGGCAGTTGTCGACCGAGGTGAACAAAATCGTCTTGCCGGCGCGATCGACGTTCAGCGTCTTCGACATCAGCACCGCGCCGGTCTGGGCCATGGCCTCGACGATCAGCACGCCGGGCATCACCGCGTATTCCGGGAAGTGGCCCTGGAAGAACGGCTCGTTGATGGTCACGCACTTGATGCCGACGATCGACTCGTTGGGCCGATACTCTTCGGCGCGATCGACCAGCAGGAACGGATAGCGATGCGGGATCCGCTCCATGATCTCCGCGATGTCGATCGAGACCTCGGCTGTCGCCACGTCGTTGCTCATTTGTCGGTCCCCTTGCGGTTGGCGGAGCGCGACAGCCAAGCCACCTCCCGCATCCAGCGTCGAATGGGTTGTCCAGGAACCCCGCCCCAGGTTTCGCCGGCCGGAATGTCCCGGAACACGCCGGCCGCGGCGGCCACCTGGGCGCCGTCGCCGATGTTCACGTGGTCGGCCACCCCTGCGCGACCGCCGAAGGCCGCTCCGTCGCCGATCACGACGCTGCCAGAAATGCCGGTGTGCGCAGCCATGACGCAGTTCCGTCCCACACGCACGTTGTGGGCGATCTGCACCAGGTTGTCGATCTTGGTGTTCTCACCGATCACCGTGTCGTCGAACGCGCCACGGTCGATGCAGGTGTTGGCGCCGATGGTCACGCCGTCCTGCAGGATGACCCGGCCCAACTGCGGAATGTCGACGACGCCGGTGGCGCCTCCGGCCGCCCCGAAACCGGGCTCGCCGATCCGCGCGCCGGCCAGGATGCGGACCCGATCGCCGAGCAGCGCGAAGCCCAGGGTGACATTGGCGCCGATCACGCAGTCGCGTCCGATGGCGACGCCCGGACCGATGACGGTGTTGGCGCCGATCTCGGTCCGCGCGCCGATCCGCGCGCCCGGTCCGACGACGACGCCAGGCGCAAGGTGCACGTCGTCCTCGAGCACCGCGTCAGCGGCGATCAGGTCAGGGCCGGCGTAGCGGCGGGCGCGATGCAGCCGGGTCGCCGCCGCCGCGTAGGCGGCCTGAGGCGTGGGCGTGACGAGCGCCGCGCATCCTTGCGGAGCCAAATCCCTGTCACGCGGGGTGACGAACACCGCAGCGGCCTTGGCCGCGGCGAGCTCGGCCGCATACTTTTTGTCGGTCAGGAAGGTGACGGTGTCGGGCTGGGCGCTGGCCAGCACGGCGACGCCGCGGACCTGAACCTGGCCCTGGGCGGCGTCGGAGAGTTCGGCGCCCGTCAGGCTGGCCAGTTCGGCGAGCGTGACGGGGCCAAGGTCTTCAAAGAATCGGGGGTCGGGCATGGGAATCCTCAGCTCGACCCGCCTTTATCGCGAGTCGCGCCCTACTTGGTCGCCGCGGTCGGAGCGGCAGCCTGGTCGAGACGTTCACGGTCGAAGGTGAACTGGGTGATCTTCGCGTTCAGCGCGGTTACGACCGGCTGGCTGATGTCCATCGACGGGTTCGACAGCACGACGCTCTCGCGGTTGATCAGCAGGCTGCACTTGTTCTGCTGGTACACTTGGCTGACGATCGGGGTCAGCTCCTGGTACACGCGGCCCAGGGCCTTCTGCTGCGTGGCCTGCAGTTCGCGGCCGCGCTGCTGTTCCTTGCGCTGATAGGCGTTGGCCTTGACCTGCAGGGCGGCCGCGCGGGTCTCGAACGTGTTCTGGTCGAGCGTGGCGCGCTGACCTTCCAGCGTCTTGGCTTCGTTCTGGATCGCGGTCTGCTCGGCCTTCAGCTCGGCTTCGACCTGGGTCGCGATCTGCTGCAGGCGGGTCTGAACGTACTTCCCGACGGTCGAGGTCGCGATCGCACCTTCCACCGAGACGGTGCAGACGCCAGGCAGCGCCGGACCATGGGTCACCGCGGGAGCCGCCGGGGCGGCCGCTTGCGCGAAGGCCGCGCTGGAAGCGGAAGCAGTGATGACGGCGACACAGGTCGCCGCGACAAGGGCTTTGATCGTCATGTGGAAAATCTAGAACCTGGTTGAGGTTGAGAACCGGAAGGTTTCGGTCTTGTCGTAGTCTTCTTTGGCCAAAACTTGGCTGAAGTCGAATCGGATCGGGCCCATCGGCGAGCGCCAGAACACCGACAGACCGGCGGTCGCACGCAGCGACATGTCGTCATAGATCAACGGGTCGACCGTGCCGTCGGCCTTCAGCTTGTCCTTGTCGTCCAGCAGGCCGAGCGTACCGACGTCGGTGAACAACGCGGCCTTGATGCCGTACTGCTCAGGCAGCCCCGTGGGAATCGTCAGCTCGGCCGAACCGATGGCGTAGGCGCGGCCGCCGAGCGCGTCGGAGCGCCCGAAGTTCGTGTCACGCGGACCGATGCCGGCGGTCTCGAAGCCGCGGAAGCTGTTGCCGCCCTTGTAGAAGCGGCTGTTGACCCGAACCGTGTCGCCGTTCCAGCCGGCGATGTAGCCGCCCTGCCCGGTCAGGCTCAGGATGAAGTCCTTGTTGAAGCCGTAGTACCAGCCGCCGGTCACTTCGGTACTGATGTAGTTCACGTCGCCGCCGATGCCGGCCAGGTCCTGGCTGACGTCGAAGCGGAAGCCGCGGGTCGGATTGATCGGGTCGTTCCGGCGATCGTAGAGGTAGGTGTAGCCGATCAGCGAGGTCAGGTACTTGCCGCGCTGGGCGCACAGCGATAGCGAAACCAGCGGAGCGGTCGGATCGCAGTAGGCGTCGTCGATCTGGACGTCTTCCTGACGCAGCGTGTAGCGCGTCGACATCCGCGAATTCAGCGTCAGCGGGAACGCCATCCGGATGTTGCCGCCGACGGTCACGGTCTTATAGGCCGAGTATTCCGTCAGGTCGTAGCGGTACGAATAGAGGTCGACGCCGGCGCCCAGGTCGCGGCCCAGGAACCGCGGCTCGGTGAAGCCGAAGTCGATCTGCTGACGCAGCGAGCCGACCGACACCCGGGCGCGCAGACTCTGGCCGCGGCCGCGGAAGTTCCGCTCGGTGACGCCGAGGTCGAGGATCAGCTGGTCGACCGACGAGTAGCCGGCGCTGAACGACAGTTCGCCCGTCGGCTGCTCTTCGACCTTCACCGCCAGGCGGGTGCGGTCGGGCGCGGTGCCCGGCGTCTCGTCGATGGTCACGTCCTTGAAGAAGCCGAGCGCGCGGATGTTGTTGCGCGAGCGGTCGACCAGGGCGCGATTGTAGGCGTCGCCTTCCACCAGGTTCATTTCCCGGCGGATGACGTAGTCCAGCGTGCGGGTGTTGCCGGTGACGTCGATGCGTTCGACGTACACGCGCGGCCCTTCGCGAACCTGGAACACCACGTCGACCAGGCCGGTCTCGCGGTTCGGGGTGTAGCGCGGACGCACGTCCACCGCCGCGAAGCCGGCGGCGCCGGCCGCGAAGGTCAGCGAGTCGGTCGCCGCTTCGATCTTTTCGTCCTGGTAGAGCTCGCCCGAGCGGATCGGCACCAGCTGCTGCAGCACGTTCTTGTCGAGCTTCTGCAGTTCGGTTTCGACCGTGACCTTGCCGAACCGGTATTCCTTGCCCTCGTCGAGGGTGTAGGTGACGACGAAGCCGTTCTTGTCGGGGGCCAGCTCGGCGATCGCCGAGACGACGCGGAAGTCATAGAAGCCGCGGTTGCGGTAGTGCTTGCGCAGCTGCTCCTTGTCGTACTCCAGGCGGTCCGGGTCGTAGTTGGCGTTGTTCGAGAAGAACTTGTACCAGCTCGACTGCTCGGTCACGACGACGTCGCGCAGGTCGTTGTCCGAGAACTCGCTGTTGCCCAGGAAGTTGACCCGAAGCACCCCGCTCTTGGGGCCTTCGTTGATCTCAAAGATCAGGTCGACGCGCTTTTGCGGCAGCTCGACGATCTTCGGCGTCACGGTCGCGGAAATGCGGCCGGACCGGCGATAGAGCTCGACGATGCGCTGGACGTCCTGCTGCACCTTGGCGCGGGTGAAGATCCCCCGCGGGCGCACGGTCACCTCGTCGCGCAGCTTGTCTTCCTTGAGGCCCGAGTTCCCCTCGAACACCACCTTGTTGATGATCGGGTTCTCGACGACCGTCACGATCATGTCCGAGCCCTGCAGCTCGATCTTCACGTCGGCGAACAGGTCGGTGCGGAACAGGGTCTTCAGCGCCAGGTCGGCCTTGGCGGGGTCCAGGACCTCGCCCGGCTGGATCGGCAGGTAGGACAGCACGGTCGATTGCTCGATCCGCTCGTTGCCGCGCACGATGATGCGCTGAACGACGCCGGATTGCTGACCTTCCTGCGGCGCAGGCTGCGGCTGAGGCGGCGTCGCCTGTTCCTGGGCCAGCACGGCGCTGGGGATGACGATCGCCGTCGAGCCCATCAGCAAGGCAAGGCCGGAGGCGAGCGCGGCGCGGCTAGCGCGGGGTCTTTGCATCGTATCAGCCGTCAATGGAAAAGCGCGGGTTTCAGGAGAAAACGCCGCCGAGGATTTTGAACACACGCAGTTGCTGCAGATCGTTCCAGGTGGCGAACAACATCAATCCCAACAGCAGCGCAAGCCCCACCCGATAGCCCGCCGCCTGGACCCGCGCCGCCAGCGGACGCCGCGCCACCGCCTCGTAGGCGTAGAACAGCAGGTGTCCCCCATCCAGCACAGGGATCGGCAGCAGGTTCATGAAGCCGATGCTCACCGAAATGAACGCGGCCAGTTGGAGCAGATTGACGCTGCTGCCGAGGATCATCCCCCCGACATCAGGCGCGCCTTCGGCTCCAGCCTGCGCAACCTTGCCGGAGATTCGGGCGATTCCGAGAGGCCCGCTGAGCTGATCGGGCGAAACCTGGCCCGTCACCATGCGGCCCAGATAGTAGACGGTGGTCTCGAGCGTGCGCCACGTGCGCTGCACGCCGCCCGCGACCGCCTCGATCGGGTTATAGCGGACGTGCTGGAAGTCGTCGCGGGTCTGGGCCGGGACCAATCCCAGCATGCCCTGGCGACGGGTGCCGGCCACCGAGTCGGTGCGCTCCACCCAGCGGGGCGTCGCCTCGATGGTCAGTTCGCTTCCCGAGCGCTCGACCACGAAGGCGGTCGGGACGTTGGCGCGGACCTGAACGATTTCGGCGACCTCGTCGAAGCCGCGGATGCGGCGCCCGTCGGCCTCGATGATCAAGTCGCCCGGCCGGAAGCCCGCCTGCTCGGCCGGGCTGCCCGCCTGCACCGAAGCGATCTTGGCCGGCAGCACGTACTGGCCGAACGCCATCAACAGCGAGGCGAACAACGCGACGGCCAGCACGAAGTTGGCGATTGGGCCTGCGGCGACGACGATCGCGCGCTGCCACAGCGGTTTGAAGTGGAAATAGCGGGCGACCGCCTCGTGTCCCTCGCGCCGCTCGATCGTGCGACGCATGGTGTCGAGATCTTCGGAGTCCGGCACGCTCGAAGCGTTCTCGTCGCCGGTGAAGCGGACATAGCCGCCCAGCGGAATCCAGCCCACGCGCCATTCGACGCCGGACTTGTCGGTCCACGAGGCGATCGCCTTGCCGAAGCCGATCGAGAAGCGGTCGATGGCGACGCCGAACATCTTGGCGGCCAGGAAGTGGCCCAGCTCGTGGATCGTGACCACGAGCCCCAGGACCAGCACGAAGGGAACGACGAAGGTCAGGGCGGTGAGGATGAAATCGAGCATCTGCTGTTACTCCTCCGCGCGGCTAGCGCCCTAGGCCGCCGACGACCTCGCCGGCGACGCGACGCGCCTGCGTATCCGTCTGCCGAGCCCTTTCGAGCGTGTCGCCGTCCGCCGCCCCCGCGACAAGGCCCTGCGCTTCGACGCGCTCGAGGGTCTCAGACACCGTCGCGGCAATATCGAGAAAGCCAATCTTGCGGTCAAGGAAGGCGGCCACGGCGACCTCGTTGGCGGCGTTCATCACCGCGGGCGCGGCCCCACCGGCCGCCAGAGCTTCTTTGGCGATCTTCAAGGCGGGAAAACGGCGCAGGTCCGGTTCTTCGAAGGTCAATTGGCCGATGGCGGCCAGATCCAGCCGCGGCGCCGGCCACGGCAGGCGGTCCGGCCAGGCGAAGGCGCAGGCGATCGGCGTGCGCATGTCGGGCGCGCCAAGCTGGGCCAGCGTCGATCCGTCGCTGTATTCCACGAGCGAGTGGATGATCTGCTGATGGTGGATCAGCACGTCCACGTGCTCGTCGGTCATCCCGAACAGGTAGGCGGCCTCGATGATCTCCAGGCCCTTGTTCATCATCGTCGCCGAGTCGACGGAGATCTTCGCGCCCATGCTGAAGTTCGGATGGGCGATGGCCTGCTCGGGCGTGGCGTGCGCCATCTGTTCGGCCGACCAGGTGCGGAACGGCCCGCCCGACGAGGTCAGGATCAGACGATCGACCCGCTGGGCGTTCATCGGGTCGAGCACCTGGAAGATCGCCGAGTGCTCGGAATCCACGGGGATCACCGCCCCGCCGGCCAGTTTGGCGGCGCGCAGCAGCGAAGGCCCTGCGCAGACCAGGCTTTCCTTGTTGGCGAGACCGATGACGGCGCCGGCGCGGGCGGCGGCCAGGGTCGGCGCGAGGCCCGCGAAGCCGACGATCGACGACATCACCCACTGGGCGTCGGCGGCGGCCGCCTCGACCACGGCGTTGTGGCCCGCGGCGGTCTTGACGCCCGAGCCCTCGAGCCGCTGGCGCAGCTCAGGCAGCTTGGTCTCGTCCTCGATCACCGCCAGGGTCGGGCGCCAGCGCAGCGCCTGTTCGGCCAGCCGCTCGGCGTTGCGCCCCGCGGTCAGGGCGGTCACCTCGACCTCGACGCCGGCCTTCTCCAGGAGGTCGAGAGTCGAAACGCCGACCGAGCCCGTAGAACCCAGAACGCTGACGCGGCGAGGCAAAGTCAATGCGCCCATCCCCAATAGTTGACCAGTCGGGCGGCGGCCAGCACGACCACGGCGAACATCAGGCCGTCCACTCTATCCAACAAACCGCCGTGACCCGGGATGAGGTCCCCGGAATCCTTCACGCCGAAGCGTCGCTTGAGCATCGATTCCCAGAGGTCCCCGGCCATGGTCGCCAGACCGCCGAGCAGACCGATCAGCGCCCCGGCCGGCACGCTCAGCACAATGGCGCTGAACGCGGCCATCGCCGCGCCTGCCCCTGCCGCCGCGACCAGGCCGCCGACGAAACCGGACCAGGTCTTGTTGGGTGAGAATTTCGGCCAGAGCTTGGGGCCCTTCAAGGCGCTGCCGACCGCGAAGGCGGCGATGTCGGCCGCCCAGGCCACGGCGAACAGCAGTATCGTCCACTGCCGTCCCTCGGGCATGCCGCGCAGCCACACCAGGCAGACGACGGGGATGGCCAGGTAGATCACCCCGAACGCGGCGTTGGTCGGCCGTTCCGCCACGCCCCGCGCCACCAGGGCCGCGGCGACCGCGCCCAGTCCGGCTGCGGTCCAGGCGAGCGGCATCTGCTTCTGATGGGCCAGGAACGCCGCGGCCAGGATCGCCACGGTGAGCGCGGTGGAGACGCGGATCGGGGCCGTCGGCGCGGTCATCGCGCCCCACTCGATGGCCAGCAGCGCGACGGCGACCGCCACCAGCACCAGGAACAGCCATCGCAGCCCGGGCATGTCCGAGAACCACACCGCGCCCAGCACCGCGGGCACCAGAACGGTGGCCGAAGCGACCCGTACGCCCAGATTGGCCCAGTCGAAACGCCTAGCCTGCGGCAAGGACGTCATCGGCCACGGCGCCGCCGTAGCGCCGCTCGCGCTTTTGGAATTCTTCGATCGCGGCGCGCAGATAGTCGGCGCCGTAGTCGGGCCAGAGCACGTCCTGGAAGACGAACTCCGAGTACGCTGTCTCCCACAGCAGGAAATTCGAGAGCCGCTGCTCGCCGCTGGTGCGGATCACCAGGTCCGGATCGGGGATGCCGGCGGTCGACAGCTTGTTCTGCAGCAGGTCCTCGGTGATGTCCTCGGGCCGCAGGCGTCCGGCGGCGACCTCGGCGGCGAGCGCCCGGGCGGCGTCGGCGATATCGGCCCGGCCGCCATAGTTGAACGCGACCTGCAGGAAGAACTTGTCGTTATGGGCGGTCTGGCGTTCGGCCCGCTCGACGATCTCGGCGACGTCGGGCGGCAGGCCCGCGCGCCGTCCGAGGATCCGCACCTTCACGCCCTCGCGCGTCAGCTTGTCGAGGTCGGAGTTCACATAGAGCTTCAGCAGCCGCATGACCTCGGCCACCTCGCCGGCAGGACGCCGCCAGTTCTCGGTCGAGAACGCATACAGCGTCAGCCAGCGCACGCCCTGGGCGGGCGCCGCCTCGACGACCCGCCGGATCGCGTCGACGCCCTTGGGGTGCCCGACCTGGCGCGGCAGGCCGCGGCGCTTCGCCCAACGGCCGTTGCCGTCCATGACGATCGCCACGTGCAGGGGCGCATGCGGCGCGGGCTGCTGTTGATCGATCGTAGCCATGGGTTCCCGTTCGTCCTCGCTCCTGGTGGGACGATTAGACCTGCATGATCTCTTGTTCTTTGGTTTTCAAGGCTTCGTCGACGCGCTTGATCGCTTCGTCCGTAAACTTCTGAACCTCGGTCTCCATCCGCCGCTGCTCGTCCTGCGTGATGGCGCTGTCCTTCTCGGCCTTCTTGAGGTCGTCGTTGGCCTCGCGGCGGACGTTGCGGATGGCGATTTTCTGCTGCTCGGCGTACTTGCCGGCGATCTTCGCCAGGTCCTTGCGGCGTTCCTCGGTCAGCGGCGGAATCGGCACGCGCAGGCTTTGGCCGTCGACGACCGGGTTGAGGCCCAGGCCGGCGTTGCGGATCGCCTTTTCGACCGAGACCACCAGGCCGCGATCCCAGATGTTGACGCTGATCGAGCGCGGCTCCGGCACGCTGACCGAGCCGACCGTGTTCAGCGGCACCGTGGAGCCGTAGGCGTCGACCATGACCTGGTCCAGCAGGCCGGCCGAGGCCCGCCCGGTCCGCAAGCTCGAGAACTCGTCCTTCAAAGTCGAGATCGCCTTGTCCATGCGATCGCGATACTTGCTGAGAACCGGCTTTTCCGCAGCCATAGGATCTTCTCCTAAGATATTGGTCTAATTCGGTGACTGGTCAGGCGATCGTCGTAAAGACGCCCTGCCCTTTCAGCACTTTGAAGAAGTTGCCCCGCTCGCGGATCGAAAACACCACGATCGGGATTTGATTGTCACGCATCAGGGCGATGGCCGAGGCGTCCATGACCCGCAGGTCCTTGGCCAGGACTTCCTGATAGCTCAGCGTCTCATAGCGCTGGGCGCTCGGGTCCTTCTTGGGGTCGGCGGTGTAGACGCCGTCGACGCTGGTGCCCTTGAACAGCGCATCGCAGCCCATCTCGGCCGTGCGCAGCGCCGCCGGGGTGTCGGTCGTGAAGAACGGCGCGCCCAGGCCGGCGGCGAAGATCACCACCCGGCCCTTTTCCAGGTGCCGCAGCGCGCGGCGGCGGATGTAGGGTTCGCAGACCGCTTCCATCGGGATCGCCGACTGCACGCGGGTGTAGACGCCGATCTTCTCGAGCGCGCCCTGCAGCGCCAGGGCGTTCATCACCGTGGCCAGCATGCCCATATAGTCGGCGTTGGCCCGGTCCATGCCCTTCCCGGCCAGCGAGACGCCCCGGAAGATGTTGCCGCCGCCGATCACCAGGCAGAGTTCGATCCCATGATCGACCACTTCCTTGATGTCCTCGGCCACCGCTTCGATCGTCTTGGTGTCGATGCCGAAGAGCGAGTCGCCCATCAGGACCTCGCCCGACATCTTCAAGAGGATCTTCTTGTAGCGGGGCTTGGTTTCGGACATGGCGGCTTCCGTCGAGAATCTGGCTGGGTACTACATAAACCAAGGGCGCCGTGTGCGTCGAACACACGGCGCCCTTGGGGCGTCCTAAATCAGGCGGATCAGCCTTGGCCGGTCATCGACGCCACTTCGGCGGCGAAGTCGTCCTGCTTCTTTTCCACGCCTTCGCCCAGGGCGAAGCGCACGAAGCCCTTCACGGCGACCGGCGAACCGGTTTCCTTGGCGGTTTCGGCGATCAGCTGCTCGATGGTCTGATCCGGGTTCATGACGAAGGGTTGCTTCAGCAGCACCACTTCTTCCTGCCACTTGCGGATCCGGCCTTCGATCATCTTCTCGACGACGGCCAGCGGCTTGCCCGATTCCAGAGCCTGGTCGGTCAGGAACTTCTTTTCCTTCTCGACGGCGGCCGGATCGAGGTCGCCCTCGTTCAGGGCCAGCGGCGGGGTCGGGGTGCCGGCGACGTGCAGAGCGATCTTGCGGCCGACTTCCTTCAGCACGGCTTGATCGCCAGCGCCTTCCAGAGCCACGAGCACGCCCAGGCGGCCGACGCCTTCACCCTGCGCATTGTGCAGGTAGAGGGCCACGGCGCCTTCGCTGACCGACAGACGGGCCGAACGACGCAGACGCATGTTCTCGCCGATCGTCGCGATCAGGTTGGTGATCACGTCGCTGACGACTTCGCCCTTGGCCGTCTTGGCCGCGGTGATGGCGTCCACGCCTTCGATCTCCAGGCCGACGTCCGCGAAATCGCGGGCGGCGTTCTGGAACAGCTCGTTCTTCGACACGAAGTCGGTTTCGGCGTTCAGCTCGACCAGCACGCCGGTCTTGCCGTCGGCGCTCAGCTTGCCGGCCACCAGGCCTTCAGCCGCGGCGCGGTCCGACTTCTTCGCGGCCTTCGAGAGGCCCTTGGTGCGCAGCCAATCGACGGCCGCTTCCATGTCGCCGTTGTTTTCCTGCAAGGCCTTCTTGCAGTCCATCATGCCAGCGCCGGACTTTTCGCGCAGGTCCTTGACCAGCGCAGCGGTGATCTCCGCCATGGTCAGCTCCTTATCAGTCAGAATGGGTTTGACCGGACCCTGATAGGGCCCGGCCATGATCGTTTTTCGTCAAGCTGAGTAAGACGCCGGGAAGGCGTCTTAGCCGGCTTGTTCTTGGTCCGCGGCCGGAGCCTCGGCGACGGGAGCCTCGGCGGGTTGCGCCTCGGCGACCGGGGCCGCTTCGGGCTCCGGCGTCAGCTCTCGGGCCAGGGTCGGCTCGACCGGCGCCACCGAAGCGCCCAGGTCCACGCCAGCGGCCGATTGGCCGGCGGCCAGACCGTCGAGCACGGCGTCAGCCATCAGATCGCAGTACAGCTGGATCGCGCGGGCGGCGTCGTCGTTGCCCGGGATCGGGTAGGTGATGCCGTCCGGATCGCAGTTGGTGTCCAGGATCGCGATGACCGGGATGTTCAGCTTGCGGGCTTCCTGGATGGCGATCGACTCCTTGTTGGTGTCGATCACGAACATCAGGTCGGGAATGCCGCCCATTTCCTTGATGCCGCCCAGGCTCAGCTCGAGCTTGTCGCGCTCGCGGGTCATCTGCAGCAGTTCTTTCTTGCCGCGCCCCTGGCCCTGGCTCTGACCGTCGAGCATGCCTTCCAGCTCGCGCAGGCGTTGGATCGAACCCGAGACGGTGCGCCAGTTGGTGAGCGTGCCGCCCAGCCAACGGTGGTTCACGTAATACTGGGCGCTGCGCTTGGCCGCCGTCGCGATCGGTTCCGAGGCCTGACGCTTGGTGCCGACGAACAGCACGCGACCGCCGCCGGCGGCGACTTCACGAACCTTCACCAGGGCTTGGTGCAGCAGCGGGATCGACTGCGAGAGGTCGATGATGTGGATGTTCGACCGCGAGCCGAAGATGTAGCGGTCCATCTTCGGGTTCCAGCGGTGGGTCTGGTGGCCGAAGTGGGCGCCAGCTTCCAGGAGCTGACGCATGGAGAATTCAGGAAGCGCCATCGCTTTTTCGTCCTTTTTCCGGTTAACCGCCGCAGGCAAACCCTCCAGATGGAGGACCGGAATGGGTATGGCGGGATGTCTCCCCGCACATCGCCAAACACCTGCGTGTGGAATGACGCGCCAAATAGGGGCTGAACGCGGGAATTGCAAGCCTTTGCGCGCTGCGGCCCCGCTCCACGCTTGCGTGCGCGCCCGCCCCGCCGCATCCTCCAATGGCAGGAGGGGCCCATGACACCTATCGTAGCGCTCGGCGTCGGACTCGGCGTTCTAGCCCAGGGGACCTTCGGGGGGCCGAGCGGCACGCTGAAGCCGCAGCCCGGCACGTGGGGCCCCGCGCCCGCCGTCCGTCCCTACACGCCGCCGATCTACGGCGCTCCGCCACCGACGCAACGCAGGGCCAATCCCGGCGCGGCGCCGCCGGCGTTTCCGTCCGCGCCGCAACCGCCCAAGCCGCCGGAGATGTACCAGCCGCCGGCCTTCAAGCCCTACAAGCCCGGCGTCTCGCCCTACTCCGACCGCGGCGGGCTCAACGCGCACCCCAAGCCGGCGAAGCCGCCCGGCTATATCGAGCTGCCCTAGATATCTTCGACGAAGACCACGCCCGGCGCGGTCTTCAACGCGCCACGCACGGAGACGTCCAGGCTGAACCGCCCCGGCAGCTTCAGCTCGATCTCCCGCCCGCGCTCGATATTGGCGACCAGGATGATCTCGCCGCCGCGCGGATTGGCGACGTGCTCCAGCCGCTTCTTCAGCGCGTCGATCTCGGCGCTGCGCGGGGCGACGTGGACGCGCAGACCGGCCACCGCGTTCTCCACGGCCTTGTCGACCGGCTCGGCGTCGTCGCCGAAGAACCGCACCTCGCCGTCCCGCGCCTTGGCTCGGACCTTGAGGGCGACCGCCTTGCCCGGCTCCAGCAGGTCGCGGCACTTGCGCAGCGACTCGGGCGGGAACAGCACCTCGTATTCGCCGGTCGGATCCGAGAGCGTCACGAACGCGAACTTCTCGCCGCTCGACTGCGAGGCGCGCTCCTGCTTGCGCCGCACGACGCCCGCCATCCGGAACGCTTCGGCGCCCGCCTCGGCCTTGGGAATCACGTCGGCCAGCAGATCGGTGCGCCGCCGGCGCAGCGCCGTGACCATGTCGTCCAGCGGGTGCCCGGACAGATAGAACCCCACCGCGGCCAGTTCTTCGTCCAGGCGCTGGACCGGCGTCCACGGCTCGGCCTTGGGCAGCTTCTTGCGCACCTGATCGACAAGGTGGTTGGTCCCGTCCGAGAACAGCGCGCCCTGCTGGGAGCTCTCCTGGGACGACACGCTTTGGCCAAGGCCGGTCAGCAGCTCGGCGGCGGCCAGCAACTGGGCCCGATCGGGGTGGATCGAGTCGAACGCACCGGCCCGCGCCAGCGTCTCGAACGTCCGCTTGTTGACCTGCTTGGGATCGACCCGCGACGCGAAGTCGAAGATGTCCTTGAACGGGCCGCCCGCCTTGCGGACCGCCACCACGTGTTCCATCGCCTGTTGGCCGACATTGCGAATGCCGCCCAGCGCATAGAGCACCTCGCCGTTCTCGACCTCGAAGTCGGCGGACGAGAGGTTGACGTCCGGGCTGCGCACCTTGACCCCGAACCGCTTGGCGTCCTGGTAGAAGACCGCCAGCTTGTCGGTGTTGGAGATATCGAGGCTCATCGAGGCCGCGAAGAACTCGACCGGAGTATTCGCCTTCAGCCAGGCGGTTTGGTACGACACATAGGCGTAGGCGGCCGCGTGGCTCTTGTTGAAGCCGTAGCCCGCGAACTTGTCCACCAGGTCAAAAATTGAGCCAGCCTGCTCGGCCGGCACGCCCTTGGCCTCGGCGCCAGAGACGAACCTGGCCCGCTGCAGGTCCATCTCCTCCTTCTTCTTCTTGCCCATCGCCCGGCGCAGAAGGTCGGCTTCGCCCAGCGAATAGCCGGCCAGGATCTGGGCGATCTGCATCACCTGTTCCTGGTAGACGATGATGCCGTAGGTCTCCTTCAGCACCGGCTCCAGGCTCGGGTGCATGTAGTCGATGGGCTTGCGGCCGAACTTGCAGTCGATGAAGGCCGGGATGTTGTCCATCGGGCCCGGCCGGTACAGCGACACGACGGCGGTGACGTCTTCCAGCGAGCCGGGGCGCAGCTGGCGCAGGGTGTCGCGCATCCCCTGCCCTTCCAGCTGGAACACGCCGACCGTGCCGCCGTTCGACATCACTTCGTAGGCCGGCGCGTCGTCGACCCCGATCGCCGCGAAGTCGACCTCCTCGCCGCGCTTGCGCAGGAACTTCAGCGCCCGGTCGATCACCGTCAGCGTCTTCAGGCCCAGGAAGTCGAACTTCACCAGGCCGGCGCTCTCGACCCACTTCATGTTGAACTGGGTGGCGGGCAGTTCCGAGCGCGGGTCGCGATAGAGCGGGGTCAGTTCGGTCAGCGGCCGGTCGCCGATCACCACGCCGGCGGCGTGGGTCGAGGCGTTGCGGTACAGCCCCTCGAGCTGCAGCGCCGTCTCCAGCAGCTGCTTGACCGCCTCGTCTTCGTCCTTGGCCTGGCGCAGCCGCGGCTCGATCTCGATCGCCTTGGCCAGCGTCACCGGGTTGGCAGGGTTGGCCGGCACCATCTTGGCCAGACGGTCGACGAGGCCCAACGGCAGTTGCAGCACCCGGCCCACGTCACGCAGCACGGCGCGCGCCTGCAGGGTGCCGAAGGTGATGATCTGCGCCACCCGGTCACGGCCGTAGTGCTTCTGCACGTAGCTGATGACCTCTTCCCGACGCTCCTGGCAGAAGTCGATATCGAAGTCGGGCATCGACACCCGCTCCGGATTCAGGAAGCGTTCGAACAGCAGGCCGTAGCGCAACGGGTCGAGGTCCGTGATGGTCAGGGCGTAGGCGACCAGCGACCCGGCCCCCGAGCCCCGTCCCGGCCCGACCGGAATGTCGTGCGCCTTGGCCCACTTGATGAAGTCCGAAACGATCAGGAAGTAGCCGGGGAACCCCATCTGGGTGATGACCCCGATCTCCCGCTCCAGCCGCGCCTCGTACTCATCGAGCGGCAGCGCGTTGGCCTGACCGGCCGCGACCCGCGCCCTCAGCCCCTCGCGCGCCTGGTGCGCCAGTTCGTCGGCCTCCGAACGCCCCGCCCCGGTGTCGAAACGCGGCAGGATCGGGTCGCGCTTCTTGACCATGAAGGCGCAGCGGCGGGCGATATCGAGGGTGTTGTCGCAGGCTTCCGGCAGGTCGGCGAACAGCGCCCGCATATCGGCGGACGGCTTGAACCAGTGCTCAGGCGTCACGCGCCGGCGCTCGTCCTGCATGATGAACGCCCCGTCGGCGATGCAGAGCAGCGCCTCGTGCGCCTCGTACATGGCCTGCTTGGCGAAGTAGACGTCGTTGGTCGCGACCAACGGGATGTCGTTGTCATAGGCGAACGCCACCAGCTCGCCTTCGGCCGCGGCCTGCGCCGGCAAGCCATGCCGCTGGAGCTCCACGTAGAACCGATCGCCGAACACCCGGGCCATCTCGGCCAGCGCGGCCTTGCCTTCGGGTATCTTGCCGGCCGCCAGCAGCGGATCCACGGGCCCATCGACGCCGCCCGACAGCAGGATCAGACCCTCGGCGCGTTCGGCCACCTTCGACCAGGGGACCGAGACGTCCTCGCTGCCGTCCGCCTCAAGGTAACAGAGCGACGAGAGCTCGCTGAGATTGAGGTATCCGACCTCGCTCTGGGCCAGCAGGACGATGGTCGGGATCTTGGCCCAGCGCTCGGTCTGGCCGCCGCCGATGCCCGTGACCGGCAGCGCGCAACCGATGATCGGCTGGACGCCGGCGTCCTTGCTGGTGACGGAGAATTCGAGCGCGCCGTAGAGATTGGCCCGGTCGGTCAGCGCCACCGCCGGCATCTCCGACGCCTTGGCCAGCCCGCTGACCTTGTCGGCCTTGATCGCGCCTTCGAGCAGCGAATAGGCGGAGCGAACCCGCAGGTGGACGAAGCCGTCGTTCCCCGCGTCGCTCACTCTCGCACCTCCGAAGTCAGGCCGCGTACTGGGCCACCGCGCACATCATCCAGACAAAGCCTGCAACCGACACAAAGGCCAGCGATTCCCGAGCCAAGCGAACCATCTGCGACGTCCTCACTGTGGATGTTCTATAAGTGTTCTTATTTCCCGTTTTGTTCTCATCGTCAAGCGGTTTAGTCTCGCGCCGGCACGGAGGTCCGAATGGAACAACGACTGTCCCTCATCACCCTGGGCGTGGACGACCTCGCCCGCTCGCGCGCGTTCTTCGAACAGGGCTTGGACTGGCGTCCGGGCACGGTCGCGGAGGGCGTCTGCTTCTACCAGCTGCCGGGCCTGGGGCTGGCGCTGTTCGGCCGCGAGGACCTCGCCGAGGATGCGCAGAGGCCCGTCGACGGCCGCTTCTCCGGGATCACCCTGGCGATCAACGAGCGCTCACGCGCCGACGTCGACGCCACCTTCGCCCAGGCGCTGGCCGCCGGCGCCACGGCGCTCAAGGCCCCGCGGGAAGTCTTCTGGGGCGGCTATTCGGGTTACTTCGCCGACCTCGACGGCCACACCTGGGAGGTCGCGCACAATCCGGGCTGTACGATCCACGCCGACGGCGCGACGACCTTCGCCGACGACTAGAGCTTTTGCTCTTCCAGGTGGCCGTCCTTCAGCGCCAGCACCCGGTCCATGTGCCTGGCCAGTTCCAGGTTATGGGTCGCGACCAGAGCGGCGACGCCTTCCTGGCGAGCCAGGGCGTAGAGGCTGTCGAAGACGGCGGCCGACGTGTGCGGATCCAGGTTCCCGGTCGGCTCGTCGGCCAGCAGCAGTTTGGGCGAATTGGCCAGCGCCCTTGCGATCGCCACCCGCTGCTGCTCGCCGCCTGACATCTGCGCCGGCTGATGGTCCACGCGTTCGGCGAGGCCGAGGCTGGCCAGCAGATCGCGGGCGCGGTCCCGCGCGGCCTTGCGCGACCGGCCGGCGATCATCTGCGGCAGGGCGACGTTGTCGAGCGCCGTGAACTCGGCCAGCAGATGGTGCGCCTGATAGACGAAGCCGATGGTCGCCAGCCGCACGCGCGTTCGCTGGCGGTCGCTGAGGTCCGAACAGTCGCGGCCTTCGATGACGATGCGCCCCTCGTCGGGGTGCTCGAGCAGCCCGGCGGCGTGCAGCAGCGACGACTTGCCCGAGCCAGACGGGCCGATCAGCCCGACGATCTCGCCGGGGCGGACGTCGACGTCGGCGCCGTTCAGGACGGTCAGGGTCTTGTCGCCGCTCTTGTAGGTGCGGCGCAGGCCCCGGATGGACAGCACGGGGTCACTCATAACGAAGCGCTTCCACCGGATCGAGACGCGAGGCCCGCCAGGCCGGCGGCAAGGTCGCCAGGAACGACATCGCCAGGGCCCAGAACGTGATCACCGACACCTCCTGCCAGTCGATCTTCGCCGGGATGCGGGTCAGGAAGTAGATATCCGAATTGAACACCTCGGCGCCGGTGACCCACTCCACGAACTGCTGGATCTCGCCGATGAAGATGCAGAACAGCGAGCCGATCAGCAGGCCGGCGATGGTGCCGAGCACCCCGACCGCCGCGCCGGACATGAAGAAGATGCGCAGGATCGAGCCCTGCCCGGCTCCCATGGTGCGCAGGATCGCGATGTCGCGGCCCTTGTTCTTCACCAGCATCACCAAGCCCGAGATGATGTTCATCGCCGCGATCGCCACCAGCATCATCAGGATCAGGCGCATGACGTTGCGCTCGACCTTCAGCGCGCCCCAGTAGGCCGAGTTCTTCTCCGTCCAGTCAGTGACCAGCGCCGCCCCGCCGGCCGCCTTGGCGACATCCCCCTTCAGCGCGATCGCCTTGTCCGGGTCGCGCAGCTTGATCTCGAGATAGTCGATGCTGTTGTCGCGGCCGAAGAACAGCTGCGCCTGCTCCAGCGGCATGTAGATGAACGCCTGGTCGTACTCGCTCATCCCGACAGTGAAGGTTCCTGCGACGGTGTAGGTCTTGCGCAGCGGCGTCGCCCCGAACGCGGTCGCCCCGCCGCTCGGCGAGATCAGGCTGAGCTCGTCGCCCGGACCGACGCCCAGCGCCTGTGCGAGCCTGTCCCCGACCATGACGTAGTCGCCGCCGTACTCGCCCTCGTCGAACCCGGCCATCGACCCGCGGGTGATGTTGTCGGCGACGATCTTGGTGGCCTTCAGGTCTTTGGCCGTCGTGCCGCGGACGATCGCGCCGCTGATCTGGCCGGCGCCCAGCGCCATGGCCTGGGCCTCGACGACCGGCGTCACCTGGACGACGCCCGGCAGGTCGGCGATGCGCTTGATCACCGCGTCGCGGTCCGGGTCGGTCAGCACCCCGCCGGTGACATAGAGGTGACCGCTGAAGCCCAGCATCCGCGACAGGAGCTCGGCCCGGAAGCCGTTCATGACGCTCATCACGATGATCAGCACCGCCACGGCCAGCATGATGCCGACGAACGAGATGATCGAGATCAGCGCCACCCCGCCCTGGCTGCGCTTGGCGCGCAGATAGCGGGCCGCCACGGAGCGTTCCCATTGGCCGAACGGCGGCGCGCGCCCGTTCAGCGTCCCGTTGGTCGACGACGTGGTCACGCGGCGACCGCTCCGGCGGACGAAGGACTCGATAGATGCATGCCTGGGAAGATGTCCCGATCCTGTGCGGCCGTCACGGCCCGTTCGCCAGCTTTGCCATGTAAGCGGTGCGAAAAGAAGGCCGCCCAGTGACTGGGCGGCCTTCAAGTTATCGGGGAAAACGCCACGGGCGGCCTGACGGCTGCCTGTGTCTGCGTCCAGGGGTAACCGAAGTTACGCCCTCGTCCCCGCTCCCTCCGCGCAGGCGGCCGGGCAATTTCTCATTCGCCTAAAACTTGTGCGGGCGTGCCGGGGCGCCGCCCAATCTCCGCTCGCGCCTAGCGCCAGCTGTCCGGCACCGGCGGCAGGCTGATCAGCTTGAAGTGGATGACCAGGAACAGGATCACCCAGAGGATCGTCGCGACGATCGTCGTGGTGATGAACTTCTTCTTGAGCTTGGGGTCCACCGGCGCGCCCGGATCGCCGCCGTCGCCCTTGTCGATCCCGGCCTCGGCATGGCTGGTGACGCCGATCGGCAGGACCGAGAACAGCACGGTCCACCAGATGGTGAAATAGATCGCGATGCCGGTGAAGACAGTCATCAGTGCGCGTCCTTAGGGGTTTCCATCAGTTCGACCAGCACCCCGCCCATGTTCTTCGGGTGGACGAAGATCACCGGCGTGCCGTGCGCGCCGATCCGCGGCTCGCCGGTCCCCAGCACCGTCGCCCCCTTGGCCCGCATGTCGTCGCGCGCGGCAATGATGTCGGGCACTTCGAAGCACACGTGGTGTTGGCCCCCGGCGGGATTCTTCGCAAGGAAGCCAATGAGCGGCGAATCGTCGCCGAGCGGCTCGATCAGCTCGATCTGGCTGTTCGGCAGGTCGACGAAGCAGACATAGACGCCCTGCTCCGGCATCGCTTTGGTCTCGGTGATGTTGGTCGCGCCGAGCACGTCGCGATAGAGCTTCACGGACTCGGCGATGGAGGGGGTCGCGACCCCGACGTGGTTCAGTCTTCCGATCATGACAGCCGTATAGACCTCTCCGTGGCGCCGCGCGAGATCACGCTACGGCGCCCGGCGCGCTAGATCCGCAGGACCGTCGACTCGACGACCGGCCGCTTGCCCCAGATCCGCTGGCTGGCCTTCTTCACGGCGCGGGACATCACGGTTTCGATCTCGTCGTCGATCTCGCGCTGCTCGCCCTGCAGGCGGGCCAGCGCCTGGCGCGCTTCCTTGGCCAGGTCCTCGAGCACCTCGTCCATCGGATAGTCGTCGTCCGCCGGCAGGCCCAGCGCCCGCACCTGCGGCCCAGCCGCGACCTTGCCGCGACCGTCCAGCACCACGCTGACCGCCAGCACGCCGTTGTAGGCGGCGTGGCGACGCTCGCGCAGCGCATCGCCGTTCTCAGGCGTCAGCACGCCAGCGTCGACATAGATCCGCCCCGCCGGCACTTCGTCGATGACCTCGGCGCGTCCGGGCGCCAGGCGCACCATGTCGCCGTTGCGCGGCGCCACCGACTGCGGGACCTGCAGGTCCTTGGCGAAGGCGGCGTGTTCGAGCAGGTGACGGCGCTCGCCGTGGGTCGGCACCGCGATCTGCGGCCGCGCCCAGGCGTACATTTGCGCCAGCTCGTCCCGGCACGGGTGCCCCGAGACGTGGATCCCCGGATGATCGCGCTCGGTGTAGAGCCGCACACCGCGGTCGGCGAGCCGGTTCTGCAGGTTGCGGATCGGGATCTCGTTGCCCGGGATGACCCGCGAGGAGAACACGCAGGCGTCGCCCGCCCCCAGCTTCACATGCGGGTGCGAGCCGTCAGCGATGCGCGACAGCGCCGCACGCGGTTCGCCCTGGCTGCCGGTGCACAGGTACAGCACCTGGTTCTCCGGCATGGAGGCGGCCTGTTGCTCGGACAGGAACTCGCGCACGCCTTCCAACAGACCGACAGACTTCGCCGCGGCCGCCATGCGGTGCATCGAGCGGCCGACCAGGCAGACGCTGCGGTCAGCCGCCTCGGCCGCGCGGATGACGCTGTCCATGCGGGCGACGTTGGAGGCGAAACACGCCACCGCCACCTTGCCCGACAGGCCGCCGATCAGGCCGGCCAAAGCCTCCTTCACATCGGCTTCGGAGCCGGACTCCCCGTCCACGAAGACGTTGGTCGAGTCGCAGACCATGGCCAGGACGCCCTCGTCGCCCAGCTTCTGGATCGCCGCGTCGTCGGTGACCGAGCCCAGCACCGGGTCCGGATCGATCTTCCAGTCGCCCGTGTGCAGCACCGTGCCCAGCGGCGTGCGGATCGCCAGGCCGTTCGGCTCCGGGATCGAGTGAGTCAGGGTGATCAGCTCGACCTCGAACGGCCCGAGCTGGATCTTGCCGCTCAGCGGGACCTCGGTGATCTCGGCGTCCGCGCACTCCTCGTTCTCGCGCAGCTTCTCGCGCAGGAGGAAGGCGGTGAACGGCGTCGCATACAGCGGCGCGCGCAACTGCGGCCACAGCCAGGCCACCGCGCCGATATGGTCCTCGTGCGCGTGGGTCAGCACGATGCCGACGATGTTCTTGGCGTACTCCCGGATGAATTCCGGGTCGGGCAGGATGATCTCCACGCCGGGCGTGGTCTGGTCACCGAAGGTGACGCCCAGATCGACCACGATCCATTTGCGCGCGTGCGCCGGACCGTAGCCGTAGAGATTGAAGTTCATACCGATCTCGTTCGAGCCGCCGAGCGGCAGGAAGACGAGTTCGTCTTGGTCTTTTGCTTTCATTACGTCCTTGCCGCCGTGTTCCGGCGGTGAATTTCAAGTAGGCCCCGGATCGTCAGATCCGGGTCAAAATGGTCGATGGCCGTGGTGGCGCCGTGGAACAGCGAGGCGACGCCGCCCGTCGCGATAACGGTCATCGGCTTGTCGCGTTCAGCCTTGATGCGGGCGATCAGGCCCTCGATCAGGGCGACATAGCCCCAGAAGACTCCCGACTGCATGGCGCCGACCGTGTCGGTCCCGACCACGCGCTGCGGCTTCTGGATCGCGACCCGCGGCAGCTTCGCCGCCGCCGAGTGCAACGCTTCCATAGATAGGTTGATGCCGGGCGCGATGACACCCCCCTCGAAGCCGCCGTCCGCGGCGATGACATCGAAGGTGGTCGCCGTGCCCGAGTCGATGACGATCAGGTCGCCCGGATAGACGATGTGCGCGCCCAGGGCGTTCACGAGACGGTCCGCGCCCGCTTCCGACGGCTTGTCGATCCGCACCTGGATGCCGAGCTCAGCGTTCTCGCCGATCACCAGCGGTTCGACGTGCAGATAGCGTCGCGCCAGGTTGCGCAGGTTGAAGATCGACTGCGGCACCACGCTGGAGATGATGCAGGAGTCGAGCACCCCGAACTGCAGTCCCGCCATATGCAATAGTTGCGACAGCCAGACCGCGTACTCGTCAGCCGTGCGGCTGGAGTCGGTGGCCGCCCGCCACTGAGCGATCCAGGACTCGCCGTCGTGGACCGCGAACAGGGTGTTGGTGTTGCCTTGCTCGATCGCCAGAAGCATCGCTTCACGCCTCTCCGAAGAAAACGTCCCCGGCGGTGATGCGAAGCACCGCCCCGTCGTCCAGTCGCAGCCGCAGCGCCCCGTCCAGGTCGAGGCCTTCGGCGATGCCGGTGTGGGTCTGATTGGGCAGCCGCGCCACGCACGTCTCGCCCAGGCCCTGCGCAACGTCGGTCCAGCCACGCGCGATCGGCGCGAAGCCTTCGGCCTGCCAGAGCTTGCGCCAGTGTTCGAAACGGGTCGCCAGGACTTCCAGCGCGTCGGCCGGCGCGGGCGGCGGACCGGCCATGTGGTCGGCGAAGGCTGTCGCCGGCCGTTCCACGTCGGTCGGCGCATGCGCCAGGTTGATGCCGATGCCGACCGCCAGCCACAGCGTCCCATCGGGACGGCTGCCGGATTCGACCAGGATCCCGACCGCCTTGCGGCCGTGGATCATCACGTCGTTGGGCCACTTCAGCCGCGCCGCGCCGGGCCCCAGGCAGGTCTGGGCGAGATCGGCGGCGGCCAGCGCCGCCACGAACGACAGCTGCGCCGCCTCCGCGGCCGGCTTGTCGGTGGTCAACAGCAGCGTAGCGGCCAGGTTGCCGGTGGACGTCGTCCACGGCCGCCCCCGCCGACCATGGCCGGCGGTCTGGCGCAAGGCGGTGATCCAGACCGGACCGCCCGCCCCCGCCTCGGCGCGCCTGCGCGCCTCGGCGTTGGTGGAGTCCAGTTCGTCGTAGGCTTCGATCGGGGGGTGGGCGCCCACCTAGGAGGCGAGCCCGAACGCAGCCGCAGCGGCCTTGGCGAGCGGGTCGATGAACACCAGCGCGCCCATCACCACGGGGAAGGTGAACAGCGCCGCGGTGATCGCCACCACCTGGGCCTCGCGCGGCAGCTCGTCGGTCCCGCTCGGGGCGGTGTCGAACCACATCACCTTGATCAGGCGCAGGTAGTAGAACGCCGCCACGACGCTGCCGACCAGGCCGAGCACGGCCGCGATCACGATCATCGGCTCGCCCACGCTCAGGGCCGCCTTGAAGACGTAGAACTTGGCCCAGAAGCCCGAGAACGGCGGCAGGCCGAGCGCCGACAGCGAGAACGCCGTCATCGCCAGCGCGATGCCCGGGCGCTCCTTGAACAGCCCCGCCATGTCCGAGATCGTCTCCATCGGCCGCCCGTCCCGCGACAGCGCGGTCAGGCAGGCGAAGAAGCCGGTCACGTCGATCATGTAGAGGACCATGAACACCAGCATCGCCTGCATGCCCTCGGGCGTGCCCGCGGCCAGACCGAGGACGGCGTAGCCGACGTTCGCGATCGACGAATAGGCCCACAGGCGCTTCAGATTCTGCTGCGCCAGGCCGGCGAACGCGCCGACGAAGATCGACAGCAGCGCGATGACCACCAGGACCTGACGCCATTGATCGACCGCGCCGGCGAAGCCTTCGGCCAGCACGCGGGCGAACAGCACCATGGCGGCCAGCTTCGGAGCGCCGGCGAAAAAGGCCACGACCGGGGTTGGGGCGCCTTCGTAGACGTCCGGGGTCCACATGTGGAACGGCGCGGCCGAGACCTTGAACGCCAGGCCGCAGATCAGGAACACCAGGCCGAACAGCACGCCGGTGCTGGCGCCGCCCTGCACGACCAGCGCGATCTCGTCGAACTTGGTCGAACCGGCGAAGCCGTAGATCAGCGAGGCCCCGTAGAGCAGCAAGCCCGACGACAACGCGCCGAGCACGAAGTACTTCAGGCCCGCTTCCGACGCCTTGGCGTCTTCACGGTGCATGGCCGCCAGCACGTAGAGCGCCAGCGAGTGCAGCTCGATGCCCATATAGAGCGAGATCAGGTCGCCAGCCGAGGCCATCATCCCCATGCCGAGCGCGGCCAGGAGGATCAGGATCGGGAACTCGAAATTGCGGATCGCCTTGCGCTCGAACCACTTCTGGCCAAGCACGATGGCCACCGCGCTGGCCAGGTAGATCGCCACCTTGGCGAAGGCCGAGGCGTTGTCGGCGATCAGGCCCCCCGAGAAGCCGCGGCCGATCGGGCCGACCGCAGCGGCCCAGGCCGCGACGATCAGCGCGCCGACCGAGGCGAGCATCAGGGCCGTCGTGGCGCGCGGCGCAAACGCGCCGATCACCAGCAGGCCGAGGGCGCCGATGGCCAGGATCAGTTCCGGCGCGGCGAGAGCGAGGTCTTGGGAAAAGGTCATGTGACTTTAGGTCCTCACCCGCCGATGGCCGCGCGGTAAACCGCGGCGAGATTGTCGACCGAGGCTTGGGTCAGATCGAAGACGGCGGCCGGATAGACGCCGAGGTACAGGGTCATGGCGATCAGCGGCGCGAAGATCGCCACCTCGCGCCAGTCGAGGTCGGTGATGTCGGCCAAGGCCGGGTTGGTGATCTCGCCGAACACGACGCGCTTGTAGAGGGTCAGCGCGTAGACCGCCGAGAAGATCACGCCGGTGGCGGCGACGACCGCCGTCCAGGTGGAGATCTCGTAGACCCCGACCATGGTGGTGATTTCGCCGATGAAGCCCGAGGTGCCCGGCAGGCCGACATTGCCCATGGTGAACAGCAGGAAGGTCGCGGCGTACCAGGGCATGCGGTTCACGAGGCCGCCGTAGAAGGCGATCTCGCGGGTATGCATGCGATCGTAGACGACGCCGACGCAGAGGAAGAGCGCGCCCGAGATCACCCCGTGGCTCAGCATCTGGAAGATCGCGCCCTGCACGCCGATGGCGTTGCCGGCGAAGATGCCCATGGTCACGAAGCCCATGTGGGCGACCGACGAATAGGCGATCAGCTTCTTGATGTCGGTCTGACGGAAGGCGACCAGCGAGGTGTAGACGACGGCGATCACGCTGAGCGCGAAGACCAGCGGCGTGAACAGGTCCGAAGCCTGCGGGAACATCGGCAGCGAGAAGCGCAGGAAGCCGTAGCCGCCCATCTTCAGCAGGATGCCCGCCAGGATGACCGAGCCGGCGGTCGGCGCCTCGACGTGGGCGTCAGGCAGCCAGGTGTGCACCGGCCACATCGGCATCTTCACCGCGAAGGAGGCGAAGAATGCGAGCCACAGCCAAGTCTGCAGGTTCTGGTCGAACTTGTAGTTCATCAGTTCGGGGATCGAGGCGGTGCCCGCGACGCTGATCATGACCAGGATGGCCGCCAGCATCAGCACCGAGCCGAGCAGGGTGTAGAGGAAGAACTTGTAGGCCGCGTAGACCCGGTTCTTGCCGCCCCAGATGCCGATGATCAGGAACATCGGCACCAGGCCGAATTCGAAGAACAGGTAGAACAGCACCAGGTCCAGCGCGCAGAACACGCCGATGACCAGGGTCTCGAGGACCAGGAACGCGACCATGTAGGCCGGCACCCGCTTGTCGATCGAGAACCACGAGGCCGCGATACAGATCGGCATCAGGAACGCGGTCAGCAGCACGAACAGGATCGAGATCCCGTCCACGCCCATGCGGTAGTGCAGGCCCGCGAACCAGGCATGGTCTTCCACGAACTGGAAGCCCGCATTGGTCGGGTCGAACCGCAGCACCAGCAGCACCGACAGCGCGAAGGTCGCCAGCGTGGTCACCAGGGTGATCCACTTCACGGCGCGGATGGTCTGCTCGTCCTCGTGCGAACGGAAGAGACGGAGCAGCAGGATCGCCGCCACACCGATCAGCGGCGTGAACGTCGTCAGGGAGAGAATACCGGTCATAGGATCGCCCTCCCCCTTAAGCCTGCCAGGCCCACAGCGCGTAGGACAATAGTCCCGCCACGCCGAGCAGCATTACGAACGCATAGTGATAGACGTAGCCGGTCTGCAGCCGCCCGGCCCGACGGCCGAGGGTGTAGGACAGCGCCGAGACCCCGTTCGGCCCAAGGCCGTCGATGATCTTCTGGTCGCCGACCTTCCAGAACACGTCGCCCAGGAACTTGGTGGCCCGCACGAAGGTCGCCTCATAGATCTCGTCGAAGAACCACTTGTTGTAGAGGAAGGTCCACATCGGTCCCTTCCGCGCCGCGATCGCTGCGCCCATACCTTCACGCATGATGTAGACGTAGTAGGCGCTGGCGAAGCCGATCGCCGACACCGCCAGCGGCGCCCACTTCACCCAGGTCGGGACGTGGTGGGCGTGCTCCAGGACGTGGTTGTCCGCACCGTTGAAGATCGCGCCGCGCCAGAACTCGGTCCAGCCCTCGCCGACGAAGTGGTCGACGAACACGTAGCCGGCCGCGACGGCGCCGAACGCCAGCAGCAGCAGCGGCACGAGCATGATGACGGGGCTCTCGTGCGGCTTGTGGTCGTGACCATGACCGTGGTCGTGGTCGGCCAGCGGCTCGTCGTGGGTTTCGATCTGCGCCGAGGAGGCGTGATCGTCGTGGCCATGGCCATGCGCATGATCGTGCGCGTGGTCATCGTGGTGGCCCCACTTGGCGGTGCCGTGGAAGGTCATGAACGCCAGGCGCCACGAGTAGAAGGCGGTCAGGCCGGCGGCGAAGATGCTGACGACGAAGGCGAAGTAGGCCGCGCCGCCGTACAGCTGTCCGGCCGCGAAGGCGCTCTCGATGATGGTGTCCTTCGAGTAGAAGCCCGCGAAGCCCAGGTGCAGGTTCGGCAGACCGAAGCCCGTGATCGCCAGGGTGCCGATGGTCATCACCGCATAGGTGACCGGCAGGTACTTCCACAGCGCGCCCATCTTCCGCATGTCCTGCTCGTGGTGCATGCCGTGGATCACCGAGCCGGCGCCCAGGAACAGCAGGGCCTTGAAGAAGGCGTGCGTGAACAGGTGGAACATGGCCGCCTGGTAGGCGCCCACGCCGGCGGCGAAGAACATGTAGCCGAGCTGCGAACAGGTCGAGTAGGCGATGACGCGCTTGATGTCGTTCTGCGCCAGGCCGACCGTCGCGGCGAACAGAGCGGTGACCGCGCCGATGATCGTGACGATCTGCTTGGCGTACGGCGCATACTCGAACATCGGCGACAGCAGGCAGACCATGTAAACGCCGGCGGTGACCATGGTCGCGGCGTGGATCAGCGCCGACACCGGGGTCGGGCCTTCCATGGCGTCCGGAAGCCAGGTGTGCAGGAAGAACTGCGCCGACTTACCCATCGCGCCGACGAACAGCAGGGCGCAGGCCAGATCGACCGCGTGCCAGTAGGAGCCGGCGAACCACCAGCCCTCGTTGGACATCGAGGCGATCTTCGGGAACAGCTCGGCGAACTGGATCGTGCCGAACATCCAGTAGACGGTCATGATGCCGAGCGCGAAGCCGAAGTCGCCGACCCGGTTGACCACGAAGGCCTTGATCGACGCGGCGTTGGCGGTCGGCTTCTTGAACCAGAAGCCGATCAGCAGGTAGCTCGCCAGGCCCACGCCTTCCCAGCCGAAGAACAGCTGCATGAAGTCGGCGGCGGTGACCAGCGCCAGCATGGCGAAGGTGAACAGCGAGAGGTACGCGAAGAAGCGCGGCTTGCTGTCGTCCTCGGCCATGTACCCCCACGAGTAGACGTGGACGAGCGAGGAGACGCTGGTGACGACCACCAGCATGACCGCCGACAGGCCGTCGAGGCGGATCGACCAGTTCGACTGGAAGTCGCCGATGTTGATGAACGGCAGAAGCTTGATGGTGAAGGCTTCGAGGCCGCCCCAGGTCCACTGGCTGAAGATCGTCCACGACAGGACGGCCGACAGCAGCAGCAGGCCGGTGGTGATAGATTGAGACGCGACGTTGCCGATGCGGCGGCCGAACAGGCCGGCCACGATCGCGCCGATCAGGGGCGCGAAGACGACGGTGGTGATCAGAGACTGCGGTGTCATGTTCAGGTCCGTCAGCCCTTCATCATCGAGACGTCGTCGACGGAGATGTCGCCGCGGTTACGGAAGAAGGTGACAAGGATGGCCAGACCCACGGCGGCCTCGGCGGCCGCCACGGTGAGGACGAACATGGCGTAGATCTGCCCCACGACGTCGTGGAGATAGACCGAGAACGCCACGAGATTGATGTTCACGGCGAGCAGGATCAGCTCGATCGACATCAGGATGACGATGATGTTCTTGCGGTTCACGAAGATCCCGAACACCCCGATGGTGAACAGGATCGCGGCCACCGCGAGATAGTGGGTGAGCCCGATCATTGGTCGATCCCCTGCCCCGGCTTGATCTGAACGACGCGCATGCCGGTCTTCGGCGTGCGGGCGACCTGGTCGACGATGACCTGGCGGCGCACGCCCGGCTTGTGGCGCAGGGTCAGGACGATGGCGCCGATCATGGCCACCAGCAGCACCAGCCCCGCGGCTTGGAAGAAGTAGACGTAGTCGGTGTAGAGCACCCGGCCGATCGTCTCGATGTTGGAGACGTCGGCGTAGACCTGAGGCGTATCGGCCTTCGGCTTGCCGCTCGTCGCCACCGCGGTCGCGACCACGATCATCTCGACCACCAGGACGCCGGCGACCAGGCCGCCCAGCGGCATGTAGCGCGCGAAGCCCTGCCGGAGCGCGGCGAAGTCGACGTCCAGCATCATGACGACGAAGAGGAAGAGCACCGCGACCGCGCCGACGTAGACGACGACGAGGAGCATCGCGAGGAACTCCGCGCCCATGGTCACGAAAAGGCCCGCGGCCGAGAAGAAGCTGAGGATCAGGAACAGCACCGAGTGCACGGGATTTCGGGAGGAAACCACCCCGAACCCTGCGCCTACGGTCACCGCCGCCAGCAGGTAGAATGCGATCGCCAAGGCCATGACGGCTTTTCTCAGCCCCTTAGTTTACTTGGTCCGCCCGCCGGAAGCCCGACAAGGCGAAGGTGGTCGTCTCACGGATGCGCCGGCGCTTACCGGTAGGGCGCGTCCAGTTCCAGGTTCTTCGCGATCTGCCGTTCCCAGCGGTCGCCGTTCGAGAGCAGGCGCTCCTTGTCGTAGTAGAGCTCCTCGCGGGTCTCGACGGCGAACTCGATGTTCGGGCCCTCGACGATGGCGTCCACCGGGCAGGCCTCCTGGCACAGACCGCAGTAGATGCACTTGACCATGTCGATGTCGTACCGGGTCGTACGGCGGCTGCCGTCGTCGCGCGGTTCGGCTTCGATGGTGATGGCCTGCGCCGGGCAGATCGCCTCGCAGAGCTTGCAGGCGATGCAGCGCTCTTCCCCGTTGGGATAGCGGCGCAGCGCGTGCTCGCCACGGAAGCGCGGCGATTGCGGGCCGCGCTCGTGCGGGTACTGCACGGTCGCCTTCGGCTTGACCATGTACTTCATCGCCAGGCCGAAGGCCCCGACGAAGTCCATCAGGGCCGCGCCCCTGACTGCTTGTGAAATTCGCTGCATCATTTCGCGGTTACTTTCTCTTGCAGGCGTAGTCGGTCATGCGCTTGCCCGAGCCCTCGGGGCTGCGAACCAGCTCTCCGCCCTTGGCCGAGCAGGCCGCGCTGGCGGACTTCAGGGCGTCGTAGCTGGCGACGCCCCCGGTCACATCGGGGCCGCCCGCCGCGCTGGCGCAGGACGAAAGGGAAATCAGGAGGATGCTGGCCATGACCGTCCTCATGCGCCCCCCGGACCGAAAACGCGCCAGCCGGCGACCAGGACCACCGCGACCAGCGAGGTCGGCAGGAAGACCTTCCAGCCCAGGCGCATCAGTTGGTCGTAGCGGTAGCGCGGCACGATCGCCTTCACCATCCCGATCAGGAAGAAGAAGAAGCAGATCTTCATGACGAACCACATCAGGCCGTAGAAGCTCTGCACGGTGGGCGGCCAGCTGGCGACCCACGGCAGGTCGATCGGGGCCTGCCAGCCGCCGAAGAACATCACCGAGATCAGGGCGCACATCAGCACGATGTTCACCAGCTCGCCGATCATGAACAGCAGGAACGGGCTGGACGAGTACTCGACCTGATAGCCGGCCACGAGTTCGGATTCGGCTTCCGGCAGGTCGAACGGCGGGCGGTTGGTCTCGGCCAGGGCCGAGATGAAGAAGATCACCGCCATCGGGATCATGATCAGCGCCAGCGGCAGGTTGTGCAGACCCTGGCCGCCGAACACGTTCCAGTTCCAGAAGCCGCCGGATTGCAGCTCGACGATCTTCTGCAGGTTCATCGTGCCGGACAGCAGGATGACCGTGACGATGACGAAGCCGATCGAGACTTCGTACGACACCATCTGCGCCGCCGACCGCAGCGAGCCGAGGAACGGGTACTTCGAGTTCGAAGCCCAGCCGCCCATGATGATGCCGTAGACGCCCAGCGAGCTGATCGCGAACAGGTACAGCACGCCGACATTGATGTCGGAGACCACCCAGCCCGGCGCGAACGGGATCACCGCCCAGCCGACCATGGCCAGGACGAAGGTCAGAACCGGGGCCAGCAGGAAGACGAACTTGTCGGCCCCGTCGGGGATGACGATTTCCTTCAGCACGAACTTGATCAGGTCGGCGAAGGACTGCAGCAGGCCGAACGGCCCGACCACGTTGGGGCCTTTGCGCATCTGCACGCCGGCCCAGATCTTCCGGTCGGCGAGCATGAAGAAGGCGAGCGCGACCAGCAGCGGCAGCACGACCGCCAGGATCTGCGCGACCGTGATCAGGGTCCAGCCGCCCGGCGTAGCCCAGAAGTTGTTGGCGACAGCGTCCATGCCCCTACTCCGCCGCGATCTTGGCGGCGCCGGAAGCGACGGCGGCGCACTCAGCCATCGTCACGCTGGCGCGGGCGATGGCGTTGGTCAGATGGAAGGTCTTCACCGCGCTCTCGAACGGAGCGTCGGAGACCTCGCCCTTCGCGCCCAGCGAACCGAAGTCCAGGGCCGCGCCGGCCGAGCCAGGCGCATAATCCACCTGGCCGAAGGTCGGGTGGTCGGCGAAGAGCTTGGCCCGCAGTTGGGCCAGGGTGTCGTACGGCAAGGTCACGCCCAGACGATCGGAGAGCGCGCGGAACACCGACCAGTCCTCGCGGGCCTCGCCCTTGGGGAACACGGCGCGGTAGCCGAACTGCACGCGGCCCTCGGTGTTGACGTAGATGCCGTCCTTCTCGGTGTAGGTCGCGCCCGGCAGGACCACGTCCGCCGAATGCGCGCCGGCGTCGCCGTGCGTGCCCAGATAGACCTTGAAGGCGTCCGAGCCCTTGGCGTCGATCTCGTCCGCGCCCAGCAGGAACAGCACGTCCAGAGCGCCCGGCTGCACCATGTCCTTGGCGCTCTTGCCGCCCTCGCCCGGCACGAAGCCGAGGTCCAGGCCGCCGACGCGCGAAGCGGCGGTGTGCAAGACATTCCAGGTCAGGCCGAAGCTCTTGGCGGCGGCCGCGGCGGCGGCGAGCACGGCCTGGCCGTCCTCACGCGACAGGGCGCCGGCGCCGACGATGATCGCCGGGTTCTTGGCGGTCTTGAGCGCCGCCACGAAGTCGTTCTTGGCGCGGCTCAGACCCGAGAGGGTCGCGGCGCCGGCGCCGAGATAGTCGTACTTGTAGGTCAGGTCGGCCTGCTCGCCGATCACGCCGACCCGAAGCGCTCCGGCCAGCCAGCGCTTGCGCAGGCGGGCGTTGAACACCGGGGCCTCGACGCGCGGATTGGTCCCGACCAGCAGGATCACGTCGGCCTCTTCGATGCCGGCGATGGTCGAGTTCATCAGCCAGCTCTCGCGCGGACCGGCGCCGAGCGCCATGCCGTCCTGGCGGCAGTCGATGTTGGCCGAGCCGAGCGCCGTGAACAGGTCCTTGGCCGCGGCCATGGATTCCACGTCCTGGACGTCGCCGGCGATGACGCCGATGCGCTCGCCGCTGGCAGCTTTCACCTTGGCGGTGATCAGCTCGAACGCCTGCGCCCAGGTCGCCGGCTGCAGGCGGCCGTCCTTACGGACGAACGGCTGGTCCAGGCGCTGACGCGACAGGCCGTCGACGGCGTAGCGCGTCTTGTCGCTGATCCACTCTTCGTTGATCTCTTCGTTCAGGCGCGGCAGCACCCGCAGCACGGCAGGGCCGCGGCTGTCGACGCGGATGGCCGAGCCGAGCGCGTCCATGACGTCGACGCTCTCGGTTTTCTTCAACTCCCACGGACGCGCATTGAAGGCGTACGGCTTGGAGGTCAGAGCGCCGACCGGGCACAGGTCGATGACATTGGCGGACAGTTCCGACCCGACCGACTTGTCGAGATAGGTCGTGATTTCAACGTCTTCGCCGCGCGAGATGAGACCGATGTCCGGCACCCCGGCCACTTCGGTGATGAAGCGGACGCAGCGCGTGCACTGGATGCAGCGGGTCATCACCGTCTTGATGAGCGGACCCATGTACTTTTCTTCGACGGCCCGCTTGTTCTCGGCGTAGCGGCTGTCGTCGCGGCCATAGCCCATGGCCTGGTCCTGCAGGTCGCACTCGCCGCCCTGGTCGCAGATCGGGCAGTCCAGCGGGTGGTTGATGAGCAGGAACTCCATCACCCCTTCGCGCGCCTTCTTCACCATCGGCGTGTTGGTGAAGATTTCCTGGCCTTCGGCGGCCGGCAGCGCGCAGGACGCCTGCGGCTTCGGCGGGCCGGGCTTCACCTCGACAAGGCACATGCGGCAGTTGCCGGCGATGCTGAGGCGCTCGTGGTAGCAGAAGCGCGGGATTTCTTCCCCAGCCAGTTCCGCCACCTGCAGAACCGTCATGCCGGGTTCGAACTCGACCTCAGCGCCGTTGACTTTAGCCTTGGGCATTAGGGGTTACTCCGCCGCTTGCAGGGACGCGCCCTGCACATGCGGCCTTCCGGCCCGATATTGGGTGATGCGGTCTTCCACTTCGTGGCGGAAGTGGCGGAACAGGCCCTGGATCGGCCAGGCCGCCGCGTCGCCGAGACCGCAGATGGTGTGGCCTTCGACCTGGCTGGCGACGTCCAGCAGCATGTCGATCTCGCGCATTTCGGCTTCGCCGGTGACCATGCGCTCCATGACCCGCCACATCCAGCCGGTGCCTTCGCGGCACGGCGTGCACTGGCCGCAGCTCTCATGCTTGTAGAAGTACGAGAGGCGCGCGATCGCCTTCACGATGTCGGTGGACTGGTCCATCACGATCACCGCGGCGGTGCCGAGGCCCGACTTCAGCGCCGAGAGGCTGTCGAAGTCCATCAGCGCGGTCTCGGCCTCGTGGGCCGGGATCATGCGCACCGACGAGCCGCCGGGGATGACCGCCTTCAGGTTGCCCCAGCCGCCGCGAATGCCGCCGCAGTGGTCTTCCAGAAGCTGCTTCAGCGGGATCGACATCGCCTCTTCGACGACGCACGGCTTGTTCACGTGGCCCGAGATGGCCATGAGCTTGGTGCCGGTGTTGTTCGGGCGGCCGAAGCCGGCGAACCACTCGGCGCCGCGGCGCAGGATGGTGCCGACGACCGAGATCGACTCGACGTTGTTGATGGTGGTCGGGCAGCCGTAGATGCCGGCGCCGGCCGGGAACGGCGGCTTCAGGCGCGGCTGGCCCTTCTTGCCTTCCAGGCTTTCCATCAGCGCTGTTTCGTCGCCGCAGATATAGGCGCCGCCGCCGTGGGTGACGTGCAGGTCGAAGTCCCAGCCGTGGACGTTGCCCTTGCCGATCAGCTTGGCCTCGTAGGCCTGCTTTATCGCCGCTTCCAGGCGCTCGCGCTCGTGCACGTACTCGCCGCGGATGTAGATGTAGCAGGTGTGCGCGCGGATCGCGTAGCTGGCGATCAGGCAGCCTTCGATCAGCAGGTGCGGATCATTGCGCATGATCTCGCGGTCCTTGCAGGTGCCCGGCTCGGATTCGTCGGCGTTGACCACCAGATAGTGGGGACGCTCGCTCTCCTGCTTGGGCATGAAGGTCCACTTCAAGCCGGTGGAGAAACCCGCGCCGCCGCGGCCGCGCAGCCCCGACGCCTTGATCTGGTCGCAGAGCCATTCCGGCGTCTGCTTCAGCATCTCACGCGTGCCGTTCCAGGCCCCACGCTTCTTCGCTCCCTCGAGGCCCCAGTCGTGCAGGCCGTAGAGGTTCGTGAAGATGCGGTCCTTGTCTTCGAGAATACCGACCAAGGCCCCTAAACTCCTCTGTCCGCGCCCGCCGGGCGCGCGATCGCATTCATTCCGCTCACTGCGCCGGCTCCTTGGCGCCCTTCGAAGGCTTGGGCGCGTTGGGGAGCGACTTGATCGGCTTGGCGCGGGTCCCGTCGAAGAGCGACGGATCGCTCAGCGTCAGTGGGCCGCCCTCAGGGGCCGAACCGCTGCGGCCGATCACCGAACCCGGGGCGCGCGGCTTGCCGGCGGCGAACTCGTCGAGAATCTGGTCGAGCGTCTCGACCGTCAGGTCCTCGTAGTAATAGTCATTGATCGCGGCCATCGGCGCGTTCGAACAGGCGCCGAGGCATTCGACTTCCTGCCAGTAGAACTTGCCGTCCGCCGACAGGTGATCCTTCGGGCCAAGCCGCTTCTTGCAATGGGCCATCAGCTCGTTGGCGCCGCGCAGCGCACACGGCGTGGTGCCGCAGACCTGCACCAGCGCGTGGCTGCCGACCGGCTCGAGCATGAACATGGTGTAGAAGGTCGCGACCTCCAGCACCCGGATCTGGGCCATGCCCAGCATTTCGGCGATCAGTCGGATCGCGGGCTCGGAGACCCAGCCTTCCTGCTTCTGCACGAGCCACAGAATCGGAATGACCGCCGATTGCTGGCGGCCGGCCGGGAACTTGGAGATCCACCATTCCGCCGTCTTCTTGGTCTCCGCGGAGAACTCGAAGCTGGCGGGCTGGTTCGGAGAGAGGCGGCGAACGCTCAAGCGATCCTCACTTCACGAAGTCGACACGGACGATCTTGGCGTCCGAGACGGTGTATATGGCGGCGACCTCGAACGGATCGGCGTCAGGCGAACGCTTCACTCGCTCATGGTCGATGACCCGATTGCCGACCACGATGCGGTTCAGCAGCTCGGCATGATTGTGCGGGAAGTCGGCGAAAACCTGCTGGTACTTGGCGCGATACGCCTCGATTCCAGAGATCGTCACCGCGCCGTTCAGGTCGGCGACGATGATGTCGTCGGCGAAGCAGGCGCAGTGCCCGTCCAGATCCTGGGCGTTGTAAGCCTCGAGCTGGGCCTCGGCCACGTCGAACGGGGCGATGCAGGCAGGCGCGCTCACCGGTCGATCTCCCCGAACACGATGTCCAGCGAGCCGAGGATGGCCGACACGTCGGCCAGCATGTGACCGCGGTTCAGCCAGTCCATCGCCATCAGGTGCGGATAGCCCGGCGCGCGGATCTTGCAGCGATACGGCTTGTTGGTGCCGTCCGACACGACGAACACGCCGAACTCGCCCTTCGGCGCTTCCACGCAGGCATAGACCTCGCCCGGGGGCGTGCGGAAGCCTTCGGTGTAGAGCTTGAAGTGATGGATGAGCGCTTCCATCGAACGCTTCATCTCACCGCGGCGCGGCGGCGCGAACTTGTTGTCTTCCGTCAGCACCGGGCCCGGCGTTTTCTTAAGCCGATCAGCGCATTGGATGATGATCTTCGCGCTCTGACGCATCTCTTCCATACGGCAGAGATAGCGATCGTAGCAGTCGCCGTTGACGCCGAGCGGGATGTCGAACTCAAAGTCGTCGTAGCACTCGTAGGGCTGGCTGCGGCGCAGGTCCCAGGCGATGCCCGAACCGCGCACCATGACGCCCGAGAAGCCCCAGTTGATCGCCTCTTCCTTGGACACCACGCCGATGTCGACGTTGCGCTGCTTGAAGATGCGGTTGCCGGTGATCAGCTTGTCGATGTCGCTGATCGGACGCTCGAAGGCGACGGCCCAGTCGCGGATGTCGTCGACCAGCGCGTCGGGCAGGTCCTGGTGGACGCCGCCCGGGCGGAAGTAGTTGGCGTGCAGGCGAGCGCCGCAGGCGCGCTCGTAGAACACCATCAGCTTCTCGCGCTCTTCGAAGCCCCACAGCGGCGGCGTCAGCGCGCCGACGTCCATCGCCTGCGTGGTGACATTGAGCAGGTGATTCAGGATCCGGCCGATTTCCGAGAACATGACCCGGATGATCGAGCCGCGGATCGGCACGTCCAGCCCGAGCAGCTTCTCGATGGCCAGGCAGAATGCATGTTCCTGGTTCATCGGCGCCACGTAGTCGAGGCGGTCGAAGTACGGGATGTTCTGAAGGTAGGTCCGGTACTCCATCAGCTTTTCGGTGCCGCGATGCAGCAGGCCGACGTGCGGGTCGACCCGCTCGACGACTTCACCGTCCAACTCGAGCACAAGGCGCAGAACGCCGTGCGCCGCGGGGTGTTGCGGACCAAAGTTGATGTTGAACTTGCGGACCGGGGTTTCCGGGATCGCGACCGGGTTCGATGCGTCGTCGGCCATTATTTCGCCTCCGCCTTTTCATCGCCCGGCAGCACGTACTCGGCGCCTTCCCAGGGCGACAGGAAGTCCCAGTTACGGAATTCGACCGACTTCACCGGCTCGTAGACCACCCTCTTCAGCTCGTCGTCGTAGCGAAGCTCGACGTAGCCGGTCATCGGGAAGTCCTTCCGCAGCGGATGTCCGTGGAAGCCGTAGTCGGTGAGGATGCGGCGCAGGTCCGGGTGCCCCTCGAAGAAGATCCCGTACATGTCGAACGCCTCGCGCTCGAACCAGTCGGCGCACGGATAGACGCCGGTGACGGTCGGAACCGGGGTGTCCTCGTCGGTCTGCACCTTGATGCGGACGCGCTGGTTCTTGGTCATCGACAGCAGGTGGAAGACCACGTCGAAGCGCTGGGCGCGCTCGGGATAGTCGACGCCGCACAGATCGATCAGCTGATGAAAGCCGAACTGGTCGCGCAGCTGGGTCAGCGCCTCGACGATACGGTTGGCCGGCCCCGTGAGGGTCAGCTCGCCGTACTCGACATGAAAACCGGCGATCGCGCCGGTTCCCGAGGTCAGGATTTCGTTGCCCAGCGCCTGCAGGGCGTCTTCGGTCAGGGGCCAGCTCATCGCTCGATGGTCCCCGTCCGGCGGATCTTCTTCTGCAGCTGCAGCACGCCGTAGACCAGCGCTTCAGCCGTCGGCGGGCAGCCCGGGACATAGATGTCGACCGGAACGATGCGGTCGCAGCCGCGCACCACCGAATAGGAGAAGTAATAATAGCCGCCGCCGTTGGCGCACGAGCCCATCGAGATGACGTAGCGCGGCTCCGGCATCTGGTCGTAGACCTTGCGCAGAGCCGGGGCCATCTTGTTGCACAGCGTGCCGGCGACGATCATCACGTCCGACTGGCGCGGACTGGCGCGCGGCGCGAAGCCGTAGCGCTCCAGGTCGTAACGCGGCATCGACGCCTGCATCATCTCGACCGCGCAGCAGGCCAGGCCGAACGTCATCCACATGAGCGAGCCGGTGCGCGCCCAGGTGATGAGGTCGTCGGCGGCCGCCGTAATAAAGCCCTTGTCGGCCAGTTCATTCGACACGCCGTCGAAGAAGGGGTCGTGGAGCTTGGGGTCGTAGCCTTCGACCGTCGAACGGCCGGCCGAACCCGCGGGAACGATCACTCCCATTCCAGGGCGCCTTTCTTCCATTCGTAGATGAAGCCGACGGTCAGCACGCCCAGGAAGGTCATCATCGACCAGAAGGCGAACTGTCCGAGCTCCTGCGGCAGCTTCATGAGCGACACCGCCCACGGGAACAGGAACGCCACTTCAAGGTCGAAGATGATGAAGAGGATCGACACCAGATAGAACCGGACGTCGAACTTCATTCGCGCATCGTCGAAGGCGTTGAAGCCGCACTCGTAGGTGGACAGCTTCTCGGGATCCGGGGCCTGCGGCGACAGCGTGGCCGAAGCCACGATGAATGCGAGGCCCAGGGCGGTCGCGATCCCAAGGAAGATCACGATGGGCAGATACTGCAAAAGAAAGGCGTTCATGGAATCCTCGAAGGAGTCGCGCGCCCTTCTAGACCAGCATCGCTCAGGGTTCAAACGGCGTGGTGCGACCGGTGGTATCGCAAATACGCGCAACCTGCATTGTCTGTGAATTCGGAGGCCGGCGCCCGTGATCCAGGCTCACACATCTTCGGGTCGACAGAAATTACGATTGATAATCACTCGCAACACTTGAGGCCCCTCGCCCGCCCTTCGAGCAAGAAAATGCAGGTCTGGGCGCTTTATCCACAGCTGCGCGCAATTGGCCGTTGACACGATTCCGGGTCGGTCATATCAGACGCCCCTCGCGGCGACGTCGCCGTCACGCGGATGTAGCTCAGTTGGTTAGAGCGCCGGCCTGTCACGCCGGAGGTCGCGGGTTCGAGCCCCGTCATTCGCGCCACTTCTTCCCGAAATCTCAAGAAGATAGCGCAAAGCGCCCCCCCGCTTGCGCGCGCGCCGCACCCGCAAAAAACTTGAAATGGCTCCGCTTGACTTGAGGTGGCGCCGGGCGTCCGCTGCCGCCAATGAGGGAGGACGCTATGCCAAGAGCTTATGCGCCGGTTGTCGCCTTCGCGGCGGCTGCCTGCTTCTGGTCCGGTTCGGCCCACGCCGCGCGCTTCTACGAAGTCACGCTGCAAGGAGAGCTGGTCAACGAGTTGGGCTACAGCCCGTGGGAACTCAACACCGGGGTCGACCAGAAGCTCGCCGTTGGGGATGTCGTCACGCTGACCGCGCGATTCAGCGCCGACCGGGTATTCAATCAGGGCGGAGGTTTTGTCGCGGGGCTGTACGGCCTGCCGACCGACGGCGAGGAATTCTGGAAACTCGACGTCGGGGGCCTGACCTGGAACTCCATCCACGAGATGTACGACGGATTTCCGATCTACGTGGATGACGAGAACTACTATGCCGACCCGTCGATCCGCTTCTCCGGCGGCAAGGTGACCGGGATCTCGGGCGAGATGGTGCCGACCTGGACCGACACGGTCCCCGTCTTCCGGCTGTCCGAGTTCCGGATCGAGCCCGGCGAGGGGCTTTACGGAAACACCTACGGGACCCAGGGCTTCAAGGGGACCTGGGATTACGCAAACTCCTCGGCGGTGCTGTCCGGCGTTCCGGAACCCACGACCTGGGCGATCATGATCGTCGGCTTCGGCATGACCGGAGCGGCGATCAGGGCCGCGCGACGCGTCCGCAAGGGCGCGGCGTCGGCCTGACGGACTTGGCGAGGCGCTCCGCCCCGTGCGGGGCGCCTCCCCCTCCTCAGGGCTTGACCATACCCGACGACGCGCGGTCCCCTGGCCCGTCGCTGGGAGGATGACGCCATGAGGGCCTACCGCAGTTTTGCAGCGCTGGCGGCCTGGTTCGGGCTGCTGCTGCAGTACTATCTGCTCGTGCGGGGCCAGGCCGGGGCGGAGTTCGCCACGCGCACCGTCAATTTCTTCAGCTACTTCACGATCCTCAGCAACCTGCTGGCGGCCGTCGCCCTGTCGGCGCCGACCACCGCGCCGGCCAGTCCGCTGGGCCGCTTCTTCGCCGCCCCCGCCGTGCGGACTGCGGTCGTGCTCTATACGAGCGTCACCGCCGTCACCTATGTCGTCGTGCTGCAAGCGCTCTGGAGCCCGCAGGGCCTGCAATGGGTCGCCGACACCACGCTGCACTACGTGACGCCGGCGCTGTTCCTGGTGGACTGGCTGGCCTTCACGCCCAAGGGCACGCTGCGCGCCAAGGCGGTGGCCGGCTGGCTGATCTTCCCGCTCGGCTTCGGAATCTACAGCCTGGCGCGCGGCCCGATCTCGGGCTTCTACCCGTATCCCTTCCTCGACGCGGGCGCTCTCGGCTACGCCAAGGTGCTGACGAACATGGCCGTGATGAGCGCCTTCTTCCTGGCGGTCGGGCTGGGCTTCGTGCTGCTCGACCGCCTGCTGCGCCGGCGCGCCTAGGCGGACGCTTCGCGCATCCCCTTCAGCGCCCCGCCCCAACGGACCAGTTCATCCAGCATCGCCTTGGCCGAGGCCAGATGGATGTCGTTCGGAGTGAAGCGCTTCTCCTCGTCCAGGTGCTGGCTAAACATCGGGATCATCACCTGTTCGGGCAGCGGCATGATCTTGAAGCTGGTCATCATCAGCTTCTCGGCCTGGGTGGCCCGGATGCCGCCAGAGACGCCGCCATAGCTGACGAAGCCAGCGACCTTGTTGTGCCACTCGAGCACCAGATAGTTCATCGCGTTCACCAGCGAGGGCGGCGGCCCAAAATTGTACTCCGGCGTCACGAAAACAAAGGCGTCGGCGCTCTCGACGCTCTTGCTCCAGGCCTTGGTATGGTCGTGCTCGTACTTGCGCAGGCGCGGATGGTGCGGCTCGTCGAACACCGGCAAGGCGTAGTCCGCCAGGTCCTCCAGGCTCACCTCGAAGCCGCCGTGAGCCTTGGCGTATTCCTCGAACCAGCGGCCGATCGAAATGCCGACGCGTCCGGGCCGGGTCGAACAGACGATGACGTTGAGCTTCAGGGCCATGGGGAATCTCCGAGCGGTAAATCGCTCGCCAGCATAGCCACGCCTGCGGGCCGAAGTCGCCCGGCAGTACGCCCCTCCGTCTATCCAGGCGGTCCGCGCTCGAACACGGGCAGCCCTGGCGTCATCTGGTGCCAGGACGGCGCCTCGACAGTCCAGATGTGCATGCCGGGCGACAGCGCCGACGGATCATCCAGTCCGCCGAGCTTCACCGCCAGGAACGGCAGCACCACCGGATCGGAATAGAGCGGCGTCCCGCAGTCGGGGCAAAAGGCTCGCTGCACATCCTGGCCGCTGCCGCCTGGACTGGCGAAGGACTTGGGAGCGCCGCTCGTCACCTCGAAGGCGTCACGCATCACGAGCGCCACATAGTTCGGGCCGCCGCCGGAGCTGTACTGGCACTGCCGGCAGTGACAGACGCCCACGCCCATCGGCGCCTGGCTGACCTTGTAGCGGACCTTGCCGCAGGCGCAGCCGCCCAGAAGTTCGCTCATCGGCCCCTCCCCTAGCTCACCAACTCGGCGCTCTTGGTCAGCACGAAGTCGTTGGGGTCAGGCGACAGGGTCGCGCGCCAGTAGTCGACCAGAGCGAACGGCCAGTTCTGGCTGACCCGGCCGCTCTCGCTCTTGTACCAACTGCTCACCTGCGGCGCGCCCCAGGCCATCAGGCTGTTGCCGGCGTCCACCCGCGCGTTGAAGGCGTCATGCACGTCACGGCGCGGCTCCATCGCCACCGCCCCCGTCTGGGCCAGCAGCTTCAGGCACCCGACGATGTAGCGGACGCTGCACTCGGAGAAGAAGATGATCGAGCCGTTGACCACGATGTTGGTGTTCGGCCCGTAGATCATGAACAGGTTCGGGAACCCCGGCGTCGTCATGCCCAGATAGGCGCGCGCGTCCCCGCCCCAGGTCTCGTGCAGGTCCGCGCCGTCGCGGCCCTTGATCTTCATCGGCCATAGGAACTTCGAGGCGTAGAAGCCGGTGCCGTAGATGATGACGTCGAAGTCGCGCGCCTTGCCATCCGCGGTGACCACGCCGGTCTCGGTGATCTCGCTGATGCCCTCGGTCACCAGTTCGACGTTCGGGCGCTGGAGGGCCGCCATCCAGACGCCGTTGTCGAGCAGCGAGCGCTTGCCGCCAACGGGATAGGTCGGGATCACCTTCTCCACGAGGTCGGGGCGGTTCGGCGCCTGCTCGGCGATGGCCATCGCGATCATGTCGCGGAAGCCCTGGTTGAGCTCGCTCACGGCCGTCGGCGGGCCGTTCCAGCCGGGATCGGCGGTGACCATGGGCAGCAGCCCGTCGGTCACCATCCAGAACATCCAGAAGCGGTACCATTTGTCGTAGAACGGCACGTGCTCCATCAGCCAGTTCATCCCCTCAGGGACGTCCTCGTGATAGTGCGCGACCGGGAAGCCCCAGGGCGGCGTGCGCTGGAAGACGGTCAGGCTGGCGACCTTGCCCGCAATTTCAGGCACGAACTGATAGGCGCTGGCCCCAGTGCCGATCACCGCCACGCGCTTGCCGGTCAGGTCGACGTCGTGGCGCCACTCGGCCGAATGGAAGGCGGGCCCCGCGAAGCGCTCCCGCCCCTTGATCTCCGGGAAGCGCGGGCGGTTGAGCTGACCCACCGCGGTGACGACGGCGTTCGCCTCGACATGCTCGATGCCCTCAGGCGTCTTGAGGCGGATCTTCCAGACGCCCCGGCGATCGTCCCAGACCATCTCCTCGACCGTGGTCGAGAAGCGGACGTGCTTCTTCAGGTCGTGCTTGGCCGCGACGCCGCGGAAATAGTCCAGCAGCACCGGTTGGGTGGAGAAGTGCTGCGGCCAGAAGTGGTTCGGCTCGAAGCTGTACGAGTACATGTGGTTGGAGGAGTCCACCCGGCAGCCGGGATAGGTGTTCTCCAGCCAGGTCCCGCCGACGTCGGCGTTCTTGTCGACCACCTGGAACGGCACCCCGGCCTGCTCCAGGCGCAAGGCGGTCAGCAGCCCCGACATGCCGGCCCCGATCACCAGCACATGCAGCCGGCGCGCGACGGTCTTCAGCTCCGGCGACCAGTTCGGATCCTTCGACGAATGGCCGTCCAGCGCCAACTCGTCGGTCAGGAAATCGCCATAGCCGTCGGGAATGTCGGCGCCAGCGACGAAGCTCATCATCTCGCGGACCATCTCAGGGGACGGCGTCGACGCCATCGGGACCTTGCCGGTCAGGTAGTCGCTGATCGCCGCCTTGGCGAGCTTGCGCATCTTGGTCTGCTCGACCTCGGGTACGCCGGTCTCCCCGCGTGACAGCGGCGTATAGGCTGGCCGCCACTCGGGCCGCAGCCAACTGGGATCGCCGGTGAGGTGCACCAGCGCCGCAGACAAGGCCGGCAGGTGCGCCGTTTCCAACGCCTGGTCGAGAGGCCCGAGGTCCACGGCCATGACACGTCTCCACCCTGGTTATCGTTGTTATGCGAGAAGACTACGCCTCTCGCGGCCCAGGGAAAGGGCGCCGTCGCGTCAGCTAGGCATGAATGCGGACCGGCAGCGTCTCGTAGCCCTTCACGAAGCTGGAGCGCACCCGGCGCGGCTCGCCGACCACCTCCACGTGCTTGAAGCGCTTGAGGATTTCCTCCCAGACGATGCGCAGCTGCATCTCCGCCAGGCGATTGCCGACGCAGCGGTGGATGCCGAAGCCGAAGGACAGGTGCTGGCGCGCGCGCTCGCGGTCGATGACGAAGGCGTCGGGGTTGGCGATCACCTCGTCATCGCGGTTGCCCGAGACGTACCACATCACGACCTTGTCGCCCTTTCGGATCGTCTTGCCGCCGACCTCGATGTCCTCCAGCGCGGTCCGCCGCATGTGGGCCAGCGGCGTCTGCCAGCGGATGATCTCCGAGACCATCGACGGGATCAGGCTTTGGTCGGCCTTCAGCTTCTCGTACTGCTCCGGGTTCTGGTTCAAGGCCAGCAGCCCGCCGCTGATCGAATTGCGGGTGGTGTCGTTGCCGCCGACGATCAACAGGATGATGTTCCCGAGGTACTCGTCCGGGCTCATGTTCCGCGTGGCCTCGCCATGCGCCAGCATCGAGATCAGATCGCCGGACGGCGGGGCGTTGACCCGCTGGTTCCAGAGCTCGGTGAAGCTGGCCAGGCACTCCATCAGCTCGGCCTGCCGCGCCTCCTCGGTTTCGCAGAGCGCCCCGGGCATCGGGATGGTGGTCGCGACGTCCGACCAGCGCGTCAGCCGCCGGCGTTGCTCGAACGGATAATCGAACAGCGTCGCCAGCATCTGGGTGGTCAGCTCGATCGACACCCGGTCGACCCAGTCGAAGGTCTCGCCCACCGGCAGCTCGTCGAGAATCCGTCCCGCCCGCTCGCGGATGATCGGCTCCAGCACCTGCAGGTTGGCCGGCGACACCACCGGGCTGACGGTCTTGCGCTGCACGTCGTGCTTGGGCGGGTCCATGGCGATGAAGCTGGGGCGACGCAGGTCCGGCCGCGCATCCCGGATCGTGATCCCGCCCAGCGCCGCTTCCGAAGAGAAGACGCCGTGGTTGGTGTCCACGGCCATGATGTCGTTGAACTTGGTGATCGACCAGTACGGCCCGAACTCGCTGTCGCGGCACCAATGCACCGGGTCCTCGCGCCGCAGCCGCTCGAAATACGGCCAGTGCGTGTCGGTGCGGAAGAGATCGGGATCGCCGGGGTGGAACTCGTCCAGCGGCAAGGAATAGGCCCTGGCCTTGGCCTCGTCGGCCAGCTTCATGGCGCCGTCAGCCATCGCGCGATCTCCCTATGTGATCGACGCCTGGTCGCAGCTGCCGCCCGGCGCCGTTGAGCCGATGAAAGCTCAATCTGCACGCGGTCACAACAACCCTTTGAATCCAAACTAAGTTCGGTTTTCAGCCATCCCGGCGCGCTTTCCAGAGCGCATAGAGCGACGGCCCCTCGCCCGAGATCGGCTGATGGGCGATGTCGATCGCCTGCGCCTCAAGGGGCTGGGCCATCTGGGCGTACACGGCCGCGGTCGAGAGGCCGTAGGGCTCGCCGTCTTCGTTCGAGTAGCAGAAGCGCACCCGGCGCACGCCGGTCATGTGCATCGCCGCCAGGCACATCGGACACGGCTGGCCGCTCGCATAGACGACGCAGCCGTCCAGCCGCGGCGCGCCCAACGCCTGGGCTGCGCGCCGTATCGCCGTCAGCTCGGCATGAGCTGTCGGATCGCCGGTCGCGCCGATCTCGTTGACGCCGACGGCGATCACCTCGCCGTCCTTGACCACCAGCGCCCCGAACGGCCGGCCGCCGTTGTCGAGGACGTTGGCCATCGCCAGATCCACGGCCTGGCCCAGGAAATCGGCATCGCTCCGCATCGCCCTACTCCAGTCCTTGCGCCCGCCGGATCCGCGCCGACACCGCCGGCGACAAGCTCATGCCAGAGGCGGCCAGATTGTCGATCAGATGCGCCATCCGCGTCGTGCCGACAACGGCGCAGGACACGTTCGGATCGGCGAGCACATAGGCCAGCGCCGCCTGAGCCGCCGTCATATCGTCGAGCTGCCGCAGGAAACCGAAGCGCGCGCCCTTGGCGACGTCGGCGCGATGGTTCTTCAGCGCCCGCAGCGCGTACCAGACGTCGCGCGGCGCACGCAGGCGCAGCACCTGCCCGTTGGCATGCCCCATGGCCAGCGCCATGCCCGCCAAGACGCCTTTGCCCTGTTGAGCGGCCTGGGCGATCAGGGCGGCGCGCTCGGGCCGCAGGACGTTGTAGTCGACCATCACGACGTCGAAATCCGGCAGGCCGATGATGTGCTCGATCACCGCCGGATCGAAACTGTTGGCGCCGACCGCGCCGATCAGGCCGCGGCGCTTCAGCGACGCCAACGCCTCCAGCGTGTCATGGTCCAGCTCGGCGACCGCCGGCCCGTGCAGTTGCAGGAGCGGCAGGTGCTCCAGGCCAAGATTGCGCAGGCTGCGCTCGACGCTGGCGATGATCGCCGACGGCCGGAAGTCGCGCGCCACGCGTGCGCCGTCGTGATAGGTCCCGGCCTTGGTGGCGATCACCACGCCATCCAGCGCCCTGCCCTTCAAGGCCCGCCCCAGCCGCGGCTCCGCCTCGCCGCCGGAATAGGCCGCGCCGGTGTCGAAGAAGGTGACGCCGCGATCCAGCGCCGCGTGGACCAGGTTCGTCGCCTGACGCTCGTCGAACGCTTTCTGGCCCCACCAGCTGGCGCAGCCCAAGCCGATCTCGGAGACGGCCAAACCGGTTCGCCCAAGGGCGCGGTAGCGCATAGCGTTGGTGGTCGATTGCAACATCACGTCCGGGACGACGCCTAGAGATCGCTGTGGCGCACGCAACGCCCGCGTTAGTCCCCGCCTGCCTAGCCGCACGCATGACTCCGGCGCAAGTCCAGGCGCGCTCCGAAACGTCGAGTCCTCAACGGTTTGCGCGTTCCACCCTAGCGTCGACAAGCTAGGCTAATGCGTTTTAATTCAAGTTATAGTGGCACCATTACCACGACGATTGAATATTCGATCAATACCGCACTCAATATTTCGCCTTAACTTATATTAACAAGCGAGACTATTGGGCAGGCCCATTTCATCCGATTCTGACGCGCACGTCACGCTTACCTCAGGTCGAAACCCCACGACACCATCGTTCGCCTTGAATACGCAAACCGCAGGTAATAGTAACAGCGTTATCCGACATCGGCACACCCATGCCGCAGCGTCGGAAGGGGGAGAGGAAAGGACGAGGGCCTGTTGAGCCTTCGCGGTGTGGAGGGCTACCCCCTATGCGAGACGTGTTCCCGGACGCCGTCATCGCGCTGATCCCGATGATGCGCGCCTATGCCATGAGTCTCACACGCTCCAGACCGGAGGCCGACGACCTGGTGCAGGACACGCTCGTCCGAGCGTGGCGATTTCGCACGGCCTATGAGCCAGGAACCAACCTCAAGGCCTGGCTCTACAAGATCCTGCGCAACATCTTCTATTCGAACCACGCCCGGCGCCGCCTCGTGGTTCAGGACGTCGATGGAAAGCTGACGGCCCAGCTCGCCTGCACCCCCGACCAGGAATGGCAGGTCGAGTTCGGCGACCTGCTGCGGTCGCTGGATCGCCTGACGCCCGACACCCGAGACGCCCTGCTGCTGATTGTGGTCGCCGGCCTCAGCTATGAGGAAGCGGCCGAGGTCTGCGGCTGCGCGACCGGCACCCTCAAGAGCCGCGTCAGCAGGGCCCGCGCCCGTCTGGCCGAACTGCTCGACTACGACCTGCCCGCCGCACGCCGACATCTTGCGCGCCGCCCCGCGCCGGCGCCCCAGGCCTCGGGCGCATGATTGAACCCTCCAGCCGAGCCTGCCGTTTAGTCGGCGGCCGATGGGTCTCCACAGTCCGGATCGAGCAGATGACCACATCACCATCTCGCGCCCTGCGCCGCCTGACTATCATCGGCGCAGCGGTCGTCAGCCTGGCGATCAGCGCCCCCGCTCACGCCCAGGAAGACATCTCTTCCAAACTCGAGCGTATCGAGGCCCTGCTCGTCGACCAGTCGTCCCGGCTCTCCGCCCAGGAACGCAAGCTCGCCGAGCAGGCCGTGCTGATCCAGCAACAGGACCTGGAACTGCGGGCGCTGCGCGCGACGCGCGACGACCCCCTCGGAGAGATCCGCGCCGGGCGCACCGCCGCGCCCCAGCAGGCCGCGGCTCCGCTCAACCCGCCTCTAGGGCCGGCGGCGACGAGCGCCTCCGCCCAACTGCCGTCACGGCCGGTCGGCGAGGCCCCGCCGCCGGCGACGACCGAGCAGAAGGCCCGGGAGGTCGCCGCCATCCCCGAACGCCTGGGCGTCCTGACCCCACCGGGCCGCTTCGTGTTCGATCCCACGGTCGAATACGTGCGCGCCAGCACCAATCGCCTGACGTTCCGGGGGGTCGAGATCGTCCCGGGGATCAATCTCGGCCTGATCGAGGCCGGTGATGCGGACCGCGATTCCGTCGTCGGCACGCTCGCCGCGCGCTACGGCGTGACCAACCGCCTCGAGGTGGAGGCGCGTGTTCCCTACGTCTATCGCCACGACCGGATCACCACAGTGGCGGCCGCCGACCGGGCCGTCACCCGCACCATGGAACTGGACGCCAACGACCTCGGCGACGTCGAGGTGTCCGGCCGCTACCAACTCAACAGCGGCGACAACGGCTGGCCGATTTTCGTGGCGGGGCTTCGGGTCAAGTCCGACACCGGCGTCGGCCCCTATGACGTCGACTTCGACGACTTCGCCGTCGCCAAGGGCCTGGCGACGGGCTCCGGCTTCTGGGCGAGCGAACTGGGCCTGACGATGCTCTATCCCAGCGATCCGGCGGTGATCTACGGCGGGATCAGCTACCTGCACAACTTCGCGGGCAACGTAGACAAGGCTGTCGGCAACAACATCTTCGTCGGCGAAGTGGACCCCGGGGACGGCATCAACGCCAGCATCGGCTTCGGCCTGGCGCTCAATCCGAAGTTCTCAGTCTCGTTCGGCTACCAGCACCACTACATCTTCCCGACCGACACCGAGATCAACGGCACGACGCAGAGCTCGAACAGCCTTTCGATCGGCGCCCTGCAGATGAGCCTGTCGTATCGGCTGAACCGACGGATCACGCTGATCAACAGCTTCGAATTCGGGGTGACGAGCGACGCGCCCGACATGCGGCTGACCGTGCGGGCCCCCTACTCCTTCTGAGGGTCAGCGTCGCGCGGCGTCGCCGAGCGCCGCGCCGACCGACTCCATCATCCGCATGTTGGCGCGCTCCTGGATCGCCGACTGCTGGAACTGGGTCAGTTCCGGTATCTTCAGGTCGATCTGGACCTCCTGGCGGATGTCGCGATTGTTGGCCGTGTTGACGACGACATTGGCGATCCTCGCGGCGCTCAGTTCGTGCAGCACCACGGTCGAGCCGCCATCGCCGCTCACAGTCACGCCAGGCAACTGCGCAGCCCCGTCGGACAAGGTGATCTGGCCGGTCTGCCCCTGGCTTGCGAGCGCGGGAGCCGCCTCGGACTGCATCGCGCCCTGGTCAGTCCAGACCAGCTTGGTCTCCAGCACCAACGCGCCGTCGACGAAGGTCCGCACCGAGGCGCCGAAGCCGACCTCCATTCCACTCGGCAGCTGGATTCCCCCGCGTTCGACGGCCAGTTCCTCATCGCTCAACGGCGCGCCGAACGCCGGCTCGGCGCTCGCAGCTCCCACGCTGGCGATGAAACCCAGGAAGAGCGCAGCGATGAACGAGACATACCGCATGGCGTCAGAAACCGGCCGCAGGCCGGTTCTCCCAGACCACCTGATAGAGCGGCGGCAACTGCATCGTGAGGGCGGCCAGCGAGTCGTCGGTCATCGGCTGGCCGAACAGCGAGGTGGTGGCCGCAGCCCATTCGTTATCGGCGTTGTAGAGGCCACGGCCGGGCCCGGAGTGGATCCCGAACACGATCCCGTTCCAGACCTTCTCGAACTCGGCCTGCCGATAGGACTTCAGGCCCAGCGCCGGGTCGCCGACGAGTATCCGCCCGTCCCCGGCGCCCTTGACCACCACGAAGTGCTTGTAGGTCCCGACTGTGATCACGGCGATCGACGGCCACTTCGCATGCACCAGAGCGTCGGCGTCGATGCGATAGCCGTCGGCCTTGTATCCGCGGGCCGCCAGGTAGCGCTTCATGTCGAGCAGCGAGAAGCCGACCTTCTGGATCTGGGCCTGATCGCCCCCGGCGTACATCGCCTTGAAGATGTCGCCCTCGGTGACGTCGACGCCGTAGTGGTAACGCAGCAGCGTCGCCAGCGCCGCCGAGCCGCAGCTGTAGTCGTACTGCTGGCGCACGACGGTCTTGAAAGGCATGTCGCGGAAGGTCGTGACGCGGTCTAGCGCGAACAGCGATCCGCCGTCAGTGAAGGCGATCTGGGCGGCCGCCGGGCTCCCCGACGCGCACAGCGCCACGATCGCCGCGGCCAAGACATGTCGACCCCGAGGCGGCATGGCGCTCTGCCTACGGTCCGCCCAGCGTGGCGATGTTGACGCTGATCACGCCCTGGAGGTTGTTGTTGTTGCCGGTGTTGACGACGAAATTGCCGATGCCGGAGTAATCTCCTGTCGAGAAATCGACGTTGCCGGTGGCCACTTGATTGGCCTCGATCGAGCCGGAGTTGCTGGCCGAGAGCTGCTGGTTGGAGAGCGCTTCGACCACCACCGCCTGCCCGCCGCTGATCGCTCCGAGCTCGGCATCTCCGATCGGAGTCGCGTCCGGCGTTCCAGTTGCCGCCGGCGCGGTCGTGGCGGGCGCCTCTTGAGCCATGGCTACGCTGGAAGCGCCCAAGGCCGCCAGAATGAGGCCGCCGAACATCCACCTCGACATCGCTCCCTCCATATCCCCAAAACCTCGAATGCGAGTACGGGCCGGCGCCCGAAGACGCCGGCCCGGGTACGCTTACGGAGCGCCGAAGCTGATGTTGGCGTTCGCCGACAGCGACGTCGCGGCCTGGCCTTGAGCGTTGATGCCGGAGTTGGCGTTCGCGGTTTGGATGCCGCCGAACGCTGCGCCGTCGAACGACGCGTTGCCGGTCGTAATGGAGCCAGTCGCGCCATCGCCGCCGTTGGTGGAAACCGGAGCGCCGGTGACCGTGCCGCTGAGCGTCTGCGTGGACACCGCGGTGTAGGTCGCCGTCGTCGAGTTGTCCGAGTTATCCGAGTTGTCGGAGTTGTCGGTCGTCGAACTGTTCGAATTGTCCGAGCTGTTCGAGTTGTCCGAATTATTCGAGTTGTCCGAGTTGTTCGAATTGTCCGTCGTGGAGTTGTTCGAATTGTCGGTGGTCGAGTTGTCGGAGTTGTCCGAATTGTCCGAGTTGTCGGTTGTGGAGTTGTTCGAATTGTCGGTGGTCGCTTGGGTCACCGTCGCCGTCGACGCGTTGTCGGTCGTCGTATTGTCGACCTGCGCGATAGCCATGGTGCTCATGCCGAGGCCGATCACCAGCGCGGCAGCCGATGTGAGAAGCTTGGATTTCATAAGGTCACCCTCCCAGGGTCGCTAAGAAACTGGAGGCGCCTTGTCCTCCGGCCGCCAGAACCGCTGGAGCGCTGGGAGAGTTCGGATCACATGACCGTGAACCGCATTTGGTGGGGAATGAGGCGTCCCACCGAAGGGAGTGGTGGGCGGCGAGGGGTTCGAACCCCCGACCCCCTGGGTGTAAACCAGGTGCTCTGACCAGCTGAGCTAGCCGCCCTCATAGAATGCGAAAAAGGGCGACCTCCACGTCGGGAGGCCGCCCTCGAACGAAAGCCGCGATGGCGGTCCTTAGTTCAGCGAGCCCTTCAGGCCTTCGCCAACGCGGAAACGCGCCGTCTTCGAAGCCGGACGGCTCACGGTCTCGCCGGTGCGCGGGTTGCGCGCGGTGCCCGCGGCGCGGGTCACCGGCACGAAGCTGCCGAAACCGACGAGTCGAACTTCTTGGCCCGCCTTCAGCGACGCGGTGACGCTGTCGATGAACGCTTCCAGAGCGTCTTTCGCCTGCGCCTTATTGAGGCCCGCCTTGTCGGCGATCGCCGTGACGAGTTCGGCCTTGGTCATTTCTTGTCTCTCCCAGCCCGTTATCTCAAACCGCGAACCTCTCGCGGAAGCGCGAGGCTGCTTCGCGTTGCGCGATTATGGCGGTCGATTCTCGCCCGTCAAACAAAGGCGGCGCGGGGAGGCCCCGCGCCGCCTTATTTTTTCTCAGTTTTCCACCGTTTAGTGGGTGATCATGGCCTCGTCAGAGCCGTCGTCAGCCGCAACCGATACCGCCGGTTGCTCGGCGGGGTTCCATTCGATCGGCGTCAGGGGCTGAATCAGCGCCCGGGCAAGGACTTCATCGACATTGGAGACCGGCACGATCTCGAGCGCCGATTTCACGTTGTCCGGGATATCGGCCAGATCTTTCACGTTTTCCTGCGGGATCAGCACGGTCTTGACGCCGGAACGCAGCGCCGCGAGCAGCTTTTCCTTCAGGCCGCCGATGGCCGTCACCCTGCCCCGCAGCGTGACTTCGCCGGTCATGGCGATGTCCTTGCGGATCGGGATGCCGGTCAGCACCGAGACGATGGCCGTGGCCATGGCCGCGCCGGCGGACGGACCGTCCTTGGGCGTGGCGCCGTCCGGCACGTGGATGTGCACGTCGGTCTTCTCGAAGACTGGCGGCTCGATGCCGAAGTGCGTCGCCCGGCTGCGGACATAGCTCGCCGCCGCCTGGATCGACTCCTTCATGACGTCCTTCAGGTTGCCCGTGATGGACATCCGGCCCTTGCCCGGCATCTTGACCGCTTCGATGGTCAGGATGTCGCCGCCGAACTCGGTATAGGCCAGGCCGGTGATGATCCCGACCTGATCTTCCTCGTCCGTCTCGCCGTAGCGGTACTTGCGCACGCCCGCGTACTTGGCCAGCCGCTCGTCATCGACCGTGATCGAGGTGACGCTTTCACGGCCGAGGTCCCGCACCGTCTTACGCGCCAGGTTGCCCAGTTCGCGCTCGAGCGAGCGGACGCCGGCTTCCCGCGTGTAATAGCGGATCAGATCGCGGATGGTCTCGTCCGGAACGATGAACTCTTCCGGCTTCAGGCCATGGTCCTTGGTCTGCTTGGGCAGGATGTGGCGCTTGGCGATCTCGACCTTCTCATCCTCGGTGTAGCCGGGGATGCGGATGATCTCCATGCGGTCCAGCAGCGGCTGGGGCATGTTGAGACTGTTGGCCGTCGTGACGAACATCACCGGCGAGAGGTCGTAGTCGACCTCCAGATAGTGGTCGCCGAACGTCGAGTTCTGCGCCGGATCCAGGACCTCGAGCAACGCCGAAGCCGGGTCGCCGCGATAATCGCTGCCCATCTTGTCGATCTCGTCGAGCAGGAAGAATGCGTTGGTGGACTTCGCCTTCTTCATCGACTGGATGATCTTGCCGGGCATCGAGCCGATGTAGGTCCGGCGGTGACCGCGGATCTCGGCCTCGTCGCGCACGCCGCCCAGGGAGACGCGCACGAACTCACGGCCGGTCGCCTCGGCGATCGACTTGCCCAGCGAGGTCTTGCCGACGCCCGGAGGACCAACGAGGCAGAGGATCGGGCCCTTCAGCGAGCCGACCCGCGCCTGCACGGCGAGGTACTCAAGGATCCGCTCCTTGACCTTTTCCAGGCCAAAGTGGTCGCGGTTCAGCACCTCCTCGGCCTTCACCAAGTCGATGGTCTTGCCCTTGGTCTTGCCCCACGGAATCGAGAGCAGCCAGTCGAGGTAGTTCCGGACGACGGTGGATTCCGCCGACATCGGGCTCATGTTGCGCAGCTTCTTCAGCTCGCCCTCGGCCTTGGTGCGGGCCTCCTTGGAGAGCTTGGTCTTCTTGATGCGCTTTTCGAGCTCGATCAGCTCGTCGCGCTGATCGTCTTGTTCGCCCAGCTCACGCTGGATCGCCTTCATCTGCTCGTTGAGATAGTACTCGCGCTGGGTCTTCTCCATCTGCCGCTTCACGCGGTTCCGGATCTTCTTCTCGGTCTGCATGACCGAGATTTCGCCCTCCATCAGGGCGTAGACCTTCTCCAAGCGCTTCACGACGTTGAAGATCTCGAGCAGACTCTGCTTCTCGGCGATCTTCACCGACAGATGGCTAGCGATGCGGTCGGCCAGCTCGCCGGGCGCGTCGACCTGCGGCATCGAGGCCAGGGCCTCGGGCGGCACCTTCTTGTTCAGTTTGACGTAGTTCTCGAACTGCTCGACGACCGCGCGCGACAGCGCTTCGGCCTCGGGCGAGGCCGCGCCGTCCTCGGAAATGAAGGCGATCTCGGCTTCGTAGAACTCTTCCTGCGCGGTGAAACGGGAAATGCCGGCGCGCGCCTTGCCTTCGACCAGCACCTTCACGGTGCCGTCCGGAAGCTTGAGCAGCTGCAGAACCGTCGCCACGACCCCGACGTCATAGATGGCCTCGGGCGACGGATCGTCGTCGTCCTTGTCCTTCTGGGTCGCGAGGAGGATCTGCTTGCCTTCACCCCGCATCGCCTCTTCGAGCGCGCGTACGGATTTCTCCCGGCCCACGAAGAGCGGCACCGGTTGATGCGGGAACACCACGATGTCCCGCAGCGGTAGAATGGGAAGGGTCTTAATCTCGGACATGATGCGTTCTTAACTCCTGCCGGCCTGTTGGGGGATCAGGCTCGGCCCCCGGACCGCGGTCACTTCAGACGATGCGTCTGAGTCGGACGGCCCGTCCGCCTTTGAAGGCGGCTTATCGGCTCATTTATGTGGACGCTTCCGACCGTCATTCAAGCGCAGCCGCAAATATGCACGCCATCCATCTAGGGAAGATGACGCGCGATACTCAAGCGCCACCAGAGCGGGCGGCGGCTTCTGCCGTAGTTTTCAACATTTCATCCAGAGCTTTCCGATCGAAATATTGCCCCTTGAGCACCACGCCGCCGATCGCGCGCGTGGCGGTGATGTCGGCGAGCGGGTTGCGATCGAGGATCAGGATGTCGGCGGCCTTGCCTCCGGCGATCGCACCGTAGCGGTCGGCGTGGCCCAGGAACCGCGGGCCGTTGATCACTGAGGCCTGCAGCGCGTGCAGCGGCGAGAGGCCGGCGTCGACATAGATCTTGAGCTCGTCGTGCAGGCCGATGCCCGGATAGTTGAACGAGTTGAGGAAGCCGGCGTCGGTTCCCGCCAGGATCGACACCCCGGCGGCTTGCAGCATCGGCACGAGCGAGGCGTTCTTCTCGTAGATCGCGTGACGCCGCGCGATCGCCGCGGCGTCGTCCTTCGACGCCCGCTCGACCCGCCAGGCGTAGGTCGCCTGAAGGCCCTTGCCGATGTAGGCGAGGTAGGGGTCGTTCTTGTGATCGTCCTGGTCGAGATAGGCCGTGGCCTTGCTGCCGTTCAGGGTCGGCGAAACATAGGTTCCCCGCGCGGCCAGCCGGCGGAAGCCGGCCATCGCCGTCGCCTCGTCGAACGTCGCCAGCGTCTGGATTGTGGCCTGCGCGCCGGTAATCTTGCCGCTCGCGACGTCGCCGGCGATCTGCGCCTCCTGCGGCGAGCCCATCCGCAGCGCATAGCCCATGTGCTCGATCGAGCTGAGACCGGCCTCGCTGGCCATGTCGACGGTGATCGCCGCCGGGATGTGGGCCGAGGTGATCAGGCCGCGCGCCTTGGCCTGCTTGACGGTGTAGACGAACAGCTGCGGCGTCAGGGTGTTTTCGGTGATCTTGACGAAGTCCACCTTGAGGCCTTGCAGCTTGTCGAGCGCCGCGTCGGCCTCAGCCTCGGTCCCGACCTCGATGGTCCCCTTCCACATCGGCTTCACGCCTTCGATCTTCGGACCGGAGGAGAAGATGGTCGGACCGAGCAAGGCGCCCGACGCCACCTCCCCGCGCCAGGCCAGGACCTGTTCGGGCAGGTCGCCCGAGGCGTCCCGCACGGTGGTGATCCCGTGGGCGACGTAGAGCGGCAGCAAGGCCTTGTTCTCGCCGATGAGCTCCGGACCGCCGCCGAAATGCACGTGGTTGTCCCACAGGCCGGGCATCACGAAGCGCCCCTTGGCGTCGATCGTTCGCCCGGCGCTGAACTCCGCCTTGGCCTTGGCCGTCGGCGTCACCGCGACGATCGTATCGCCCCGGACCGCGACCGCCGCGCCCTTGTCCAGCTTGCCGCTCGCCACGTCGATCACCGTCGCATCGACGATCAGCAGATCGACCTTCTCGGCCGCATAAGCCGCGACGGAGCCGCCCATCAGCAGGGCGACGGCGAGTGGAGCTGCACGTGAGAGGTTACGCATGGAGGCCTTCCGGAAAACTGAAGGCGTCGTGTAGCCGCTCAGGGCGCCCACGTCCTCGACATATCGTCGCGCGTCATCCCGTCTTGGGCGCGTACATGAACGTCCCGCAGAGCTCGGCTTCCGGCGATGTCGCGCCAGGCGCCGCCGCGCCGCTGAAGGCGATCACGACCAGCGCCGGCGCCCCGCTGCTGTCGGCGCCGATATCGGCTACCAGATAAGTTGTCGGCGTAGCTCCGCAGAACCCCCCGTTGCGAGCCGTGCCGGCGTCCTGGGCGACAACCTTGAAGACCAATAGGTCCGAGGTCTCCGGCACATTGATCAGACTAGCGAAGCTGGCTTTAGTCGATGCATAGGCGCTCGCCGCCTTAATGGTGGAAACGCCTTCGACGCTGTACGTCTGTCCCTGCGCGAACTTCAGCGTTCCGGCGGAGGCTGTTAGGTCGCCGGTGACACCCATCGCGGTGTTGGAGATCGCGTCAAAGGCTCCCTCTGGCGCCGGGATCGTCACCGCTAGCGTCACCACGGGCGGCGTCTCGCCCTGAGCGCTGGCGGAAGCCGCAGGCTTATCCGTAGCCGGCTCAGCCGGCTTGCGGTCACAGCCGGCCGCCAGCAGCAAGCCCGCACAGGCCAGGACCGCGGCGCGCATCAGTTCAGCTCCACATTGGCGTAGCGGCCGTCGTAGTCGCAGTTGAAGCTGTAGGTCACGCTCCGCGGGCCGACGTCGGCGGCGACATAGCCCTGGACCGAATAGCCGCGCCCCTGCGGCCGCGCATAGGTGATCCGGTCGATGCGCGCCCGGCTGCCGTATCGCGAAGCCTGGTTCATCGCTTCGTTGGAACAACTGTCGACCGCCTGGCGCGAGTCCGCCGACGAACCGCCGCTGCTGTTGTCCTTGGAGCCGGCCGCCAGCGCGCCCAGCAGCAGCCCGCCCAGCAGCAGCCCGCCGACGACCGCCGCGGTGTTGTCCTTGTCCTTCTTGCCGTTGTCGCCGCCGTAACGGTCCTCGACCCGGAAGCGGCCGCGGCAGCCGCGGTCGACCCAGACCCCTCGGCCATCCCAGCCCCAGGTCTGGTTCTCGATGCAGGCGCCGTTGTTGTTGCTGTACTGGTAGTCCAGCCAAACTCGCCCGCGCGAATTGACCGGGCAATAGTTGCGTCCGTAGCCCGACGACGAACAGTCGATGTACGAGTCCGCATAGGCCGGCGTGACCGGGGCGGTCCAAAGACCAAGCACCGACGCCGCGATCATCAAGCCGACACGCATCCCCGACCTCCGATGACTTCCAGCGTCACCCTAACGCCAACAACTCTCCGTTGAGAATAGCGCTTGTCATCGGCCGACAATGGAATTCTCATCGAGACCGTAGCCAGGAGGGGTGATCGACATGCGACGCGGCTTGGTGATGGGCGTAGTCCTCGGCCTCCTCGTAGGCGCCGCACCGGCGTTGGCCGACACCCTCGACGACGCGGCCAAGCGCGGCGCCCTGAAGATCTGCGTCGTGGAAGGCGCGCCCTACGCGCTCAAAACCCCGTCGGGTCGCTGGATCGGCCATGAGATCGACATCGGCCAGCGGCTGGCGACCGACTTCGGGCTCGCGCCGGACTTCGTGTCCGCGTCCTACGCCGACGTGATCGGCCGGCTGAACAAGGGCGAATGCGACCTGATCGCCGCCTCGCTGGCGATTGAACCGGACCGGCTGCGCCAAGCCTGGTTCACCACGCCCTACAGCGAGACCGACGTTTCGATCGTCGTCGCTCAGAAAGGTCCGGTCCGGATGGCCGACCTCGACAAACCCGGCGTGGTCATCGGCGCGGTCGCCGGCGCGCCGGCGATCCTGCTGGCCAAGTCGAAGCTGCCCGCCGCGACCGTCGAGGTGTTTCCCGACCTGCTCGCCGCCGAACGCGCGCTCGAAGGCGGCGCGGTCAACGGATTGGCGCACAAAGCCCCAATTCCCCGGTTGGTCGCCGTGAAGGAGCCCGAAAAGTACGCGGTGGTCGAGGGCGAGCCCCTGGCCCGCACTGCCGACGCCTTCGCCGTCCGCAAGGGCGACGCTGATCTGCTGAACACGCTGAACGGCTGGGTCGAGGCCCGCAAGCGCGACGGGTTCCTCGACCGAACCAACAGCTATTGGCTTTCGACCCTCGACTGGACCGAACGACTGAAGCCGCGCACGGCCGCTGCGAAGTAGCCTAGCGGTCCTCCGCCGGCCCCATCGCGAGGGCTCCGACCAGCCCGGCCGCCGCCGCCGCGCAGGCCGCCGACGCCATGGCGATCTGGTAGGCCTGGGTCATCGTGGCGCCGCTAGCTTCGCCCGGCGCCAGGGCGAAGCCCGCGAGGGCGACCGCCAGCAATCCGCCGACCCGCGCCGTGGCGTTGTTGATCCCTGACGCGGCGCCCTCGTAGGCGCTGGGCACGGCGCCCAGCACCGCATCGGTCAGCGGCGCCACCGCCACGCCCATCCCCAAGGCCAGCAAGGTCAGGCCCGGGAAGACGCCGGTCCAGTAGGCCCCATCCTGCGCGCTCCAGGCGAGACCGGCGAAGCCCGCAGCCGCCAGCAGTGGACCGATTGTCAGCATCGCGCGCACGCCGATCCGGGCCGACAGAATTCCGGCGAGCGGCGAGAGCGCAGCCAGCCCGATCGATAGCGGCAGCAGCGCCGCGCCAGCCTCCGTCGCCGGATAGCCGTGGCCCCGGATCAGCTGAAACGGCAGCAGGAACAATGCGCCTCCGAACGCCGCGTAGAGCAGCAGCGTCAAGACGTTGGCCCCTGAGAAAGCGGCGCTACGAAAGAGGCCCAACGGCACCATAGGGCTAGCGGCTCGATGCTCGATGCGCAGGAAAAGCGCCAGCAGCACGGCGCCCGCCGCGCCTAGGGTCCACACCGCTGTTGATGCGCCGGCGCTTGAGGCCTGCGTCAGGCTCCAAGTCAGGGCGCTGAGCCCCAGGGTGGCGCAGGCCGCGCCGCTCCAGTCCACCGGGCCTGCGGCCGGCTCGCGGCTTTCCCGAGCGCCGGCCAGGATGAACCAGATCGCCAAGGCTGCGAGCGGCAGATTGACTAGGAACACGACCCGCCAGGAGACCGTATCGGTCAGCCAGCCGCCCAGCACGGGACCTAGGGCGCTCATCAGGCCGCTGGCGCCGGCCCAGACGCCGACCGCCCGTCCCCTGCCCTTCTCGTCGAACGAAGCGCCCAGCAAGGCCAGGCTGGCCGGAACCAGCAGCGCAGCGCCAACGCCCTGGAGCGCCCGGGCCATGATCAGCAGCGCCAGGTTGGGCGCCGCGCCGCAGAGCGCCGAGGCCGCCGAGAACAACACCACGCCGACGACAAAGACCCTGCGCCGGCCATAGCGATCGGCCGCCGCGCCGCCGGCCAGCACCAGCGCGCCGAGCATCAGCGCATAGGCGTTCATGATCCACTGCGCGCCGGCCGCGTCGCCGCCGAGCTGCTGTTGGATCACCGGCAGGGTGAGATTTACGGCCGATCCGTCGATGAAGGCCAGGCTCGAGCCCAACACCGTCCCGGCCAGCACGAGCCGCCCGTTCAACGGCCTCTCGGCAGGCTCGGTCGCCGCCACCACGCCGCGATCGCAGGGCGCTGCGCCGATCTGGCTCAGGGCCGCCCCCAAAACGAAAGGGCCCCGCGGCGCATGTCCGCGGGGCCCATGATCATTGGTCGCTCAACCGCCTCAGGCGGCGCCGCCCTTGTCGCGGCGCTCGGCGTAGATGACCAGCGGCTGGGCGCGGCCTTCCACGACCTCGGCGTTGACCACCACTTCCTCGACCCCGTCATAGGTCGGCAGCTCGTACATGGTGTCGAGCAGGATGCCTTCCAGGATCGAGCGCAGGCCGCGCGCGCCTGTCTTGCGCTGGATGGCCTTGCGGGCCACGGCGCTGAGCGCGTCGTCGGTGAAGGTCAGGCCGACATTCTCCATGTCGAACAGACGCTGATACTGCTTCACGAAGGCGTTCTTCGGCTCGGTCAGGATCTTGACCAGGGCGGCCTCGTCGAGGTCGTCCAGGGTCGCGATCACCGGCAGACGGCCGATGAACTCCGGGATCAGGCCGAAGCGCAGCAGGTCGTCCGGCTCCACCTGGCGGAAGATCTCGCCGGTGCGGCGGTCGTCCGGGTCCGACACCTTGGCGCCGAAGCCGATCGAGGTGCCCTGACCGCGGGCCGAGATGATCTTTTCCAGGCCGGCGAAGGCGCCGCCGCAGATGAACAGGATGTTGGTCGTGTCGACTTGCAGGAATTCCTGCTGCGGATGCTTGCGGCCGCCTTGCGGCGGCACCGAAGCGACCGTGCCTTCCATGATCTTCAGCAGGGCCTGCTGGACGCCCTCGCCCGACACGTCGCGGGTGATCGAGGGGTTGTCCGACTTGCGGCTGATCTTGTCGACTTCGTCGATGTAGACGATGCCGCGCTGGGCGCGTTCGACGTTGTAGTCGGCGGCCTGCAGCAGCTTCAGGATGATGTTCTCGACGTCCTCGCCGACATAGCCGGCTTCGGTCAGGGTCGTGGCGTCGGCCACGGTGAACGGCACGTCGATGATTCGAGCCAGGGTCTGGGCCAGCAGGGTCTTACCCGTACCGGTCGGACCGATGAGCAGGATGTTGGCCTTGCCCAGTTCGACGTCGTTGTTCTTCGTCGCGTGGTTCAGGCGCTTGTAGTGATTGTGGACGGCGACCGAGAGCACCTTCTTGGCGTGGTCCTGGCCGATCACGTAGTCGTCGAGGACTTCGCGGATCTCCTTCGGGGTCGGGACGCCGTCCTTCGACTTCACGAAGGAAATCTTGTGCTCTTCGCGGATGATATCCATGCACAGCTCGACGCATTCATCACAGATGAACACCGTCGGGCCCGCGATAAGCTTGCGGACCTCGTGCTGGCTCTTGCCGCAGAAAGAGCAATACAGCGTGCTCTTGGAGTCTCCGCTCGCGGCCTTGGTCATGCTCTTTTCTCACTCTCTCGACGCCGCCGACCGAAGTCTTCGCCGTCGTTCGGCCCTGGGGCGTCCCTGACGCCATCAGTGCAGGATACGTGCCCGGGGTTGTCTAATCCTTGACATTCCCCGATCCGAGCCACGATCACAAGCCTCTGACATACTTCAGTGACATTTGGCGGCGGGGCGCCCGATGGCGGGCATGTCCGAATCCCTAGATGGGATTGTGTTCAAACGGCGCAAGTGAGACGCCCTGGCGCGCTATCCGCCCCTCCCACAACGGCCGGACCAACGCCAGACGCGATGACTTGAGTTGACACGTCACAGAACGCGGCGTGTTGGGGGATCTATGGCTAGACGACAACTGCGGCGCATCGGCGCCTCGCAGGCGGAATCCTTGGACGAGCAGATTGAAGACGCGGGCGTGGTCGCCTTCGACTTCGACGGCACCTTGACCACCCACGACAGCTACACCGCCTTCCTGAAGTGGCGCGCCGGGCCCACGCGGTACAATCTCGGTCTGGCCAAGTTGGCGCCGTCCGCCCTTTCCTACCTCGCGCATCGCAACCGCGGGCGCATCAAGGCGGCGGCCACGCGCGAGTTCCTGGCCGGCGTCTCGCGCGAGCGGCTGGAAGCCGACGCCCGCGCCTTCGCCGAATTGATGGCCCCGCGGATGCTGCGCCCGGATGCGCTGCGCACTTGGCGGCGCTGGGGCCAGCGGCGCGCAAAGCTGGTTATCGTTACCGCCTCGCCTGAAATCGTCGTCGCGCCTTTCGCCCGCGGCCTGGGGGCCGACCTGCTGATCGGCACCGAACTCAAGTTCGACGCCCGTGACCGGGTGATCGGCAGCTTCGACGGCCCCAACTGCCGCGGGCCGGAAAAGGTGCGCCGACTGCAGGAGGTGTTCGGCCCCGACGTGCGGTTGCGCGCGGCCTATGGCGACACAAGCGGAGATCGTGAGATGCTCGCGATCGCCGACGAGCCCGGCTACCGGGTCTTCCAGGAGAAGCCCTGAGCCGCCTGACCACAGGAGGATCCATGACGTCCGTCGTCTCCGGCGCCCAGATCGCCGCCGCCCGGGCCCTCACCGGGGTCAGCCAGGCCAAGCTGGCCCTACGCGCCGGCCTTCAAGTAGGCGCGCTGCAAGCCCTGGAAGGCGCCGGCCATGCGCCGCTGGACCTCACGCTTGAGCTTGAGAAGCTGCTGCTGGCGCTGGACTCCTTCGGCGTGCTGCTGATCGACGATGGGGACGGATTTGGATCGGGCGTCCGCCTGAAGTTCGGCCGCAAGCAGGCCCAGGCCATCGGCGCCTGGGAGGACGAAGGCGGCGTGGTCGGCGACGACGACGTCCCCTGACCATGCGCTTCCGCGTCCAGAAGCTGATCCGCGACCGACTGCCTGAGATCATGCGCGGCCAGGGGCTGGCGGTGTTCGACCGCCAGCTCGACGACGCCGAGTACGTCGCCGCGCTCGGCGAAAAGCTGGTCGAGGAAGCTCACGAGGCCCGCCTGGCCGGTCCCGACGAGATCGCCTGGGAACTGGCCGACGTCCTGGAGGTCGTCTACGCCCTGACCCAGGCACATGGGCTGACCCTGCATGACATCGAGGCCGCGCGGCTGGCCAAGCGCGCCGAACGAGGCGGATTCGACGCGCGGGTCTACAACGCCGCTGTGGAGGCCGCGGACGGTCTGCCCGCGGCGGAGTACTATCTGGCCCGCCCCACCCAGTATCCTCGAGAGGACTAGCGCCGTGAAGCACGCCGGCCGCAGCACGCTCGACGACCTTGAGCCGCTACTGGCGCAGCTGCGCGGCTTGGCCGGCATGGTCGAGAAGAAGCGCGGCGTGTTCTACCGCAAGAGCCAGGCCTTCCTGCACTTCCACGAAGACCCGAAGGGCCTGTTCGCCGATCTGCGCGCGGCGGAGGGGTCGGATTTTGACCGTTTCGACGTCACCGCCCCCGAGGGCCGCGACCGATTGCTGATCGCGACGGCCTCGCGGCTCAAGGCCTAGCCGACCAGGGCGCCACCTGACCAATGACGATCATCGGCCGGTCGCTTCGGACCGCATCGAGCACGCCGTTCGAGATCTCATCGTTGCTCAGCCAGCGCGAGCGGCCGTCGACCACGCGAAAGCCGAGGACCACCTGGCGCAGCCGGCAGTCTGCCAAGCCATCGGCCACGGCCGCCGCCGTCGCCAACCGGTGCGGATGAGCCGGATCGGCGACGCCGCTGCCCAGCACCTGGACCATCCGCCCCCTCACCTGCTCGGCCAGCATCCGCGGCGCGGCGATCTTCAGGGTGTGGAACCAGGCGACCGCCAGGTCGATCGGCCCGTTGCGCTCGATCGCCGCCGCGAGCGCCCGCCCGAAGGCTGCGTCGTCGTGATAGTCGCAGTCGAAGCCGCCTGGATGCTGCGAGGCGCGACGCGACAAAAGCGAAAGGCGCCCGCCGTCGCCGGCGAGCGCCTCCACAAGTCCTGTCAGCATGCCGGTCCCGCCCACGACGAGGACATGGCCGGGCATGGCTGCGCCCTTAGTCTTCGGCGCGACGCTCGATCACGTGGTCGACCAGACCCCACTCCTTGGCCTCTTCCGGGGTCATGAAGGTGTCGCGGTCCAGCTTTTCCTCGACCTCTTCGTACGAGCGGCCGGTGTGCTTGGCGTAGATTTCGTTCAGGCGACGCTTGGTCTTGATGATGTCCTCGGCATGGCGCTCGATGTCCGAGGCCTTGCCCGAGTAGCCGCCCGACGGCTGGTGCACCATGATCCGGCTGTTGGGCAGCGCGATGCGGTTGCCCTTCTCGCCGGCCATCAGCAGGAACGAGCCCATCGACGCGGCCATGCCCATGCACAGTGTCACGACCGGCGAGCGGATGTACTGCATGGTGTCGTAGATCGCGAGACCAGACGTCACCACCCCGCCAGGGGAGTTGATGTACATCTGGATCTCTTTCTTGGGGTTCTCGGCCTCGAGATAGAGCAGCTGGGCGCAGATCAGCGCCGACATGCCGTCTTCCACCGGGCCGTTCAGAAAGATCACGCGCTCCTTGAGCAGGCGCGAGAAGATGTCGAAGGCGCGTTCGCCGCGGCTGGTCTGCTCCACCACCATGGGCACCAGGTTCAGCGCGGTGATCTGCGGGTCACGCATAAAGGGAAGCCTCTCTCATTGATCGACTCTGCGCGCAGAGCCGCGTTCCCCTCCGATATCGCGTGGCGGAGGGGCCAGCGCAAGGTGACCGATAGTCCTAAAGAAAATCCCTCCCGTTTCCGGGAGGGATTTCTGCGTCCTGCCTAGGGGCCGATCAGCGCTTAGGCGCTGTAGCCTTCCGGCATGTCGTCTTCCTTCAGAAGGTCGTCCTTGGAGACCTTCTCGTCCGTCACGGTGGCCTTTTCGACGATCAGGTCGACGACCTTGTCCTCGAAGATCGGGGCGCGCAGCTGAGCCTGCATGCCGGCGTTCTGGCGGAACATGTCGAAGATCTGCTGGGCTTGCTGGCCGTAACGCATGGCTTCCTGGCGCATGGCGTCCAGCAGTTCCTGGTCGGTGACCTGCACGTTGTTGATGCGGCCGATCTCGGCCAGCACCAGGCCCAGGCGCACGCGGCGTTCGGCGATCTTGCGGTACTCGGTCTGCAGCTGGTCGTCCGACTTCTCGGCGTCTTCCGGCGGCAGGCCGCCACGTTCCTTGTCGGCCTGGACTTGTTGCCAGATGGCGTTGAACTCGGCTTCCACCATCTTCGGCGGCAGCGGGAAGTCGTGCTTCTCGTCCAGCACGTCCAGCAGGGCGCGCTTCAGCTTGAAGCGCGACGCGCCGGTGTACTGCGACTCCAGGTTCTGCTTCAGCAGTTCCTTGAGCTTCTCCAGGCTCTCGACGCCCAGACGCTCGGCCAGGGCGTCGTCGGCCTTGGCGTCGACCGGGGCGCGGACTTCCTTCACCGTGGTGGTGAACTCGGCGTCCTTGCCGGCCAGGTTGGCGGCTTGATAGTCGGCCGGGAAAGCCACCTTCACGATGACTTCGTCGCCCGGCTTGGCGCCGACCAGTTGGTCTTCGAAGCCCGGGATGAACTGGCCCGAACCCAGGGTCAGTTCCGAATCCTCGGCGGTGCCGCCCTGGAAGGCTTCACCGTCGATGCGGCCGACGAAGTCGATCAGCAGCTGATCGCCGTCCTTGGCCTTCAGCGACTTGCCGGTACGCGGCTCATAGGTGCGGCTCTGCTTGGCCAGCTCGTCCAGCGCTTCGTCGACTTCGGCGTCGGTCGGCTCGTAGACCGGGCGGGTCAGGGCGATCTTCGACAGGTCGGTCGGCTCGAACTCCGGCATGATCTCGAGCGAGATCTCGTAGGAGAGGTCGGCCTTGCCGTCGATCACCTGGGCGATGTCGCCTTCCGGCTTCAGGTCGGGCTCGCTGGCCGGACGCAGCTTGTTGTCTTCCAGCACCTTCTGGGTGGTTTCCGAGATGGTCTGCTCGACCACTTCAGCCATCAGCGCCTTGCCGTGCACGCGACGGACGTGGGCGGCCGGGACCTTGCCAGGACGGAAGCCCTTGATGTTGAGCTGCGGCATGATCTCGACGATCCGCGCCTCGAGCCGCTCGTTCAGGTCCGCGACCGGGACGGTCACGCCATAGACGCGGCTCAGGCCTTCGCCCGACTTTTCAACGATCTGCATCGACATTCTCGAATTCCGGAGTGCGGCGCGGGCTCGCGCCGGCAGTTCCGCCCTAGGGTGAAAAGGTGGTCGCCGCCGAACAAGCGGCGGCGAGCGGGCGCTCTTATGTCATTTCGCAGGCCCTAGTCCAAGCGCAAAGACGGCTCCGCCCGCCGCGGCAAGGCCTAGCCGGCGCTCGCGGTCTGCGCCACGGCCTCGCCGCCGCGGAGCCGCAGGGCGCCTGGCGACACGCCCAGGTGCCGCTTGAAGGCGCGGCTGAACGCCGGCCCGGACTCATAGCCCAGCCGCCCGCCGACCTCGGCGATGCTCAGTCCCTGCTCGGTCAGCAGCCCGCTCGCCAGGTACATCCGCCAGCGGGCGATGTAGCGCGCCGGCGACACCCCGAGCACGCGGGTGAACCGCTCGGCGAAGATCGACCGCGACAGGCCCGCCGTCCGCGCCAGGATCTCGATCGACCAGTTGTGGGCGGGATCCTGATGAATCGCCGCCAGAGCGCGACCGATCTTTGGATCGCGGATCGCCGCCATCCAGCCTTCGGCCTCGCGGCCGCCGTCGCGCACCCAGGCCCGGATGAGCCGGGTGATGACCACGTCGGCCAGCCGCGACAACACCGTCGCCGCGCCGATGTTCTGGTCGAGCACCTCGTCCGCCATCGCCCCCAGCAGGGCGCCGAGCGTCGGGTCGCTGCGGCCTCCGGCGACTGAAACCACCACCGGCATCAGATCGAGCAGCGGATTGAGGCAGGGCTCGCGGAAACGCACGCTGCAGCAGGCCAGGACGACGTCGCCCTCCCCGTCGCCGTCGAGCTGATAGACCCGGTCGCCGATGGACCGAACCGGCATCTGCGAAATGCAGGTCGCCCGCCCCTCCTCCGTATCGCTCAGGCAGTGCGTCGTGCCCTTGGGCAGCAGCACCGCGTCGCCCGCCGAGAGCGGGATCGGATCCTGTCCCTCCACCCGCAGCCAGCATCGGCCCTCGACCACGAAGTGCAGCCGGGCCGCGCCGTCCTTCGGAAAATTGACGCCCCAGGGCGCTGTCAGGCGGCAGCACCCGTAGGAAACGCCCACGATCCTCAGGTCGCGCAGGATCCGGCTGAGCGGATCTTCGTCCATCGCCCGATGCAGGTCCGAGACCGGCGGACTGAGTTGAGCCTGCAAACTGGCGGCGCCCACGCGACGTACTCCCAAGACTTCCGGCGACGATGAGAGATGTGGGCTCGCGGCCGGAAGAACCATGCCCGGGTCTCCACTTTTCTGTGCCGATCGTCCGGGATCGCCGACTTAAGCGGCGCAGGCGGCCGCCTGCGCCAGGCGACGCCGGCGCAGCGTCAGCACTAGGCAGACCCCGGCGGCGGCCGCCGTCCCGCAGTAGACCGAAGCGCTGAGCACCCCGAAGCGGTCGACCAGCAACCCGCCCGCCACCGCGCCGCTGGCGATCGCCACCTGGAACGCCGCGGTCAGCAACCCGCCGGCCAGTTCCGGCCGATCGGGCACGTCGGCCACCATCCAGGCCTGGAACCCGACCGGCAGCATCGCGAACGCCAGCCCCCACAGGGTCAGCGCGATCGCCGCCAGCCAAGGCGTCGCGCCAAGCAGCACGAGGGCGGCCATGGCTGCGGTCATCAGCGCCGAACCCGTGATGATCGCGAACTTCGGATCGCGCTCGGCCAGGAAGGCGCCGACGAAATTGCCGATGAACCCCGCACAGCCGAAGGCCAGCAGGATCAGCGAGATGGCCGCGACGTCGAGGCGCACCACCTGCTCCAACACCGGCCGGATGTAGGTGAAGCCCGCGAAGTGACCGGAGATCACCACCAGGACCGAGGCCAGCACGAGCATCGCACGCGGCCGCACGGCCACCTCAGCCAAATCCTTCAGGTTCGCCGCCGCGCCGGGCTTCAGCTTCGGCAGGGTGAACCAGAGGCAGGCCAGCGCCGCCACGCCGACCAGCCCAGCGATCAGGAAGGTCGCCCGCCAGCCTAGGAGGTCTCCGACATAGGCGCCGACCGGCGCGGCCGAGACCGTGGCGACCGTGACCCCGGTGAAGACGATCGACATCGCGCGCGGCAACACCGGCATCGGCACCAGCCGCATCGTCGTCGCCGCAGCCATCGACCAGAAGCCGCCAAGACTGACGCCGAGCACGACTCTCGCAGCCAGCAGCATTGGCAGGTTGACCGCCGCGGCGGTCATCAGATTGGACACCCCGAGCAGCAAGAGCAGGCCCAGCAGCACCAGTCGTCGGTCCCAGCGGCTGGTGACGACAGGCACGAGCAGCGCCGCGAAGGCGCCGACCACGGCCGTGGCGGTGACGGCTTGCCCCGCCGCGCCGAGGCTGACGCCGAGATCGTTCGCCAGCGGCGTCAGCACGCTCGGCGGCAGGAACTCGGCCGTGACCAGACCGAAGACGCTGAGCGAGAGCGCGGCGACGCCGCTCCAGGCTGGCCGGTCGGGCTGGGCGAGGTCTTGGTCGGCGGGATGGGCGTCAAGCATGCGGTACTCCGGTTCAGCGCCCCGAGGTAGGCGGCGGCGACCGGCGTCTCAATGTCAGGATATCCGGAAGAACTGGCCGTTCGTCCGGCCCGGCGACGACGCGCGGGCCGGCCAATGAATGGTGCGGGCGAGAGGACTCGAACCTCCACGCCTTGCGGCGCTGGAACCTAAATCCAGTGCGTCTACCAGTTCCGCCACACCCGCAACGCCCGCTGCATAGGGCGTAGCGCCCTGCGAAGGCAAGCCCTGCCCGCAAGCCCGCCCGCGCGCATTGGGCGCAGGCCGAAGGGCGGAAGTCGGGTGGCCGCCCGGACGCGATCGGGCTATCGACGTGGCGGGGGCGCGTTGCGCGTGGGTCAAGTTTGGCCCGGCGGCGAGTAGCCGGCGCGCGTTCTGACGGAGTTTTCCATGTCCGGGATCGAGCGTCTTGAGGCGCGCGCCAAGGCGCGCCAGAGCCGAGTTGCGCCCCGCACAGCAGTGATCCTGGCTTTAGTCGGCTTTCTCGCGATGTGCGCCGCCCTTGAACTGGCTGGTCATGGTCAGGCCCCGCCGATCGACGGGCAACAGCCGCAACCCGCCACAGCGGAGTAGATCGGAACACCGGCCCCGGACATCGCGTTCAATCTGCGAACCGGAGCCGGACCATGGAAACCGTCAAAGAGCACCGCGGAGCCTACGAGAAGACTGGACGCAGCACCGAGCACGCCGTGCTCCTCGTGCTTCTGCTCGCCTTTTCGGGCCTATTCGCAGGATTTTCGGTCGCCACCTTCATCGGCGTGCTGTCGGGCGCGGGCTGATCGCCCGCGCCCTTCTCGTCAGTAGGTCGCCCGCAGCGAAAGGATGACGCTGCGCGGCTCGCCGTAATAGTTGCCGCGCCCGACGCCGCTGATCCGGGCGTAGTAGATCGTGTCGAAGAGATTGTTGACGGACAGGCGCAGGAGCATCTGCTCGTTCACGCGGTAGCCGACATTGAGGTTCGCGACCGCATAGGCCGGCTGGCGAACCGAGATCGGCGGCGTTCCGCCGACCATCTCGCCGTAGGCGCTGATCCCCGCGCCCACGTCGAAGCCCTTCAGGGCTCCGTCGGTGAACTTGTAGTTCGTGTAGAGCTTGGCGCTGTGCTCGGGGCTGATCAACGTGAATGGCTTGCCGCCGTTGGTCGCGTCTTTCTCGTATTCGTTCTTGTTGTAGGCGTAGCCGGCGCTAAGGCTCCAGTTGTCGCTGATGCGGCCGGTGGCCTCTAGCTCGACGCCCTTGGAGACCACCTCGCCGGTGGCGATGTAGAAGCCCTCGTGGTCGGGATCGGCCTGGGCGCGATTGACCTGATTGATCCGATAGATAGCGGCCGAGAGCAGCAGCCGGTTGTCCAGCACCTCGCCCTTCACGCCGGCCTCGTACTGCCGCCCGACGATCGGATCGAGGAAGTCGCCGTCCACGGTGCGCGAGCTCTGCGGCGTGAAGCTGTCGGCGTAGCTGGCGTAGATCGACCAGTTTTCGCTGACGTCCTGCACAATCCCGACGTAAGGCGTGAACTCGTGCTCGACCTCGTAGGTGCTCCAGGCGCCGTAGGTCCAGGGCTGCGGCGGGTTGGTCGGCGTCGCCCGCGTGCCGCCCGAGCGGCTGGAGTTCTCGTACCAACTGAAGCGGCCGCCCAGGATCACCGTCGTGCCGTCGAACGGCCGCAGGCGGGCGTTGGCGTAGACCCCGTACTGCTCGATCTCCGACTGGCCGCCGCCGTTCGGCTTGTAGTCGGGCTCCGGCACGTTGGTCACCGGATTGAACACGTCGATCCGCGCGAACGAGCTGTGGCGCCATTCGACGTACTTGTTGGTGTAGGTCTGGTAGTCGGCCCCGATCAGCAGGTCGTGGGTGCGGCCGAACAGGTTGACCGGCCCGCCGACGTTCACGTCGAAGCTGTTGCGGCGGGTGAAGTTCTCGCCCCAGTACGCGATCTGGTTGGTCCAGCCGTTGGTCGGGGTCACCGCGCCGTTGCCGACATAGGCGTACTTGTCCATCCGCTCCTGCTGGCCGGTCTGGGCCGTGGCGCGCAGCCGCCAATCGTCGCCCAGGTCATGCGCCAGCTCGACGAAAGCGACGGTGTCCTTGGTCTGGAAGCGGTTCCAGTCGGCGCCGAGGAAGGTCGAGCGACGGACCTTCAGCAGGCCGCCGGTGGTGTAGCCCGGCAGACCGGTCTGGTTGGCCGGCTGGAAGTCCTGGTAGTGCGCCCCGACCGTCAGGGTGGTGCTCGGCGTCAGGTCGTAGGCCAGCGCGCCGTACACGATCGCCCGGCTCTTGTGCGCCACGTCGTAGAACATGTCCTGGTCCTGGTAGGAGGCGACAAGCCTCCCGCGCAGACGGCCGTCCTGGGCCAGCGGCCCGGAGACGTCGCCCTCGACCCGGTAGTTGCTCCACGACCCGACCAGCGCCGCGCCGGAGGCCTGGAATTCGGCCGTCGGCCGCTTGCGCACCAGATTGACGCTGCCGGCCGGGCTGGCCGTGCCGCTGTACATGCTGGCCGCGCCACGCAGGACCTCGACCCGTTCGTAGATGGCCAGGTCCGGAGTCGAGCCGGGATAGCCGATGCCCGCGACGCCATCGATCAGATAGGCGTCGATCGAGAAGCCGCGCGACAGGAAGGACGGGCTTTCCGGCGAGATGCCCGTGGTCGTGATCCCCGGGGCCTGGGCCATCAGGTCCTCGAGGGTGAAGAGGTTCTGCTCCTCGATCCGCTCGCGCCCGACGACGGTGACCGTTTGCGGGATCTCCTTGATCGGCGTGGCCGCCTTGGCGCCGGCCGCCGAGTCCTTGGCGCCGACCAAGACCAGCTCCGACACCGTGTGCACGGCCTCCTCGGCCTCCGCCCGCGCCTCGCCCGCCGCCAGACTGGCGGCCAGCACCCCGGCGCCGACCAGGGCGCGGTTGAATCGTCCAAATTGTTGCATTGCACAAACCCCGAGAAACTTGGCCGCGGGCTCTACCTGGAGTCATATGCAGTTGCAACTCATTTGCATTTATGAGTGAACACGATCACGCGGTCACCCGACATAACCCTATTCTTTCATGACCTTAGATCGGTCGCCTTCCGCGCCGGCCGAAGCCGGCGCGGCCGTCATTAGCGGCCAGCGAACAGCTCCAACGCCACCGGCACGAGCGACAGAACCAGCAGCATGGCCATGCCGACATTGAATGCGCGCAGCACCGCCGGACGATCGAGGAAGCGGCGCAGGCCGACCCCGAACCCCGTCCAACTGGCGACGCAAGGCAGATTGATCGCGGTGAAGATGACCGACACCACCAGGATGTTCGTCATGTGGCCGTCGCGGGGCGCATAGGCCGTCACCGCGCCAAGCGCCATGGCCCAGGCCTTGGGGTTCACCCACTGGAACGCCGCCGCCTGCAGGAAGGTCTGCGGCCGGGCGCCCGCCTCCCCCATCCCCAGGCCCGAGGATGTCGCGATCTTCCAGGCGAGCCAGAGCAGGTAGAGGCCGCCGGCGACCGCCAGGATGTCATGCAGCTCCGGATATGCGGCGAACAACCCGCCCAGCCCGAGCCCGACGGCCACCACGAGCAGCAGGAAGCCCCCCGACACGCCCATCATGTGCGGGATCGATGCGCGGAAGCCGAAGTTGGCGCCCGAGGCCATCAGCATCGTGTTGTTCGGTCCCGGGGTGATGGAAGAGACGAAGGCGAACAGCGCCAGCGCCGCCAGCAATTCAGGGGTAAGCGAGGACATGGGAGGCTCCATCGGATGGCGATCCGGCGGCGGACAAGGGCCTCAAAAGCAAAACCCCTCCCGTCGCCGGGAGGGGTTTTCTGCTGCGTCAGGTCCGGTATCGAACCCTATACGCCCCTGCCCTCCCATACGCGCATGATCACCCGTCCGGCGATTACCGGACGGCCGATAGCCACGATGGCGGCGGCGCGATGGAGGTTCGAGGTCATCACGACGGGCGTTAGCACGACCGCCAGGGGCTGACCACCGCCTAGCCGAGGCGTCCTTCGTAAAGCCGGCGCAGGACGCTGGGCGCCAGGCCCGGCAGGTCCTCGGCGATCAGGCCCGGCCCATGCAACTCGGCCGCCTCCGCGTGAATCCAGGCGCCCGCACAGGCGGCCTCGAAGCTCTCCATGCCCTGGGCGATCAGCGAGCCGATGAAGCCGGCCAGCACGTCGCCCGAACCGGCCGTCGCCAACCACGGCGAACCGTTGGTGTTGACGCAGGCCCGCCCGTCGGGCGCTGCGATCACGGTGTCGGCGCCCTTGAGCAGCACGATCGCGTCAGCCTGCTGCGCCGCCCGGCGGGCCGCAACGATGCGGTCCGGCGCCTCCTTCAGCAGCCCTGGGAACAGCCGGTCGAACTCGCCCGGATGCGGGGTCAGCACGTCGTCGACGTCGAGAACCGAGAACAGCTCCTCCGGATCGTCGCGGAAGACGGTGATGGCGTCGGCGTCGATGACCAGCGCCGCACCGGTCCGCGCCAGGGCCATGACGTTGACCAGGGTGTTCTCGGTCACGCCGGCCGCCGGACCGATAATCGCCGCATCGACGTCGGCGGCGGCCTGCTCCAGCTCGGCCTCGGTGTCGAAGCCCTTGAGCATCACCGCTTCCAGGTGCGCGGCGTTCACCGACAGCGCCTCACTGGGCGACAGCAAGGTCACCAGGCCAGCACCCATCCGCAGTCCGGCGCGCGCCGACAACCGCGCCGCGCCGGTGTTCCAGGCCTCGCCCGAGACCACCACGAGGCGGCCCCGAGCATGCTTGTGGGAATTGGGCTTGGGCCAGGGGAAATGGGCGAGCCAGGCTTCCGGGCCGTTCTCAATCAGATCGCCGCCCGGTTCGGCCAGGCCGATGTCGGCGACCACGACCTCGCCGCAGAGCTCGTGGCCCGGCTGCAGCACGTGGGCCGGCTTCTTAGCGTGGAACGTCACGGTCAGGCCGGCGACCACCACCGGCCCGCGCGGATCACCGGTGTCGCCTGGCAGGCCAGACGGAACGTCGATCGCCACCACCGCCTCGGGATGAGCAGCCAAATACGTCGCCATGACCGCAGCTTCGCCGCTCAGAGGACGCGTCAGGCCGGCGCCGAACATCGCATCGATAAACAGGCGCGCCTCGAGCGGCGCGGTCCAGGCGGTCAGGCCGCCGTCCCACAGCGCCGCCGCGGCCTTGGCGTCTGCGCTCTGCGGCGCGGCCAGCGCCCGCACCTCCACCGGCCAGCCTCGCGCCTTGAGCAACCGGGCGACGACATAACCGTCGCCGCCGTTGTTTCCCGGTCCGCACAGCACGCAGACCGACCGCTGTGAGAAGCGCTCGGCGATGGCGTCGGCCACAGCCGCCCCGGCGCGTTCCATCAGCTCGACGCCGGGCGTGCCCGCCGCGATGGCCGCACGGTCGGCCGCAGCGATTTCCGCGACCGTGAGAATCTTGCGCGCAGCCACGGCCGCTCCTCGTCTGACCTTAAAGGACCTGCGTAGAGGCTTCGCGCCCCCGCTCCACCAAGGTCAAGCGCTCGCCATCGGTTTCGAGGGTCGAGATCGAGGCGTGATCCGGGCGGAAGACGAGAACGCGCTCGTCGCCTTCCAGATGCGAGATCACCGCGTTGATCGCCACATAGTGCGAAAACACAGCCGCCCCGCCCTTGGCCTGCAGCGCCTTCACGACGTCGCCGCGCCAGGCGTCGTAGTCGAGATCCCCTTCGACGTCCTTCCAGCGGCCCTGGAACACGCCCCGCAGCCAGGCCGGCCGCTCTTCGGCGCTCAGCGCCTTCGGAGTCGGGATCTCGCCGACGAAGGGGTCGATCTCGACCTCCACGCCCAGCGCGGCGGCCGTCGGCGCCGCCGTCTCGCGGCAGCGGCGCAGCGGCGAGCTGAACACCCGCTTAGGGCGCTCGGCCTCCGGTAGGCTCATCAGATGGTCGCGCGCGGCCTCGGCCTGCGCCTGACCCGCCGCGTCGAGACCGGGGTCCTCGTCGGCCTCGCCCCAGACGGCGGCCGGCTTGCCATGGCGGATCAGGTACAGTCGGGACATCAGATCAATCCGGTACGAAGATGTTGCGGCTTCCGTCTTCGGAACGGCTGACGGTTCCGGTGCGGCCGACCGCTTCCTTAGCCTCAAGTCCGGCCAACGTCGCCTCATCCGTCGGCGTATTGGCGACGAAACGGCGGCCTTCGGAGTCGCGGCCGACGACGATCCCCATCATGTAGCCCTCGCGCCCGTGCACCACCGTATAGGTCTCGATAGTGGCCGCGCCGTTTGGCTGTTCGATGACAGCCGGGTGCGGCAGAGCGTCGATCTGCGCCTGGATGATCTTCGGATCCTGCCGATCGAACGGCCCCTTCGGCGGGGTGGTCGAATAGACGCCCGTCGACTGCTTGGTCAGGAACCAGCCGTTCGCCGTCACCAGGCCGTAGGCGCCCGGATCAGCGCGCAGCCGCTGCATCATCACGGCGATCGAGTGCATGGCGTAGTTGTTGCCCGGGCCGCCCATGTACGGCAGACCGCCAGTCACCGTCAGGCCGCGCGGATCGTCGAGCGCCAGGCCCAGTTCCTCGGCCCCGACCTCCACCGCCACCGGGAAGCACGAATAAAGGTCGATGTGGCCGATGTCGGCCAGGCTCACGCCCGCCATCTCCAGCGCCCGCTTGCCGGTCAGCCGCATGGCCGGGCTGGAATGGAAGTTCTGGCGGTCGAGCGGATACCAGAGGTCCGAGGCGTCGGCGCAGCCGTGCAGATAGACCAGCTTGTCCTCGGGGACCCCGAGCTCGCGCGCCGTCTTCAGGCTGGCCACCAGCACCCCGGCGGACTGGTCCACGTCCATGATGGCGTTCAGGTACTTGGTGTAGGGAAAGCCGACCATGCGGTTGCGATCGCTCACCTCGACCAGTTCCTGCGCCGAGCGCTCGATCGGGAACCAGGCCTCCGGGTTCTGGGCCGCGACCTTCGTAAAGGGCGCGAACAGCTCGCCCAGCCGCATCTGGTGATCGGGGATCGAGCGGCCGTCCCGCGCCCGCAGCGCGTTCTCGAAAAGCGGGTAGCAATTGATCGGCCGCCCCAGCCCGTGCTTGGCCTCGTACGGCGTCACCCCCGGGCGCGGATCGCCGATCCGCTCCGGCTCGGGCAGTTCCTCGGCGTCGTCCCAATCGGCGAAGCCCAGGCCCTTGGTGAGTCGCTTGGTGGCCGAGCCGAGGAACTCGCAGCCGACCACCAGGGCCAGGTCCGTTTCGCCCTTGGCGATCCGCTCGCTGACGATGTTGATCAACTGCTGCGGGCTGTTGCCGCCCATGTGGGAATAGACCGCGTGCTTCGGCTCGGCGCCGATGCGCTTGGCCAGGGTCGCCGGCGGATTGGTCGAGTGCGGCACCATCCGCCCGCCCCCTGGCGCGTCGATCGTAAAGCCGACGACGGCCAAGGTATCGATCTGCGACAGCTTTTCCGGGGCCAGGCCCGCATCCTGCGCGGCGCGTTCCGCTGCAATCTTCAGCAATGCCGTCGGGGAAGGCGAAGAGCCAGGATCGCCCCGATAGGTGAATTGGCCCGCTCCGATGAGAACTGGGGTCCGCTCGTCCATCATTTCCCTCCCCTCGGCGATCGTTCGGCGACACGGGGGCCGCCGAACAGACGCGAACAGTATGTTTCCGGCAATGATCGTGATTTGGGCGCCGGGCGCCTAAAAAGGCATCATTCACATCATCGCACGCTCCCGCGACGGAACCGCAAGCCCATCCCTCTTGTGACTCCGCTCCGGACCGTGCTCGTAGCCGCCAACCGCTTCGGCGGCGCCGCGCATCAAGTGAGGCCAGTGAGCTTGGAATGAAAAAGATCGAAGCCATCATCAAGCCGTTCAAGCTGGACGAAGTGAAGGAGGCCCTGCAGGAGCTGGGCGTCCAAGGCATGACCGTGATCGAAGCCAAGGGCTACGGTCGCCAGAAGGGCCACACCGAGCTCTACCGCGGGGCCGAGTACGTCGTGGACTTCCTGCCGAAGATCAAAATCGAGGTCGTCGTCGCCGACGACCAGCTCGAAGCCGCGCTCGAAGCCATCGTGGGCGCCGCCCGCACCGGCCGGATCGGCGACGGCAAGATCTTCGTCTCGGAAATCACCGACGTTCTGCGCATCCGCACCGGTGAGACCGGCGCCGCAGCCGTCTAACGAATTTATCGCTATCGGACTTCTTCAAGGGGATTAGACCATGGCCACGACCGCCAAGGACATTCTGGATCAGATCAAGGAAAAGGACGTCAAATACGTCGACGTCCGCTTCACCGACATTCGCGGCAAGATGCAGCATGTCACCTTCGACATCGACCTGGTGGACGAAGAGTTCCTGACCGACGGCACCATGTTCGACGGCTCGTCGATCGCCGGCTGGAAGGCCATCAACGAGTCGGACATGAAGCTGCGTCCGGACCTCGAGACCGCGATCATCGACCCGTTCTATCAGCAGACCACCCTCTGCCTGATGTGCGACATCGTGAACCCGGACACCGGCACCCCGTACAACCGTGACCCGCGCTCGATCGCCAAGGCCGCGCTCAACTACGTGAAGGCCTCGGGCATCGGCGACACCGTGTTCTTCGGCCCGGAAGCCGAGTTCTTCATCTTCGACGACGTGCGTTGGAACACCCAGCCGCACAACACCGGCTATTCGTACGACTCGAGCGAGCTGCCGGCGAACACCGGCAAGGAATATCCGGAAGGCAACATGGGCCATCGCCCGGGCCCGAAGGGCGGCTACTTCCCGGTCAACCCGGTCGACAGCTGCCAGGACCTGCGCGGCGAAATGCTGGCCGTCATGGGCGAGCTGGGCATGAAGCCGGAAAAGCACCACCACGAGGTGGCGCCCGCCCAGCACGAGCTCGGTCTGAAGTTCGACACCATGATCGTCATGGCCGACCGGATGCAGCTCTATAAGTACGTCATCCACAACGTGGCCGCGGCCTACGGCAAGTCGGCCACCTTCATGGCCAAGCCGATGTTCGCCGACAACGGTTCGGGCATGCACGTCCACCAGTCGATCTGGGCCGACGGCAAGCCGCTGTTCGCCGGCGACAAGTACGCCGGCCTGTCGCAGATGTGCCTGTGGTACATCGGCGGCATCATCAAGCACGCCAAGGCGATCAACGCCTTCTCGAACTCGACCACCAACTCCTACAAGCGTCTGGTGCCCGGCTACGAAGCCCCGGTGAAGCTGGCCTACTCGGCCCGCAACCGTTCGGCCTCGATCCGCATCCCGCACGTCGACTCGCCGAAGGCCAAGCGCATCGAAGCCCGCTTCCCGGACCCGATGGGCAACCCGTACCTGACCTTTGTCGCCCTGCTGATGGCCGGCCTCGACGGCATCATCAACCAGATCGACCCGGGCGCGGCCCAGGACAAGAACCTCTACGACCTGCCGCCGCGCGAGCAGAAGAAGGTTCCGGAAGTCTGCGGCTCGCTGCGTGAAGCCCTGGAAAACCTCGATAAGGACCGCGCCTTCCTGAAGGCCGGCGGCGTCATGGACGACGACTTCATCGACTCCTACATCGAGCTGAAGATGCAGGAAGTGATGCGCCTCCAACTGCATCCGCACCCGGTCGAATTCGACATGTACTATTCGTGCTGATCGAAGCCGCCTGAGGCGATCTTAGAGGGGGCCGCGGAGCAATCCGCGGCCCCTTTTCGCTGGGCGGCGAAGCTTCACATTGACGAACTACGTTCGGTTGTTTCGTCATCCCGACACACCCCGCGAGTCGAAGCGGGGATCAGTTCGGGGAAACGCCATGAAAAAGCTGCTTCTGAGCACGGCCGCCTGCGCGCTGGCCGCGGGACTCGCCTCCAGCGCCGCCGCCTACGAGGCGCAGATCGTGCGCACCAAATACGGCATCCCCCACGTGACCGCGAAGGACTTCGCCGGGCTCGGCTATGGCCAAGCCTACGCCTTCGCCCAGGACAACCTCTGCCTGCTGGCCGACAAGATCGCTACCGTGAACGGCGAGCGGACCAAGCACTTCGGTCCGGACGCGACCAACGTCGTGGCCTTCACCGACATCAAGAACCTTGAGAGCGACTTCTTCTTCCGCTCCAACATCGATGTCCCGGCCCTGCGCGCCAAACTCGACAAGGGGCCGGCCGACTATCGTGATCTGGTCCGGGGCTACGTCGCCGGCTACAACCGCTATCTGGCCGATACGCCGAAGGACAAGCGCCCGGCCGATTGCCGCGACGCCGCCTGGGTGCGGCCGATCACCGTCGACGACGTCGTGCGCCTCAACGAGGAGCGCATGATCCAGGCCAGCGGCGGGGCGTGGCTGCGCCAGACCAACGCCGCCGCCCCGCCCGCGGCGGAGGCTCCGGCCAAGGCCGCATCCAACGTCGGCCTGCCGAACATGGCCGAGCAGATCGGCCTGGGCTCCAACGGCTGGGCGTTCGGCCGCGACGTCACCACCAACAAGTCCGGCCTGCTGCTCGGCAACCCGCACTTCCCGTGGGAGACGACCAACCGCTTCTACGAGGCGCACCTGACGATCCCCGGCAAGTTCGACGCCATGGGCGTGACCATCGCCGGCGCGCCGGGCCTGTCGATCGGCTTCAACAAGGACGTCGCCTGGACGCACACCGTCTCCACCGATCGCCATTTCACCCTGTTCGAGCTGGCGCTCGATCCGGCCGACCCGACCGCCTACCTCGTCGACGGCAAGCGCCACGCGATGGAGCGCAAGTCGGTGAGCATCGACACGTCGGCGGGGCCGCAGACCCGCACCTACTACACGACGCTCTACGGCCCGGTGGTGGTGATGCCGCAGGCGGGCCTGGCCTGGACCAGCAAGACCGCCTACGCCCTGCGCGACGCCAACAAGGGCAACAGCGCCGCGGCCGGGACCTGGCTGGACATCGCCCGCGCCAAGTCGGTGGGCGAGATCCAGGCGACCATCACCAAGTCGCTGGGCATTCCGTGGGTCAACACCATCGCCGCCGACCGCCACGGCGATGCGCTCTATGCCGACATCACCGCCACGCCCGACGTCTCGGCCGACAAGCTGAAGACCTGCGCCCCCAGCCCGGCCGCCGCCAAGCTGGCCGCCGCCTCGCGCGTCTATGTGCTCGACGGGTCGCGGGCCGCCTGCGACTGGGGCTCGCCCGGGCTGATGGCCGGGGCGACCATGCCCTCGATGATCCGCCAGGACTACGTCGCCAACAGCAACGACAGCTACTGGCTGACCAACGCCAAGGCCCCGATGGCGGCGGTCTCGCCGATCGTCGGCCTGACCGACGTGCCCCAGAACCTGCGCACCCGCTCGGGCATCGTCGAGATCGACGCGCGGCTGGCCGGAACGGACGGCCTCCCCGGCAAGGGCTTCGACCCGACGGCGGTGAAGACCATGCTGTTCTGGAACAAGAACCACGCGGCCGAGCTCTTCCTCGACGATACGCTGAAGGCCTGCGGGACCGGCGGCGCGGTCGCCTTGGCCGACGGTCAGAGCGTGGACCTCACCGCCGCCTGCGCGATCCTCGCCAAATGGGACCGCCGCATGGACAACGACAGCGTCGGCGCCCTGCTGTGGATGGAATACTGGCGCCAGGCCCAGAAGATCACCGGTGTCTACGTGACGCCCTTCGACGCCGCGGACCCGGTGCACACGCCCCGCGGCCTGAAGACCGACGCCGACACCGTCGGCAAGCTGCGCCAAGCCCTGGCCGGCGCGGTGCAGCTGATGGCCAAGCAGAACATCGCGCTGGACGCCCCCTACGGCGCCTATCACTTCGCGATCCGCGGCGAGCAAAAGATCCCGGTCCACGGCGGCGAAGGCTCCGACGGGGTGCTCAACGCCCAGCAGGCGCACTTCAACGCCAAGGCGGGCGGCTACGTGCCCTATCACGGCTCCAGCTACATCCAGGTCGTGACCTTCGACGACAAGGGTCCGGTGGCCGACGCGGTGCTGTCCTATTCGCAGTCAACCGACCCGGCCTCCCCGCACTACGCCGACCAGACCTGGCTCTATTCCAAGAAGGGCTGGCACCGCCTGCCCTTCCATCCCGCCGACATCGCCGCCGACGAGCCCAGCGCGCCGCTGGTGCTGAAGGGGAACTGATCGCGGCCACGGGCCAGGCCCCCGCGCCTGGCCCGTTTCGGCACATCCGCGCCGCAACGACGCGCACGCCGCACCCGGCGCATCGCGACAACGCCCATAAAATACGGCCACTTACGGTGACATCGAACTGGCCCGCGCCTTGCTCCCTTCGGCCCGAGGGACAGATGCGCCGCAGGACGGCGCGTTGGGGCAGGACGGGGCCGTATGCGCAAGTCGTCGAGAATAACCAAGAGGACGCTTTTCGGGCTGATGGTCGCGACCATCGCCCTGCCGTTGCCGGCGATGACGCCGGGCCTGCTGTCGAGCGCGATCGGCGCCATGGCGCTGGTCGGCGTTCCCAGCACGGCGCCGTCCGCCACCCCGATGGTTCCAGTCTACTTCAAGCCCGCCCGCGGCCGCCCGGCCAAGGCGATGACGCCCGAGCATGAGCTGGCGCGGCTGGCCGAACCGCGCCAGGCGCTGTTCGAAAACGTCGCCGAGCCGCAGACGCCGACCGAAGACCTCAAGCTGATCGCGCTCTACGACATCCAGCCGCGCATGCCGACGCCCTGGGACTGGCTGATCGCGCCCGACGAGCCGGTCACCACGGGCGTTCGACGGCCGCTGCCGCGGAGCGCGACGCCGGTGCCCGAGCCGTCGACCTGGGCGATGATGATCACCGGTTTCGGCCTGGCCGGCGCGTTCATTCGCCGCCGTCGCCACGCCGTGACGATGACCGGCCCGCAGGTCGCATTGATTTAGAGGCCGTCGCGATTCATATGGGGCGGTCTCGAATCGTTCCATTTTCAGGTCGCATGTCCCAGGCCTCTACTCCCCAAGCTTCCCTCTTCGACGACGCTCTCAACCCCGCGCCGGCCGCGCCGCTGGCGCAGAGCCATGAGCCACGCCCGGATCCGGCGGTGCTGACCGAGAAGCCGGGCGGCGGCTATTCCGCCAAGGACATCGAGGTTCTCGAAGGCCTGGAGCCGGTCCGGAAGCGGCCCGGCATGTACATCGGCGGCACCGACGAACGTGCGCTGCACCACCTGTTCGCCGAAGTGCTCGACAACGCCATGGACGAGGCCGTCGCCGGTCACGCCAAGATCATCGAGGTCAAGCTCGACGCCGACGGCGTCCTGAGCGTCAAGGACGACGGCCGCGGGATTCCCGTCGATCCGCACCCGAAGCATCCGGGCAAGTCGGCCCTGGAGGTCATCATGACCGTCCTGCACTCGGGCGGTAAGTTCTCGGGCAAGGCCTACGAGACCTCCGGCGGTCTGCACGGGGTCGGCGTCTCGGTGGTGAACGCGCTGTCCGAGCGCGTCGACGTCACCGCCTGGAAAGACGGCTTCGAGTGGCGCCAGTCGTTCAGCCGCGGCAAGCCGCTGGGCTCGATCGAAAAGCTCGGCGCGACCCGCAAGAAGGGCACCGCCATCGCCTTCCTGCCGGATGAGCAGATCTTCGGCGAAGGCTGCGCCTTCAAGCCGGCGCGCCTCTACCGGATGGCGCGCTCCAAGGCCTACCTGTTCGGCGGCGTCGAGATCCGCTGGAGCTGCGATCCCTCGCGCATTCACGACCAGACCCCGGCCGAGGCGGTGTTCCGCTTCCCCAACGGCCTGGCCGACTTCCTGGCCGAACGGGTCAAGGACATCGAGACCGTCACGACCGAACCGTTCGCGGGCCGCTACGAGCGCCCCGGAGAGACCGGCAAGGTCGAATGGGCGGTCACCTGGACTCCCGCCGGCTTCGGCGAGGCCGACAGCTTCATGCAGTCCTACTGCAACACCGTGCCGACCCCGGAAGGCGGCACGCACGAGGCTGGCTTCCGCGCCGCGCTCACCCGCGGCCTCAAGCAGTACGCCGAACTGACGGGCGAGAAGCGTGGCGGCCTGATCACCGCCGAGGACGTGGTGGCCCAGGCCGGCGCCCTGGTCAGCGTGTTCATCGCCAACCCGGAGTTCCAGGGCCAGACCAAGGAAAAGCTCTCCTCGTCGGACGCCCAACGCCTGGTCGAGAACGCCCTGCGCGATCCCTTCGACCACTGGCTGACCGCCCAGCCGAAGTCCGCCAGCCTGCTGCTGCAGTTCGTCATCGACCGGGCCGAGGAGCGGCTGAAGCGCCGCCGCGACCGCGATGTCCAGCGCGCCTCGGCGACGCGCAAGCTGCGCCTGCCGGGCAAGCTGGCCGACTGTTCGGGACAGGCCACCGACGGCACCGAAATCTTCCTGGTCGAAGGCGACTCCGCCGGCGGCTCGGCCAAGCAGGCGCGCAACCGTCGGACCCAGGCGATCCTGCCGCTGCGCGGCAAGATCCTGAACGTGGCGTCGGCTTCGGTCGACAAGCTGGTCGCCAACAAGGAACTATCCGACCTGCTGCTCGCCCTCGGCGTTCAGCCCGGCAAGAAGTTCAAGGAAGAGGACCTGCGCTACGAGCGCGTGGTGATCATGACGGACGCCGACGTCGACGGCGCCCACATCGCATCGCTGCTGATCACCTTCTTCTATCGCACCATGCCGGACCTGATCCGCGCCGGCCGGCTCTATCTCGCCCTGCCCCCGCTCTACCGCATGAGCCACGGCGGCAAGACCATCTACGCCCGTGACGACGCGCACCGCGAAGAGCTGCTGCGCACCGAATACAAGGGCAAGAAGCCCGAGATCGGCCGCTTCAAGGGTCTCGGCGAGATGATGCCCGGCCAGCTCAAGGAGACCACCATGGATCCGGCCACCCGGACCATGGCTCGTGTCACCCTGCCGCGCGCCGAGGAGACGGTCGAGGACCTGGTCGAGGCGCTGATGGGCCGCAAGCCGGAACTGCGCTTCCGCTTCATCCAGGAAAACGCCGAGTTCGCCGCCGACGACCTCGACGTGTAGCGCCCAACCGCGGCCTGGACGCACCTTCCGGAACCTCTCGCGGCCCCCCATATCGCGGCGCGAAGCTCTCCGCTCAGGCTGCGACACCCAAAGCGCAGCCTACGAACTTGCGTGAAGCTTACGCCTCCCCTTGAACTGCAAGGGGCAGAACGCGTTTGACTTGACGCTATGTCTCCGTATCTTCCGCGTCGCGCGACGATCGCCGTCCGCGCCGCCGCGGTTCGCTAGCTCGTCTTCGGGCGAGCCCCCCGCCCCCATTGCTGCTGAATGACCGAATTTTCCGAACTGGGCCTGTCGCCCGCGACGCTCCAGGCAGTTGCCGACACCGGCTACACGACCGCTACGCCGATCCAAGCCCAGGCCATTCCTGTGGCGCTCCAAGGTCGCGACGTCCTCGGCATCGCCCAGACCGGCACCGGCAAGACCGCCGCCTTCACTCTGCCGATGATCGATCGCCTGGCGGCTGGCCGCTCGAAAGCGCGGATGCCGCGCTCGCTGGTCATCGCCCCGACCCGTGAGCTGGCCGACCAGGTCGCCGCCTCGTTCGAAAAGTACGCCAAGGGCCAAAAGCGCACCCTGTCGTGGGCGCTGCTGATCGGCGGCGTCTCGTTCGGCGACCAAGAGCTGAAGCTCGATCGCGGCGTCGACGTCCTGATCGCCACCCCGGGCCGTCTGCTCGACCATTTCGAACGCGGCAAGCTGCTGCTGACCGGCGTTCAGATCATGGTGGTCGACGAAGCCGACCGCATGCTCGACATGGGCTTCATCCCGGACATTGAGCGCATCTTCAAGCTGACCCCGGCCAAGAAGCAGACGCTGTTCTTCTCGGCGACCATGCCGCCGGAAATCACCCGGCTGACCAAGCAGTTCCTCAACGATCCGCAGCGGATCGAGGTCGCGCGCCCGGCGACGACCGCCGACACGATCACGCAGCACCTGGTCCGTCTGCCCACGTCCGACCCGAAGGCCAAGCGCACCGCCCTGCGCATGCTCATCGAAAAGGCCGAGGTCGATACCGGCATCGTGTTCTGCAACCGCAAATCCGAAGTCGATATCGTCGCCAAGTCCCTGAAGAAACACGGCTTCGACGCCGGTCCCATTCACGGTGATCTGGATCAGGCGACCCGGATGCGGACGCTGGAAAGCTTCCGCAAGGGCGAGCTCAAGCTGCTCTGCGCCTCCGACGTCGCCGCGCGCGGCCTCGACATCCCGGCCGTCAGCCACGTCTTCAACTACGACGTCCCGCACCACGCTGACGACTACGTGCACCGCATCGGCCGGACCGGCCGCGCCGGCCGGTCCGGCGAGGCGTTCATGATCGTCACCCCGGCCGACGCCAAGAACATCGACAAGGTGCTCAAGCTGATCGGCAAGACCCCGGAAGAGGTCGTGCTTGAGGGCGTCGACTTTGCCGCCATCAAGGATGAGCGCCGCGCCGGCAGCAGCGGCAGAGACCGCGGCGGTTCGCGTGAACGCGGCGGCCGCAGCGAACGCGGGTCCCGCGAGCGCTCGCGTCCGATCGCGCCGCATGGCGAGGTCGCGTCGATGGAGCCCGTCGTCGCGGCCCCGGCGAGCGAACTGGGCGAGGCCGAGGCGCCCAAGCGCCGCAGCCGCGCCCGCGCCGAGGCTCCCACCGAGCCGAAGGCGGCTTCGAAGCCCGCGCCGAAGGCTTCGCCGCCCGCTCCGACCCCGGCTGCAGCCGAACCGGCGCGTCGCGATCGCCCGCGCCGCGACAACCGGGACCACCGTGACAACCGAGAAGACCGCGACAGCGTGGTCGGCTTCGGGTCCGACATCCCGGCGTTCCTGCTGCGCGCGCCCCCGCGCTCGACGACGCCCGAATAGTCGACTTTACATTTTTAACGGCTCGTTCGGCTCTCCCCGGTAACCTTCTCCACGGGACATGAGTGCTGCTGCGAAAAATTCGCGGCGCCTTCGAGGATTCGGGGAAGACAGTATGTCGGGCGACATCGAAACCAAGCTGCGGGGTCCGGGCGCCTATGCCCTGGCCCGGCAGACCATGGACGCCATGGAGGCGAACAAGGTCTGGCCGACTGCGGTGAACTTCGAGCTCTGGACCCACTTCATCGCCGCGCCCGACAGCGCCCTGGGCCGCGAGATCGCCCGGATGCTCTCCACCGGGGAAGCGTTCACCGACAATGTCGCCGACGAACTGGCCGCCGCCTACCTGCCTAAGGCCAAGCTCAACGATCAGATCCGCGACGCCGGCGACGCCCTGACCAAGGAACTCGCCGCCGTCAGCCGCGCCATCGAGACCGCCCAGAAGTCCAGCGAGGCTTACGGCGAGACCCTGGCCGACGCCTCCAAGACCCTCACCGCCGCCGGCAGCGCCGCCGACCTCAAGGCGACCGTCGAGACGCTCGTCACCGCCACCAAGCGCGTCCAGCGCGAGAACAAGTCTCTCGAGCGCCGACTGAGCGAATCCACCGATCAGGTCTCCAAGCTGCGCGAGCACCTTGAGCAGGTCCGCCGCGAAGCGACCACCGACGGCCTGACCAACCTTGCCAACCGCAAAGCCTTCGACGAAGAGCTCGAGCGCGCCTGCGCCGACGCCGAGGAACAGGCCCAGAGCCTGACCCTGGCCGTCATCGACATCGACCACTTCAAATCGTTCAACGATACCTGGGGACACCAGACCGGCGATCAGGTCATCCGCTACGTCGCCAGCGTCATCGGTCGCGTCGGGGCCCCGCCTCGCTTCGCGGCCCGCTACGGCGGCGAGGAATTTGCGCTGATCTTCCCGCGTGAGCGCGCCGAACTGGCGGCCATCGTGCTGGAAGAAATCCGCGAGGAAGTCTCCTCCCGGATGCTGAAGCGTCGCTCCACCAACGACGACCTCGGGGCGATCACCGTCTCCGCCGGCCTAGCCGAACTGCGGCCCGGAGAAAGCGCCCACGGCCTCATGGAGCGCGCCGACAGCGCTCTCTACGTCTCCAAGCGCTCGGGCCGGAACCGGGTGACCAGCGCCGAGTCCGTCGCCGCCGCGGCCTGACCCGGGGCGTTTTTCCCCTAGCCTGACGCGGCGACATCCCTCTTTAAGTTCCGCCAGGACCTTGAGGGAGGACGCCATGGCCTATTCGAAGATCAAGACTTCGGTCGCGGACGGGATCGGCGTCATCACGCTGGCGGACCCCAGCACGCTGAACGCGGCAGGACTCGACCTCATGGACGAGTTGCAGCAGGCGTTCGACGGCATGAAGGCCGACGCGTCCGTTCGCTGCGTGGTGCTGACCGGCGAAGGCCGCGGGTTCTGCTCGGGCGCCAACCTCTCCGGCCGCGGCGGCGCGGCTCCCGCCAACCCCGATCCGGAGGGGCCGGACGCCGGCGCGGCGCTTGAGAGCGTCTACAATCCCTTCGTGAAGTCGCTCCGCGACTACCCCCTGCCGATCGTCACCGCGGTGAACGGCGTGGCCGCCGGCGTCGGCTGCTCGCTGGCTCTGATGGGCGACATCATCGTCTGCGCCGAGAGCGCCTACTTCCTGCAGGCGTTCCGCCGCATCGGTCTGGTCCCGGACGGCGGCTCGACCTACCTGCTGCCGCGCCTCATTGGCAAGGCGCGGGCCATGGAGATGGCGCTGATGGGCGAGAAAGTGCCCGCCAAGACCGCTGTGGATTGGGGTCTGGCCAACCGGGTGGTGCCTGACGACCAACTGATGGCCACGGCCATGGAGTTCGCGCAGAACCTGGCCACAGGTCCGAAGGCCCTCGGCGCCATCCGCAAGCTGATGTGGGAGAGCCTGGACGCCGAATGGGCCGACCAGCTCCAGGCCGAGCGCGTCGCGCAGAAGCATGCCGGCCGCACCGAGGACAACCGCGAGGGCATCCTGGCCTTCCTTCAGAAGCGCCCGGCCCTGTTCAAGGGGCGCTGACGCCCTGCAGCTCGCGGCGCCGCCAGAACGACTCCCAGGCGGCGACCGCGAACATGATCAGCGACGCCGCCAGGCTGAGCATTGCAGGCGTCAACCGCATGGACACCGGCGCCAACAGGGCGAGCGCCAGCAGACCAGCCAGATGCGACCGCGGCGTGCCGCTGTCGGTCGTCCGGCGGAACAAGAGGTCGCCGGCCAGATAGAGCGCGGGGCCCGTCAGCAGCACGATAGCGGTCTTCAGCTCCATGTGCCCGTCGGGATGGGCCAGGGCGAGCTCGTCGCCGACCGCGCTGACCACGATGCCGGCCACGAGCGGCACGTGCATGTAGGTGTAGGCCAGGCGCGCCAGCCGTCCTGGATCTTCCGAGGCGGCGATCAGCCGACTGGCGCGCTCGGCGCCGGCGTCGAAATAGATCCACCACATGGCGACGCTAGCCAGAAATGCGGCGCCGAAGGCGGTCAGGACACCAGGGCTCATCGGAAGTTCGGCGAAGGTCGCGCCGGTCACCAGGATCGATTCCCCCAAGGCGATGATCACGAAGAGGGCGTAGCGCTCGGCCATATGCGCGCCCTCGACGTCCCAGTCGGTGGTCACCGAGCGGCCCAGCCCAGGTGTCCAGAACCCCCAGGCCGGCGACCCAGCCTCCAGCGCCACGGCGACGGCCCAGAAGGCTAGCCGCGCGCCCTCGCTCGCCAACCCGCCGGCGATCCAGAACACCGCCGACAGGGTCAGCCAGGCGGTGATCCGCAGGTAATTTCGGTAGTTGCGAAGATTGTAGGGCCGCAGGGCCCAGAGCATGAACAGCGAACGGCCGACCTGCATGCTTACGAAAGCGGCGGCGAAGATCAGCCCCTTGTCGCCGAATGCGTCCGGCAGCGAGGTCGACATCAACAGGCCGGCCAGCATCAGCACCAGCAGCATCAGACGGACGGCGCGCTGCTCCGGATCGATCCAGTTGGTCAGCCAACAGGTGTAAGTCCAGACCAGCCACACCGCCAGAAACAGCAGCCCGGTCTCGACCGCGCCCATCGGCGTGAGATGCTTGAGCAGGCTGTGCGACAGCTGGGTGACGGCGAAGACGAACACCAGGTCGAAGAACAGCTCGACATAGGTGACGCGCTCATGGCCCTGGCGCGTACGCTGCAGGTCCACCCGCGATCCAATCATGCTCGCGCCTCCGTTCCCTCTGCCGACTAGGCCGCCGCCGAGGGCTTGCGTCCACTTCCTTACGGTGTAAATTTACAAGACGTGCAAGGGGGCTTTTGATGCTGACCGTCCATCACCTGAACAACTCGCGCTCGCAACGCGTGCTCTGGCTGCTGGAGGAGTTGGGCGTTCCCTACGAGATCAAGCCCTACCAACGCGACGCCGCGACCATGCTGGCGCCGCCCGAACTGCGCGCCGTCCACCCGCTGGGCAAGTCGCCGGTGGTCAGCGAGGGCGACGTGACGGTGGCCGAGACCGGCGCCATCGTCGAATGGATCCTCGAGCGCTACGGCCAGGGCCGGTTAGCCCCACCGCCAGGCTCGGCCGAGCGCCTGCGCTGGACCTACTGGCTGCACTACGCCGAGGGCTCGGCCATGCCGCCCCTGCTGCTGAAGCTGGTGTTCGGCCGGCTGCCGAGCAGCGCCCCTGGCCTGCTGCGCCCCATCGTCAACGCCATCGCCGGCAAGGCGCAGGCGAGCTTCATCGACCCCAATCTGAAGACGCATTTCGACTACTGGGAAGCCGAACTCGGGAGGTCGGAATGGTTCGCCGGCGACCAGCTCAGCGCCGCCGACGTAATGATGAGCTTTCCCGTCGAAGCCGCGGCCGATCGCGCCGGGGCCCTGAACGGACGCCCTCGCCTCGCCGCCTTCCTGCAAAAGATCCACGCCCGCCCGGCTTATCGCCGGGCCCTGGAGCGTGGCGGGCCGTACGCCTACGCCGACTAGGCGTCGGCGGGCTTGGCCGGCTCGATCGTCACGCTCTCGCCGCAGCCGCAGGCGTCGGTCTCGTTCGGATTGCGGAACTGGAACTTGGCCGAGAGCTTGGTGGTCACATAGTCGATCTCGGTGCCGACCAGGAACAGCACGGCCTTGGGCTCGATCAGGATCGTGACGCCCTTGTCCTCGACCACCTCGTCCAGCGGACCGGCTTCCTCGGCATATTCCAGGATGTATTCCTGGCCGGCGCAGCCGCTGTTCTTCACGCCGACCCGCAGGCCGACATAGGGCTTCTCGGACTTCGCCATGATCGCGCGCACGCGCTCGGCGGCCGCATCCGTCAAGGTGACGACCTTGGGCCGCGGACGGCGCGCCCGAGGCGCGGGTGTCAGGTTCAGATCGCTCATGCTCCCCTCCATATGGGGTCAGAACATGTTGAGTTGAAGCTTGGCCTCGTCGGACATCCGCGAGGAGTCCCACGGCGGGTCGAACACCAGCTCGACGGTCACGTTGCGGATGCCGGGGATCTCGCGCACCGCGTCCTGCACCCAGCCCGGCATGTCGCCGGCCACCGGGCAGCCGGGCGCGGTAAGCGTCATGTCGATCGCCACGTCCTTCTCGTCGGACACGTCGACCTTGTAGATCAGGCCCAGCTCGTAGATGTCGACCGGGATTTCCGGGTCGAACACCGTCTTCAGCTTCTCGATGAGCTGATCGGTCAGGGCGTCCAGCTCAGCTTGCGAAAGCGGCGTGGTCGCGGTCGGCTCGATGGCGGCGGCGTCGTCCATGTTCAAACTCAAGCGAAGAAGGCCTGGGTGCGGGTCAGCGCGTCGACGAATGCGTCGGCCTCCCCTTCCGTATTATATAGGGCGAAAGAAGCTCTGGCGCTCGCCGTCAGGCCGAAACGCCGCATCAGCGGTTCGGCGCAGTGGGTGCCGGCGCGCACGGCGACGCCATAACGGTCGAGAATCTGAGCCACGTCGTGAGCATGCGCGCCATCGACGGTAAAGGCCATGATCGCGCCCTTGCCGGGCGCATCGCCGATCACCCGCAGCCAGTTGTAGCCCTTCAAGCCCTCGCGGACGCGGGCATAGAGCCTGGCCTCGTGCTCGGCGGCGGCCTTGCGGTCGATGGTGTTCAGCCACTCGATCGCCGCGCCTAGCCCGATCGCCTCGATGATCGGCGGAGTGCCGGCCTCGAACCGATGCGGCGGGTCGGCGTAGGTGATCGCCTCGAGGCGCACTTCGCCGATCATCTCGCCGCCGCCCTGGTAGGGCGGCAGGGCGGCCAGCGCCTCTTCCTTCCCGTAGAGCACGCCGATCCCGGTCGGGCCGTAGAGCTTGTGGCTGGAGAAGACGTAGTAATCGACGTCCAGCGCCTTCACGTCGATGTCCAGGTGGACGACGCCCTGACATCCATCGACCAGCACCTTGGCGCCGGCCGCATGCGCTATGCGGGCGATCTCGGCCACCGGGTTGATCGTGCCCAGCACGTTCGACATCTGCGTCAGGGCGACGACCTTGGTGCGGGGCGTCAGCAGATCGGGGATCGCGGCCAGGTCCAGAGACCCGTCGTCCAGCACCGGCACGAACTTCAGCACCACGCCCTTGCGCTCGCGCAGGAAGTGCCAGGGCACGATGTTGGCGTGATGCTCCATGACCGTCAGGAGGATCTCGTCGCCCTCTGCCAGGCTCGCGCCCAGGCCCGACGCCACAAGATTGATCGCCTCGGTGCCGCCCTTGGTGAAGACGATCTCGTGCTCGCCGGCGTTGATGAACTTGGCCACCGACTTGCGGGCCGCCTCGTAAGCGTCTGTCGTCTCGTTGGCGAGGGTGTGCAGGCCGCGGTGAACGTTGGAGTACGAGCCCTCCATCACCGCGGTCATGGCGTCGATCACCGCCCGCGGCTTCTGGGCCGAGGCGGCGCTGTCCAGATAGACCAGCGGCTTGCCGTTCACTTGGCGGCTGAGGATCGGGAACTGCGCCCGCACCGCCTCGACGTCGAAGGCCATGGTCAGACCTCCAGCCGCTGGGCGGCCCAGGCTTGGGCGGCCTCGCGCACGGCGGCGTGCTCGATGCGCTCGATCACCTCGCCGACGAACGCGGCGGTCAGCAGCGCGCGGGCCAGGTCCTCGGGCATGCCGCGCTGCTCGGCGTAGAACAGCGCGTCCTCGTCCAGCGCCCCGACCGTATTGCCGTGCGCGCACTGCACGTCGTCGGCGAAGATCAGCAGTTCCGGCTTCGCGTCGATCTCGGCCTTGTCCGACAGGATCAGCGCGTGGTGGCCCATGCGCGCGTCGGTGCGGTCCGCGCCCTCGGCGACGACGATGCGGCCCTGGAACACGCCGCGCGACTGGTCGCGCACGACGCCCTTGGTCAGCTGGCTGGTGACACCGTCGACGCCCAGATGCTCGACCACGGTGGTCAGGTCCGCGTTGTGCTGGCCTTCGAGCAGATAGGCGCCGTCCAGCCGGACCTGCGCATGCGCGCCCGGATGGGCCACCCGCGTCTCGATCCGTTGACGGCGCGCGCCGGTGGTCAGCACGGTCTGCGCATAGTTCGCCTCGGCGGCCAGTTCGACGGTCGCATCGACCACGCACACGCCCTCGGCGTGATCGGCCGCAAACACCACCCGTTCGACGCGGGCGCCCTTGGCGAGGCGGAAGTTGAGGTTGGCGTTAGCCAGATAGCCGCCGGCCGCGCCTTCGTAGCTCTCGACCAGGGTTAGGACCGCGCCCTCGCCCACCGAAACCCAAAGCTCGGCGGTGTGAGAACCGGCCTCGGCGCTCGACAGGAAGCGATAGGCGACCAGCCGCGTCTCGCCCGCCGGCACGTCCAGGTCGCTCGGCCCGCGGCCGTTGACGATGTCGACGGCCTCGACACTCTGCGCCAAGGGATGATCCCAGCCCCACGCCTGGCCCTGCGGCGAGGCGGCGGGCATCTGACGGATCAGGCCGCGCAGGTCGGTCCAGCGCCAGTCCTCGTCGCGCCGTCCCGGCAGCAGGCCGGCGTCGCCGGAACTGATGGCCTCGGTGACGCTCACGCGGCCCTCGCGTACTTGTCGTAGCCTTCGCGCTCGAGTTCGAGCGCCAGCTCCGGCCCGCCGGATTCCACGATCCGCCCGGCCGACAGCACGTGCACCCGGTCGGGTTTGATGTAGTCGAGCAGGCGCTGATAGTGGGTGATCACCAGCATGCCGCGCTCGGGCGAGCGCATCGCGTTGACCCCGTCCGACACGATCTTCAGCGCGTCGATATCCAGGCCGGAATCGGTTTCGTCCAGGATCAGGAAGCGCGGCGAAAGCATCGCCATTTGAAAGATTTCCATGCGCTTCTTCTCACCACCTGAGAAGCCGACGTTCAGCGCACGCTTGAGCATGTCGAAGTCGATCTTCAGCGACGCAGCGGTCGCCTTGGCCAGCTTCAGGAACTCCGGGGCGCTCACCTCGGGCTCGCCGCGCGCCTTGCGCTGGGCGTTCATCGCGGTGCGAATGAAGGTCAGCGCCGGGACGCCTGGAATCTCCAGCGGATACTGGAACGACAGGAACATGCCCTTGGCAGCTCGCTCGGCCGGGTCGAGGCTCAGCAGGTCCTCGCCGTTCAGGGTCGCAGCCCCGCCGGTGACGTCATAGCCGTCGCGGCCGGTCAGCACATAGGACAGCGTCGACTTGCCGGCGCCGTTCGGCCCCATGATCGCGTGCACCTCGCCAGCCGGAACTTCCAGCGACAGGCCCTTCAGGATCTCGTTGCCGTCGACTTCGGCGCGCAGGTTGGAAATCGAAAGCATCAGTCGGTCTCGTCGGCCAGGAACTGGGCCATCACATCAAGGGCTTCGTCGGGGGTGTTCACGAACTGCTGTTTGCGCGGCGCGGCGGTGGAGGTCGTCGCGGTGCGCTTGTCGGCCGAGCGCACGTTGATGCTCCCGGACTCGAAGTAGGCGTCGATCAGGAAGTCGTCGTGGTTGAGCGTGACCGTGTAGCGGCGCAGGCCCAGCGTCAGCCCCTTCTCGCGCAGGAAACTCTCGTCTTCGGCCAGCGCGTCATAGAGCTGCTGGGCGCGCGCCAAGTCCTCTTCCTGCTGCTTGCGCTCGGCCTCCTCGCGGGCATGGCGAACCGCGTCGCGGCGGGCGTGCTCGGCGTCGAAGGCGCGGCGAAGGGACATGGAGCGGGTCTCTGAGCTGAGAAGGGTCATCCGACGGAGCCCTCAAGGGAGATGGCGACGAGCTTCTGGGCTTCCACGGCGAATTCCATGGGCAGCTCCTGCAGTACGTCCTTGACGAAACCGTTGACCAGCAGCTGCACGGCCTCTTCCTGCGAGAGCCCCCGCTGCATGGCGTAGAACAGCTGGTCTTCGGACAGCTTTGTGGTCGTGGCCTCGTGTTCGAACACGCTGCTGCCGTTGCGCGCCTCGACATAGGGCACGGTGTGGGCGGCGCAGGCCTTGCCGATCAGCAGGCTGTCGCACTGGGTGAAGTTGCGCGAACCCTTGGCCTTCGGGTGCGCCGAGACCAAGCCGCGATAGGTATTCGACGACTTCCCGGCGCTGATGCCCTTGGAGATGATCCGCGACCGCGAATTGGCGCCCAGATGGATCATCTTGGTGCCGGTGTCGGCCTGTTGGCGGCCGTTGGTGATCGCGATCGAATAGAACTCGCCGACGCTGCCCTCGCCGCGCAGCACACAGGACGGATACTTCCAGGTGATCGCCGAACCGGTCTCGACCTGGGTCCAGGAGACCTTCGAGCGGTCGCCGCGGCAGTCGGCGCGCTTGGTGACGAAGTTGTAGATGCCGCCCTTCCCGGTCTCCGGATCGCCGGGGTACCAGTTCTGCACGGTCGAGTACTTGATCTCGGCGTCGTCCAGCACGATCAGCTCGACCACCGCGGCGTGCAGCTGGTTCTCATCGCGCATCGGCGCGGTGCAGCCTTCCAGGTAGGAAACGTAGGCGCCCTTGTCGGCGATGATCAGCGTGCGCTCGAACTGCCCGCTGTTCTCGGCATTGATGCGGAAATAGGTCGACAGCTCCATCGGGCAGCGCACGCCGGGCGGCACGTAGACGAAGCTGCCGTCCGAAAACACCGCCGCGTTCAGGCAGGCGTAGTAGTTGTCGGAGACCGGCACCACCGAGCCCAGGTACTTCTGGACCAGCTCCGGGTGCTCGCGGATCGCCTCGCTCATCGAGCAGAAGATCACCCCGGCCTCGGCCAGCTCCTTCTTGAAGGTGGTCACCACCGAGACGCTGTCAAACACGGCGTCGACGGCGTAGCGCGGCGCGCCCTGCACGCCGGCCAGCACTTCCTGTTCGCGCAGCGGAATGCCCAGCTTTTCATAGGTCGCCAGGATGTCGGGATCGACTTCGTCCAGGCTCTTGGGGCCGTCCTTGCCCTTCGGCGCGGCGTAGTAATATGAATCCTGGTAGTCGATCGGCGGGAAGTCGACCTTGGCCCAGGTCGGCTCGTCCATCGCCTGCCAGCGCTCGAAGGCGTCCAGGCGCCATTGCAGCATCCACTCCGGCTCGTCCTTCTTGGCCGAGATGAAGCGCACGATGTCGGTCGACAGCCCCTTGGGCGCGAACTCCTGGTCGATCTCGGTGACGAAGCCGTGCTTGTACTTTTCCAGGCTTTCGACGTGTTCGACGGTCTGCTTGACGGCGGCCATACTCTTACCTCCTCACGCCGCCGGCGCGCGGCGACGCGCGGCGTGACGGGACTGAACTTGCTCCCAGGCGGTCGCGAACGCCGCCCAGTCTTCTTCCTTGGTGGCCCAGCCGCCCGAGACGCGGATCGCGCTTCCGGCGAGGTCGGTCAGGCCCATGGCGGTCAGCACGTGACTGGCCTTCACCTTGCCCGATGAACAGGCCGATCCGGCGCTGACCATGATCCCGGCCAGGTCCAGCGCCATCACCTGCAACTCCGCGCCCCAGTCGGGGGTCGCCACGCAGAGGGTGTTGGCCAGCCGCGGCGCGGCCTCGCCGATCACCACGGCGCCGGACGCCTTCAGGCGCTCGGCCGCGGCGTCACGCCAGGCGGCGTCGATGTCGCGGTCGCGCAGGGCGGCCAGGGCCGCGGCGCCGAATCCGGCGATGCCGGCGACGTTCTCGGTGCCAGCCCGACGCCCACGCTCCTGCCCGCCGCCGTGCTGGCGGCGCACCAGGGTGGCGCGCGGCCCGAAGGTCAGGGCGCCAACGCCCTGCGGCCCGCCCAGCTTGTGGGCCGACGCCACGAGGGTGTCCGCGCCCAGAGCGCGGCTGTCGGTGATGATCTTGCCGGCGGTCTGGATCGCATCGACGTGCAGCCAGCCTTCGGCGCTGCGCACGATCTCAGAAGCCTCGCGCACCGGCTGGATGACGCCGGTCTCGTTGTTGGCGTGCATTAGCGCGACAAACGGCCGCCCGTCAGCGGCGTCCCAGCGCCCCAGGCGCTCCGCCAGCCACGCGAGGTCGGCGACGCCGTCCGCCGTCACCGGCAGATGTTCGACCGCCGCGCCGCTGGCCTTGGCGCTCTCCAGCACGCTGTCGTGCTCGATGGCGCTGACGATCAGGCGCTTCGATCCGGTCGCCACGGCGCTGTCGATCGCCAGGGCATTGGCCTCGGTCCCGCCCGAGGTGAACACCACCGTGGAGGCCGGACCGCCGATCAGGGCGGCGACGGCGTTGCGGGCGTCCTCGACGATGGCGCGCGCGGCGCGGCCGCTGGCGTGAACGGAAGACGGATTGCCGCCGACCGCGAAGGCGCGCGCGACCGCGTCAGCCGCCTGCGGGCGCACCGGCGCGGTGGCGTTGTAATCCAGGTAAACCCCGCTCATGCAGCGGCCTCGTGCGGCGCAAAGCGGCCGTTCACCAGGTCGGCCAGGCTGACCGAGGCCAGATAGCTGTGCAGGTGCCGGCCCATGTCCTCCCAGAGGTCATGGGTGATGCAGCGCTCGCCCTTCAGCATGCAGCCCTTGCCCTGCACGCCGCAGCGGGTGGCGCGCAGCGGCTCGTCGACGGCCAGGACGATGTCGGCGATGTTGGTCTCTTCGGCGCTCTTGGCGAGGCGGTAGCCGCCGCCCGGACCGCGCAGGCTCTTGACCAGCCCCCGGCGGCGCAGACGGGCGAACAGCTGTTCCAGGTACGAGAGCGAAATCTGTTGCCGGGCGGCGATTTCAGCCAGGGTGACGGCGCGATCGCCTTCCGCCAACGCGGCCTGACGGCGCGCGAGGTCGGCCATGGCCATCACCGCATAACGTCCCTTGGTCGAAAGGCGCATAGCGCTCCTTGAAGCTCTCAGCAGCCCGATTGCTTTTTTTCGAGCATTTGCCGGGTCCCATATGTTACAGGCCCCCGCTTGCACGGGGCTTGTCGCCGGAACCGGCCGACGGTCGCGACTTAGGAAGACCGAGCGCGTTAGTCAAGTATTCGGACGCCGCGCCTGACGAGAGGAATGGCATGCCAGAAGTGGTTCTGACCGGCGCGGCCGGGCGGATCGAGGGTCGATACACCCAGGGCAAGAGCCCGACGGCGCCAATTGCGCTGATCCTGCACCCGCACCCCAAGGCTGGCGGGCAGATGAACCACCCGGTGGCGGTGCAACTCTTCCACCTGTTCATGAAGCGCGGCTTCTCGACCCTGCGGTTCAATTTCCGCGGCGTCGGCCGCAGCCAGGGCGAGTTCGATTCGGGCATCGGCGAGCTGGCCGACGCGGCCACCGCGCTCGATTGGTTGCAGTCGACCAACCCCGCCGCCTCGCAGTGCTGGGTCGCCGGCTACTCGTTCGGCGCCTGGATCGGCATGCAGCTGCTGATGCGCCGGCCTGAGACCGACGGCTTCATCAGCGTCTCGCCGCCGACCAACATGTACGACTTCAGCTTCCTGGCGCCCTGCCCGGCCTCGGGCCTGATCCTGCACGGCGGCGCCGACACCGTCGTCCCGCCGGTCGAGGTCGAGCGCGTGGTCTCCAAGCTGCGCACCCAGAAGGGCATCGTCATCGACCACGAGGTCGTCGATGGGGCCAGCCACTTCTGGGCCGAACACCTTCCCGAGGTCGAAAAGCGCGTCGGCGCCTATCTCGACAAGCGCATCGAGGCCGACCCGATCTGATCGGGCGCCCAGCGCAGAAAGTTCAAAGGCCGGAGCTCACGCCCCGGCCTTTTTCTTTGGCTACTTCGCCGCCAGGTAATCCAGCGCCAGCAGCGCCTGGGCGCGCACGCCGGTCTCCATCGCCTTCTCGTCGACGTCGAAGAACGGCGAGTGGTTGCCGCCCTTCGGGTTGCCGACGCCGAGGTGGTAGAAGAACCCCGGCACTTCCTTCTGGAAGTATGAGAAGTCCTCGGCCCCCATGATGTAGTCGATGTCGTCGGCGACCTTGCCCTGAGCGGCGCGGGTCAGGGTCGGCTTCATCTGGGCCGAGAGCGCGCGGTTGTTGTCGGTCACCGGGTTGGGCTGGCCCCAGTCGATCTTACCGCTGGCGCCGTAGCGCTCGGTGATCGAGGCCACCGCCTTGTCGGCGCGGGCCATGACATCGGTGCGCATGCCGGGATCGAAGGTCCGCAGCGTCCCGGTCATGGTCATGTCTTCGGGGATGATGTTGTAGCGCATGCCGCCCTGCAGGGTGGCGATGGTCAGCACCGTCGGCGTCTTCGAGACGTTGATCTGCCGCGAGGTGATCTGGTTGAAGGCGGTGACGATGTCGGCGGTCAGCGACGACATGTCGATGCCCTGCCACGGCATCGAACCGTGCGCCTGCTTGCCCTTCAGATGGATCTCGAAGCGGTCCGAGGCGGCCATCATCGGGCCCGGACGCCAGACCAGCATGCCCACCGGGCCGGGGAACGCGTGCAGGCCGAAGATCGCGTCGACCTTCGGGTTGGTCAGCACGCCTTCCTTGACCATCAGCGGCGCGCCGCCCTCCTCGCCCGGGGGCGGGCCTTCCTCGGCCGGCTGGAAGATGAAGACCACCGTGCCTTCGATCTGGTCCTTCATGCCGGCCAGGATCTCGGCCGTGCCCATCAGGATCGCCACATGGCTGTCATGGCCGCAGGCGTGCATCACCGGCACCGTCTGGCCGAGATACTTGCCCGTCGCCTTCGAGGCGAACGGCAGGCCGGTCTGCTCGGCCACCGGCAACGCGTCCATGTCGGCCCGCAGAGCGACGACCTTGCCGGGCTTGCCGCCCTTCAGGATGCCGACCACGCCGGTCTTGCCGACGCCGGTGCGGACTTCAAAGCCCAGCTTGCGCAGATGGTCGGCGACGATCTTGGCGGTGCGGACCTCGCTGTTGGACAGCTCCGGATGCTCGTGGAAGTCCCGCCGCCAGGCGATCACCTTCGGCTGCAGCGCCGCGGCCTGGGCGAACACCGCCGCGTCGTAGGGCTTGGCGGCCGGCGCTTCCTGAGCCGACGCAGTCCCCGTCATCGCCACCGCCGCGGCGACGCCCGCCAGCCAAACCCGTTTCGACATGTAAGCTCCTAAACTCTAGCGGTTCGGGCGGACGATACGCCCGCCAGTCATCGGCGCAGCGACGCCGGTGGTCTTGGGAAATGAGATCGGCAGCCCCCGCGCGGTGCGCGCCGCCAGATAGGCGAAGGCCTCGGCCTCGATCGAGTCGCCGCGCCAGCGGTGATCCTCGGCCGTGGTCACCGGCACGTCCAGCCGCTCGGCGAACGCCGCCATCAGGGTTGGATTGCGCCGCCCGCCGCCGCAGACGATCAGCTCGGTAGGCGATCCGCCCATGACCCCGAAGCCGAGCTTCAGCGCCTCGGCCGTGAACGCCACCAGGGTCGCGGCCGCATCCTCCAGCCGCAGCGGCTCCAGCGGCTCCAGCGAGAAGTCGTAGCGGTCCAGCGACTTCGGCGGCGGGGCCTGGAAGTAGGGATGCGCCAGCAGCCCGCTCAGCACCACCTCGTCCGCCTTGCCGACGCTCGCGTACTTGCCGCCCTCGTCGAAGCGGCCGGCGCCGCGCGACTGCATCAGCAGGTCGATCATGCCGTTGCCGGGGCCGGTGTCGAAGGCGGCGATGTCCTCGCCGCCCGACCAGAAGGTGACATTGGCCACCCCGCCTACGTTCAGCACCGCCAGCGGCGCGGACATACCCGCGCTCTGGGCCCGCGCCAGGTGATAGATCGGCGCCAGAGGCGCGCCCTCGCCGCCCGCCGCGACGTCCGCGGTGCGGAAGTCGAACGCCACCGGCACGCCGCTCGCATCGGCCAGCCACTGGGCGTCGCCCAGTTGCACCGTGCGCCCGACGGCGCCGTCCTGCGGCCGCTCGTGCAGCACCGTCTGGCCATGCATGCCGATCAGGTCGATGTCGGACCAAGTCAGGCCGTTCTGCGCCAGGAATTCCTCGGCCGCGGCGAAGTGCTCGCGCGCCACCGCCTCGGCCGCCGGCGCGAACGAGTCCGGCTCCGGCTCGCCCCGCTCCCAGGCCATCGCCGCATGGGTCGCCTCGAGCACCGCCGCGCGGGTTTCCTCGCTCAGCTTTCGCTCGCCGGCCGGCCCGAAGGCGAAGATCGTCTCGCCGTCGGTCTCCAGGATCGCCATGTCGCAGGCGTCGAGGGACGTGCCGGTCATGAAGCCTAGAACTCGCATGCCAGCTTGACTGCCACGGCGTGCGGGCCGTAGCTAGAGCCCATGATCACCCGCGCATCCATCGCCGGCCGCTATTACCGCCTGCCCTAGAGCAGGCGCGGAACGATCTCTTGCGCCACCCGTAACGGTCGGCGCCCGCACCCAAGGAAAAGACGGTCTCCGGCCAGCAGCCGCCTAGGAGCCTGTCAGATGTCCCTCGAACTTGCAGACAATCGCGTGCTAGAGCGCGCCTCTGAATCCCCGACGCCAGAAGAACGCCCCATGTCCGAACAGCCGTTCAAGTCCGAGTTCCTGCGCACCATGCAGGAGCGCGGCTACATTCATCAGATCACCCACCCGGCCGAGTTGGACGAAGCGGCCGCCAAGGGCGCGATCACGGCCTACATCGGCTTCGACGCCACCGCCGCGTCGCTGCACGTCGGTCACATGATCCAGATCATGATGCTGCGCCGGCTGCAGCAGGCCGGGCACAAGCCGATCGTGCTGATGGGCGGAGGCACCACCAAGGTCGGCGACCCGACCGACAAGGACGGCCAGCGCCCGCTGCTCACCCACGATCAGATCCAGGACAACATCGCCACCATCAAGGGCACCTTCCAGCGCTTCCTGACCTTCGGCGACGGGCCGACCGACGCGGTCATGCTCGACAACGACACGTGGCTGTCCAAGTTCGGCTATGTCGAATTCCTGCGGAACTACGGGGTTCACTTCACGGTCAACCGCATGCTGGCCTTCGACAGCGTCAAGGCGCGGCTCGAACGCGAGCAGCCGATGACCTTCCTCGAGTTCAACTACATGCTGATGCAGTCGGTCGACTTCCTGGAACTCGAGCGGAGCCACGGCTGTCTGCTGCAGATGGGCGGCTCGGACCAGTGGGGCAACATCGTCAACGGGGTGGAGCTGATCCGCCGCGTCGACCAGAAGCCGTCCTTCGGCCTGACCACACCGCTGCTCTCCACCGCCTCGGGCCAGAAGATGGGCAAGACGGTCGGCGGCGCGGTCTGGCTCAACGCCGACATGCGCAGCCCGTACGACTACTGGCAGTTCTGGCGCAACACCGAGGACGCCGACGTCGGCCGCTTCATGCGCCTGTTCACCGACATGCCGCTGGACGAGATCGCCCGCTACGAGGCGATGCAGGGCGCCGACATCAACGAGGCCAAGAAGGCCCTCGCCAACGAGACCACGCGGATGCTGCACGGCGAGGAGGCCGCCGCCGCCGCCGCCGAGGCCGCGCGCGTGGCCTTTGAGGTCGGTTCGGTGTCCGGCGACATGCCGACCCACGAGGTGCCGGCCGCCGAGCTCGAAGCCGGGATCATGCTGGCGGCTCTGGCCACCGACGCCGGCTTGGCCGGATCGCGCGGCGAAGCGCGCCGCCTGGCCCAGGGCGGCGGCCTGCGGGTCAACGACAAGGCCGAGGCGGACGCCGGCCGCATGATCACCAACGCCGACCTCGTCGACGGCGTGGTCAAGCTGGCGGCCGGCAAGAAGAAGATCGTCCTGGTGAAGCCGGTCTAAGGAGCACCGTCATGTCCGCACTGACCGAGGGCGCAAGCGCCCCCGACTTCGAACTGCAGGGCGCCCAAGGCCCGGTGAAGCTGGCCGATTTCGCCGGCAAGCCGCTGGTCGTCTATTTCTATCCGAAGGACGACACCTCCGGCTGCACGAAGGAGGCCCAGGAGTTCACCGTCCTGGCCGCCGACTTCGCCAAGGCCGGCGTCGCCCTGCTCGGCGTTTCCAAGGACAGCGTCGCCAGTCACGCGAAGTTTACAGCCAAGTACGACCTCGCCGTGCCGCTGGCGTCGGACCCCGAAGGCGCGATGATCGAGGCCTACGGTTCCTGGGTCGAAAAGAACATGTACGGCCGCAAGTACATGGGCATCGAACGCTCGACCTTCCTGGTCGGCGCGGACGGCAAGCTGGCCCGGATCTGGCGCAAGGTCCGCGTCCCGGGCCATGCCGCCGAGGTGCTGAAAGCCGCTCAGTCCCTTTGATTGTTAAGCTTGACGCGCTGCGGCCGCTCGCCGCAGCGCGACGCCCTGACACGCGGGAGCGACGGAACCGCCGGCCTCGCCCGCTGTTGTAGATTTGTCGCGCCGACCCTTTATCCAGCCAAGGTTCGGAGCCTCCCATCCTCGTGATCTAGCGTGGCCGTTCAGGCCCTGTTAACCACGATCAGCGAAACTTGTTCGCCGCTCGGCCCGCGTACGTTGCAGCGTGAAGACGCTTGCACGCGCGCCAATTCTCATTGCATATCGCGCCGTTCCCCCGAGTTCGTAGCCGATACGGTGAGAATGACACGCTTCGCGCGCCTTCGCCGATCGCTTGTAGAGCTGTTCCCAGAGCGGCACCTCTACATCCGCTCTGGCGGTGAAATGCGTTCCTTCGTCCTGACCACCGGCCGCCAGATGGCGATCGCCGGCGGGGTCGCGGCCGGCGCCCTCTGGATGGGCGTCAGCACCGCGGCGATGATGGTCAACGCCATGGCTGTCTCCAGCCATGACCAGCAGCTGGCCCGCATGCAGGCCAAGTCCGAACGCCTCGTCGCCGACCGTGAAGCGCGCCTGAACAGCGCCATGGTCCAGCTGAACCAGGCCGAGGGCGGCATCGGCGCCCTGGCCGCCAGCGTCGAGAACCGCCACGCCGCGCTCGCCATGCTGCTGACCGAGTTCAAGGGCCAGCCAGGCGCTCAGGCCGCCCTCGCCCCGGCCATCGCCAAGGCCACCAGCGCCTCGGCCGAAGTCGGCCCCCTGCGCCGCATCGAACTGGTGCGCGCGGGCCAGGAACGCCTGATCGACGCCGCCGACGACTTCGCCAAGACCCGCGCCGACCGGCTGCGTCTGGCCTTCCGCCTCGCCGGCCTGACGCCGTCCTCCTACGTGCCCAAGGGCGGCTCCCTGGGCGGCCCCCTGATCGAGGCCAAGGATCCGCGCGCCCTGGCCGCCGTGCTCGACGTCGACGAAGACTTCGCCGAACGTATCCAGCATGCGGCGACCAATCTTTCCGAGGCCGGCGCGCTGGTCGACGCCGCCGCCAAGCTGCCCTTTGCCCGCCCGACCACGGCCGCGGCCCAGACCAGCAGCTACGGCGTGCGGTTCGACCCGTTCACCCGCCGCCCCGCGTTCCATTCGGGCCTCGACTTCGCCGGCCCGACCAACACGCCGATCTACTCGACCGCGCCGGGCGTGGTGTCGTTCACCGGCGTCCGCTCGGGCTACGGCAACACCATCGAGATCGACCACGGCCGCGGCTTCAAAACCCGCTACGCCCACTTGCAGGCCATCGGCGTGCGCCCGGGCGAGCGCGTGACCGTCGGCAGCCGGATCGGCGGCATGGGTTCCACGGGCCGGTCCACCGGGCCGCACCTGCATTACGAGGTCTGGGTCAATGGTAGGGCCCAGAACCCGTCGCGTTTCGTAAAGGCTGGCGATTATGTTCTCCAAGGCGGCTAAGCCCGAGAAGACTTCCGACGCGTCCCTGTCGGCGACTAGCGAACGCAAGGCCCCCAAGCCCGCCTCCCTCATCAGCCAGGACCTGACCCTCGAAGGCGGCATCGTCGGCGAAGGCGAACTGCACGTCGACGGCGTGATCCGCGGCGATGTGCGCGTCGGCCGCCTGACCCTGGGCGACACCGGCCATATCGAAGGCTCGGTCCAGGCTGAGAGCGTCGACATCCGCGGCCGCATCATCGGCACCGTCAGCGCCAAGCAGGTTCGCCTGTTCGGCACCGCCTATGTCGACGGCGACATCACCCACGAGCAGCTGTCGGTCGAGACCGGCGCCTTCTTCCAGGGCCGCAGCCTGAAGTTCCAGCGCCCTGCCCCGGTCGCCCTCGCCGCGCCCGAGCCGGAAGTCCAGAGCGCCTGACGGCTAGGCGACGTTCTCGTAGGCGCCGTTCTTCAGCAGCGGCGTGCAGTGGCTGACGTTCAGCTCGGCGGCGATATCGACGTCGAGCGCGTGTTCCTTCTCGATCAGCTCCACGCCAGAGCGGCAGGTCCGCAGGGTCGCTTCCAGGTGCGGGCGCGCGCTCAGGAACGCATGGCGTGCGACGACCGCCTCGGGTTCGCCGTCGAAGCCGATCGCCTCGATCACCGCCCCGGCGCCCAGCAGGTCCTCGATCGCCGGGCGCAGCGAACCGTCAGGCCATAGCTCTCCGGCCGGGATGACCGCGATGTCCCGCCCTTCGGCGAGGCTCACCGCCTTGGCCGCCACCGCCGCGGCGTTGCGCAGGCAGCCGGCCATCACCGTCGCCCGGCCGCAGGCCAGCGACAGCCGCGAACCGTTCGGCGACGGCAACAGCAGCCGCTCGCCCGGATTGAGCTTCATCAGGCTGGCGGGCGAAAGGCTCAGCTGCCCGCCAGCCTTGCGGCTGGCCGCCAGCCGTGCGCCCACCCGCTCGGCCTCGGCCCGGGCGGCGTCCTCGTCGCCATAAGGAAAGGGATGGATCCGCGCCTGACGATGGACCGCCACATCGACCGCCGTCGAGAACGACAAGACATCGACGATCACCACGACTGCGACGCGGTCGCGCAGCAACTCGACGCCCTTCAGCCCCCACTCGCAATGAACCTTCTGCATCACGCGCCTCCGTTCGCGATCGAACGCCGATCCGTGCGCGAATGCAAACGTCGCCGTGCGGCGGACGCCGGAGAGCGGGGGAAGAAGAGGCGGGAGGGGGCTAGGCCCCCGCCCCCTCGCGGGTGTTGCCGACGCGCTGCGCCAGCGAGGCGCCCATGAACTCGTCGAGGTCGCCGTCCAGCACCCCTTGGGTGTCGGAGGTTTCGACGTTGGTCCGCAGGTCCTTCACCATCTGATACGGCTGCAGCACGTAGCTCCGGATCTGGTGACCCCAGCCGATATCGGTCTTCTGCTCGTTCAGGGCGGCGGCCTCGGCCTCGCGCTTCTGCAGCTCCAGCTCGTAGAGCCGCGCGCGCAGCATCTTCCACGCTTCTTCGCGGTTCTGGTGCTGCGAGCGGCCGCTCTGACAGGCCACCACCACGCCGGTCGGGGCGTGCGTCAGGCGAACGGCCGAGTCGGTCTTGTTGATGTGCTGACCGCCCGCGCCGGAGGCGCGGTAGGTGTCGGTGCGCACGTCGGCCGGGTTGATCTCGATCTCGATGGTGTCGTCGACCACCGGATAGACCCAGACCGAGGCGAAGCTGGTGTGGCGCTTGGCGGCGGCGTCATAGGGTGAAATCCGCACCAGGCGATGGACCCCGGCTTCGGTCTTCAGCCAGCCATAGGCGTTCGGCCCCTTGATCTGCAGGGTGACCGATTTGATGCCGGCCTGCTCGCCCGAGGTCTCTTCGAGGAAATCGACGCTCATCCCGTGAGCGGTGGCCCAGCGGGTGTACATCCGCATCAGCATCCCGGCCCAGTCGTTGGACTCGGTGCCGCCGGCGCCGGAGTTGATTTCCATGAAGGCGTCGTTGCCGTCGGCTTCACCGGACAGCAGCGCTTCCAATTCGGCGCGTGCGGCGCGCTCCTTGATGGCCTTCAGCTGTTCGCGGGCCTCGTTGAGGGTGGCTTCGTCGCCCTCCTCGTCGGCCATTTCGGCGTAACCGATCGCATCGGCTAGGTCGCGCTCAAGCGACTGCACCGCCTCGACCGAGGCGGCCAGCTTGGATCGTTCGCGGGTGATCGCCTGGGCGGCGGCGGCGTCGTCCCAGAGGGTGGGGTCTTCGACGCGCGCATTCAGCTCATCGAGCTTTCTTAGGGCCGGTTCCCAGTCAAAGTCGCCTCCTGAGCAGTTCGATCGACTGCTCGATGTCGGCCTTGGAGGCCTCGACATCCGCTCTCATGGGAATCTCCGAACCAGAAAAATTCTGGAAGTCGCGGCAGATAGCGCGGGCGCGCCCGCCTGACAATGGCGGGCGGCTAGTAGAGCCCGCTCATGTCGTCTTGCTTCTTCGGCGGCGGGGCGGCCGCCGGCGCAGGGCTGGTCAGCTGTCCGTCCGGCCAGACCTGGTTGTAGGGCTGGGGTCCGTCGACCGGCATCCCGCCCGCCGGCGCCAAGATCACCTTCGGTTCAGTGCCCGGGCGGAACGCTTCGCGGATGCCGCGCACGGTCGCGAACTTGGCGTTCTTCGGCGCCTTGAACTCGTCCTTCGGCAGGTCCCTGGTCGCCGCCTGCATGAACTCGATGAAGATCGGCACCGCGGCCTGGGTGCCGGTCTCGCCCTCGCCCAGGCTGCGGTTGTCGTCGAAACCGACGAACACGCCGGCCACGATCTGCGGCGTGAAGCCGACGAACCAGGCGCTGCGGTACTCGTTGGTGGTCCCGGTCTTGCCGCCGACCGGGCGGTTCAGCACCAGGGCCGAGGTCGCCGTGCCGCGCTGGACCACGCCCTGCAGCATCGAGGTCACCTGATAGGCGGTGATCGGGTCCATGACCTGCTCGCCGCCGGGCGCGATCCGCGGGCTCTCGTCGCCGTTGAAGCCGGCCAGGCAGCGCGGGCAGTCGCGTTTGTCGGCGCGGAAGATGGTCTCGCCGTTACGGTCCTGGACCAGCTCGATCAGGTGCGGATCGATCCGTCGGCCGCCGTTGACGAACGACGCATAGGCCGCCGTCAACTTGAACGGCGTCGTCTCGCCGGCGCCGAGCGCCATGGCCAGCACATTGTCCATGCGCTTGGCGACGCCCATCTTGACGGCTAGGTCGCTGATCTTGCGCATGCCGACGCCCTGAGCCAGGCGCACCGTCATGGCGTTGCGCGACAGCTCCAGGCCGCGACGCAGGGTCAGGGCGCCATAGTAGCGGCGGTTGTAGTTTTCAGGCGTCCAGTTCTGGCCGCCGGCGCCGCGCAGGGTGATCGCCGAGTCCATCACCACGCTCGACGGCGTGTAGCCGTTCTCCAGCGCCGCGGCATAGACGATCGGCTTGAACGCCGAGCCGGGCTGGCGCATCGCCTGGGTCGCACGGTTGAAGTTCGACAGCGAGAACGAGTAGCCGCCCACCATCGCCAACACGCGGCCGGAATAGGGCTCCATCGCCACTAGCGCGCCGTTGACCGCCGGAATTTGCCGCAGCCGCAAGCCAGAACCGCCCTCGACCGGTTCGACATATACGAGGTCGCCGGACCGCAGGCCCTTGCCGGCCCGCGCCCAGGCCACGTCCTGCCCGACGATCGAGCCGGTGGTCCCCTCGCCGGCCACGCGCACCCGGACGTTCCCGCCCGAGACGTCGGTGACCAGCGCCGCACGCCAGCCGCGCCGTTCCGACGGCGGGCTCTTCTGCTTGGCGACCGCTTCCCAGCCCTCGGCGGTGTCGACGTGGCCCCAGGCGCCGCGCCAGCCATGGCGACGGTCGTACTGTTCCAGGCCGTTCATCAGCGCCACCCGCGCAGCCGTCTGCAGCTGCGGATCGAGGGTGGTGCGCATGTAGTAGCCGCCCTCGTTCAGGCGTTGGCCCATCGTCGCCAGGCCCCGCCGGCGCACTTCCTCGACGAAGAAGTCGGCGTCGCGGTACTTGGCCCGGGTCGGCGCCTTTTGAACCTTCAGGTCCTCGCGCTTGGCGGCCTCGGCCTCGGCGCGGCTGACCCAGCCCAGTTCGGCCATCTGGTCCAGCACCCAGTTGCGGCGGGCCATGGCCTGCGCCTTGCGGCGGATCGGATGGTAGTTGTCGGGGCCCTTGGGCAGCGAGGCCAGATAGGCGCATTCGGCCAGGGTCAGGTCGCTGATCGACTTGCCGAAGTAGTTGTAGGCGGCCGCACCGACCCCATAGGAGCGATAGCCGAGCCAGATCTCGTTCAGATAGAGCTCGAGGATCTGCTCCTTGTTCAGCGTCTGCTCCAGACGCCCGGCAAGGATGGCTTCCTTGAGCTTGCGCCCGACCGTCGCGTCGCTGGTCAGCAGGACGTTCTTGGCGACCTGCTGGGTGATGGTCGAACCGCCCTCGAGGCGGCGGCCGTTCACCGCGTTCATGACGTTCTTCATCATCGCCCGGGTCAGGCCCATGGCGTCGACGCCGCCGTGGCTGAAGAAGTTGCGGTCCTCAGCGGCCAGAAACGCCTGGGCCAGCTGCGGGGGCATGTTGTCGTACGGCACGTAGATGCGGCGTTCGCGCGAAAACTCGCCGATCAGCACCCCGTCCCAGGCGTAGGCGCGCGTCGCCGTGGGCGGACGATAGTCAGCCAGGTCCGAGGCGTCGGGCATGTCGTGGAACAGCCAGGCGGCATAGATGGCGATGGCGAATCCGGCCAGCGCAACTGCGCTCAGCACGGTCACCCCGGCGATCGCGATCCATCTCTCGGGGGGCTTCAAACTGACCGACCTCCGCGGGGCGCGCCCCGTCCGCTCAGGCTGGTCTAGCGTGCATCGCGCCGGGCGCCAACGGCCCTGCGTCGGCGTGGCGCGGCGCCGTTAGTTCGAGGCGAGCTTGGTGGGCTGGCCGAAATAGTCGTCGATCGCTTCGGCGACCGAGCCCATCAGCCGCGTGCGCTTGCCCGGATCGCGCAGCACCGCCTCGTCGGCGGCATTGGTCAGGAAGCCCATTTCCAGCAGCACGGCCGGAACGTCCGGGGCCAGCAGCACGGCCAGGCCCGCCTCGCGGTGGCTGCGGCGCAGCAGCGGCTGATGGTCGCTGACCCGCTCGAGCAGCACCTCGGCGAAGGTCGCCGAGCGGTTGCGGGTCATGCGTTGAGTCAGGTCCAGCAGAATGGTCGAAACCCCATGATCGCCATGGCTCCCGGCCTGCATGAACCAATCGTCCTTGCTGACGAACTTGGCCGAGCGGGAGGTGGCGCGGTCGGCGAGCGTGTAGACGCTCGCGCCGCGCAGCGACGGGTCGGTGCCGGAATCGGCGTGCAGCGAGATGAACAGGTCCGCATCGGCCCGGCGCGCGATCTGCACGCGCACGGCGTGGTCGACATAGACGTCGGCGTCGCGGGTCATGACGACCTTGTAGCGGCCGCTCTTTTCCAACTGACTCTTCAGCGCCCGCGCCGCGGCCAGGGTGACGTCTTTCTCGTTGCCGTCGGCGCCCTTGGTTCCGGGATCCTTGCCGCCATGGCCGGCGTCGATGACGATGACCTTCTTGAGCGGCAGCGCGGCCTTGGTCGACTTGACCGGCGCGGAGATGAAGCGCGGACCGGCCGACGCCTGGGCGACCTTCGCGGTCGACGGCGCCTTGGAGGCCAGATCGATCACATAGCGATAGTTGGCGACGCCGTCGGCCGGCGGCAGCAGGAAGCGGCGCTTGATCACCGCGTCTTCGGCCAGATCGATGCGCAGGCGCGCGCCGCTGGCGGCGTCGTCCACGACCCAGGCCTTCACCAAACCGAGTCCGCCGCCCTGCAACTGGCTGTCGACGGAGACGCCGGGCAGGTTCACGACGACTCGCCGGTCGTCCTGCCCGTCGGAAGCGACCTTGCCGGTCGCCGACTTGTCGAGATCGATGACGATGCGGGTTTCGGCGCGGTCGCCGCCCAGGCGCACCTTGAGAATGTCGGCCTTGGCCCCTGCGGCCTGCGCTCCGGCGACGATCGCCAGGCAGCAAACCACCGCGCCGACAGCCGCCAGCACGCTTCGTCCGCCGATCCTGAACCTGCCGCCCATACGCGCAGCCCCGTTACACATTCTATACAGTCATACCCATATAGACGGCAGTGGCGTGGACAAACGGTTAACCGTCTCCTTACGCTATCGCATTGCGGCGCGGCGGCTTTCCTTTTCGCCTCCAGTGTTGCAATGTCCGCCCGCGCTGGACCGTGCGCGCCTTGCGTCGCAAGGTTGCGGCCCGCGCGACACAACCCCGCGTCGGCTTCGCCACTTTCGGCGACCACGCGCCATCCGATCCGCGCTTAACGTTAGGCGCGCCTGGGAACACACCAATGGGCAGCGCCGCTCGAGCCCAATTTCGGCCTACCGCCCGCCTTGCCGGTTTCGGCATTGCGATGGGCGGTGGCGTGCGCGCCCTCCTGACAGACCGGCGGCGCCCGAGCCGAGAGCTCGCGGCGCGCCTCGGAGACGTACTTGATGTCCAAGAAGATGTTGATCGACGCCGCACACGCCGAAGAGACGCGTGTCGTGGTGGTCGACGGACCGCGTGTTGAAGAATTCGATTTCGAGAGCCAGAACCGCAAACAACTCAGAGGCAATATCTATCTCGCCAAGGTGACGCGCGTTGAGCCGTCGCTGCAGGCTGCCTTCATCGAGTACGGCGGCAATCGCCACGGCTTCCTGGCCTTCAACGAAATCCACCCCGACTACTACCAGATCCCCGTCGCCGACCGCGAAGCGCTGATGCGCGAAGAGGCCGACGATGAGGACGAGGTCGAATCGCGCGCCCGTTCGGGCGACGACGAGGACGAAGACGCCGTCGACGCCGACGACGACGACGTCATGGAAGAAGAAGTCGCGCGTCGCCGCCGCCGGCTGATGCGCCGCTACAAGATCCAGGAAGTGATCCGCCGTCGGCAGATCATGCTGGTCCAGGTCGTCAAGGAAGAGCGCGGCAACAAGGGCGCGGCCCTGACCACCTACCTCTCGCTGGCCGGCCGCTACGGCGTCCTGATGCCGAACACGGCCCGCGGCGGCGGTATCAGCCGCAAGATCACCGCGGCCACCGACCGCAAGCGCCTGAAGGGCGTGGTCCAGAGCCTGGATGTGCCGGACGGCATGGGTCTGATCGTCCGCACCGCCGGCGCCAAGCGCACCAAGGCCGAGATCAAGCGCGACTACGAGTACCTCCTGCGCCTGTGGGAGAATATCCGCGACACCACCCTGCATTCCGTGGCCCCCGCCCTCATCTATGAGGAAGAGGATCTGGTGAAGCGGACCATCCGCGACCTCTACGACAAGGACATCGACGAGGTCTGGGTCGAGGGCGAGGCCGGCTTCAAGGAAGCGCGTGAATTCATGCGCATGCTGATGCCGTCCCAGGCCAAGAAGGTTCAGCCGTACCGCGAAGCGACGCCGCTGTTCGTCAAGCACCGGGTCGAAGACCACCTCTCGCAGATCTATTCGCCGGTCGTGCCGCTGCGCTCGGGCGGCTATCTGGTGATCAACCAGACCGAGGCCCTGGTCGCCATCGACGTGAACTCCGGCCGCGCGACGCGTGAGCGGAACATCGAGGCCACCGCCCTCAAGACCAACATGGAAGCGGCCGAAGAGGCCGCCCGCCAGCTGCGCCTGCGCGATCTGGCCGGCCTGATCGTCATCGACTTCATCGACATGGATGAAGGCAAGAACAATCGCGCCGTCGAAAAGAAGCTGAAAGACGCGCTGAAGGACGACCGCGCCCGCGTCCAGATGGGCAAGATCTCGACCTTCGGCCTCATGGAAATCAGCCGCCAGCGCCGCCGCTCCGGCGTGCTGGAAGGCACCACGCACGTCTGCGAACATTGCGCCGGCACCGGCCGCGTGCGCTCGGTCGAGTCGAGCGCCCTGTCGGCCCTGCGTGCTGTCGAGATCGAGGCCCTGAAGGGCGGCGGCGAAGCCACCCTGAAGCTGCCGCGCGCCGTCGGCCTCTACATCCTCAACGAGAAGCGCAACCACCTGGCGCGCATCCACGAGAGCCTGGGCCTCTTCATCACCATCGTGATCGACGACGCCCTGGCCCACGCCGATCACGAGATCGAACGCACGGCCAGCGAGACCCGGCCCGAGCATGCGGCCGTGCATCACGTCCCGCTGCAGCCCTATCAGCCGGTTGAAGACGACTTCGACGACGAAGCCTTCGAGGACGAAGAAGACGTCGAGGAAGACGAAGAAGACGCCGATATCGAGCGCGAGGCCACCGACGACGACGAGGCCGAGCAGCGCTTCCAAGACCATGAGGCCGAAGGCGACGATCGCAACGGCCGTCGCGGCCGCCGCCGCCGCCGCCGCGGTCGGCGCGACGGCGAGCCGGTCGAAGCCCGTGAGGGCGGTGAACAGCCGCCTCGCGAGCCCCGTGAGGCGCGCGACGAGGCCGACGACGGCGGACGCCGTCGTCGTCGTGGTCGCCGCGGCGGTCGCCGGATGCGCGACGACGGTCGTCCGGCGGACATGTTCGCCTGGACCCGGCCCTGGGTGCCGTATGGCGACGATCCCTTCGTCTGGCACGACCCGTCGGAAGACTTCCCCTCGGCCCGTGCTCCGGCTCCCGCGCCGGCCAATGACGTCGCTCCGGCTCCGGCCGCCGCGGCCGAGGCGCTCGCTCCCGCGCCCAGCGTGAGCGACGACCAGCCCCACGTCGAACTGGACGTTTGGGTCGAACTGCCTGCGGTCGAGGACAAGCCGAAGAAGAGCCGCTCGCGCCGTGGTCGCGGTCGCGGCAAGGCCGAGGCGGCCGAAGCCGAGGTCGCCGCCGAAGCGCCCGAGGCGGTCGAGGTCGTCGAGGTCGTGGAGGCTGTCGCCGAACCGGAACCCGTCGCCGAGCCTGTCGCCGCCGAGCCGGAGGCCAAGCCCGCCAAGAAGCCGCGCGCGCGTCGCACCAAGGCCGCCGCCGCGGCTGAAGCGGCCGCCGCCGAGCCGGTGATCGAGTCCGCCCCGGTCGAGATCGCGCCGGTCGAAACCGTCGTTGAAGCCGCGCCCGAACCCGCTCCGGAGCCGGAATCGGCGCCTGCGCCCGTCTCGCGTGAGCCTGATCCGAACGAGATCGTCGCGCCGCCGCCCGTCCCGAAGAAGGGCTGGTGGCGCCGGGGCTAACCCTGGGCTGTGACAAAGGAAACCGGCTCGCGCCCAGCGAGCCGGTTTCCAGTCCGTCGGAAGCGCGTTAGGCTTCGAACACTGGGGCTTTGCGGGGGGCGCTTGGAGTTGTTCGGCATGGTGTCCCCTGCCCGTTCGGTCTCGAGAATCGCTCTGGCCGCTGTGACGGCGCTAAGCCTGACGCTGCAGGCCGCGCCGGTCCGGGCCGAAGAGAGCATGTCGCTCATTCGCGACACCGAGATCGAAGAGATTCTCCGCAAGGACTCCGAACCGATCTTCAAGGCCGCCGGCGTCGATTCCAAGTCGATCGAGATCCTGCTGATCGGCTCGAAGGACCTCAACGCCTTCGCCGGCCCGGGCACCATGGGCGTCTTCACCGGCCTGATCCTCGAATCGGAAAATCCCAATCAGCTTCAGGGCGTCATCGCCCACGAAGTCGGCCACTTGGCCGCCGGCCACTCGGCCCGCTCGGGCGAGATGACTTCGGCCGGCATGAAGCCGTTCCTGCTGACCATGGGCCTGGGCGTGCTCGCCGCCCTCGCCGGCTCGGGCGAAGGCGCCGCCGGTCTGATTGGCAGCGCCAGCTACTTCGGCACCCTGGGCGCCATGGGCTACAGCCGCGAACAGGAAAGCCGCGCCGACCAGGCGGGCGCTGCGATCCTCGAACGCGCCGGCCTCTCTGGGAAGGGCCTCGTCGAGTTCTTCGACAACTTCCGCTACCAGGAAGTCTTCCAGGAAGCGCGCCGCTTCGCCTACTTCCGTTCCCACCCGCTGTCGTCCTCGCGGATCGAGGCGCTTCGCCACCGGGTCGAACAGAACGCCCACTACGACACTCCGGACACGCCCGAAGCGATCTCCGAGCACGCGATCATGAAGGCGAAGCTCGACGGGTTCATCAACCCGACCATCGCCATCACCAAGTACGACGAGAAGGACAAGTCCTATCCGGCGCGCTACGCCCGGGCGATCGCCTACTATCAGATGAAGCAGCCCGATCAGTCGGTGAAGCTGATCGACGCCCTGCTCGCCGAGCAGCCGAACAACCCCTACCTCTGGGAACTCAAGGGTCAGGTGCTGTTCGAGTTCGGTCGCGCCCAGGAGGCCGAGGCCCCGCAGCGCAAGTCGGTCGAACTGAAGCCCGACGCGCCGCTGCTGCGCATCAATCTCGGCCAGACCCTGATCGCGCTCGAGGACAAGGCCAAGGTCGAGGAAGGCGTCGGCGAACTGCGCAAGGCCCTGACCCAGGAACACGACAACGCCACCGCCTGGCGGATCCTGGCCCAGGCCTACGACAAGCAGGGCAAGGAGGGCCTCGCCCGCCTGGCCACAGGCGAATACTTCTTCGCGACGGGCGATGCGACCCAGGCGCGGGTCTTCGCCATGCGCGCCCGCGAAAAGCTCGACAAGGATACGCCCGAATGGCGGCGCGCCACCGACATCGTCCTGACATCCAACCCGAGCAAGGACGACCTCAAGGACCTGGCGTCCGAGGGCTCGATCAACCGCCGCTCCTCGCGTTGACCGGGCCGAAAAGCCTTCGCAAAGCCACGCTTCTCACCTAATTGGCCTGACATGACCAAGATTTCCCGCGGCGTCCTCGTCGCCTGCGCCGCCCTCGCACTGCCCCTCGCCGCCTGCCAGAAGCAGGAGGACGACTTCGGCCAGAAGGTCCGCGCCTACCTGCTCGCCCACCCTGAGGTGATCGAAGAGGCGGTCGTGAAGCTGCAGGAAAACAAGCAGGCCGCCGCCCAGGAGGCCGCCAAGGCCTCGCTCGGCAAGTTCCGCGACCAGCTGGAACGCGATCCCCGCGACTTCGTCGCCAATCCGAACGGCACGGTCACGGTCGTCGAGTTCTTCGACTACCGCTGCGGCTACTGCAAGGTCAGCGCGCCCGAGGTGCTGAAGCTGATCAAGGAGAATCCTGACGTCCGCTTCGTGTTCAAGGAGTTCCCGATCTTCGGGGCCGAGAGCAACATCGCCGCCGAGGTCGCCCTGTCCCCCGCGGGCATGCCCAAGAACATCGAGCTGTTCGAGCGCTTCATGGCCGAGAAGGCCCTCGACGAAGCGGCGATCGACCGACACCTGCGGGCCGTCGGGGTGGATCCGGCCGCGGCTCGCGCCGGCGGCGCCAGCGCCGAGGTCAAGAAGCACATCGCCGACACCCGCGCGCTCGCCCAGGCCCTGGCCATCGAGGGCACGCCCGCCTTCGTCGTCGGCGACCGCATCATCCCGGGCGCCGACATCCCGGCCCTGCGGGCGGCGATCGCCGAAGCCAAGACCGGCAAGCTCAAGACCGTCCCCTCGCCGCAGATCGACAAGGGCTAAACCCCCTCGCCAAACTCGGGCTTGCGCCGCACCGCGACGCAGCTAGGCTCCTCAAGAGTGCCTTGAGAGTCTGTCCGTCCGACTACGGCGAGCCGAATGCACGAGCGAGTGCTGATCATCGGAGCTGGTATCGGCGGCCTGTGTTCGGCGCTGGCCCTGGCGCCGACCGGCCGCGATATCGTCATTCTCGAACGTGATCCGGCGCCGCCGCGCGGCGACGCCGATCACGCATTCACCGATTGGACCCGCCGCGGAGTCGGCCATCTGCGCCACAGCCACGCCTTCCTGGCGCGGCTGCGCACCATCATCCGCAACGAACACCCCGAACTGCACGCCGACCTGCTGGCCGCCGGCTGCCGCGAGCTCGGCTTCGAGCGAATGCTCACCGACGTCCACCGCCAGGATTACCGGCCCCAGCCCGCCGACCGCGACTTCGTGGTTCTGACCAGCCGCCGCACGACCCTCGAACTCGTCATCCGCCGCTATGTCGAACGCTATCCGAACGTGCGGATCGATTCGGAGACCTTCGTCCGCCGTCTGCTGACCCAGCGCGACCCGCAGGGCCTGCGCGTGGTCGGGGTGTCCGTGGCCGACGCCGCCGGCGCGCGCGACATCATCGGCGATCTGGTGATCGACGGCGGCGGCCGCACCTCGTCCTGCATCGAGCAGCTCATCGAGGAAGGCGCGAGCATTCCGGAGGAGAGCGAAAGCGCCGGCATCGTCTACTTCACCCGTCACTATCGCCTTCGCCCTGGCGCTCAGGAACCGCAGCGCACCAAGGCCGGCGGCACAGGCGACCTCGGCTTCCTCAAGTTCGGGCTGTTTCCGGGCGACAACGGCTGCTTCTCGATCACCCTCTGCACGCCCGAGCCCGAGCTTGAGCTGCGCAAGGCCATCGTGCGGCCCGAGGTGTTCGACGCCATCTGCGCGCGCCTGCCGGGCCTGGCGCCCTGGGTGGATCCAGCCGTCGCCGAAGGCGTCAGCCGCGTGTTCGGCATGGGCGAACTGCAAAGCCGTTGGCGTGAGATCGCTGGCGAGGGCGTTCCACCGCTGCTGGGCTACTTCCCGGTCGGCGACGCCCTGGTCCGCACCAATCCGCTCTATGGCCGCGGCTGCTCATTCGCCGCCGTCACCGCCTACGCCTTGCGCGACGTGCTCGTCTCGACGGGCGATCCGGCTGACCGCGTGCTGGCCTTCCAGGCCAAGGTCACCGACGAACTGCGGCCCTACTATCTCAACATGCGCGACCAGGACCGCGCCGCGATCCGTCGATCGCGCCAGCACCTCACGCCCGGCTATCGTCCCAGCCTGCGCAGCCGGGTGATCAAGAGCTTCCTTGAGGACGGCGTGAACATCGCTATCCGCTCGGACGCCAACCTGCTGCGCGAGGCCCTCCGGGGCTTCCATATGCTGGAGCATCCGTCCGCTTGGCTGAAGCGCCCCGACAACCTCGCCAAGGTGCTGCGCTACTGGGCCACCGGCCGGGACCGGAAGGCGCACGTCTATCCGCCGACGCCCGGGCCGAACCGCGCGGATATGTTCCAGCAGCTGGGCCTGCCGGCCGAGGCCGACATGATCCCTAAGGCGGCGCGTTGAACAGCCCGCCCTGGGCCATCTGATCGCGCACCGCTTCCGGCGTCAGGGTCGCGGCCTTGTCCAGTTCGACCAGTTCCGGCGGCACGTACCAGTGCAGCTTGTCGGCGTGGTAGGCCGCCCAGACCGCCTTGGCGACTTCCACCGGCGGGATGGCTCGGAACATGCCCTCTTTGGGCGCCGCCTCGGCCACGCCCGGCGGCAGGATCGGCGTGTCGATCACCCCGGGCAGCACGTCCGCCACCCGCACCCCATAGGCCTTGAACTCGACCGACAGCGCCTCGGACAGACCCTTCACCGCATGCTTGGTGGCCGAATAGACCGCGATGTTGGCCATGCCGAAGGTCGCCGAGGACGACGAGGTCGTGAAGCACAGAGAGTTGGGAGTCGCCTTGAGCAGCCCGATCGCCTCATGGATGCCGATCAGCACGCCTATCAGGTTGACCTGCACGACCGCGATCACGTCCTCGAACGGCTGCTCGGCGAACGGGCCGCCGCGGCCGATGCCGGCGTTGTTGTAGAGCAGGTCCATCTGCCCGCCGGTCGCCTCGGCGAAGCCTGCGAGCGCCGCGCGGTAGTCATCACGGTCGGTGACATCCAGCCGGCGGACCACGCAATTGTCGGGGCCAAGCTCGGCCTTCAGCGCCTCCAGGCCCGCCTCGTTGACGTCGTAGCCGCCGACGAACCAGCCCTGGCCGGCGAACAGCCTGGCCGTCTCGCGGCCCATGCCCGAGGCCGCGCCGGTGATGAAGATGGACTTGCGGCCGTTGGACTTGCCCATGCGCCCCTCCCGTTTTCCGGGAGCCTAGAGCGCCTTCCGTCACGGAACGCCGCTGAATTTTTCAGGCGCGCTTCTGCAGGCCGCGCTGCTTCATGCGCCACACCAGCACGTCGAAGCGATCCTGACCGAAGAAGGGCTCGCCGTCGAAGACCATGGTCGGCACGCCCCAATGGCCGCTCTCGCGGTGGGCGACCTGGTTGGCCTCGATCTCGGCGGCGATCTCGTCCTGCTTGCCGGCGGCCTCGGCCTGCAGCTGCGCCATATCCAAGCCCGCCCGCTCGATGGCCCGCGCCAGCTTGTCGCCCTCGTTCCAGGGCATGTCCTGGCCGTTCCAGATCAGCCGCGAGACCTCGTCATAGAAGGCCAGCGCCTGCGGCTTGTGGGCGGCGATCGCGCCCAGCGGCATCAGCAGGTCCAGGTGCGGCTGCTCCGCCGCCCCGTTCAGGTTCTGCCCGATGACCACGGGGTCGGGGTTCGGCCAGACCAGCGGCAGGCCCAGGAAGTCCCCGAGCCGCCGAACGTCGCGTACCAGATAGGGCACGAACAGCGGGTCCTGCTTGGTGAAGAAGCCCTCCGAGCGCACCGCCAGCGGATAGACCGGCCGCATCCGGACGTCGACGTCGTAGGTCTCAGCCAATTCCCGCAAGCGCGGGACCACCAGGTAGGAATAGGGGCTGCGGAAGGACCAGTAGACGTCGACGCCAAGGCTCATCAGATCAGACCGGATAGCGGGGATGATGGCTCAGCATACATACGTTTTGGCATACGTCCTGCCAAAAATGCTTCCCGCCCCGCGATCACGGCATGCTTCATGGCTACGGCCATGCGGATGGGGTCTTTGGCCCCGGCGATGGCGGTGTTCATCAGCACCGCGTCGCAGCCGGTCTCCATCGCCAGCGTGGCGTCCGAGGCCGTACCGACCCCGGCGTCGACCAGCACCGGCACCTTGGACTGCTCGATGATCAGCCCCAGGTTCAGGAAGTTCTGGATGCCGCGGCCGGAGCCGATCGGGGCCGCCGCCGGCATGATCGCCGCCGCGCCCGCGTCCTCCAGCTTCTTGGCGTAGACCGGGTCGTCGCTGCAGTAGACCATCACCTGGAAGCCGTCGGCGACCAGCAGCTTCAGCGCCCGCAGGGTCTCTTCCATGTCCGGCAGCAGGTGCTTGGTGTCCGACAGCACCTCCAGCTTCACCAGGTCCCAGCCGCCGGCCTCACGCGCCAGGCGCAGCGTGCGGATGGCGTCCTCGCCGGTGAAGCAGCCCGCGGTATTGGGCAGGAAGGTGAAGCGGTCGGGCTTCACATAGTCGACCAGCATCGGCTGGTTCGGATCGGACAGGTTCACGCGGCGCACCGCCACGGTGACGATTTCCGCGCCTGCCGCCTCGGCCGCGGCGGCGTTCTCTGCGTAGTCCTTGTACTTCCCCGTCCCGACGATCAGCCGCGAGGTGAAGGTCCGGCCCGCCACGCTCCAGGTGTCTTCCTTGTGGGTAGACCCGTCCATGTCAGCCGCCTCCGATAAAATGCACAATCTCGATGCGGTCGCCGTCGGCGAGCGCGGTCTGTCCATAGGCCGATCGCGGTACGATCTCCAGGTTGCGCTCCACCGCCACCTTGCGCGCATCCAGGCCCAGTTCCGCCACCAGGGCGGCCACGCTCGACACCCCGCCGAAGGCCCTTTGTTCCCCGTTGATGGTCAGCGTCATGACGCCCTCGTGAAGCTTGGAGTTTCCGAATGCTTGTGACCCCCGCCGCCGCCCGTTACAAGACGGCGGAATCGACGGCGGAGCCGAATGTCGAAACCGATCTATGTGCTTAGCGGGCCCAACCTCAACCTCTTGGGGGTCCGGGAGCCGGAGATTTACGGAAAGGAGACGCTGGAGGACGTCCGCACTCGTTGCGAACGCCGCGCCGGCGCCCTCGGTCATGCCGTGGTCTTCCGCCAATCCAACCATGAAGGCCAGCTCATCGACTGGGTGCAGGAAGCCCGGACCGAGGCCTGCGCCGTCGTGATCAATCCTGCGGGCTATGGTCACACGTCCGTGGCCCTGCTGGACGCCCTGAAGACACTCGATATTCCTGTCGTCGAATGTCACCTGTCCAACCCGGCGGCGCGCGAAGCGTTCCGTCGTGAAACCTATGTGTCCCTCGTCGCCACCGGGGTCGTCTCCGGCTTCGGCGGGGCGAGCTACGAACTGGCCGTCGAGGCCGCCGCGGGCCTGGCCCGTCAAAGCCAAAACTAAGGATTATCAAATGGCTAGCAGTCCGAAGGCCCCCGCCGATCCGATCGACGCGCGGCTGGTGCGCAAACTGGCCGACATTCTCACCGAGACCGGCCTGACCGAGATCGAAGTCGAGCACAACGACCTCAAGATCCGCGTCGCCAAGACCGCCGCCCCGGCGGCCGTCCAATACGCCCCGGCTCCGGCCGCCTACGCGGCCGCTCCGGCCGCCGCTGCGCCGGCCGGCGAAGCCGCGCCCGCCGCCGTCGAACGCAAGGGCGATGTCGTGAAGTCGCCGATGGTCGGCACCGTCTACCTGCAGCCGCAGCCCGACGCTCCGGCCTTCGTGAAGGTCGGCGACACGGTCACCGCCGGTCAGACCCTGCTGATCGTCGAAGCCATGAAGACGATGAACCCGATCCCCGCCCCGCGTGCCGGCAAGATCGTCGAGATCATCGTCCAGGACGCTCAGCCGGTCGAATTCGGCGAACCGCTGATCGTCATCGAGTAAGTCGATGTTCGACAAAATTCTCATCGCCAATCGCGGCGAGATCGCCCTGCGGGTCCACCGGGCCTGCAAGGAAATGGGCATCTCCACCGTGGCGGTCCATTCCGAGGCCGACACCGGCGCCATGTGGGTGCGGCTGGCCGACGAAAGCGTCTGCATCGGCCCGGCCCCCGCCGCCAAGTCGTACCTGAACATCCCCTCGATCATCGCCGCGGCGGAGATCACGGGCGCCCAGGCGATCCACCCGGGCTACGGCTTCCTGTCGGAGAACGCGCGCTTCGCCGAGATCGTGGCCGCGCACGGCTTCACCTTCATCGGTCCGACCGCCGAGCACATCAAGATGATGGGCGACAAGATCACCGCCAAGCAGGCGGTGAAGGAAGCGGGCATCCCGGTGGTGCCCGGCTCCGACGGCGCCGTCACGACCGAAGAAGAGGCCTTCGCGGCGGCCAAGGAAATCGGCTTCCCCGTGCTCATCAAGGCCGCCGCCGGCGGCGGCGGGCGCGGCATGAAGGTCGCTCAGACCGAGGAAGACCTCTACGAGGCGGTCTCCACCGCCCGCGCCGAGGCCAAGGCCGCCTTCGGCGACGACGCGGTCTACATGGAGCGCTACCTCCAGACTCCGCGCCACATCGAGATCCAGGTCATCGCCGACAAGTTCGGCAATGTCTGCCATCTGGGCGAACGCGACTGTTCGCTGCAGCGCCGTCACCAGAAGGTGCTCGAGGAAGCCCCCTCGCCCGTCATCGACGCCGCCGGCCGCGCCAAGATCGGCAAGGTCGTGGTCGACGCCATCAAGGCCATCGGCTACCTCGGCGTCGGCACGATCGAGTTCCTGTACGAGAACGGCGAGTTCTTCTTCATCGAGATGAACACCCGCCTGCAGGTCGAGCACCCGGTCACCGAGGCCATCACCGGCATCGACCTGGTGCGCGAGCAGATCCGCATCGCCGCGGGCCTGCCGCTGTCGTTCAAGCAGGAAGACGTCGTGTTCGAGGGCCACGCCATCGAATGCCGGATCAACGCCGAGAACCCGAAGACCTTCATGCCGTCGCCCGGCCTGGTCACGGACTTCCACGCGCCCGGCGGCCTGGGCGTGCGCCTCGATAGCGCGCTCTACGCCGGCTACTCGATCCCGCCCACCTACGACAGCCTGATCGGCAAACTGATCGTCCACGGCCGCGACCGCGAAGAGTGCATCGCTCGCGTCAACCGCTGCCTGAACGAGATGGTGGTCGGCGGCATCGAGACCTCGATCCCGCTGTTCCAGGAACTGCTGCACCAGCCCGACTTCCTCGCCGGCGACTACAACATCCACTGGCTCGAACGCTGGATGAAGTCGCAGCAGGAAGAAGCCTGACCCTGACATCCTCCTCCGCTAGCGCGGGGGAGGAAAGTCCCGGCCAAATCCAATAGACTGCCGCCATGAAACGCTTCGGCCCCCGCGAGCTCCTTGAGTGCTACGGCCGCGGCGTGTTCCCCATGGCCGATGCGCGCGAAGACGACCGGGTCTTCCTGATCGATCCCGAAAAGCGCGGCGTCGTCCCGCTCGACGGCTTCCACATCTCGCGCCGCCTGGCCCGCACCGTGCGGGGCGATCCCTTCGACATCCGCATCGACACCGCCTTCTCGCGCGTGGTCCTCGAATGCGCCGCGCCCAAGCCTGGCCGCACCGAGACCTGGATCAACGGGGTCATCGAGGACCTCTACGCCCAGCTGTTCGAGATGGGCCACGCTCACAGCGTCGAGTGCTGGCTCGGCGACGAACTGGTCGGCGGCCTTTATGGCGTCTCGCTCGGCGCCGCCTTCTTCGGCGAGAGCATGTTCAGCCGCCGCACCGACGCCTCCAAGGTGGCGCTGGTGCATCTGGTCGCGCGGCTGCTCAGCGACGGCTACCGGCTGCTCGACGCCCAGTTCATCACCGACCACCTGTCGACCTTCGGGGCGGTCGAGATCCCGCGGGCGGAGTATCACCGCCGCCTGGCCCGCGCGCTTGAGGCGCAGGCGTCGCTTCAGCGCGCCGCGGTCGGAACCGGCGCAGCCGCCCTGCAGGTGATCAGCCAGGCGTCGTAGATCGGGTGTTCCAACGGGTTCAGGCCCGGCGAGGACGCGTACATCCAGCCGCGGAACGCTTGGCGCGGTGGCGGGGTCGGCTTCCCGGGCGCGGCGCGCGGCTGGGATTCCACGGTCACATGCGCGACCGAGTCCTCGACCGCCTCATCGGCCGCCGAGCGTTCGCAGGCCTTCACCGTGAAGACGAGGTTCTTGTAGCGCACCGGCCGGCCGACAGCGGCCTCGAAGCGCATGGATTCCGCCGAGACCTTGTCCAGCGCCTGGATGACGGCGACGTCGTAGCGGGCGCGCTTGGCCGCCTCGGCGGGCTTGGCCGCGACCTGAGCCTTCGGCGGCGGCGCTTCCTCGACCTCTTCGGCCGCGATCGGCGGGGCCGCGACGGGCGGCGGCGGGGCCACCTGGGCGGGCGGAGCCTCCTCGCGAACGGGCGGCGGCTGCGCGACCGGCGGCGTTGCGGTTCCATTGGGGGCCTGCGTCGGCGGGGGGGCCGGCGGCGGCTGCAGCAGCGGCGGTTGGGCGGGCTGCTGGCTCGGAGATGTCGGCTGCGCGCGCACCACGCCGGCGCCCGCCAGGGCGCTCAGCACCGCCAATCCGGCAAGGGTGCGGCCGCGCGACATGCCTATTCGGGCCGCCAGGCCTCGTAGTCGCCCGACGCCTTCTGACGCTCGCCGCCCCGGGCGATCGAGCCCTGCGGCTTCCAGGCGTGCACGGTGCCGGTCAGGTTCGGCAGGTGATCCTTTTCCCACTCCTGGCGCTTCAGCGGCGCCGTGGTCGGCGGTTCGTCGAAGGTGTAGTGCAGCCAGCCGTGCCAGTCGGCCGGGACCTTCGAGGCCTCGGCATAGCCGTTGTAGATGACCCAGCGCCGCTTGCGGCCCTTGTCGTACGACTTCCGATCGTCCCGGGCTTCGTAGTAGCTGTTGCCCAGCTCGTCCTTGCCGATGAACACGCTGCCGCGAACCGTGTTGCGGATGCCGATGGTCGCGCCGTTCCACCAGGTGAAGATATTCTTGAGCACGTTTGGGAATTCCAGACAGACAGGAAGCGGCCGGACTATAGGCGCCCGGCGCTTCACCGTCCAGCCGCACGAAATCCGCAATATGTTGGGGATAGGCGCCCCACGAACCGCAACATCTATTGCCCGCGTTAACGACGCTGCTAGACTCGCCCGACGGGAGAGCCGGATATGGGTGCAGAAGCGGCAAGGATCGAACGGCGGACGCTCGAGCGCGCGTCCAGCGTAGCCGACGTTCTGGCCCCCGCGTCATGGACCGACGCGCGGGTCGAGGCCTGGCTCGACTGGCTGGGCGAGGACGCCGACCTGCCCGCCGCCGTGTTCCGCTTCGCCGAAGACCTCGTGCAGCGCGGCGATTCGGCGGCGCTGTTCGAGACCGCCCGCGCCCGGGCCGCCTTCCGTCGCGATCTCGGCGCGGCCATGTTGGCTGGCCAGATCGCCATGTCCTGGCCGCGGGTCGACGCGGCGACGCCCGTCGTCAAGCTTGGCGACGCCTGCGCGCCAGCGCTGTCCGCCCTGCGCGCCCAGCGCCGCGGCCGCGCGATGGCGCGCGCCGCCGCCCGCGAGATGGGCGCCCGACTCCAAGCGGTCATGGACTCTATCCTGCGCTGCGAAGGCGATCCGGCCGCCTGCGCCGACCTGCGCGCCAACGCCAGCCTCGCCCGCAGCGCCGAGGCCGCCCGTCCCGCCGGCGCCACCGATGCGATGATCCTCGACGCCATCGCCCTGGCCAAGGCCGGCGAACTCGAATGGGCCGCCGCCGATCCGGATTTCGGCGCCGTCGAGGACCTGGAACTGATCTGTGTCGCCGCTGGCGCGCCCGAGCCGTCGCTCGCCGCGGCGGCCTGGGAGACCGGCGCCCTCGCCGTCGCCATCACCCCCGATATCGCCCACGGCGTCGCCCGCGCCTGGGGCGGCGCACGGGGCGCCGTGAACCTGATGAGTTTCGGGTCGGGGCCAGACTTCGACGCCGCCGCCTTCGCCTCGGCCGTCGCGCTGTTGGCGGCCGCATTGGCCGCGGTCGGCGGTGAGCGCCCCGCGTCGCTGGGCCTGGCCGGTGTCGCCGACTGGCTCGTCGCCCAGGGCCTGACCTACGACTCCGACGCGGGCCGCACGGCCGTCCGGGACCTATACCGGCACGCCGCCTCCGCATGCGTCGCCTCAGGCGCCAAGCTCAACGGCGGCCTGGCGATCTTCGACGATCCGGATCTCGCCCTGCGGCTCGGCGGGGCCAGCGCCTCGGCCGCCCCCTGGCTGGGCCCCGTCACCGTCGCCCAGACCGAGGACGGCGTGCTGACCCGGGTGATGACCGAGTCCGCGCTCAGCGGCCTGGCCGCGCTCGGTGCGGACCTATCCCAGGCGCGCGCCTGGCTGCTTGGCGGCCAGGACCTCTCGGAGGCCCCCGGCGTCGACCACGCCGCCCTCGCCGCCCGCGGTTTCACCGATCACGAGATCGCCCAGGCCGAGGCCGCCCTGCCCTTCGCCGCGACCCTCGCCGAGGCCTTCTCCGCCATCGACGCCGGCTTCCTCTGCGACGTGCTCGGCGCCACCGACGCCGATCTCGCCGATCCGGGCCTCAATGTGCTCAAGCTGGCCGGCTTTGGGGACGAGGAGATCGCCCAGGCCGAGGCCTACGCCATGGGCTCCGGCGCGCTCTCGCAGGCCGACTTCCTCACCGCCGCCCAGCAAGCGGTGTTCGAAACCGCCGACGAGTTGGGGCCCGAGCCCTACTTCGCCGTGCTGGCCGTCATCGCCCACGCCCTCGCTGTGCCGGCCATGGCCGACCTGGAGCTGGAATGGGACACCACCCCGGCCGACGCCGCCGGCGTGATCGCCATGGCTGTCCACGCCAAAGCCCCGGCTCTGCGCATGCGGCGCGCCGCCGCCCCGGCCGACATGGTGCTGGACCTGCCCAAGGCGAGCGAGCCGCCGCCCCGCACGGTCCGCGAACCAGAGCCCGAGGCCCGCGCCCCGCAACCCGAACGGATCGTCGAGCGCATCGTCGAGCGCGACCGCACCCGCCGCAAATTGCCCGACCGCCGCAAGGGCTACATCCAGAAGGCCAGCGTCGGCGGCCACAAGGTCTACCTGCACACCGGCGAATACGAGGATGGCGAGCTCGGCGAGATCTTCATCGACATGCACAAGGAAGGCGCCGCCTTCCGCTCGCTGATGAACAACTTCGCCATCGCGATCTCGATCGGCCTGCAGTACGGCGTGCCGCTCGACGAGTTCGTTGAGGCCTTCGTCTTCACCCGCTTCGAGCCGGCCGGCCCGGTCACGGGCAACGACTCCGTGCGCTCGGCGACCTCGATCCTCGACTACCTGTTCCGAGAGCTCGGCGTCTCCTATCTGGGCCGCAACGACCTGGCCAACGCCGATCCGGACGAGCTCAACGCCGACGGGCTGGGCGACGGCAAGAGCGACGACGAGGACGGCCCCCAGCCGGCCAGCCACTTCATCTCCCGCGGCTTCGCCCGCGGCGCGGCGCCCGACAACCTGGTCTTCCTGCCCAGCGCAGCCGCCCGGCCTCCGGCGGCCGAGGCGGACGTCTGTGCGGCCTGCGGCGACATCGCCGTCGTCCGCAAAGGCGCCAGCCTGATCTGCGAGACCTGCGGAACCCGGGCGACGCCGCAGGGCGGCGACATGACCGGATGACGCCGTTCGGCGGCGGTCACCTCGCCTTAAAGCTTCACCGCTAAGCAAGGAGCCCTTGTCGGAGGGCTCCTCATGAAACCGCTCGTCGCGATCGGCATCCTCGCCGCCCTCGCCGTGGCTGCGCCTGCCAGCGCTCAGAACGCCGGCCAGATCGGCCAGGCGCGCCGGGGTGCCAGCTGCCCCAAGTGCAATCTCTTCCAGGCCGACATGGCCGGGCTGGAGATGCGCGGCCAGAATTTCGCCGGTGCTCGACTGCGCCAGGCCGACCTGTCCCTGGCGGTGATGAATCGCGTGAACTTCTCCGGCGCCGACCTGCGCGACGTCGAAGCCTATGGCGGGGTGTTCTCCAGTTCGAATTTCGCGGGCGCCGACCTCACCAATTCGAGCTTCGTGGGCACGCACCTCAGCGGGACGAATTTCGCCGGCGCCAAGCTCGACGGGGCCAATTTTTCCGGAGCCGAGCTCGATGGCGCACGCGGCTTGTCTCAAGCCCAGCTGAACCGCGCCTGCGGGGATGGTTCGACCCAGCTGCCCGGCGGCCTGCGCATCCCCAGCTGCTAGCTAAGCTGCTGACAATTACCGCGAATTAAGTAGCGTCCACAGGGTGTCGAGAGCACATGCTCACATCATGGACCAACAACGCCAAGCTTCGATGCCTCGTCTGACGCGTTCCCTGCCCGCCCTCTCGGCCCTGGTCGCCGTGGCGCTCGCCGCCGTTCCCGGCATGGCCAGCGCCAATATGGGCGACAAGGACGTGGCGCGGATGGTCTCGTTCGGCGGCGCCTGCGCCAAGTGCGAGCTGTCGGGCCGCAAGCTGGCCGGCGCGCAGTTCGTCGGCGCCAACTTCGCCCAGGCCGCGCTGGTCGGTTCCGACCTGCGCGACGCCCGCTTCCTCGGCGCCAACTTCAGCGGCGCGGACCTGTCGCGCGCCGACCTCAGCGACGCCCAGATGGTCGGCGCCAACTTCACCACCGCGGTGCTGACCGACGCGCGGCTGCGCGGAGTCGAGGCCCGCGGCGTCAACTTCGCCGCCGCCAACCTCGCCCGCGCCGATCTGCGCGACGCCGCCGGCGCCGGCTCCAACTTCAGCAAGGCCAATCTCTCCAACGCCTCGCTGCGCGGGGCCGAATTGCGCGCCGCCAACTTCTCCAAGGCCAACGCCCGCGCCGCCGACTTCCGCGACGCGGCGCTGACCGGAGCCAATCTGGGCTCGGGCGCCTTTGACCACGCCTCGTTCCGCGACGCCGATCTTTCAGCGGCCAGCCTCACCGGCGCGACCTTCGTGAACACCGACTTCCGCGGCGCGACCATGAGCGGCGCCAACATCGCCGGGGTCGACCTCTCCCGCGCCAAGGGCCTGGAACAGGACCAGCTCGACAACGCCTGCGCCGACGGCGCTACGCGCACGCCGGCCGGCCTGGTCGCCAAGGCCTGCCATCGCGGCGCCCGCGTCCGCGTCGTCAGCCGCAGCCCAGCGCCTCCGGCTCCGCCAGCGCCCCCCGCGCCGCCGGCCCCGCCGCGCTACTTCGCCTCGGTCGACTGAGGACACAAAAAAAGGGGGCCGCCGGCCCCCCTTTCCGTATCTGTCGTCTGGCCTCAGACCTTGATCGGCGGGGCCAGGCGGATGTGCAGTTCCTTGAGCTGCTTCTCCAGCACCTCAGACGGCGCGTTCATCAGCAGGTCCTGGCCCTGCTGGTTCAGCGGGAAGGCGATGACCTCACGGATCGCGGTCTCACCAGCCAGCAGCATGACGATCCGGTCGATGCCGGGCGCCAGGCCGCCGTGCGGCGGCGCGCCGTGACGGAAGGCGTTCAGCATGCCGCCAAACTCTTCCTCGACGACGTTGGAGCCGTAGCCGGCGAGTTCGAACGCCTTCACCATCACCTCGGGAAGGTGGTTCCGGATCGCACCCGAGCACAGCTCGTAGCCGTTGCAGACGATGTCGTACTGGAACGCGCGGATGGTCAGCGGGTCCTGGTTCAGCAGCGCGTCGAGGCCGCCTTGCGGCATCGAGAACGGGTTGTGCGAGAAGTCGACCTTCTGCTCTTCCTCGCTCCACTCGAACATCGGGAAGTCGACGATCCAGCAGAACTTGAACTGGTCCTCGTCGACCAGCTTGAGGTCCGTGCCGACCTTCGTCCGGGCGGAGCCCGCGAACTTCGCGAACACTTTCGGATCGCCCGCCACGAAGAAGGCCGCGTCGCCCTGCCCCATGCCGATACCGCTCATCAGCGCGGCGGTCGCATCCGGGCCCAGATTCTTGGCGATCGGGCCGCCCCAGCCGCCCTGGTCTTCCGACCAGAAGATGTAGCCCAGGCCCGGCTGGCCTTCGCCCTGCGCCCAGCTGTTCATGCGGTCGCAGAACGCGCGGCTGCCGCCCTTCGGCGCCGGGATCGCCCAGACGGCGTTCTTGGCGTCTTCCAGGATGCGCGCGAACAGGCCGAACCCGCCGCCGCGGAAGCGCTCGGAGACGTCCTGCATGACGATCGGGTTGCGCAGGTCGGGCTTGTCGGTGCCGTAGCGGGCCATCGACTGCACGTAGGTCAGGCGCTCGAAGCCCTGGTGCTCGATGGTCTTGCCGAAGTCGTCGACGTAGGACATCGACTGGTCGATCGGCGAGACGCGCTTGCCGCCGCCGAACTCCACGAACACCCCGTGCATCACCGGCTCGATCGCCGCGAACACGTCCTCTTGGGTCACGAAGCTCATCTCGACGTCGAGCTGGTAGAACTCGAGCGAGCGGTCGGCGCGCAGGTCTTCGTCACGGAAGCACGGCGCGATCTGGAAGTAGCGGTCGAAGCCCGAGACCATCAGCAGCTGCTTGAACTGCTGGGGCGCCTGCGGCAGCGCGTAGAACTTGGTCGGGTGCATCCGCGAGGGCACCAGGAAGTCGCGCGCGCCTTCCGGCGACGAGGCCGTCAGGATCGGCGTCTGGTACTCCAGGAAGCCCTGGTCGATCATGCGGTTGCGGATCGAGTGGATCACCTTCGAGCGCAGCACGATGTTCCGGTGCAGCGTCTCACGGCGCAGGTCCAGATAGCGGTGCTTGAGGCGGATCTCTTCCGGATAGTCCGGCTCACCGAAGACCGGCAGCGGCAGTTCGGCGGCTTCCGACAGCACTTCGACGGTGCGCACACGAACCTCGACCTCGCCGGTCGGCAGGTTTGCGTTCACGGTTTCCGGGCTGCGGGCCACGACCTCGCCGTCGATGCGGATGACGCTCTCGGCGCGCAGGCGCTCGATGACGTCGAAGCCGGGGGTCTCCGGGCTGATGACCAGCTGGGTCAGACCATAGTGGTCGCGCAGGTCGATGAAGACCAGACCGCCGTGGTCGCGCTTGCGGTGGATCCAGCCCGAAAGGCGGACAGTCTTGCCCGTGTCGGCGGCGCGAAGAGCGCCTGCGGTATGGGTGCGGTAGGCGTGCATGGGGAGTCGCTAAGGCTCTGAAAATCGAGCGCGGAAGGGCGCATGCGAGGCCCTGAAAGTCAAGGCGCGAGCACGTGGCGGCGCAGCAGCGCCTCCAGCCAAACCGAGAAGACTTTGAGCCGTTCGGGCGCCTGTCGGCGATGCGGATAGAGCAACGTCATCTGCATCGGCTGTGCGCGATGCTCATCCATCACCCGCACCAGTTCGCCGGCCGCCACATGGCCCGCCACGTCATAGGCCGGGATCTGGATCAGGCCCAGGCCGGCCAGACAACAGGCGATCAATCCCTCGGCGCTGTTCACGCAGACGGTCCCGCGCATCGGCAGCGTCCGCACCGTCTCGCCGTCCATCCACTCCCACGGTTCGACCCGGCCGCTCGAGGGCGACGCATAGTTCACCGCCAGATGACGCCCAAGGTCCTGCGGCCCGCGCGGCGCGCCGTGCCGCGCCAGATAGGCTGGGCTCGCGACGTTGATCAGGTCGAGGTCGCCGATCCGCCGCCCCACCAATCCGGAGTCGCCCAGGGGCCCCACGCGCAGCACGCAGTCGGCTCGCTCCTCCACCAGATCGACCGCGCGATCGGTCATGCCCAGGTCGATTTCGATCTCCGGATAGGCCAAGAGGAACTCCGGAAGCGCCGGCGCGATCACCAGCCGCCCGATCCTGCCGGGGACGTCCACCCGAAGCCGACCGAACGGTCGGCCGCCAGCGTTGCGGAACAGGTCCTCGGCCTCCTCCATGTCGGACAGCAGGCGCACGCAGCGCTCGTAGAACACCGCGCCGTCCTCCGTCACCGAGACACGCCGGGTCGTCCGGTTTAGCAGGCGCGCGCCCAGTCGGGACTCCAGCATCTGCACCGCCGCCGACACCGAGGAGCGCGGCAGGCCGAGGCTATCGGCCGCGCGGGTGAAGCTGGTGCATTCCACCACCCGGGCGAACACGCGGTAGAGGTCCATGCGGTCCATCGCCCGGCCCTTTATCCAGAATTCCCGATCAGTGATGTCATGCGGCGCGCATTTATCCAACAATTGCGCACGGTAACGTCGATCCATCAGCAGTATGGAGATCGGCGCATGGCCAACCACGACATCAAGGGAAAGACCGTCCTCATCGCAGGCGGGGCGAAGAACCTGGGCGGCTTGCTCGCCCGCGACCTCGCGGCCCACGGCGCGCGGGCCGTGGTCATCCACTACAATAGCCCCGCGACCGCCGCCGACGCCGAGGCCACGGTCCAGGCCGTGCGCGCGGCCGGAGCCGAGCCTCTGGCCCTCCAGGCCGATCTCACCAGCGCCGAGGCCATGGAAAAGCTGTTCGACGATGCGGCCGCCGCCTTCGGCCGCCCGGACATCGCGATCAACACCGTCGGCAAGGTGCTGAAGAAGCCGATGGCCGACATCACCGAGGCCGAGTTCGACGAGATGAGCGCCGTCAACGCCAAGTCCGCCTTCTTCTTCCTGCGCGAAGCCGGCCGGATGCTCAACGACAACGGCAAGGTCTGCACCTTGGTGACCTCGCTGCTCGGGGCCTTCACGCCGTTCTACGCGGCCTATGCCGGGATGAAGGCGCCGGTGGAGCACTTCACGCGGGCGGCGGCCAAGGAATTGGGCGGGCGCGGGATCTCGGTCACCGCCATCGGTCCCGGACCGATGGACACACCGTTCTTCTATCCCGCCGAAGGCGCCGACGCGGTCGCCTATCACAAGGGCGCCGCGGCCCTCTCGGCCTTCTCGAAGACCGGGCTCACCGACATCGAGGACGTCGTGCCCTTCATCCGCTTCCTGGTGTCGGACGGCTGGTGGATGACCGGCCAGACCGTCCTGGTCAACGGCGGCTATACGACGAAGTAGGGCCTACTTCGCTGGATCGACGAGGGCCTGGTAGACCAGCGTCCTCGTCAGCCCGCCCAGGTCCGGCCCGCCGGTGCCGCCGTAGCGCTGGATCATGCCGACGAAGATCACGTCGTTGGTCGGATCGACCCAGAACCAGGTGCCGGCCGCCCCGCCCCAGCTCATCGTGCCCTCGCCTTCCAGGCTGCCGGCCTTGCGCGGGTCGTTGACGACCATGACGTCCAGCCCGAACCCGACCGCCTCGTTGAACGACGACGCCGTCGAGCCGTTGGACGACACCAGCGCCGCCTGCGGGATCACGTTGGTGCCCATCAGCTCCACCGCTGCGGCGAGAGGATTCGCACCCCGTCCAGCTCGCCGCCGTTGGCGATCATCTGGGCGAAGCGGGCGTAGTCGCGGGTGGTCGAGACCAGCCCGCCGCCGCCCGACTCCAGCCGCGGCTTGTCGACGAAATTCTGGATCGGCTGGCCAAACAGCGTCTTGGCCTCTTCGATCTTCCCCGTCTCCGGATTGCCGATGTAGGGCGTCGCCAGGCGCGAGGCCTTGGCCGCGCCGGTGTAGAAGCCGGTGTCGTTCATCTTCAGCGGCTTGAAGATCCGGCTCTCCATGAAATCGCCCAGGCTCTGGCCCGACAGTCGCTCGATCACCGCCCCCTGCAGGTCGACGGCGACCGAATAGCTCCACTGCTCGCCCGGCTGGTACATCAGCGGGATCGCGGCGGTCTTGGTCGTCAGGTCCTTCAGGTCCGCCGCGCCCAAGATCCGCCCGTCGCGGAACATGCGATCGACCGGATGCTTGTCGCTCAGGCCATAGCCGAAGCCGGCGGTGTGGCTCATCAGCTCGCGCATGGTCGGCGCCCGCTTCACCGGCTCCAGGATGGGCTGGCCCCTGGCGTCGACGCCCTTCCAGACCTTCAGGTCCTTCATCTCAGGCAGATAGGTCGTGATCGGGTCGTCGAGCCGCCAGCGGCCTTCCTCGAACAGGATCATCATGGCCACGCCGGTCACCGGCTTGGACATCGAATAGATGCGGAAGATGGCGTCCTTATCGAGCGCCGCGCCGGTCTCCAGGTTCTCTTTGCCGTAGCTGTTGAACGCCACCACCTGGCCATGCCGCGCCAGCAGGATCTGCACGCCGGCCACCCGGCCGTCGGCGACCGCCTTGGCCATCGCCGCATCCAGGCGCTTCAGCCGCGCGCTGTCGAACCCGACCGCCTCGGGCCCCGCCGCCGGGGCCAGCGCCATGGCGGGCTCCTTGGCCGTGGCGACAGGCGCGGCGGCCCAGCTCAGCGAAACCGCGGCCAGAGCCGTCGCCAGCCGATGGCGCTTCATGAAACTTCCCCTCCCGAACATCGGTGGGGAAGCTTAGCGTTGCACCCGACACCTACAAGGTGTCGCGACGCCTATTTCGGCTTGAACCGCTTGCTGGTCGGGAAGCCCTTGGGCGCCAGCTTGCCGGCCGCAGCGCGCCGTCCCAGCCACTCGCGCCACTCGCCCCAGACACGGGTGCGTCCGGCGGTGTCGATCCAGGTCGCACCTTCCTCGGCGTTGAACACCACCGCGTCGCGCAGCCCGCCCTCGCGGTAGGTCTGCAGCTTCACGCCCTTGCCGCGCGGCATCTCCGGCAGCTCCGACAGCGGGAAGATCAGGATCTTGCCGTTGTCGCCGATCACCCCGAAGTGGTCGCCGCTCATCGGCATGGCGAAGGCCGCGCCCTTGGCCCCGGCGTTCAGCACCTGCTTGCCGGCGCGGCGGAAGCTGACCGCCTCCTCCTCGGGCAGGATGAAGCCGTAGCCCTCCTTCGACGCGATGACCCGCTTGGTCCCCGGCTTGTGCGGGAAGATGTCGATGATGTCGGTCTTGTCGTCGAGGTCCAGCATCAGTCGGAGCGGCTCGCCATGGCCCCGCGCGCCCGGCAGCTTGTCGCAACCGATGGTGAAGAACCGGCCGTCCGAGGCGAAGATCAGCAGCTTGTCGGTCGTCTCGGCCGGGACGATGAAGCCCAGCTTGTCGCCTTCCTTGAACTTCAGTTCCGACGGGTCCTCGACCTTGCCCTTGGCGGCGCGGATCCAGCCGCGCTCGGACAGGATCACGGTGATCGGCTCGCGCACGATCATCGCCTCCATCGCCGCTTCGGCGTCCACCACTGGGGCGGTGTCGAAGGTCGAGCGGCGCTTGCCGAGGTTCGTGTCCGGTCCGAGGATCGCGCGCACGTCCTTCAGGCCGACGCCGACCAGACGCCACTGCGCGCGGTCCGAGGCCAGCATCTTCAGCAATCCGTCGCGTTCCTCGGCCAGCTCGGCGTGCTCGCGCCGTAGCTCCATCTCCTCCAGCTTGGCCAGTTGGCGCAGCCGGGTGTTGAGGATGGCGTCGGCCTGGATGTCGGTCAGCGCGAAGGCTTCGATCAACTTGGCCTTGGGTTCGTCCTCGTAGCGGACGATGCGGATCACCTCGTCCAGGTTCAGGAAGGCGATGACCAAGCCGTCCAGGATGTGCAGGCGCGCTTCGATCTTATCCAGGCGGAACCGCGCCCGGCGCACCACCACCTCGCGGCGGTGATCGAGGAACGACTGCAGCAGCTGGCGCAAACCCATGACGCCGGGCGCGCCCTTGGCGTCCAGCACGTTCATGTTGACCGGGAAGCGGCTCTCCAGCGCCGAGAGCTTGAACAGGCTCTCCATCAGCACTTCGGGCTCGACGTTGCGGTTCTTCGGCTCGAGGACCAGACGCACGTCCTCGGCGCTCTCGTCGCGCACGTCGCCCAGCAGCGGCGCCTTCTTCGTCTCGATCAGGTCGGCCAGTTGCTCGACCAGATCGGCCTTCTTCACCTGATACGGGATCTCGGTGACGATGATCTGGTAGGTCCCGCGACCGGTGTCTTCCTTCTCCCAGCGCGCCCGGACCCGCACCCCGCCACGGCCGGTGGCGTAGGTTTCCAGCATGCTCTCGCGCGGCTCGACGATGATGCCGCCGGTCGGGAAATCAGGGCCCTGGACGTGGTCCATCAGCCGCGAGGTCTCGACGTTCGGGTCTTCCAGCAGCACCAGGCAGGCGTCGATCAGCTCGGCGGCGTTGTGCGGCGGGATCGAGGTCGCCATGCCCACGGCGATGCCGCTCGAGCCGTTGGCCAGCAGGTTCGGGAACCCGGCCGGCAGCACCACCGGCTCTTCGTCTTCGCCGTCATAGGTCGGGCGGAAGTCGACAGCGTCCTCGTCGATGCCGTCCAGCAACAGCTGCGCGGCGACGGTGAGCTTGCACTCGGTGTATCGCATGGCCGCGGCGTTATCGCCGTCGATGTTGCCGAAGTTCCCCTGCCCGTCGACCAGCGGATAGCGCTGGGCGAAGTCCTGGGCCAGACGCACCAGGGCGTCGTAGACCGCTGTGTCGCCGTGCGGGTGGTACTTACCGATGACGTCGCCGACCACGCGGGCGCACTTCTTGGCCGTGGTGTTCGGGTCCAGTCGCAGCTGGCGCATGGCGTACATCAGCCGCCGGTGCACCGGCTTCATGCCGTCGCGCACGTCGGGCAGCGCCCGTCCGGTGATCGTCGAGAGCGCATAGGCCAGGTACCGACGCGACAGCGCCTCGGTCAGCGGCTCGTCGATGATGCGGTCGCCTTCGCCGTCGCCCGGCGGTGGGGTGTGCTTGGTCATGGTCGAATCAAACTCGCAGTTCAGTCCCGTTCTAACGGGCGGCGCGACGGAAGTCGCCGCGGCCGATGGGGCCTACAGCCGCTCAGCCTCGCCCAGCCGCTCGACCAGCCACACCCGCGCCGGCGGAAGCGGCTTGTTGATGGGTCCGAACACGAACAGCTCCAGGAAGTGAGCCGTCAGGTCCAGTCCCGCTCTGACGTCCCCCGCCGCCAACCCGGTCTGCGCCGAGAGCATGAACGGCGGCAGCGGCAACAGGCGGTCCTTGTAGGGCTCGCCCGCCTTGCGGCTCACCGCCCGCCCGGTACGCGGGCTGACATAGATGAGATCGTCCACCTCGCCGGTCGCCGCGCACTTCGACAGGTCCATGCCAAAGCCCAGCTCCTGCAGCAGACCGGCCTCGAAGCGCACGAACACCGCCGGCCAGATCTCCGGCAGCATCAACGCCGCGGTCAACGCCTCGAAGGCCAGGAACACGCCGGGATGCGGCTCGCGCTCCGGCAGCGCCGCGGCCGCCACCGCCGCAGCGGCCGACAGGCCGGCCAGCGCCATACGGTCGTCGAACAGCGCCGAGGGCCCCTCGCCCACCGGCTCCAGCTGCGCCGAGCCAAGCTGGTCGGAGACCCGCGCCCGGTATTGCACGATGGTCCGCGCCCCCGCCTGCAGGAAGGGCTTCATCCGACGCGAGGCGCCGCCGGCCACATGTGCGGCGTACTTGCCGTGCCGTGCGGTCAGCAGCTCGACGATCGCGCCGGTCTCGCCATAGGCGCGCGCCGACAGCACATAGGCGTCGTCTTCGAATTCCATCAGCCGCGAGCCGCCAGGATCATGACGCCCAAACTAGGGTGCTAGGCGTCGAAATCCAGGCCCACGTCGCCGTAGAACTCGCGCTTGTCGGCCCAGCGCTCGTCGACCTTCACGTGCAGGAACAGGTGCACCGGCCGGTCGAACAGTTCGATCAGCTCCTCGCGCGACTTCTGGCCGATCCACTTCAGGGTCTGGCCGTTCTTGCCCAGCACGATCGGGCGCTGGCTCTCGCGCTCGACATAGATCGACTGCTCGATACGCACCGAGCCGTCCTTGCGTTCCTGGAACGCCGTGGTCTCGACGGCGGCCGCATAGGGCAGTTCCTCGTGCACGCGCAGGAACAGCTTCTCGCGGGTGATCTCGGCGGCCAGCAGCCGCGCCGGCAGGTCGGCGGTCTGCTCTTCCGGATAGAGCCAGGGCCCCTCCGGCATCAATTCGGCCAGCCGCGCCTTGAGGTCGTCCACGCCCTGGCCGTCGGCGGCCGAGATCATGAACACCTCGGAGTAGACGCCGGTGTCGTAGAGCTCCTTCACCAGCGCCAGCATCCGCTCGCGCTTGACGCCGTCGATCTTGTTGAGCGCCAGGATCACCTTCTTGCCGGCGGTCTTGAGGCCCTCGACGATCAACTGGACATCGGCGGCCGAGCGCTTGTCGGCCGACTTGGCGCCCGGCTCGGCGGCCGCCAGTTCGGCCTGGACGTCGACCAGATGGACGGTGACGTCGGCCTCGTCGGCGCCGCCCCAGGCCGAGCGGACCATCGCCCGGTCCAGACGGCGGCGCGGCGAGAAGATGCCGGGGGTGTCGACCAGGATGACCTGCGACTCGCCCGCCATGGCGACGCCGCGCACGGGGAAGCGTGTGGTCTGGACCTTCTGGGTCACGATCGTGACCTTGGCCCCGACCAGTCGGTTGGTCAGGGTCGACTTGCCCGCATTCGGGGCTCCGATAATCGCGGCGAAGCCGGCGCGGGTGGTCATTGAGGTCCTTCGCGTTTGAGCAACATCACCGTGGCCGCGGCCTTCTCGGCCTCCTGACGGGAACGGCCTTCGGCAAGTTCAGGTTCATAATCGCCGACGCTCACCGACACGGTGAACGAGGGGGCGTGGTCGGGGCCTTCGCGGCCGACCACCTTGTAGAGCGGCAACGCCAGGCCGCGGCCCTGCGCCCATTCCTGCAACTGGGTCTTGGGATCCTTGACCTGAGGGGCGTCCAGCCCCTCGAACTCCTCGGCCCAGAACTCCAGGAAGAAGGCGCGGGACGCCTCCAGCCCGTCGTCGATATAGATCGCCCCGATCAGCGCCTCGCAGGCGTCGCCCAGCACGGTGTCCTTGTCGCGCGCGCCGATCTTGCTGGCGCTCGGCGCCATGCGCAGGGCATTGGGCAGTCCGATCCGCCGGGCCACCCGGGCGCAGGCGTGGTAGTTGACGAGGCTCGCCATCAGCCGGCTCATCTCACCTTCACGGGCTTCTGAATTCAGCGCCATCAGCCGCTCGGCCGCGAGCAGGTTCAGCACCCGGTCGCCCAGGAACTCCAGCCGCTCGTAATGACGCACCTTCAATGCGCCGTCGCCGACGCTGGCATGCGTCAGCGCGCGCTCCAGAAGCTCGCGGTCGTGGAAGACGTGGCCGATGCGGCCTTCCAGTTCGGCGACCGCGACTTCTCGTTTGTTCATTGGAGGATGTTGAAGAACCGGCTGGGCCGGGCGTTCATGACCCAGGTCCAGGGCTTGAACAGCGACGCTCCAGGGTTCCAGGACAGCAGGATGATCTGCGCCTTGCCGACCAGGTTCTCGGCCGGGACGAAGCCCACCCCGATCTCGGCCGGCACGCGGCTGTCGAGCGAGTTGTCGCGGTTGTCGCCCATGAAGAAGTAGTGGCCTTCCGGCACCACGAAGGTCGGCGTGTTGTCCACGTCGCCGTCGGGCCCGAAATCATAGGTGATGAAGGTGCGGCCGCCCGGCAGCGTCTCCTGGAAGCGCTGGACGTTGCGGGTGAAGCCGTAGCCGGAGTCGATCATCACCGGCGGCAGTTCCTTGTCGACGACTTCCTTGCCGTTGATCCACAGGCGGCCCTGGCGCATCTGCACCCGGTCGCCCGGCAGGCCGATCAGCCGCTTGATGTAGTCTGTGCGGCCGTCGCGCGGCAGCTTGAAGACGATGATGTCCCCGCGCTCGGGCTTCTGCTCCATGATCCGGCCCTTGAACAGCGGCGGGCTGAACGGGATCGAGTGGCGCGAGTAGCCGTAGGAGAACTTCGAGACGATGATGTAGTCGCCTTCCAGCAGCGTCGGCTCCATCGAGGCCGACGGGATCGTGAACGGCTGGAAGAACAACACGCGCAGGAACAGCGCGATCAGCAGCGCGTAGGCGACGGTCTTCACGATCTCGACGAAATCGTTCACCCCGCTGGCCTTTTCAGAAGCGGTCTCTGCGCGGTCAGTCATCTTCAATCCTTAGCCCGAAGCAGCGGACAGTTCGCCTAGCTAGACGTTGCATTGGCCTTGAGCAAGCGCGCGACGGAGGACTCTCCTCGTGGCGCGATACGGCCATTTTGCGGCCGATCAAGCAAACTCCAGGCCAGCATTGAGCTTTCCTTCGCGCGCGCGCCTGCGACGAGATATCCAGCGCCCCTGACGATCGCCCACAACTTTCCTGCATTGCCCGGCGACCGCCCAGGAGTATCACGAGCCCATGACTCGTCCTGGCCTGCCGCTGACCCATGTGCTGCTCGCCCTCGCCGTCGTCGCGGTGTGGGGCACCAACTTCGTGGTCATCCGCATCGGCCTGGACCACCTGCCGCCGCTGACCTTCGCGGTGCTGCGCTTCACCTTCGCCCTGCTACCGGCGGTGCTGTTCCTCAAGAAGCCGGCCGTCCCCTGGAAGAACCTCGCAGCCTACGGCGTGCTGATCGGCGCCGGCCAGTTCGGCCTGCTCTACATCGCCATCAACGGCTTCATCTCGCCGGGCCTGGCCTCACTGGTGGTGCAGACCCAGGTGTTCTTCACTATCGGCCTGGCCATGTGGCTGGCCAAGGAGCGCCTGCGCAGCTTCCAGGTCGTCGCCTTGGCCCTGGCCGCCATCGGACTGGTGGTGATCGTCAGCCACAACACGGACGCCTCGGTCACCCCGCTCGGCCTGGCCCTCGTGCTGGCCGCTGCGGCCAGCTGGGCCGGCGGCAACGCGTTCTCGCGGGCGGCGGGCCAGGTGAACATGCTCGCCTACGTGGTCTGGGCCAGCCTGTTCTCGGTTCCGCCGCTGCTTGTGCTGGCGCTGGTCTTCGAAGGTCCCGCGGCGATGATCGAGGGCGTCCGCGCCGCCGACGCCGCCACCTGGGCCGCGGTGCTCTGGCAGTCGGTCGGCAACACCCTTTTCGGTTACGCCGCCTGGGGCTGGCTGCTGTCGCGCCATCCGGCTGCGACCATCACTCCGATGGCCATGTTGGTCCCGGTGTTCGGCATGGGCGCCTCGGCGGTGTTCCTGGGCGAGAGCCTGCCGGGCTGGAAACTGCTGGCCGCCGCCCTGGTGATGAGCGGCCTGGCGCTGAATATCTTCTGGCCGCGGCTGGAACGGCGTCTCGTCCGAGCTTAGCTATCTGGGCGAGGAGATCGCCCATGCCCGCACGCGCGACCATCGACGCCTTCACCGCCCAGGTCCTGTCCGGCGACCATGTCGGGGCCATCCGCGACTGGTATCACGACGACGCCTCGATGCAGGAGAACCAGGGCGAGCCGCGCGTCGGCCGCGACCTGCTGATGGACGGCGAAGCCCGCACCCTGTCCCGCGTGGCCCGCGTCGAGACCGAGCTGCTGGCCCCGCCGCTGGTCGACGGCGACACTGTCGTGATCCGCTGGCGCTTCACGTTCGTGCCGCACGACGGACCGTCCAAGGCCATGGAGGAAATCGCCTGGCAGACCTGGCGCGGCGACAAGATCGCCCGCGAGACGTTCTTCTACGATCCGCGTCAGATGGCCTGAGGCCGCCTACTCCGGCACCGCCTCGATGATCACGAAGGCCTGCGCATAGGGGTGGTCGTCGGTCAGCGACAGGTGGATCACCGCCTTGTGGCCCGGCGGCGTCATCTTGGCGAGCCGCTCGGCCGCGCCGCCGGTCAGCGCCATGGTCGGTTGGCCCGAGCGCATGTTGACCACGCCCATGTCGCGCCAGAACACCCCCGCCCGCAGGCCCGTGCCCAGCGCCTTGGCGCAGGCTTCCTTGGCCGCGAACCGCTTGGCGTAGCTCGAGGCCCGGTCCGGCTTGCGCTCCGATCGCGTCCGCTCGATCTCGGTGAAGATGCGGTTGGTGAACCGCTCGCCGAACCGCTCCAGCGTCTCGGCGACGCGGCGGATGTCGGACAGGTCGGAGCCGATGCCGATGATCACGCCGCTTTCCCCACCCGCGCTTCGTCCATCAGGGCGCGCATGCGATGGATCGCCGGCGACAGGCCCACGAAGATCGCCTCGCCGATCAGGAAGTGGCCGATGTTGAGCTCCGTCACTTCCGGGATCGCCGCGATCGGCTTTACGGTCTCGTAGTCGATCCCGTGGCCGGCGTGGACTTCCAGCCCCAGCCGCCCAGCCTCCGCCGCAGCGGCGCGCAGACCTTCCAGCAACGCCGGGGCGTCGGGCGAGCGCTCGCGCACGGCGTCGCAATAGGCCCCGGTGTGGAACTCCACGACCTGCGCGCCCATCGCCTTGGCGGCTGCGGCCTGGGCCGGGTCGGCGTCGATGAAGCACGAGACCCGCACCCCGGCGGCGACCAGCTTGCTGACCACCGGCGCGATGTGGTTGTGGCCGCCGACCACGTCGAGCCCGCCCTCGGTCGTGCGCTCCTCACGGCGTTCGGGCACCAGGCAGGCCGCGTGCGGCAGGTGGGCGATCGCGATGGCTTCCATTTCCTCGGTGACCGCCATCTCGAAGTTCAGCGGCCGCCCACGCTTGCGGGTGATCGCCGCCAGCGCCTCGATATCGGCGTCCGAGATATGGCGCCGGTCCTCGCGCAGGTGGGCGGTGATGCCGTCGGCGCCCGCGGCGATGGCCAGTTCGGCCGCCCGCACCGGATCGGGATAGCTGCTGCCACGGGCGTTCCGAATGGTCGCCACGTGGTCGATGTTCACGCCCAGCCGCAGCTTGCTCACTTGCTCAGTCTCCGGCTGCCGGGGTCCTCGACCGGAATCGCCGCCAGTTCGGGCGGCAGTTGGTCGGCCGGATAGGCCGGCACGTCCAGCCGGGCCAGGGCGACGAACGGCGCGCCCGGATCGGCCCGGCCGCCCGAACGGTCGACGATGCAGGCCGCAACCACCACATCGCCGCCGGCCTTCTTGATGGCTTCCACGCACTCGCGCGATGACAGGCCGGTCGAGACGATGTCCTCGACCATGGCGATCCGTGCGCCCGGCGGGATCTCGAACGCCCGGCGCAGCTTGAACTCGCCGCCCTCGCGCTCGACGTACATCGACGGCACGCCCAGCTGCCGCGCGGTCTCGTAGCCCGGGATGATCCCGCCCACGGCCGGCGAGATGCAGAGGTCGACCTCGCCCACCGCTTCCTTGATCTTGTCGGCCAGCGCCTTGCACAGCCGCGCCGTGCGCTCGGGATACTGGAACACCAGGTTCTTCTGCAGGAACGTCCCCGAATGCAGGCCGCTCGACAGAACGAAGTGGCCTTCGCGCAGCGCGCCCGAGGCGCGGAATTCTTCCAGGACGTCTTCAGTGTTCATGTGAGGTCTCCTGATCTTGCGGATTATCGAACGCCCGGCATGCTGTCATCGACCAATTCGCGTCGGGAGGACGGACCGGTGAAGCTGTTCCAAACCTATGACTCGCCGTTTCCCAGCCGGGTGCGCCTGTTGCTCTACGCCAAAGGGATAGAGGTCGAGATCATCCATCCTCCCGGCTTCGGCGCGTCGGAGGAAACCAAGGCCGAGTATCTAAAGGTCAATCCGATTGGCCGCGTGCCGACCCTGGTGCTCGACGACGGCCGCGCCCTGCCGGAGTCGGAAGTGATCTGCGAGTACCTCGAAGACGCCTACCCAGAGCCGGCCCTGCGGCCGTCCGATCCCTGGGCGCGCGCGCAGATGCGGCTGCTCTCGCGCATCTGCGACTTCTACGTAGTCATGGCCATGGTCCCGCTGTTCACCCTGGCCGGCCGCTCCCGCCGTCACTGGGAGCCGGCCGTCGTCGAGGCCGCCGCCGGCAAGCTGGCCGAAGCCCTGGCCTACCTGGAAGACTTCATCGGGACGGACGGCTATGCAGTGGGCAAGGGCTTGACCCAGGCCGACGGCGCCATCGCCCCGCAGCTGGTGCTGGCCAGCGAGTGGATCCCCGGCGTCTTCGGCACGCCCGATCCGCTGCTCGCCCTGCCCCGCCTGGCCGCCTACTGGAAGGCCATCCAGACCGATCCGATCGTCGCCCGCATCCTGGACGAAACCCGCCAGGGCATCGTGGTCCAGCAACAGACGGCCCGCGATCGCGCGGCCAAGGCCGTCTGACCGGCTACCGCCAGGAGTTGAACTCACGCGCCCGTCTCGCCACATGAGCGCCACGAACCGGCCGCAGATAACGGCGTCGTGCGGATTCGGTTTGGCGTTCAAAACAGGCTTGGGTGATGGTGATGCGTAGCAAGGTCCTTCTCGCAGGGGCGCTCGGCGTGGTCGTCATCTCCACCTTATCCCTGGCCGCGGAGGCCGCAGCCGCAACCCGTCGCCCCGTCGTGCTCGACCGCTTCGTCTACGGCGCCGAGGCCTGGGGCCGCTGGGGCCTCCAGAGGATCAAGCCGGGCCGATTGACGGAAGCCACGCGGCTGGCGCGCTGGACCCTGTCCCTGCGCCACCAGAGGATCGACATCTGCAGCATCAAGATCTTCTGCCGGTCCAAGCCGGCCGAAGAGGTCAAGACCGCCGAGGCGGCGCAGCCGAAGCTAAAAGGCGCTGGCCGTATCGCACCGGGCCTGCCGGTCCGCGTTCACTACGGCGCGCCCTAAGCTCCGAACCCCGTCAGATCGGGCCGCCGGCCGTTCCAACCAGACACCGTCTCGAAGGCCGCCGCCAGGGCGACGACCGAAGTCTCGTCCCCCATGCGGCCCATGAACTGCAGCCCGGCCGGCAGGCCCGCGTCGGTCAGTCCCATCGGCACGTTGGCGGCCGGCAGGTCCAGATAGTTGCCGGCCCGGGTCATGGCCGAGAACGGCGAGGCGGTCTCGTCGACGTCGTCGATCGGCGGCGCCTGGATCGGCAAGGTCGGCGAGAGCAGCGCGCCGTAAGGCGCCATCCAGTCCTGGAACTCGCGCTGGTCGGCGGCCCGCCGCGCCAACGCCCGCGACAGCTCGGCGTCGGTGACGCTCCGCCCCGCTTCGAACCGCTTGACCACCCAGCGGTCCATCACTTCGCCATTGGCCGCGATATGCGCGCCACGCACGCGCCAGCCCTCCGCCGCCATCAGCCAACCATTCGGGATGAAGTAGTCGGCGAACGGCCGCGGCGTGCGCGCCGTCTCGATCTGCACGCCCAGGTCCGCCAAGCGTCCCATGGCGGTTCGATAGAGCTCGGCGACCTGCGGATCGATCGCCGGCATCGCCTCCATGGGCAGCACGGCGACCTTCCAGCCCCGAACGTCGCTGGCCAGCGCCGCGGCGGCGTCGAAGCGTGGACGCACCGCGCCGCCGCCGTCCGGACCGGAGATGATCTCCAGCACCCGCGCGGCGTCGGCGACCGAACGCGCCAGCGGCCCCAGCGTGTCGAGGCTGGGCGCCAGATCGTGCCCGCCCTGCGTCGAGACCAGTCCCCGGCCCGGCTTCAGTCCGACCACGCCGCAGGCCGCCGCCGGGATCCGGATCGAGCCGCCGGTGTCGGTGCCAAGGGCGACATCGCAGAGGCCGGCCGCGACGGCCGCCGCCGAGCCGCTGGACGAGCCGCCCGGCGCCCGATGCACCGCCGTGTCCCAGGGGTTCCACGGCGCGCCGACCGCGCGGTTGGTGCCCCAGCCGCCGAACGCCAGCTCCACGGTGTGGGTCTTGCCGACTGCGACGTAGCCGGCGTCCAGCAGCCGCTCCACCGCCAAGGCGTGCCGCGCCGGCGCGGCGTCCAGCGGAACCACGCCGCCGCCGCCGGTCGGGACGCCGGCCACGTCGATCAGGTCCTTGACGGCGAAGGTCGGTCCGCCGCCTTCGCCCAGCGGCGGATCGAACACCTGGGTGAAGGCGTGCAGCCGCCCTCCCAGCCGGCGCCGTTGGTCGATGTTCACCACGTCCAGCTCCAGTCCTTCGCGCTTACCCGGCAGCCGCCGTCGCTCCAGCCAGTCCAGCCGCGCCCGCGCACCACCTGGCCGCCCAGCTGCCCGGTCGGCTCGCCGTCCTTCAGGGCCTGCTTGCCGTTGACGAACACGTCGCTGACGCCGACCGCGAACTGCTTGGGGCTTTCGTAGGTCCCGACGTCGCCGATCGTCGCCGGGTCGAACACCACCAGGTCGGCATAGTAGCCGGCCTTCAGCATCCCGCGGTCCTTCAGACCCAGGTTCTGGGCTGGAAACGCCGACAGCCGGCGCACCGCGTCGGCCAGGCTCGTGGTCTTCTCTTCGCGCACGTACTTGCCGAGCAGCCGCGCGAAGTTGCCATAGGCCCGCGGATGGGTGCTCGACTTCAGGAACACCCCCTCCGGCGCCTGGGCCGAAGCGTCTGATCCGAAGCTCATCCACGGCAGCGCCGTCTGGCGCGCCACGTTCTGCTCGGACATCAGGAAGTAGACCACCTGCACCCGGCTGCCGTCCTCGATCACCAGGTCGATGGCCGCGTCCTCGGGCGAGACGCCGCGATCCTTGGCCACCTGCGCCAGGGTCTTGCCGGTCAGCCCCTTCATCGCCGGGTTCTTGAACCCGACCAGCAGCGTCCCCTCCGCGCCGGCATGGCGATAGAGGTTCTCGAAGTCAGGTTTCTCCTGGCGCATCTCGGCGATGACCTTGGCGCGGGTCGCCGGGTCCTTCATGCGGCCGATCCAGGTCTCGACCCCGCCGGCCTGCACCCACGGCGGCATGGCCGCGTCGAGCCCGGTCGAGCCGGCGGTGTAGGTGTACATGTCGGCGGTGATCCGGTGGCCAGCGGCGCGCGCCGCCTCGATGCGGGCGATGGCCGGGTCCAGCTTGTCCCAGTTGGCCTTGCCGGCTTGCTTCAGGTGATAGATCTCAGCCGGCGCGCCGGACTGCTTCGAAATCGCGATCAGTTCGTCGATGGCTTCGAGCAGCCGGTCGGCCTCCGAGCGCATGTGGCTGATATAGATCCCGCCGCAGCGCCCGGCCTCGGTGGCCAGCGCCACCAGCTCCGGCGTCTCGGCGTAGCTGGCCGGCGCATAGATCAGCGACGAACCGACGCCCAGCGCCCCGTCCTGCATCGCCTCGACCACCAGCTTGCGCATCGCAGCCAGTTGCTCGGGCGTCGGATCGACGTCGCCCTCGCCCAGCACGTGCTCGCGGACCGTGGCCGCGCCGACGAACGAGGCGACGTTCAGCGCCGATCCGCGCTTGGTCAGCCAGGTCAGGTATTCGTCCAGGCTGGTCCAGCCGATGTCGTACTTGATGTCCCCCATGCGCTGGGTTTCCAGCCGCTTCATCTCCGGGCTCAGCGGGCCCATCGAGGTCCCCTCGCCCATCACCTCCAGCGTCACCCCCTGCTTGAGGTCCGACAGCCCCCGCGGGTCGGCGATCAGGCTTTCGGTCGCCCAGGACAGCATGTTGATGAAGCCCGGCGACACCGCCTTGCCGCCCGCGTCGATCACCGTGCGCGCGCTCTCGGGCGCCTTCGGGCCGACATAGGCGATGCGGTCCGCGGCGATGGCGACCTCGCCCTTGAACGGCGCCTGGCCCGAGCCGTCATAGATCTGCGCATTGCGGATCAGCACGTCGTAGGCCGGGGGCGAACTCGCCTGGGCGGCGGTGGTGGCGAGCAGGACGGCGGCGAGCGCGAGCGGCTTGTGCATGCGCGACATGTGACGGGAGAATCCTCGCCGTGTCAGGCCCCGCAGAACGTGCGTCAGCGCATTTGTTCCACCTGACCGGGAACCGACACGCGCCTGCGTGGTTATCAGACATGTCTACGGACAGCCCGATCCCCGAAACGCAAACTCGAGATCGGCTCAGAGCCCAGGAGTGCGGACCGGCCTCCTGGGCTTTTCATGTCCGCTTCGTCCCCCCGCTGATTTTTATCTCCCATCCCGGAACCCACCGGCTCGGTCGCCCGTTGATTAGACGGTTGGAGATGAAAATCGAAAACCAGCCCGACAAATCAGCCAGCAATGGAAAACGATAGTCGGACTTGAAGCCCGGCGGGTCCTCGACCCCCGGGCTTCGCTGTTTTGGGGCCCATGCCTGCGCCCTAGGAACACCCGCCGTCCCCGGCCGTTTGCCGCAGAGGCCGGCCCGCGTCGCCGGCTCCCCCAGGTACGGAGTCCCGACATGAAAGTCGCCGATTGCATGACCCGCAACGTCAAGATGGCCAGCCCGCAGGAGTCCCTGCGCGACGCCGCGCGGATGATGGCCGAGCTCGACGCCGGCATCCTGCCCGTCGCCGACGGCGACCGGCTGGTCGGCATGATCACCGACCGCGACATCTGCGTGCGCGGCATCGCGCTGGGCAAAGGTCCGGACGCCAAGGTGGCCGACGTGATGAGCCGCGAGGTCAAATACTGCTTTGAGGACGACGACAGCGACGCCGTCCTGCGCAACATGGGCGATATTCAGGTGCGCCGCCTGCCCGTGCTCAACCGCGACAAGCGGCTGATCGGCATCGTGTCGCTGGCCGACCTGGCCTCCATTGGGCAAACCTCGCGCACCGGCGAAGCGCTCGGCGGCATCGTCCGGCCCGGCGGCGAACACTCGCAATCGGTCCACTGACCACGGGCGGCGCTCTGCGAGCGCCGCTCCCTCACCCCTTGGCGCGGTCGACCGTCTCGATGCTGGGATAGGCGCGCAACGCCGCGGCGATGTTGGTCAGGTGCTTGGCGTCCTTCACTTCGACGTCGAAATCGACGTCGAAGAAATCCGACTGCCGTCGATGCATGCGCAGGTTGACGATGTTTCCGCCAGCCTCGCCGATCGCCGTGCAGGCCTGGCCCAGCACGCCCGGCGCATTACGGATCGTCGCCGTCAGCTTGGACAGCGTCACCGTGTTGCGCTCGGCCTCCGGCGTCCATTGCAGGTCGCGCCAAAGCTCCTCGCGGTCCTCGAACTCGGCGAGACGCGCGCAGTCGATGGTGTGAACGGTCAGGCCCGTGCCGTCCGGCTCCAGAATGCCGACGATGCGGTCGCCCGGCACCGGCGTGCAGCACTGGCCGAAATTCAGCGACACGCCCGGCGTCAGTCCGCCGCCGCGCACGTAGAGCCGCGCGCCCTTGCCGCCTTCGATCCGACGCGTCGCCGCCGCCGCCTCGCGCTCAGCCGCCTTCAATCCGGGGAAGATCACGTCCAGCACCTGGGTCGGCGCGATGCGCCCGCGCCCGACCAGCTCGAACAGGTCTTCCTCGCTCGGAACCGCAAAGCGCTCCAGCGACGGCTTCAGCACCACGTCCTTGCGTGACTTGCCGGCCCGCTCGAAGGTCTGGTCGAGGCTCGCCCGCCCAAGCCGCACGAACTCGTCGCGCTCGGTCTGACGGATATGCCGGCGGATCGCCGAGCGCGCGCGCCCGGTGACGGTCAGCGAGCGCCAGTCCGGCGGCACCACGGGTTTGGGACCGCGGATCACCTCGACCACGTCGCCGTTCTGCAAGGTAGCGCGCAGGGGCTTCAGCTCGCCGTTGATCTTCACGCCGATGCAGGTGTCGCCGACGTCGGTGTGGACGGCATAGGCGAAGTCCAGCGGCATCGCCCCGCGCGGGAGGCTGACCAGCCTGCCCTTGGGCGTGAACACGAACACCTGGTCGAGATACATCTCGAGCTTGGCGTGCTCGACCAGTTCCTCGACGTCGCCGCCGTGCTCCAGCACCTGGACCAGGTGGCGCAGATTGACCAGAGGGTCGCGCCCGCCGCCGGCGGCCTGGTCTTCCGGATCGAAGCCGTAGGACGAGTTCTTGTAGCGCCAGTGGGCCGCCACGCCGTCCTCGGCGATCCGGTCCATGGTCTCGGTGCGGATCTGCATCTCGATCCGCATGCCCTTCGGGCCCACCACCGTCGTGTGCAGCGAGCGGTAGTTGTTGCGTTTGGGCGTCGAGATGAAGTCCTTGAAGCGCTCGGGAACGCTCGGCCAGGCGCGATGTATCACGCCCAGGGCCGCATAGCAGTCGGCCTCGGAATCGACGATCACCCGGAACGCGTAAATGTCGGAAAGCTGAGAGAATCCAATCGATTTGCGCTGCAACTTGCGCCAGATCGAATAGGCGTTCTTCTCACGTCCGAAGACCCGCGCCGGAATGCCCGCGGTCTCCAGCTTGGCGGCGATTTCGCCGGAAACGATCGAGACCGCCGCCCCCTGCTCGATCCGCAGCGCTTCCAGCCGCCGGCCGATGGCGTCGCGCGCCACCGGATTCAGATGCTCGAAGCACAGCTCTTCCAGCTCGGTGCAGATGCGGTGACAGCCGATCGAGCGCGCCAGCGGCGCATAGATGTCCAGGGTCTCGCGGGCGATCCGCTCGCGCTTGGCCGGGCTCGAGATGTAGTGCAGCGTCCGCATGTTGTGCAGGCGGTCGGCCAACTTGACCATCAGGACCCGCACGTCCTTGGAGATGGCCAGGATGAACTTGCGCAGGTTCTCGGCCTGCTTGGTCCGCTCGCTGTTCAGTTCAAGCTTGGTGAGTTTGGTCACCCCCTCGACGAGCTCGGTGATCTCCGGGCCGAACAGGCCGCGGATGTCGTCGGGCGTGACCGGGGTGTCCTCGATCACGTCGTGCAGCAGGGCGGTGACGATGGTGGCGGTGTCCAGCCGATAGTCGGTCAGGATCCCCGCCACCTCGATCGGGTGGGCGAAATAGGGGTCGCCGGACGCGCGCTTCTGCGACCCATGCATCCGCATGGCGTAGACATAGGCGCGGTTCAGCACCGCCTCGTCGGCGGTCGGGTCGTACGAGCGGACCTTCTCGATCAGCTCGTACTGACGAAGCATCTTCGGCCGCTGCTTGGCGACCGGCGCATCGGTTTTGTCGGCGGGCGGTTGTTGAGGCGCCGCCGTGACAGTGAGGGGTTCTGCGCCTTCCGGGCTCAGTACCGCTCCTCCTGGCCGCCGTCACGGTCGCTCTGAAGCGCGCGAACCAGTTCCAGCTCGCTCATCTGCATGTGGGTCGGATCCGACAGCAGGGCCAGGGTTTCGGCCTCTTCCTCGGCTTCCGAACGCTCATCAACGCGCTGCAGCGTGCCGATCAGGTTTTCCCGCAGCTCTTCGGCGTCCACCACGTCGTCGGCGATTTCGCGCAGCGACACGACCGGGTTCTTGTCGTTGTCGCGGTCGACCAACAGCGGAGCGCCGGCCGAGATGGCGCGCGCGCGGTGCGCAGCCAGCAGCACGAGGCTGAAGCGGTTGGGGACCTTCTCGACGCAATCTTCGACGGTGACGCGGGCCATGGAATCCTCAGAGGTGCGGTAGAACCGAACAAAATAGAGGCTTCGCGGCGATTGTGCAACGCCGCAAGGCTGGCAGGTCTCGGGTTAGATGCCGCAGAGCCCGGCTTCGCGCAGCACGTCGTCCGTGGTTTCGAACATCACGCTGGGCCGCTGCGCCTGCAGGATCTCCGGCGTGGCGTAGCCCCAGGTCACCGCCCCTGCCGCCAGCCGCACCTTCCGCGCCGCCTCGATGTCGCGCACTTCATCGCCGACGCTCAGCACGTCCGCGTCGGCCACGCCGGCCGCGCGGATCACCTGGCGGAACTTGGCGGCCTTGCCGAAGATCGACGCGCCGCAGCCGTAGTGCGCGACCAAGCCGGCCAACTCGCTCCCCAGCACCCGGCGCACCACCGCTTCGCTGTTCGAACTCACGATCGCCACCTTCACGCCGCGCGCGGACAGGCGGCGCAGCATGTCGGCGACCCCGGGAAACAGGTCGATCGAGGGCGCGGCGTCAGCCGCCAGCTTGCGCAGGTGCGCGGCGATGAACGGCAGCTTCCAGGGGCTGACCCGCAGGGCCTGCATGATCTCGCGGCTCGGCCGCCCGCGCAGGCGCGCCATTTCGGCGAGGTCGATCTCGCGGAAACCATAGCGTCGCGCCACGCCGTTCAGCGCGCCGGCGAACCAAGCGGCGCTGTCGGCCAGCGTGCCGTCGAAGTCGAAAATGATGAGCCGATAGCCCACGGGCTGTTCCTGCGTCTCGCAAGGGGCCGCGCCGTATACCTACCTGACGGGTGCGTCAACTTCGTGCGCGCGCCTGCGACACTTAAAGCGGTGTCGCGTCCAGTCCGACCGTGGCGCTGGCCGCCAGCTCCGAGGCCGTGCGCCCCAGCACCGGGTGGCGCCAGTCGGGCGCGATCTGCGCCAGCGGTCCCATCACGAACAGGCGCTCGTGCGCCCGCGGGTGCGGCAAGGTCAGCTCAGGGTCGTCGGAGACGATTCGGCCATGGGCGATGAGGTCGAGATCGAGGGTGCGCGGAGCATTCCGGACGCTGCGCATGCGGCCGAATTCGTTCTCCAGCATGAACAATGTTCGGATAAGCGCCTGGGGCGAAAGCCGAGCCTCGACAACCACAACGCCGTTGCGATACTCCTGATCGCTCGGGTCGGGCCAGGCGGCGGAGCGCCACCAGGACGACCGACGCAGGATGGGCAATCCCGCCTCCGCGAAACGAGCGAGCGCCGCCTCGAGAAGGGCTTCGGACGATCCATAGTCGCCGGCGACATTTCCGCCCAAGGCGACAACAGCAGCATCGTTCGGATTTACGCCCAGAGACATTTTCGCAGGATTATTCGCACTCATGACTTTCTACCCCACGGACAGGCTGGCGCTCTTCATTGACGGGGCGAACCTGTACTCCGCCGCCAAGGGGCTGGGCTTCGATATCGACTATCGCAAGCTGCTGGAAGAGTTCCGCAAGCGCGGCGTGCTGGTGCGGGCCTACTACTACACCGCCCTGGTCGAGGATCAGGAGTACTCGCCGATCCGTCCGCTGGTCGACTGGCTCGACTACAACGGCTTCCGCCTGGTGACCAAGCCGGCCCGCGAATACACCGACGCCCAGGGCCGCAAGCGCTGGCGCGGCGACATGGACGTCGAGATCGCCGTCGACATGATGGAAATGGCCAGCCACGCCGACCATCTGGTGCTGTTCTCCGGCGACGGCGACTTCCGCGTCCTGGTCGAGGCCGTGCAGCGCCGGGGCGCCCGGGTCACGGTGGTCTCCACCGTCAAGTCGCAGCCGCCAATGGCCTCCGACGACCTGCGTCGCCAGGCCGACAACTTCGTGGATCTGGCGGACCTCGCCGACATCATCGGCCGGCCCTCGCGTCTGCCGCGCTTCATCCAGGAAAGCCGCGCCGCGCGCGACGAACACGACGTCGACGCCGAACTCTGATGTCGGTCGAACTCTGGGGCGCCGAGCCGCCCCGCGACTGCCCGCTGTGCCCGCGCCTGGTCGCCTATCGCCAGGCGAACGCCGCCCAGAACCCTGACTGGTGGAACGGCCCTGCGCCCTCCTTCGTCCCGGTCGGCGGGCCGCAGAGCGTCCGCCTGCTGGTGGCGGGCCTCGCCCCAGGCCGCACCGGCGCCAACCGCACCGGCCGCCCGTTCACCGGCGACCATGCCGGCTGGATGCTCTACGACACCCTCTTCAAGACCGGTTTCGCCAACGACAAGTTCGACGCCCGCATCGACGACGGGCTTGAGCTGTACGAGTGCATGATCACCAATGCGGTCCGCTGCGCCCCGCCCGGCAACAAGCCCGAGACCAGCGAAGAGAACACTTGCCGCCCGTTCCTGACCCAGCGGTTCAAGGACCTGCCGAACCTCAAGGTCATCGTCACCTTGGGCGACGTTTCACGGCGAAACATCCTGAAGGCGCTGGGCCTGAAGGCCTCGGCCGGCATTCCGGGCCACGGCACCGAGTTTCAGGCCGGCCCCTACGTCGTGCTGAACAGCTATCACTGCTCGCGCCTCAACACGAACACCGGCCGCCTCACCGCGCAGATGTTCGAGACGGTCTTCCGCCGCGCCCGCGAGCTGATCGACGCCTAGAGCGGCTGGCTCCAGTAGAGATACCGCCAGGCCTTGGTGAACCCGGCGCGCCGGTAGAGGCTGCGCGCGCCGGTGTTGCCTTCCTCGACCTGCAGGAACACCCGCTCCACGCCGCGCGCCTGAGCCGCGCCCGCCAGGCCCGCCAGGACGCGCCCGGCCAGCCCCTGCCCGCGCCGCGAGGCGTCGGTGCGCATGCCGTGCACGCTGGCCCAGCCGTAGCCGAATGCCGCCACGCCGACCGCCAGGGTCCGGTCGCCCTCCGATATTCCACCATAGACCGCGTCGGGCGACCGGGTCAGCGCCGCCACCCGGTTGCGGCCGTCGGCCTCGTCGAACCCCTCGCTCGTGAACACGCTCGCCCAGCCCGCGTCCGGCGCGTCGGCGATTCTGGCCGCCTCGCCGCGCGCCGCGGCGATCATCCCGGCCGCGGCCCCGACCTTCACCAGGGTCGGCTGCTCGAAGCGGTAGCCGCGCCGCGACAGCTCGGCCTGCACGCTTTCCAGGCCAGGCGAGTCGGCGATGCGGAACGCCGGCGCCAGGCCGCGCTCGACGAACGCCGCCTCGATCTGATCGATGACGCCTGGGTCGGCCCCCAACGCGTGGCTCAGCGGCGCAGCGCTGGCCGCGCGGCGGATGGTCCCCTCGTTAAGGGCGATCAGCCAGCCGCCGATCTCCAGCACCTCGCGCGGCGCCACCGCCGCGACGGTCGCCCGTTCGATGGCCTCGACGTCAGCCACGATCGCGCAGCAGCCGGGCCTTGTCGCGCGCCCAGTCGCGCTCGGCGGTGGCTTCGCGCTTGTCGTGCAGCTTCTTGCCCTTGGCCAAGGCGATCTCCAGCTTGGCCAGCCCCTTGTCGTTCCAATAGAGCTTGGTCGGGATGATCGTGCGGCCTTCGCGCGTCACGGCCCCGATCAGCTTGTCCAGCTGCTTGCGGTGCAGCAGCAGCTTCCGGTGCCGCCGCGGCTCGTGGTTGAAGCGGTTGGCCTGGGCGAAGGGCGGGATGTCGGCGTTGATCAGCACCACCTCGTCGCCTTCGACCGAGGCGTAGGATTCGGCGATATTGGCCCGCCCGGTGCGCAGCGATTTGACCTCGGACCCGGTCAGCATCAAGCCCGCCTCGAAGGTCTCCTCGAGGAAGTAGTCGTACCGCGCGCGGCGGTTCTCTGCGATCAGCTTGCCAGCCATCAGATGACGCCGGCTTCCCTCATCCCGGCCAGGACTTCGGCGCGCGAGGCTTCCGACGCCGGCACGATCGGCAGGCGCGCGTCCTCGGCGCAGAGGCCAAGATGCGAGAGCGCGAACTTGGTCGGGGCCGGCGAGGCGTCGGTGAACAGCGAGCGGTGCAGCCGGAACAGGCGGTCCTGCCAGTAAAGCGCCGTCTGCCAGTCGCCGCCCAGCGCGGCGTTGTAGAACGTGGCGCACAGGTCCGGGGCGATGTTGGAGGTCACCGAGATGCAGCCGTGACCGCCGTGGGCCATGTAGCCCAGTGCGGTCAGGTCGTCGCCCGACAGCAGCACCCAGTCGTCGCCGCACAGCTGGCGCTGCACGGTGGCGCGGGTCATGTCCGCGGTGGCGTCCTTGATCCCGACGATGTTGGGCAGCTTGGACAGCCGGCCCAGGGTGTCGTTGCTGATGTCCACCGACGTGCGTCCGGGCACGTTGTAGACCAGCACCGGCAGCTGAACCGCCTCGTTGATCGCCGCATAGTGGGCGTAGAGGCCTTCCTGGCTCGGACGATTGTAGTACGGCGTGACCACAAGGGCGGCGTCCGCGCCGATGGTCTTGGCGTGCTGGACCAGTTCGATCGCCTCGTCCGTCGAGTTCGAGCCCGCGCCGGCGACGACCGGCACGCGGCCGGCGGCGGTCTTCACGGCCAGCTCGACCACCCGGCGGTGCTCGTCGTGGGAAAGGGTTGAGGTCTCGCCTGTCGTGCCCACGGGCACGATGCCGTGGACTCCGCCGGCGATCTGGCGCTCGACGAGAGCGACGAACGCTTTCTCGTCGACGGCGCCGTCGCGGAAGGGAGTCACCAGGGCAGGCATCACGCCCTTGAACAAGGAATCTGACATGGTCTGCAAAAAGCCGTGAAAGCGAGGCCAGTTGTTGCGGCCTCATGATTTGGCCGGACAATATGGCGGGGCGCCCCCGCGCCGCAACATAGTTTCATCCTTCCGCGAATCTGGAGTTCGTCACCTTGCCGTCCAAGGCCCGTAAAGCGTTTCTGACCACCGCCTCGCTCGCCTTGTTGGCCACCATGGCCAACGCCCAGGCGCCGACAGGGGGCGCGCCGGGTCAGGGCCCCTACCGGCCGTTCTCAGGCGCAGAGCGGCCGCCGGCCGAAGGGCCGCGCCCGATCGAACTGACCCAGACCCCGCCGACGGCCTATCGCCAATCGCTGTCGATGACCGACTCCGCCACCCTCTCCTCGGCGCTGGCCGCGGCCAAGCGGGGCGACGTGACCACCGCGCGGTCGGGCATCGCCGCGCTCTCCGACCCGATCGCCAGGAAGCTCGCCACCTGGGCGCTGGTCGATTCCGCCGTGGAATCGATGTCATTCTTCGAGGTCGATCAGGCCCGCCGCGACCTCGCCGGCTGGCCGCGCGCCAATCGCCGCCAGCTCGGCGCCGAGAAGCTGCTGGAGACCTCCGGCCAGACGCCGCAGCAGGTCATCGCCTGGTTCGGCGGCTCCGAGCCCCAGACCGCCGAGGGCGCCATGGCCCTGGCCAGCGCCTACCAGGCCAGCGGCCGCCAGAAGGACGCCGAGGACCTGATCCGCCGCTTCTGGCGCGACAAGCTGTTCGAGGTCACGCCCCAGCGCACCATGCTGGCCCGGTTCGGGTCGATGCTGACGCCCGAGGACCACGTCCGCCGGGCCGACATCCTGCTCTACGGTCCGCAAGGTCCGGCCGCGCGCGAAATCCTCCCGCTGCTGCCGCCCGACCGGCTCCAGGTCGCCCAGGTGCGGATGGCCTATCGCGCCGGCTCATCGGCCGCCAACGACCAGGCGAACGCCCTGCCGGGCAATCTCTCCAACGATCCGGGCGTCGCCTTCGAACGCGCCAGCTACTATCGCCAGCGCAACCTTGAGACCCTGGCGCTCGCCAATCTCCGCTACTTCCCGACCGATCTGGCGCACGGCGACATGGCCGACCGCATCTGGGCCGAGCGCTATCGCCTGATCCTCTACGCGCTGCGCAACAGCGACTCCGCCGGGGCCTACGCCGCCGCGGCCAACAGCGGCCTGACCACGGGCGCGCCCGCCGCCGACGCCGAGTTCTATGCCGGCTGGATCGCCCTCACCCGGCTGAAGAGGCCCGACCAGGCCGCCGTCCACTTCGCCAACCTGGAAAAGATCGGTCAGTCGCCGATCACCCGCGGCCGCGCCTTCTATTGGCAGGGCCGCACCGCCGAGGCGCGCGGCGACCAGAACGCCGCCAAGGGCTTCTATGCGGCCGGCGCCAAGTTCAACACCACCTTCTATGGCCAGCTCGCCACCGAGAAGCTCGGCCAGCCGCTGGTGCTGGGCGGGGATCCGCAGGTGACCCAGGCCGATCGCGCCCGCTTCGAAAGCCGCGACACCGTCCGCGCCGCCCGGCTGCTCTACGAGATCGGCAACCGCGACCTCTTCAAGACCTTCGTCCTGGCTCTCGACGACATCCTGCCGACCGTCGAGGAACAGGCCCTCCTGGTCGACCTAGCCCGCGGCTACGGCGACCAGGACACCTCGATGAAGGTGGTCCGCACCGCCGCCCAGCGCGGCTTCATCCTGCCCGAGCGCGGCTATCCGCTGCGCAATCCGCCGCCGGTCGCCGGCGCGCCGGAACCGGCCCTGACCCTGGGCATCACCCGCCAGGAAAGCGGCTTCGATCCGATGGCTCGCTCGGGCGCCGACGCCCGCGGCATGATGCAGCTGCTGCCGGCCACCGCCGCCAGCACCGCCCGCGGCCTCGGCATGAGCTACGAGGTCTCCATGCTCTGGCAGCCCGACTACAACATGCAGCTGGGCCAGGCCTTCCTCGGCCGGCAGATCAACAACTTCTCGGGGTCGTACCCGATGGCGATCGCCGCCTACAACGCCGGCCCCGGCCGCCCGCCGCAGTGGGTGCAGTTCTGCGGCGATCCGCGCGGCGGCTCCACCGACCCGATCGACTTCGTCGAGTGCATTCCGTTCTCGGAGACCCGCAACTACGTCATGCGGGTCATGGAGGGCATGCAGGTCTACCGCGCCCGCCTGGCCGGCGGCTCGGCGCCGATCACGCTGACCACCGACCTCAAGCGCGGCTCCTACGGCGGCTATGCCGGCCCCGTCGGCCCCCAGCCGCCGCTGCCGATCGGCGGGGCCAGCACGCCGGTCCCCAACCCCTAACGGGGATTAGTGCCCGCCGCCTGGTCCGGCCGCCCGCTTGGGCCGCGGGGCCAGCCAGATCGTCGTCGCGGCGATGGCGAACACCACCGCCGTGGTCAGGAACATCAGGTTGGTCGACAGCATCACGGCCTGGCTCTGCACCAGCCCTTCCAGCTGGCGCAGCGCCTGGTCGGGCGAGAAGCCCTGGGCGACCATGCGGTCCAGCGTCGACTGCGGCTGGTTCAGCGCCCCGACCAGTTCGGCACGCTTGGCGCTGGCCTGGTTCTCCCATGACGTAGTCATCAGCGAGGTCGCGAACGCGCCGGCCACCACCCGCAGGAAGTTGGCGATCCCGGCGGCCGCGGCGGTCTCCTCCTCGTCCACGGCCCCCAGCGCGATGCTCTGGGTCGGGATGAAGAAGAACGGCATGGCGAAGCCCAGTGCCAGCTGCGGCAGGGCGATGGTGATGAAGTCGGCGTTGGTGGCGAAGTGGCTGCGCCAGATGGCGATCCCCGCCATCCAGAACACCCCGAACGAGACCAGCGCCCGTGGATCGCGCTTGGCGACCTGGCTGGCGACGATCGGCGACATCACCACGGCCAGCACGCCCTGGAAGGCGGCGGCGTAGCCGGCCCAGGTGGCGGTGTAGCCCATGTTGGTCTGCAGCCAGAGCGGCAGGATCACCACGCTGGCGAAGAACGCGCCGAATGTCAGGCTGAGCGTCGTCACGCCTATGGTGTAGCCGCGGTGTCGGAACACCCGCAGGTTCACGATCGGGTTCTCCGCCGTCAGCTCCCAGATCAGGAAGGCCACGAAACCGACCGCCGCGACGATCGCCAGCCCGACGATGAACGGCGAGGCGAACCAATCGTGCTCCTTGCCGGTGTCGAGCATGACCTGCAGCGCCCCGACCCAGACGATCAGCAGCGTCAGGCCCATATAGTCGACCGGCACGCGGCGCGTAGCGCCCTGGCGGCCGATCAGCGCCCGGTAGGCCAGGAACGCCACGCCGAAGGCGACCGGGATGTTGATGAAGAAGATCCAGTGCCAGCCGATGGTGTCGGAAATCGTGCCGCCCAGGATCGGCCCGGCGATCGGCCCGACGACCGTGGTCATGCTCCACAGGCCCAGCGCCTGGGGCGCCTTTTCCTTGGGGAAGATCTGCAACAGCAGGGTCTGCGACATCGGCATGATCGGGCCGCCGCACAGGCCCTGCAGCACGCGGGCGAACACCAGGAAGCCGAAGGTCGGCGCCAAGCCGCAGAGGATCGAGCAGACCCCGAACCCGACCAGCCCGAACACGAACACCTTCACCGCCCCGAACCGCTGGGCCAGCCAACCGGACAGCGGCACGGTGATGGCCTCGGCCACCGAGTAGGAGGTGATGACCCAGGTGCCCTGGCTGGGCGACACGGCCAGGCCGCCGGCGATATGCGGCACGGCGACGTTGGCGATGGTGATGTCCAGCACCACCATGAAGTTGGCCAGCCCGAGCAGCAGCCCGGTGACCAGCAGCGCCATCCCCGTCAGGGGCGCCGGCGCCGGCGTCGATTGGCTCTGGCTCACGGGCCGCGCCCCTTACTTCGAGATGTCGATCACGGCTTCCATGGACAGGCCGACGCGCAGCGGATGCTCGGCCAGCTCCTTGGGATCCAGGGCGATGCGGACCGGCACGCGCTGCACGACCTTGATCCAGTTGCCGGTGGCGTTCTGGGCCGGGATCAGCGCGAAGGCCGAGCCGGTGCCGCCGCCGACGCCGGCGACCTTGCCGTGGAACTTCACGCCGCTGCCGTAAAGATCGCTGGTCAGCTCGACCGGCTGGCCGGGCCGCACCTTGCGCAGCTGCACTTCCTTGAAGTTGGCGTCCACATAGGCGGTCTGGATCGGCACGATGCTCATCACCGGCGCGCCGTTGGCGACCTTCTGGCCGACCACCACGCTCTTTCGCGCCACCACGCCGTCGACCGGCGAGCGGATCGTGGTGCGGGCCAGGTCCAGCTCGGCCTGAGCCAGCTTGGCGCGGGCCGCGGCGACCTCGGGGTTGTCCTCGACGTTGGTCCCGGCGACCAGGGCGTTGGCGGCCTTCTGCTGACCGGCCGACTGGGCGGCGGCGGCCTTGGCCTGGGCCAGGCCCGCCTGGGCGGCGGCCAGCGCGGCCTTGGCGGCCTGATAACGGTTCTCGGCCTGGGTCAGCTCGTCGCCCGACACCGCGCCGGAATCGGCCAGGTTGCGGCGGCGGCCGTACTCGACCTCGGCCCGCGAATAGTCGGATCTCGCGCTGGCCAGCATCGCCTCGGCGCGGGCGATGTCGGCCCCCCGGGCGGCGGTCTGGGCGCCCAGCGCCTCGTCATTGGCGAAGTACTGACCGACCCGGCGCTGCGCCTGGCCGAGCTCGGCGCGGGCGCGGTCGACGGCCAGCTTGAAGTCGGCCGGATCGATCACCGCGATCACCTGCCCGGTCTTGACCACCGTGGTCTCGCCGACCGGCGCCTGCACGATCGGCCCGGCGACCAGCGCCGTCACCTGGGCGGTGTCGGCGTTCACATAGGCGTTGTCGGTGGTCACGTGACGCGAGCCGACCAGGAAATAGTACAGCCCCCAGATCACGGCGCCGGCGAGCACCACGCCCCCGAGGATCATGAACAGCCGCTTGCGGCGCGCGCCGTTGGCCGGCGGGGCGGTCGTGGCGACCGCCGCGGGTTGGGGATGCGATCCGATGTCGTCGGGCATGGGAGACCTTTCCGGGGGAGGACGGAAACGGGTTGGGGTCAGGCGGCCCGGAAGCCGCCGCCAAGGGCGCGGACCAGGGCTGCATCAAGGGTGAGCGCGCGCGATTCCAGGTCAGCGGCGGCCCGCCGCTGCAGGATCACGGCGTTCTCGGCGGTCAGCACCGAGGTGTAGGAGTTCAGGCCGCCTTCGTAGCGCAGGCGGGCGATGCGATAGGCTTCCTCGCCCTTGGCCAGGGCCTCGCGCGCGGCCTCTAGCCGGACGGCCAGCGCACGTTCGCTGACGGCGGCGTCGGCCACCTCCTTCAGCGCCTGGGTCAGGGTGGCGTCATAGGCGCCGACCGCGGCGTCGTACTCGGCCCGCGCGCCGCGATAGGCGCCCGACAGCCGTCCGCCCTGGAAAATCGGCAGGCTGAGCGCCAGGCCCGCCTGGCCGATGTCCGAGCCGCTCTCGGTCAGCATGTTCAGGCCGAGCGACTGAGCGCCGATGAAGCCGGCCAAATTCACGTTCGGATAGAAGGACTTGCGCGCGACATCGATGCGCTTTCCGGCCGCCTCGGCGCGCAGCCGCGCCGCGACGATGTCGGGACGACGCCCGATCAGGTCGGCCGCCAGGTTCGACGGCAGCCCGAACTCGCGCGCCGCCGGCGCCTGCGGCTTGGCGATCGCCAGGCCCCGGTCGGGACCGGCGCCCAGCAGGGCGGCGATCGCGTCGCGGGCCAGGCCGACCTGTTCCTGCGCGGCGGCCAGTTCCTGGTTGGCGCTCGCCAGCCCGGATTCTGCCTGCCGCAGTTCGCCCTTGTTGGCCGCGCCGTTCTCGACCTGCTGGGCGACCAGCTTGCGGGTGGCTTCGCGGTTGGCCTGGGCCTGCACGGCCGCGTCCTCGACGGCGAAGGCGCGCGACAGTTCGGCATAGGCGCCGACCACCGAGGTGGTCAGCATCAGCCGCGCCTGGGCCGCGTCCATCTCGGCGGCGGTGGCTTCCGACGTCGCCGCGGCCAGCGCCGCACGGTTCTTGCCCCACAGGTCGAGGTCGAAGCTCAGGTCCAGCGTCGCGCGGCCGGTGTCGTTGTAGCCCTCGGGCACGAAGGCCGGCGGAATGCCGTTGTTGTAGCTCTGCTTGGTCTCGGCGGCCTGGGCGTTCAGCGCCGCGCTGGGCAGCAGCGCCGCGCGGCTCTGTTGGGCCCGCGCCTGCGCCGCGCGCACCCGCGCCTGCGCCTGCACCAGGCTCGGAGACCCGGCCAGCGCCTCATCGACCAGGGTGTCGAGCTGGGCGTCGCCATAGCTCTTCCACCACTGGTCGGCCGGCCACTCGGCGGCCGGGGCGTCGAAGCTCGAGGTTGCGGCATAGGCCTGCGCAGGGCGGACCTGGGGGGCTGGACCCAGGTTTGGTACGGCCGCGCAGCCCGCCAACAGGAGGGCCGCCGTCACGGGGGGGAGAATCAGGCGTGCCATGCCGCGTCTCGAGAATCGACTGAGGAGAAGTACCGCCTGGAAAACCGTACGGTACGGTCATATGTTCCCGACACTGGATTTCGTCAAGGACAAACCGTACAGGATGGTCAGATGACAGCCGCCCCCATGAGCCGGCGCGAAGAACGCCGCGATGAACGCCGTGACGGCATTCTCGACGTCGCGCGCGACTGCTTTCTGGCCGACGGCTACGCGGCCACGTCGATGTCCAGCATCGCCGCGCGGCTGGGGGGGTCCAAGGGCACGCTCTACAACTACTTCAAATCCAAGGAAGAGCTGTTCGAGGCGGTCATGCAGCGCCAGTGCGGCGCCCTGGCCGAGACCCTGTTCGACGTCGAGCACGAGGGCGACGACGCCCGCGAGCGGCTCGAGCACTTCGGCGCGGCGTTCCTGAAGCTGCTGCTGACCCCGGAATCGATCGGCATCCACCGCGTCGTGGTCGGCGAGAGCGGCCGCTTCCCTGAGCTTGGCCAGACCTTCTACGACATGGGCCCGAAGGTGATCCTGACCAAGATCGCCGGCTACCTGTCGGACCTGATGGACCAGGGCGCCCTGCGCCGCGCCGACCCGTTCGTCGCGGCCCAGCAGTTCAAGGACCTGACCATCTCCGGCGTCCTGCAGCCGCGGACCTGGGGCGTGATCTCCGGCGAACTGACCGACGCCGAGGTCGAAGTCCAGGTGAACAACGCCGTCGACACCTTCCTGCGCGCCTACCGGCCGGACTGACCCCCTACCCCACCTTGGTCAGCGGCGGCGGCGGCCACTTGCCCTGCCGCGCCTCCGACGACGGCCCATAGAGCCGGAAGACTACGTTGAACGGGCCCGTGGCCGGGCTGGGCAGCCAGTTGGATTCCTTGTCGGGTCCGGGCGACGTCGCCTGGACATAGAGCGTCAGCGACCCGTCCGGCCCGTACTTCAGGTTGCTGCGGTCGCCCAGCGAGTAGCGCTTGATCGGGTTCTCGACCAACAGCCTGTCCGGCAGGTTGTACATGGTCACCGACCAGAAATACGCCGCTGGCGGCAGCTGCGCCTTGGTCAGACGGACCTCGTAGCGGTTGGCGCCGTCCAACGGCGCGCCGCTCGCGTCCCGCATCGTGCCGACATAGACGGCCTCTTCGGCGGAATTGCCGTAGATGCCCATGGCGGCCGCCACTGCGCGCTTCATGATGTAGTTGGAGCCCAGTTGCTCGCGCGAGCCGAACAGGCCGATCGAGCTCGTGGTCCTGGCGACCTCGGCCTCCAACGCCGCCGCCCCGTCCGCCGCGCCGCCGACCACCGCCTCGCGCGCCTCGGGGGTCATGGCCACCAGGTCGAACGGCTTGCCGGGGCCGACCCCGATCGCCGCGAACCGCGCCATCAGCGGGACTTCGACCGCCGGCGTCGGCTGGCTGAACTGCAGCAGGAAATTCAGATAGCCGCCGAAGTCCGGCCCCAACGCCTTGGCCTTGTCCCAGGGCGGAAAGCTGATCGCCGGCGCCGGCGCGGGCGCCGGGGTCTTGGCGAAAGCCGACAGCGGCTGCAGCTTGTACTGCGCCTGGAACGCCCGAACGGCGGCGGCGTCCTGCGGCCCCGACATGCTCGTGCGCGCCAGGTTCAGCACCAGGTCGCTCTCCGACCTCAGCACGCCGTTGACCCCGCGCGGCGTCGGCCCGGTCCAGCCGGGGCCGGCGATCAGATAGCTGCCCGCGTCGCGCCCCGTCGCCCGCACCCCGACATAGCCGAAGATCTGGGTGAACAGATCCATGAACTGATGGACGTAGTAGCGATCGCGCGGCGCGGCGGGCACGCTCAGCACCCAGGGCTCGGCGCGCAGGTCGAGCCAGGCCCAAGAATAGGGCGTGTCGTTGTTCGGCGTGACGATGTCGCGGTTGGCGGGGGTGAAGAACTGGCTGTAGTGACGGAACTTGCCGAACCCGACGTACTCCGGACTCTTCGGATCCTGTGTCTGCTTGACCAGGGTCTGGTAGTTCATCAGCCCCGGATAGGCGTAGAGCCACGCCTCCTTGGCGATCGCCCGGGGCGCGTCGGCCGCGTTCACGGCGCCCGGCGCCGGAGCCGCATTCTTCTCCCCTTCAGCAGTCTGGCGACCGCAGCCGGCCAGCAGCGCGGCGCCGCCAAGACTGGCGACGGAGCCGAGCAGCCACCGGCGCGTCTGCACGCCGGATTTGGGAGCCAGGAACGATTGGGTCATGGGCGGGCCTCGCCTGTCGGACAGGCTCCCACCCTCGCCTCAGACGAGTACGCCGCGTATTGGGGCGAACCCTGAAGCCGCGCCTTGTAACGCTGGAGCGGACTAGTCGGCGACCAGGCCGTGCATCAGGCCGTCGAGCGTGACGTGGATCAGCTCGTCGGTCGGGGCCCAGTCGAAGTTCGGCCGGGCGATCATCATGCTGACCACGCCGTGGCAGGCGGTCCACAGCGCCTGGGCGGCGCTGTCGGCGCTGCCGGTGCGCAGCCGGCCTTCGGCGGCGATCTCGCGGACCACGCCGGAGAACACCTGATAGCACTGGTCGCCGAGGTCGGCGGTCATCGGCTCGTCGCCGATCATCGCGATCAGCCGGGCGGCGTTGCAGAACACCAGCTCGTAGGCGTTCGGATGCTCCAGGCCCCAGCGCATGTAGGCGTCGAGCATCAGCTTGACGCGGTTGGCCGCGTCCATCGGCTTGGCGGCGATCTCGGCGTTGCGCTCCAGCAACTGGCGGATCGTGCCCTGGCAGATCTCCAGCAGGATGCAGCTCTTGTCCGGGAAGTGCATGTAGAGCGCCGTGGAGGACACCCCCACTTCGTCGGCGATCTTGCGGATCGTCGCGCCCTCGTAGCCCTCGGCCACGAAGATGCGCTCGGCGGCCTCCAGGATCTCTTGCCTGCGGAGGTGGCCGTCGCCCTTGGGTTTCCGGGCTGAGCGCCGCGTCGTCACTGCGATGGTCACAGCTATCCTTCCGAGTCCGTCCTGTAACAAACGGAAACCAAAACCACCGCGGTTGCAAGCCTGTACTAAAGAAAAGCCCAGCTGAATCCGAGACTAAGGGCGCCCCTGCGTAAGCTCTTGCGCAGGTGATCGCCGCCAAACGGCAGCGTTTCGACCGTTCAGGCGTTTCTTTCGGGCGAATGGATGAGGGAGCGGCCATGAGACTGCCCGACGACCAACTGCAACGCCTGGCGCTGCACAGCGCCTTCGGACTTCACCTCGTCGCCAAGTGGATGGCGACGCGCACCGACGTCGATCCGGAGATTCGCGATCGGCTCTCGGTCCACATGGCCGCCCTCGACGGCGTGCTGTCGGCCAACGGCCACGACTGGATCAGGGAAGAGATCGAGGGCACCGAAGCGGCCCTGCAGGGGCGCTGAACCCTCGCAGGACTGGACCGCAAGCCTGCGAACCGGCTAGTGGGCGGCCATGACCAAGACCGCCCCCGTCGTCGCGGAGCTGCCCGGCGCCATGCGCACCACCGGCTGGGCCGACTACGCCCTGCTGGACTCTGGCGGCGGCCGCAAGCTCGAACGCTACGGCCCCTACACCGTCGTGCGCCCCGAACCCCAAGCCATGTGGGATCCGCGGCTGCCGGCCGCGACCTGGGACAAGGCCGACGCCGTCTTCGATCCGTCCGACGAGGAAGATGCCGGCAAGTGGCGCTTCCGCGGCAAGCCCAAGGAAAGCTGGCCGATGGCCTGGGGCGACGTGCGTTTCCACGCCCGCTTCACCGCCTTCCGCCACCTGGCCTTCTTCCCGGAGCAGGCCGCCAACTGGGCCTGGCTGGATCAGCGCGTGCGCGCCCTGCCCGATCAGCCGCGCATCCTCAACCTGTTCGGCTACACCGGCGTCGCCAGCCTGGTTTGCGCCGCGGCCGGGGCTCATGTCACCCACGTCGACGCCTCCAAGAAGGCCATCGCCTGGGCCCGCGAGAACGCCGCCCTCTCCGGACTCGACGACCGCCCGATCCGCTGGATCTGCGAGGACGCACGCCGCTACGTCCAACGCGAGGTGCGCCGCGGCTCGCGCTACGACGGCATCATCCTCGATCCGCCGAAATACGGCCGCGGCCCCGACGGCGAGGTCTGGCGCCTGTTCGAGAACCTGCCCGAGCTCTCGGCCCTATGCGCTGAACTGCTCGGGGACAACGCCTCCTTCCTGCTGCTCAACGCCTATGCCGAGCGGATCTCCGGAGCGGCCCTGTCGTCGCTGTGCGCCGCCAAGCTTGGCGGCCGCGGCGGAGCCATCGACTGGGGCGAACTGACCCTGGTCGAGGACGCCGCCGACCGCCAGATCGGCATGTCCTTCTACGGCCGGTGGTCGGCATGAGCCGCCTCGTCACCTCGCTGACCAATCCCACCGTCAAGGCCGTCCGCGGCCTGCACATGCGCAAGGAGCGCGAGCAGTCGGGCCTGTTCGTGGCCGAGGGCCTGAAGATCGTCACCGAGGCCGTCGAGCTCGGCCATGCGCCGCGCATCCTGATGTACGGCAAGGACGCCGAGGGTCATCCGCTGCTCAAGCGCGCGATCCAGGCGACGCTGGCCGCCAGCGGCGAGGTCATCGAGGTCACCCAGGACATCCTTGCCAAGGTCTCGCGGCGCGACAACCCGCAGGCCGTCGTCGCCGTCTTCGCCCAAGTGTTCACGCCGCTGACCTCGCTAGACCCGGCCGCGGCGACCTGCATCGTCGCCCTGCACCGGGTGCGCGATCCGGGCAATCTCGGCACCATCGTGCGCACCGCCGACGCGGCCGGCTGCAGCGCGGTGATCCTGGTCGGCGACTGCTGCGACCCGTTCTCGGTCGAGGCGGTCCGCGCCACCATGGGCTCGATCTTCGCTGTCCCGATCGTCAAGGCGAGCGAGGCCGAGTTCGCGGACTGGCGCGCGTCGTGGCCGGGTTCGGTGGTCGGCACCCTGCTCACCGCCGAGGTCGACCACCGCCAGGCCAGCTACGCCAAGCCGGCGATGATCCTGATGGGCAACGAGCAGCAGGGCCTGACGCCGGACATGGCCGCGCTCTGCGACGTCAACGTCAAGATTCCGATGCGCGGCCGCGCCGACAGCCTGAACCTGTCGGTCGCCACCGGCATCATGATCTACGCCGCCACCTAGCCTCCTCCCCCGTCTGCGCGCTCCCTCGCGAGCGCCTTGACGTCAATTTATATAGCTATGTATATACCTTGCTATATTCACCCTCGCGGAGCGGCCAGATGACCCCCGACACCTTGTCCGACCTTGGCGTGATGTTCCTCGGCAGCCGCCTCAAGCGCCTCGGCGATCGGCTGCAGACCGAAGCAGGCGCTATCCTCCAGGCGATGGACCTGCCGGTGCAGCCGGCCCAGCAGCCGCTGCTGGCGGTGCTCCGCCGCGAGGGCCCGCTCACGGTCGGCGCCGTCGCCCAGCACCTGCGCGTCAGCCAGCCGACCACGACCCGCGCCCTGCAGGCGTTGATCGAACAAGGCCTCGTCGAGGTCGGCAAGGACGGGCGCGACCAGCGCCAGAAGATGCTCTCGCTCACCCCCGCGGGCGGAGCGCTGATGGACCGGCTCGAAGGCGACCTCTGGCCGCGGGTCGAGGCCGCCGCGATCTCGCTCTGCGACGGCCGCCATCAGGAGCTCATGGACGCCATCGCCCGGGTCGAGGCGGCCCTCGACCAACGGTCGCTGACCGAACGGACGCTCGCTGAACCGGCCCTGGCCCCCGACATGGCCGTTCGCGACTTCACCGACGACTTGGCCGAGGCCTTCTACGCGATCAACGCCGAGTGGATCGAAGAGATGTTCTCGCTGGAGGCCAACGACATCGACCTGATGTCGAACCCCCGGGCGCGGATCGTCGATCAGGGCGGCGCGATCCTGTTCGCCGAAGCTCAAGGCCTCGGCGTCGTCGGGACCTGCGCGATCATGAAGGCCAAGGACGGCTGGTACGAGCTGACCAAGATGGGCGTCTCCAGGTCCGCCCGCGGCCGAAAGGTGGGCGAGTTCCTGCTGGCCAAGGCGATCGAGCGCGCCCGCGCCATGGGCGCCGCCGACCAGCTCTACCTGCTGACCAACACCAAGTGCGGCCCGGCCATCCACCTCTACGAAAAGCTCGGCTTTGAGCACGACGCTGAGGTCATGGGCCTGTTCGGCGCCCGCTATGAGCGCTGCGACGTCGCCATGCGCTTCCGGCCTTAAGTCCCGCGCGGCTTGGCCCGCGCGGTCGGGGCGGTGTTGGCCGGATCCTCGGGCCAGACGTGCTTGGGGTAGCGCCCGCGCATGTCCGACCTGACGTCCTTCCACGATCCGCCCCAGAAGCCCGGCAGATCCTTGGTGGTCTGGATCGGGCGATGCCCCGGCGACAGCAACGACAGGGTCAGCGGCGCGCCGCCCACTCGCGGATGCTCCTTGAGGCCGAACACCTCCTGCACGCGGACATCGACCCGCGGCCCGCCCTCGGCGGCATAGTCGATGGCGAAGCTGTTGCCGGTCGGCGCCGTCCAGCGGGCCGGCGCGCTGGCCTCCAGCCGGCGCTGCTGATCCCAGGGAACCAGCGCCCGCACCGCGCCGTCCAGCACGTCCGGCCTCAAGGCGCCCAGCGAGCGCACGCCGCTCAAAAGCGGCGTCAGCCAGTCGTCGAGCTGTTCGATCAGCGCCGCATCGCTGAGGTCCGGCCAGTCCTGCCCCTGGGCGCGGAGGAACGCCGCGCGCTCGCGGAACGACCGCGCCGCCTCGCCCCACGGCAGCTGGCCCAGGCCCTCGGCCCGCACACGGCCCGCCAGCGCCGCGGCGATCAGCGCCGGGTCGGGGCTCTCGTCGATCTCCTCGCGCACGGTCACCTTGCCCAGCCGCGTCAGCCGCTTAGCCCGCAGCCGCCCGCCGCCGCTCTCGTCGAGCCGGTAGTCAGTCTGCATCTGCCCCCTGAACGCGGCGACCAGCTCGCCCTCGTCCACCGGCGCGGCCAGCAGGATCCGGTCCCGCCGCTCGCCGCCGCCCATCTCGGCGATCGCCAGCCACTTCTCGCGCGCCAGGGCGTCGGTCGGCTCGACGAAGGCGCCGCGGCCGCTGACCAGCTGGAACTCCCCGCTCCCGCCCCGCGCCTTGGCGATCCGCTCCGGATAGGCGAAGGCCAGCAGCAGCCCGTCCTCCAGCGGCTCGCCCTTGCCGGGCTTGCCCGCCAGCCGCGCCCAGCGCTCGGCCAGGGCGCGCGCGTCGCGGGCCCGCGGCGAGCGGTCCCGGCCCAAGCCCTCCAGCCGGTGGCGCAGATCGGCGTCGCGCCCGCCCAGCCCGCGCTCGGTCACCAGGGCGGCGATCTGCGCGGCCCGCTCGGCCTGCCCGGTCTCGCCGGCCTTCAGCACCATGTGCGCCAGCCGGGGGGCCAGCGGAAACTCGCTCAGCGTCTCGCCGTGCCCGGTCAGCACGCCGTCGTCGCTCAGCGCCTCCAGCCGCCGCAGCAGCGTCCGCGCCTCGTTGAAGGCCGCGGCCGGCGGCGGATCGAGGAACGCCAGCTCGCTCGGGTCGCGCGCGCCCCAGCGCGCCAGGTCCAGCGCCAGGCCCGACAATTCGGCGTCGAGGATTTCCGGATCGGCGAAGGCCGCCAGCGCCCGGGTCTCGGCCTCGTCCCACAGCCGGTAGCCGACGCCCGGCTCGGTTCGCCCCGCGCGGCCGCGCCGCTGGTCGGCGGCGGCGCGGCTCACCCGCACCGTCGCCAGCCGGGTCAGGCCGCTGGCCGGATCGAACCGCGGCACACGCGCCAGCCCGCAGTCGATGACCACCCTCACGCCCTCGATGGTCAGGCTGGTCTCGGCGATCGAGGTCGCCAGCACCACCTTGCGCACCCCGGCCGGCGCCGGGCTGATCGCCGCGTCCTGTTCGGCCGGGTCCAGCGCGCCATAGAGCGGCGCGATGCGCACGTCGGGCCGCCGCACGCGTTCGGCCAGCAGCTCGGCGGTCCGCCGGATCTCGCCCTGCCCGGGCAGGAACACCAGGATGCTGCCGCTCTCCTCGGCCAGCGCCCGTTCGACCGCGCGCACCACCCGGTCTTCCAGCCGCAAGCGCTCGTCGCGGCCCAGATAGCGAGTATCCACAGGAAAGCTGCGGCCCTGGCTCTCGATCACCGGCGCGTCGTCGAGCAGCCGCCCGACCGCCGCCCCGTCCAGGGTCGCCGACATCACCAGGATGCGCAGGTCCTCGCGCAGCACCCCCTGCGCGTCCCGCGCCAGGGCCAGGCCGAGGTCGGCGTCCAGGCTGCGCTCGTGAAACTCGTCGAAGATCACCGCGCCGACGCCGTCCAGGCTCGGATCGGCCAGGATCATGCGGCTGAAGACGCCCTCGGTGACCACCTCGATACGCGTGCGGGCCGAGACCTTCGACTGCATCCGAACGCGATAACCGACTGTTTCGCCGACCTTTTCGCCCAAGGTCTTGGCCATGCGCTCGGCGGCCGCGCGCGCCGCCAGCCGCCGCGGCTCCAGCATCACGATCTTGCGGCGCTCCAGCCACGCGGCGTCCAGCAGGCGCAACGGGACCAGCGTCGTCTTGCCCGCACCCGGCGGCGCCACCAGCACCGCCGAGGTCCGCGCCTCGAGCGCCGCCTGCAGGGCGGGCAAAATTTCCTCTACCGGAAGCATGCCGTGGTCTAGCCGCGCCTGCGCGCCGGGCCAAGACGGACGCTCATCCCGCGGGCGCCCGCTTTGGCGCAAAGGTCAGCGACGGCTTGGCGCTTGACCGCAAGGTTACGAAGAGGCCACGTAACGCCCAATCAGACCGCGCGGCGGGGGCCGCACGGGTTTTCCTGGAGGAAATATGTGGCGAGTTAAATCGCTCGACGCGATTCTCGCGACCGCAGAGAAAAAGTCTCTGCACCGGTCGCTGGGCGCGTTTCAGCTTACCATGCTTGGCATCGGGGCCATCATCGGCACGGGGATCTTCGTACTGACCGCCGAGGCGGCCCAGAAGGCCGGCCCCGGCATGATCGCCAGCTTCGTCATCGCTGGCTTCGTCTGCGCGGTCGCCGCGCTCTGTTACGCCGAAATGTCTTCCATGGTCCCGGTTTCCGGGTCCGCCTACACCTATAGCTACGCCGTCATGGGCGAACTGCTGGCCTGGATGGTCGGCTGGGCGCTGATCCTCGAATACGCCGTCGCCGCGGGCGCGGTGTCGGTGGGCTGGTCCGGCTACGTCGTCGGGCTTATCGAGCACGCCTTCCACATCGAGATCCCCCTCGCCTTGGTCCGCGGACCAATGGACGGCGGCATCGTCAACCTGCCGGCCGCGATGATCGCCCTGGCGGTGACGGGCCTGCTGGTGATCGGCACCAAGGAATCGGCGACCGTCAACGCCATCCTGGTCGCGGTGAAGGTCGCGGCCCTGACCCTCTTCATCTTCCTGGCCCTGCCGGTGATCAAGATGGAGAACTTCCACCCCTTCGCGCCGCTCGGCATCGGCGGCGTCTCGGCGGCCGCGGCCTCGATCTTCTTCGCCTATGTCGGCTTCGACGCGGTCTCGACCGCGGCCGAAGAAACCAAGAACCCACAACGCAACATGCCCATCGGCCTGATCGGCTCGCTCGGCATCTGCACCATCTTCTACATCCTGGTCGCCTCCGGCGTGATCGGCACCGTCGGCGCTCAGCCGATCACCGACGCCTCTGGCGCCGGCCTGCGCCCCGGCAGCCCCGAGCTGGCCGCCGCCTGTAAGGCCGCGGCCGACAACGCCGTGGTCTGCTCGAAGGAAGCCCTGGCCTGGACCCTGCGCTCCATCGGCTGGCCGCAGATCGGCAACCTGATCGGCCTCGCCGCCGGCCTGGCCCTGCCCTCGGTCATCCTGATGATGATGTTCGGCCAGACCCGCATCTTCTTCGTCATGAGCCGCGACGGCCTGCTGCCCGCCGTGTTCTCGAAGGTGCACCCCACCTTCAAGACGCCGTACGTGATCACCATCATCACCGGCATCTTCGTCGCCCTGTTCTCGGCCTTCTTCCCGGTCGGCGTGCTGGCTGACATCTCGAACTCGGGCACCCTGTTCGCGTTCGCGATGGTGGCCATCGCGGTGCTGGTGCTGCGTCGCACGGACCCGGGCCGCAAGCGTCCGTTCCGGGCCCCGGCGATCATCATCGTCGCGCCGCTCGCGGCGGTGGGCTGCGTCTACCTGTTCTTCAGCCTGTCGACCGAGACCAAGCTGCTGTTCCTGGGCTGGGCGCTGATCGGCCTGGTGGTCTACTACCTCTACGGCTATCGCAAGAGCCACGTCGGCCGGGGCATCATCGATGTCCCCGAACTGTCGCCCGACGCGCCTCCGGGACCTGTCGCGCCGATGCCCGGCGCGCCGGCGCCCGGCGATCGCCAGCACTGACTTGGAGAGGCCCGGGTTCGTCCCGGGCCTTTTCTTATCGTCCGTCAGGCCCGATGTTAGAGACCATGAACGCCGAGCCCCCCATCCGCGCCGTCATCGCGCCGGTCACCCCGCTGCAGCAGAACTGCACCATCGTCTGGTGCGCCAAGACCCTGAAGGCCGCCGTGATCGATCCGGGCGGCGAGGTCCCGCGCCTGCTCGAAGCCCTGAAGTCGCAAGGCCTGACGCTCGAGAAGATCTGGATCACCCATGGCCACCTGGACCATGCCGGCGGAACCGCCGCCCTGCAGGAGGCCACCGGCGCCGCGATCGAGGGTCCGCACCCCGACGACGCGTTCTGGATCGACGAGATCACCGCCTCGGGCGCCAAGTGGGGCATGCCCGACGCCCGCTCCTTCACCCCTGACCGCTGGCTTTCGGACGGCGACACGGTGTCGCTGGGCGAGACGGAGTTCGAGGTCTACCACTGCCCCGGCCATACCCCCGGCCACGTGGTGTTCTTCCACCGCCAGGCGCGCTTCGCCCAGGTCGGCGACGTGCTGTTCCAGGGCTCTATCGGCCGCACCGACTTCCCGCGCGGCAACCATCAGCAACTGATCGATTCGATCACCGGCAAGCTCTGGCCGCTCGGCGACGACGTCGCCTTCGTGCCCGGCCACGGCCCGATGTCGACCTTCGGACAGGAGCGCCGCACGAACCCGTTCGTCGCCGACGAGGTCCTGGCCGGCGCGTAATGCTTTCAGTCGTGAAATCTGCGCGTTACGCGGGCGCGTGAAAATGCCCCGGATGGATACACGTAGCGAACAGTCCGGAGCGGGCTCCAGCGCCCGCATTCTGATGGTCGACGACGATCCGGGCATCCGGGACGTCGTGTCCGACTTCCTGGGCAGGCACGGCTATCAGGTCGAGACCGCCGGCGACTCCCGCGAGATGGAGCAGGCCCTGGAGCGCGGCCCCATCGACCTGATCGTGCTCGACGTCATGCTGCCGGGCGAGGACGGCCTGGCCATCTGCCGCCGCCTGGCCGTCGGCGAAGGCCCGCCGATCATCATGCTCTCGGCCATGGGCGAGGACACCGACCGCATCGTCGGACTGGAGCTCGGCGCCGACGACTACCTCTCCAAGCCATGCAACCCGCGCGAACTCCTGGCCCGCGTCCGGGCCGTGCTGCGCCGCGCCGAGCTGCGCGGCCAGGCCGCCTCGACCAGCGCCGGCTGCGAGTTCGCCGGCTGGCGCTTCGATCTGGTCCGCCGCGAGCTGCGCTCGCCGCAAGGCGTGGTGGTCAACCTCTCCACCGGCGAGTTCTCGCTGCTGCGCACCTTCGTCGAGCGGCCGCAGCGGGTGCTGACCCGCGATCAGTTGCTGGAATTCGCCCGCGGCCCGGACTCCGAGGCCTTCGACCGGGCCATCGACGTCCAGATCAGCCGCCTGCGCCGCAAGCTCGACGACGGCGGCGGCGGCCAGGACCTGATCCGCACCATCCGCAATGAAGGCTACATGTTCACCGCCAAGGTGAAGCGTCTGTGACTGCGCCCTGGGCCGGGCGGCCGACCGCATCCCTCTTCGGTCAGCTGCTCGCCCTGATCGGGCTCAGCCTGGTCGCCGCCCAGGCCATCAGCCTGTTCCTGCTGTTCAACCTGCCGCCGCCGGCCCCGGACTTCTACCGGATCGGCGAGATCGTCCAGACCCTGCGCGGCGCGCCGCCGACCTTCACCGAACGCCACCCTCTCACCGTCACGGTGACCAGGACCCCGCCGCACCTGGTGATGGAAGGGCGGATGACGCCGAAGATCCGCGCCCAGATCGCCGCGGGCCTCGGCGTGCCGGTCGAGCGTGTGCTGGTGGCTTCGACCTCGCGCTTCCCGTTCTCCGACCGCCGCGTCTTCCGGGTCATCCGCGATCGGATGGCGCGCGAGGGCGGCGAGGTCGAAGACCACTTCATGATCGCCCCCTTCAAGGTCGCCGTGCAGCAGCCCGACGGCCGCTGGAAGGTGCTCTCGCCCGAGCGCGGCATCGGCCTGGACGCCTGGCAGCAGCGGATCGTGCTGCTGTTCCTGCTCTCGGCCCTGGCCATGACCCCGGTGGCCTTCGTCTTCGCCCGCCGGCTCTCCGCGCCCATCAGGCTTTTCACCGATGCGGCCGAGCGGCTCGGCCGCGACCCACGCGCGCCGCCGCTGTCGCTCAAGGGCTCGGCCGAGATCAGCGTCGCGGTGAAGGCGTTCAACGACATGCAGGAGCGTCTGCGCCGCTACGTCGAGGACCGCACCGCGATGGTCGGCGCCATCGCACACGACCTGCGCACGCCGCTTACCCGCCTGCGCTTCCGCATCGAGAACGTGCCCGAGGACGTGCGCGTGAAGATGGCCGCCGACATCGACCAGATGGAGGACATGATCTCCGCCGCCCTGACCTTCGTGCGCGACACCAGCCGGCCGGGCGAGCGGACCCTGTTGGAGCTCTCCTCGCTGCTGGAAAGCGTCTGTGACGAGATGGCTGACACCGGCGCCGACACTCAGGTCGAACGTGGAAAGAAGGTGGTGCTGGAGGGCGATCCCCTGGCCCTGCGCCGCCTGTTCGCCAACCTGCTCGAGAACGCGATCAAGTTCGGCGACCGCGCCCGCGCTCGGGTCTATCGCGACGGCGCCAGCGCCATCGTCGAGATCGAGGACGACGGCCCCGGCATCCCCCCCGAGGAGTTCGAGCGGGTGTTCGAACCCTTCTATCGGCGCGAGCCCTCGCGCAGCCGCCAGACCGGCGGCATCGGCCTGGGGCTGGCCGTCGTCCGCTCGGTCGCCCGCGGCCACGGCGGCGACGTGGTGCTGGTCAATCGCCCCGGCGGCGGCCTCACCGCCCGCGTCCAGCTGCCGATCTGACCGCTCCGCAAAATTTTAACAGCGCCTGCGCGGCGCACGGCCCCGCCGCTATCCCCTGTCAGTCCACGGACACCGTGTCCGGACAAAGCTTTGCGGTACGAAACGTCGCAGGCGCCAATCGCATTTTGCGCGCAACCTCCTTCGCCCTTGGCGAGTTTGCTTGACCGTAAGGACAGCGAGGCGTCGACCGCCCTCCCCCCGACGGTCGGCGCGCAGAGGAGCCGCTCATGGATCTTGAACCCACCGCCAAGCCGAAATCCCGCCGCGGATTTGCAGCAATGAATCCGGAACGCCGCCGCGAGATCGCGCGCAAGGGCGGCGCCAGTGTTCCGGGCGAGAAACGTAGTTTCGCCAAGGACCGCGATCTGGCCGCCTCCGCTGGGCGCAAGGGCGGTGAGTCCTCGCGTGGCGGCGGCCGCAGCCGCGGCGAGCGTCTCGAGAGCTGAGACGCCGAGGCGCCTGCCGATTCCAAGATCGGTCAGGCCCTCAGCAGCACCACTGCGAAGCTCGGGGCGGAGCTTTCCCAGCTCCGCTCCAGCTTCCAGCCGGCCTCTGCGGCCAGCGCGGCGAAGCCGTCCATCGTGAACTTGTAGGAGTTCTCGGTGTGGATGCTCTCTCCCGCCGCGAAGCGGAACGAACGCCCCGCCACACTCACGAACTGGTCGCGCTCGCTGACCAGATGCATCTCGATCCGGCCCTGATCAGCGTTCCAAACCGCCTGATGGCGGAAGGCCGACAGATCGAAATCCCCGCCAAGCTCGCGGTTGATCCGCGCCAGAAGGTTCAGATTGAACGCCGCCGTCACGCCTTGCGCGTCGTCATAGGCCGCGGTCAGGACGGCCTCGTCCTTGGCCAGGTCGATGCCGACAAGGAACCGGGCGTCATCGCCCAGCAACCGTCGCGCGCCTGACAGGAAGGCGACGACCTCGTCCGGCGTGAAGTTGCCGATCGTCGAGCCGGGGAAATAGCCGACCCGCGGATGGGTCGCCGCTTCCGGCAGCTCCAGCGCCTTGGTGAAGTCCTCGACCAGCGGCGCGACCGTCAGCTTCGGATAGTCCCGACCGATCGAGGCGGCCGCTGCGTCCAGCGCCGAGGCGCTGATGTCGATCGGCGCGTAGACCGCCAGCTGCGGCGCAGCGTCCAGCAGCAGCCGGGTCTTGGTGCTCGCCCCGCTGCCGAACTCGACGAGGCTTGCGCCCGCCGGGATCGCCGCGGCCATCTCGCCGGCCCGCGCGCGCATCAGCGCCAGTTCGGTGCGGGTCGGATAATACTCCGGCAGCTCGGTGATCGCCTCGAACAGGTCCGAGCCGGTCGCGTCGTAGAAGTACTTCGCCGACAGCGCCTTCTGCGGCCGGGACAGGCCCGCGACCACGTCGCGTGCGAACTCGCCGTCCGGCGCGCCCTCCGCCGGCTGCGGAACGCCGTCCCAAGCCAGCCGCACGCCCGAGAACATCCAGCGCTGCTGCGGATAGAAGAAATTGCGGTAACTGGCCCGCACATGCCCGGTCGGCGTCGCGCAGCAGCCGCCGCGCAGCACCATCTGGCCGATCATGAACTTGCCGTTGTACTCGCCGACCGCTCCGCCCGCCGGGTGGAAGCCCGGATAGGGCGAGTAGGCGCTGCGCGTCCATTCCCACACGTCGCCGAACATCTGGCGCAGGCCCGCGGCGGACTTGGCGGCCGCCGGCCCGAACTGCAGCTGCTCGCGCATGTTGCCGCTCGCCGCCAGGCCTTGGGCTGCGTGCTCCCACTCGGCCTCGGTCGGCAGCCGCGCCCCCGCCCAGGTGGCGTAGGCGTCGGCTTCGAAGAAGCTGACATGGGTCACCGGCGCGTGCGGGGCGATCGCCCGGCGCCCTTGCAGGGTCATGGCTAGCCAGCCGCGTTCGCCCTGCTCCCAGTAGAGCGGCGCCTCCCAGCCCTCGGCCTGGACCCGCGCCCAGCCCTCCGACAGCCACAGCTCGGGCCGCCGGTAGCCGCCATCGGCCATGAAGGCCAGCCACTCGCCGTTGGTCACCAGCCGGTCGGCCAGCCGGTAAGGCTGCAGATAGACCTTGTGCCGCGGGCCTTCGTTATCGAAGGCGAAGCCCTCGCCGTCGTGGCCGATCTCGACCACCCCGCCGTCGAAGGCGACCTCGCCCGCCGGCCCGGGATCGCGCCCGACCGGCAGGGCCGGCGCCGGCACATAGGCCGGCTTCAGCGGCGACTGCGCGAACAGGTGCAGCACGTCCATCAGGATCAGCTCCTGATGCTGCTCCTCGTGGGCCAGACCCAGCTCGACCAGTTCGCCCATGCCCTCGAACGGCGCGGCCAGCAGCCGGCCCATCGCCTCGTCGACGTGCGCCCGATAGGCCAGCACCTGGGTCAGGGACGGGCGGGTCAGCAGCCCGCGCTGCGGACGCGGCTGCCGCGGCCCCAGCGTCTCGTAGTACGAATTGAACAGATAGCCGAACGCCGGATCGAAGGCCTGATAGCCCGGCAGGTGCGGGATCAGCAGGAAGGTCTCGAAGAACCAGGTCGTGTGCGCCAGGTGCCATTTCACCGGGCTGGCGTCGGGCATCGACTGGGCGGTCTGGTCCTCGGCCGAGAGGTGCGCGGTCAGCGCCAGGCTGGCGTCGCGCACCTTGCGATAGGGGTCCGGGGCGCCTCGCGCCCGTGCAGCCCGGGCTGGCGCTGGCGCGAGTCCAGCCTTGTCGAATGACGCCATCGTCCCGCTCCACTCTGCTTCAGATTGTGCCGGAAATCGCCATGCCCGGCGAAGCCGTGCTCGCCTCGCCAAACGTCGGACCTGGAACGCAGTTCCTTGCATTTGGGGGCTCGGGGCGATCCCGCAACCCGGAACAGTTGCCCCAAGGACGCGTTGAGTTGCCACGAAAAGTGCGAGGCCCGTGAGGGGACCGGGCGTTTCGAGGACAGCATGGGCGGTGACACCGAGTGGCGCAACGAGGTGGTGGCGATGATCCCCGCCCTGCGCGCCTTCGCTTGGTCCCTCAGCCACAACGGGTCAGACGCCGACGATCTGGTGCAGGACACCCTGATCAAGGCCTGGTCCAACCGCGACAAGTTCGAGCCGGGCACCAACCTGCGCGCCTGGCTGTTCACGATCCTGCGCAACACCTACTACACCCAAGTAATCCGCCGCCGCCGCGAGGTCCGCGACGAAACCGGCGAGTACGCCAACAACATGCGCACCCCGCCGACCCAGGACTGGAGCATCGCCATGCGCGCGCTTCAGGCGGCCCTGGCCCAACTGCCCGACGAACACCGCGAGGCGCTGATCCTGGTCGGCGCCGCCGGCCTCTCCTACGAGGAGGCGGCCGAGATCTGCGGCTGCGCGCTCGGCACCATCAAGAGCCGCGTCAACCGCGCCCGCGCCCGGCTGCTCAAGATCATGGACGCCGAAGAAGCCGCCGACGTCATGGCCCTCGACCACGCCGAGGCCAGCCGGGCCTAGTCGCAAGGCAAGCCGCCGCTACTATGCCGGGCGACTCGTTTCGCCTGGAGTATCCATGTCCCGTTCCCTGCCCGCCGCCGCGCTCGCGCTGTCCGTCCTGATCGCCGCGCCGGCGCTCGCCGCGCCGAAGGACGACGCGGCCAGGATCGTCGCCAGCCCGGCCTTCAAGGCCGCCGCCGCCGTGCTCGACCGCGAGCATGACCGCACCGTGCAGGACATCATCACCCTGACCGAGATCCCCGCCCCGCCCTTCAAGGAAGAGGCGCGCGGCAAGGCCTACAAGGCGATGCTCGAAGCCCACGGCCTGACCGACGTCGAGATCGACGCCGAGGGCAACGTCATGGGCCTGCGCAAGGGGACCAAGCCCGGCCCGCTGGTCGTTGTCTCCGCCCACCTCGACACCGTCTTCCCGGAAGGCACCGACGTGAAGGTCCGCCGCGAAGGGACCAAGCTGTTCGCCCCGGGCGTCGCCGACGACACACACAACCTCGCGGTCCTGCTGGCCTGGATCCGCGCCCTCGACGCGGCCAAGATCAAGACGAACAGCGACATTCTCTTCGTCGGCACGGTCGGCGAAGAAGGCGCCGGCGACCTGCGCGGCGTCCGCTACTTCTTCAATCAGGGCAAGTACAAGGACCGCACCAAAGCGTTCTTCTCGGTCGACGGCCTCGACCCCAGCGGCATCACCCATGTCGGCGTCGGCTCGAAGCGCTACCGCGTGACCTTCAACGGCCCCGGCGGCCACAGCTACGGCTCGTTCGGCATCGTCAATCCGATGGCCGCCATGGGCAAGGCGATCGCCGACTTCTACGAGGTCCAGGTCCCGACCAGCCCGAAGGTCACCTATTCGGCCTCGGTCACCGGCGGCGGCACCTCGGTCAACGCCATTCCCAACAAGGTCTTCACCGAGTTCGACATGCGCTCGGCCGACGCCGGCGAGCTCGCCAAGCTCGACACGCGCTTCAAGGAGATCATGCAGGCCGCCGTCGAGCATGAGAACAAGGCCCGCTCGACCCGCGTCGGGGCGGTCAGCGTCGAGATCAAGCCGATCGGCGACCGCCCGGCCGGGCAGACCGCCAAGGACACGGCCCTGGTCGCCGGAACCGCCGCGGCCATCACCGCGCTCGGCTACACGCCGCAGTACGACGCCTCCTCCACCGACGCCAATGCGCCGATGGCGCTCGGCATTCCGGCCATCACCATCGGCGGCGGCGGCTCGGGCGGCCGCGCCCACTCGCTCGACGAATGGATCGACGTGGAAAAGTCCAACAGCGTCCGCGGCATGAGCGTCGGCCTCGCCGCCGTCCTGGTCGCCGCCGGGATGAACTAGCGGCTGAACACCGAGAGCAGGCCCTTCAGCCAGCTCACCAGCCCTTCCCAGAGGCAGGCCAGCCACGACGTCGGCGTGGCCGGCTTCTCGGGAACGAACCAGCTCGGCGCGGCCGGCGGGGCGCAGTTCATGTTCATGCCCACGCCCTTCAGATAGCCGCGCCGCACGCCGCCGGCCTTGATCGCCGCCTCCACCGCCTTGCGGTGGCGGTCCGCGCCGCTCAGCTTGCGCACCCAGCCGCGGAACGGCAGCAGATCCTGGGTCTCGCCGCGCACCTCGGCCACCGCCGCGGCCTTGGCCTGCGCGCCCAGCTTCTGCATCCGCGTGCGCTGGTCGGGGGCCGGCGCCTCGTCCAGGTCCGGTCCCAGCACCGCGTCCAACCGGCCGATCTCCGCGGCGATGGCTTCGCAACGGCTCGGTGCGACCTGCTCGTACGGGTCGGCGACCGCCCGGAGCAGCACGTCCGGGATCTGCGCCTGCTTGAGGTTCAGGTCCTCGAGCGGCGCGGTCACCGCCCCGCGGAAGCCCTCGTCCACCTGGGTCGTGCCGCGGTCGACCGCGCCCGCAGGGCTCGCCGCCAGCAGCGCCGCGGCGCTCAGCCAGATCAGTCTCGTCGTCATCGCCCCAACCTAGCGCCTGCAAGCGCTTTCGCGCTGCGGCGTTTCGCGCGCCGCGGGGCGCAGCCATCGCCCGAGTCGACCGCCGCGGCGACGGAACACCCCTCCGGCCCCGTCGTTTCCGAACTAGGGAGCCACGAAGGAGCAGGTCCATGCCCAATCGCCAGACCCCGTCCGATCAACCGCGACCGCCCCGGCGACGCAACGACGAGACCGCGCAAGACGGACCCGAACCGCGCAGCTTCGGCGAGGAAGGCCGCTTCTCCTCGGATCAGGCCCGCTACTACGGCGCCGACACCCGCGCGTTCGACGCGTTCGGCGCGCACCGTCCCAGCGACGAGCGCCCTGACTGGCGGCGCGGCCGCTACGAAACCGGCCGCGACAGCGCCCCCGACGTGCCCTTCGACGAGGCCGACGCCCTGGCCCGCGGCTACTACAGCCTCGATGCGCCCCACGGCGGCCAGGAGTACGGGATCGAGCCGCACGGCTATCGCCAATCCATCGTCCGCCGCCACGCCCGCCCGTCCGCCGCAGCCGCGACCGAGGCCCAACTCGCGCCCTACGGCGACCAGCCGCTGGATCCGCGCGATCTCGGGGTCCGTGAATTTGGCCCCCCGGCCGACTACGCCTATCACCCCGAGACCGAGTTCGAGCTTGAGTATCTAGACTGGCGCGAAGCCCGGCTCTCCGCCCACGATCGCGACTACGCCGCCTGGCGCGAGGCCCAGCAGCGCAAGTACGACGCCGAGTACCGCGCCTTCCGCGGCGAGTGGCAGGCGCGCTTCGATCGCGGCTTCGCCGAGTGGCGCAGCTTGCAGGACGCTCAGGACCCGCTCAGCGCTCCGGCCAGCGAAGGATCGGCCCCGCCCGACGATCGCGTCTGAACTCGCGCCATACGCGATCACTTCGCGGCTTACGCGAAACAACGTTCACAGAACGCAATTTGCGATCCCTCAACGGCCTCGAATAGTCCTATCGGCCAGATGACTCGCCTCCCCGAAACCCATACTAGCGCTGGGGAAAATTGATCGGGCGGCGCGAGGCGGCCGCCAGGGGGTGCGTGATGCGTGTGGTCGTGGTGAGCAGACAACCGCTTTGGCGGGACGCGCTGAGCGCCCTCGTGGCGGCCCAGCTCCCGGCCGACCCGGTGGTGTCGCTCGACGACGTCTCGCAGCTTGCGGCCGTTGCTCCGCATGCCGACGACCTGATCCTGCTCGATCCGCCGGCCCAGACCGATCCGGGCGAATGGATCGAGCGCCACGCCGAGCACCTCACGACTGGGCGCCTTGTGCTGCTGCCGCCGCACAAGAACGTCCGCTGGGCCAAGATCGCCTATGCCCGCGGCTTCCGCGCCCTGGTGCCCAAGGACACCGCCTCGGACCTGATGGTCGCCGTGCTGCGGCTGGTCGTGGTCGGCGGCGAGTACTTCCCCTGCTTCGAGGAACTCGGCGCCATTCCCGATCCGGCCCCCGGTCATGGGCCGCGGCTGTCGCCGCGCCAGATCGAGGTCCTGCGCGAGCTCGAACGCGGCCGCACCAACAAGGAGATCGCCGAACAGCTCGGCATCGCCATCGCCACGGTGAAGCTGCATGTCCAGGCGATCCTCAGCGCCACCGGCGCACGCAACCGCACCGAGGTGGTCAGCCGCATGGCGTCCGGCCAGTCCCGGCCTCAGAACTAGCCGATCAGCCAATCAAATATAGTTCCAACGCACTATTTAGATTACACACATCACTATACTTTTCTATTACTTCTGATATTTGACATTTTAGGACATCGTTAACAACAACGCGTCCAGCGTCACGCCCAATACAACGGGGGCCTGACATGTCTACATCTGCGCAGCTCGGTGAACGACTAAGCTTCATGCGTATGGACGACCTCGCCTGCGAGAGTCTCCGCGACATCAAACCCATTATCATGAGCGCCCTGCCCGGCGCCCTCGACACCTTCTACGGTCAGGTCGCCGAGCGCCCCGAGACGCGGGCCTTCTTCTCCGGCGCCGGCCACATGGGCGCGGCCAAGCGCCGGCAGATCGACCACTGGGAGACGATCTCCAGCGGCCGGTTCGACGACGGCTATGTCGCCGCCGTCACCACAGTCGGCGAGACCCATGCCCGCATCGGCCTGGAGCCGCGCTGGTACATCGGCGGCTACGCCCTGGTGCTCGAGACGCTGATCGCATCGGTCACCGCCGCCCGCTGGCCGCGCGGCGGCGTGCTGCGCCGCAGCCCGTCGCCGGAAAAGGTCTCCGCCGAGCTCGGGGCCCTGGCCAAGGCGACCCTGCTCGACATGGACTATGCGATCTCGGTCTACCTCGCGGCCGCCGACGCCGCGCGGCGCGAGGCCGAGACCCAGGTGCTGGCGGTCGAGCGCGCCGCCATCGTCCAGACCATCGGCGCGGGCATGAGCGCCCTGGCCGACGGCGACCTCGGCTACCGGATCGAGACAGACCTCGCCGCCGAGTACGCCCAGATGCGCGAGGACTTCAACGGCGCCCTGGTCCGGCTGGAGGACGCCATCGCCTCGGTGGCCGGAAACGCCGCCGGGGTCGAAGCCGGCGCCGACGAATTGGCCCGCGCCTCCGACGACCTCTCGCGCCGCACCGAACGCCAGGCCGCCGCCCTGGAGGAGACCGCCGCGGCGCTCGACCAGATCACCGCCACGGTGAAAGCCACCGCCGACGGGGCGCGTCAGGCCGGCGAGGTCGTCGCCGCCGCCAAGGCCCAGGCCGAGCTCTCCACCACCGTGGTCGATCGCGCGGTCGGCGCGATGGGCCAGATAGAACACTCGTCCGGCCAGATCGGCCGCATCATCGGCGTCATCGACGAGATCGCCTTCCAGACCAACCTGCTGGCGCTCAACGCCGGGGTCGAGGCCGCCCGCGCCGGCGAGGCCGGCCGCGGCTTCGCGGTCGTCGCCTCCGAGGTTCGCGCCCTGGCCCAGCGCTCGGCCGACGCCGCGCGTGAGATCAAGGACCTGATCGGGGCCTCGGCCGGCCACGTCGACGAGGGGGTCGGGCTGGTGCGCGAGACCGGCGCGGTCCTGCAGGCCATCGCCGCCAAGGTCGGCGAGATCGACGAGGTCGTCGCCGGCATCGCCGCCTCCACCCAGGAACAGGCCTCGGGCCTGGCCCAGATCAACACCGCGGTGAACCAGATGGATCAGGGCCTGCAGCAGAACGCGGCGATGGTCGAACAGGCCGCCGCCGCCACCCGCGCCCTGCGCGGCGAGGCGGCCGAACTCACCGGTCTGGTCGCCCGGTTCCGGCTCTCAGGCCAGGACGGCGACGCCGGCCCGGTCGCGGCGACGCCCCGGCCCCTGGCTGTCTCCGGCGGCCGGCTGGCCCATGGTTGAGGACCGCCTCGAACGCGTACAGCGGCTGGCCAACGCCGGCGCCTGGGAGTGGACCGCCGCCGGCGGCGCCCTCTCCTGCAGCGAGCCGGCCCTGCGCCTGCTCGGCCTGCCGCCAGGCCCGTGCACCGCGGGCGAAGCCCTGGCGCGGATCCCGGCCGACGATCGTCGCCGCGTCGAGGACGCTGTCCAGCGGGCGCTCGACACCGGCTGCGCCTACGCCCTCGACCACCGGGTCAGGCTGCCGGACGGCGCGGTCCGGATCCTGCGCCACCAGGGCGCGCCACGCTTCGACCGCGACGGCGCAGCCATCGGCCTGGCCGGCGCGCTGCAGGACGTCACGCCGCTGCGCGCAGCGGAGGCCGCCTCACACCGCAGCCAGCAGATGCTGGCCGGCATGCTGAAGATCTCGCCCGAGGCGATCGTCGTCGCCGACTCCGAGGCCCGGATCATCCTGTTCAGCGCCGGCGCCGAGGCGATGTTCGGCTACAGCGCCGAGGAGGCCCTCGGCCGCAGCGTCGAGGACCTGATGCCGGCCCGTTTCCGCGAGCGCCACCAGCAGGCCGTCTACCGCTTTGCCTCCGGCACGCGGCCCAGCCTGCGGATGCACGAACGCTCGGAGATCCTCGGCCTGCGCCGCAACGGCGAGGAGTTCCCGGCCGAAGCCTCCCTCGCCCGCCTGGAGACGCCGGCGGGCACGGCCTTCACCACCATCGTCCGCGACCTCTCCGAACGGAAGGCGGCCGAGACCCGCCTCGTCCAGGCGCTCGAGGAGGCCGAGGAGGCCAGCCGCGCCAAGTCCACCTTCCTGGCCAATATGAGCCACGAGATCCGCACCCCGCTGAACGGCGTGCTCGGCGTCGCCGGCGCGCTGGCCCGCACCGATCTCGACGATCCCCAGCGCGAGATGGTCCAACTCATCGAGACCTCCGGCCGCGCCCTGCAGGACCTGCTCAGCGACATCCTCGACCTCGCCAAGGTCGACGCCGGCCGGATGTGCATCCGCGATGATCCCTTCGACCTGGCCGAGATGGTCCGCGCCGTTTTCGCCCTCTTCCAGGCCAGCGCCGCCGAGAAGTCCATCGGCTTTCGCCTGGAGATCGACCGGGAGGTCTGCGACCGCTTTCACGGCGATGACCTGCGCATCCGCCAGGTGCTGTCGAACCTGCTCTCCAACGCCGTGAAGTTCACCGCCCGCGGCGAGGTGCGCCTCAAGGTGCTGTCGCGCGGGCTGGCCGGCGACGTCCGCCGCGTGCGCTTCGTGGTCGAGGACACCGGCGTCGGCTTCCCGACAGAGGTCGCCGAGGCGCTCTTCGACCGCTTCGAGCAGGCCGACTCCTCGATCACCCGCCAGTTCGGCGGCACGGGCCTCGGCCTCGCCATCTCAAAATCGCTGGTCGAGCTGATGGACGGCGAGATCGTCGCCGCCTCGAGCCCCGGCGAGGGCGCGACCTTCGCCTTCGAGCTGCCCCTGCGCCGCGTCGCCCGCGACGCCGCCCCGCAGCCGCCCGCGCCGATCCAGGCGCCGCCGCCGATCGACCGCCCCGTGCGCGTGCTGCTGGCCGAGGACCACCCGACCAACCGCCGCGTCGTCGAGCTGATCCTCGGCGGCCTGCCGGTCGACCTGACCTGCGTCGAGAACGGCCAGCTGGCGGTCGAGGCCGCCGCCGAGCAGACCTACGACCTGATCCTCATGGACATGCAGATGCCGGTGATGGACGGGGTCACCGCCGTCAGCCGCATCCGCGCCGCCCGCCCGCTGCGCCTGGGCCCGCGCATCTGCATGCTGACCGCAAACGCCATGCCCGAACACCGCGAAGCCTCGCGCCGCGCCGGCGCCGACGCCTTCCTGGTCAAGCCCCTCGACGCCGCCGAGCTCATCGCCGAAGTCATGGAAGCCCGCGACGCGCCGCCCGAACCTCTGGCCTAGTTGTCGATGGGAGCCCCACAATCGGCCCGCTCCCTGACACGGAGGGAGCGGACCCCGACCCCCTTTCCAGGTGTGGATGAGGGGGATAGAGGGCCGGTGCGCGACTCGGGGGGATGCCGCGCCAGCAGACGATCCCGCCCCACTGCCCTTAGGTCAAGCTGCTTGGCGTTGATAGCGCCGTCGACCTGTGCGCAAGACTGGCCGCCCGCGCAGCAGGAGCCCGCATGGACACGGCCGAGACGAGCAACGCCGCCACGGCCGAGCGCATCCTCGACTCCGCCCGCGTCCGGCTCGCAGCCGGCGGCTTTCGCGACCTGACCCTGCGCCCGCTGGCCGGGGCCAGCGGCTCGACCGTCGCGGCCCTCACCTACCATTTCGGCTCCAAGGGCGCGCTGATCGGCCGGCTGGTCGCGGCCGAGCGCCAGGCCGACGCGGCCCGCCACGCCGCCTTCCTGGCCCGCTTCGCCGATCTGCCGCGCCTGGCGCCCGCGGCCCTCGCCGCCCTGCTCGAACAGTATCTGGACGCGGCCGCCGGCCCCGAGCGGGTGACCAGCCTGATCTGGTGCGAGTTGCTGCTGGCCGCGGTCGGAGACGAAGAAGCGCGCGACCTGGTCGCCCCCTGGATCGCCGAGCGCCGCGCCTTCTGGCTGGCGCTGCTTGAGGGCCGCATCGACGATCCCGCCGTCTGGGCCCGCGCCTGCATGGGCTACGTCACCGACGAGACCGCCCATGGCCTGGCCCAGCAGGACAACCCCGACTATCGGCTGATGCGGGCCATGACCCTCGAACGGCTGGCCAGCCGCGGCGCCGGCCTTGGCCTCTCCGATCCTCAGTTCTTCGAGGCGGTCGTCCACCGGCTCGATCCGGCGCTCGAGCTTCCAGGTCCCGCCTCGCAGGCGCCCTATGCCGGGCGCGCGCTGGAGATCGCCCAGGCCGCCGGCGAGGTCATCGTCGCGCGCGGCGCAGAGGGGGCGACCCACCGCGCCGTCGGCGAGCGCGCCAAGGCTCCGGCCTCGTCCGTCGCCTACCACTTCCGCACCCGCCTGGACCTGCTGCGCGCCGGCCTGACGGTCATCTACCTCGTCGCCCAGGGCCGGCTGACGCCGCGCCAGGACCAGGCCGAGATCGAGGCCTTCGTCGCCCGCGGCACGGTGTCGGTGGCCCTGGCCGCCGCCCGCGAGCCGGAGCTGGCTCCCTACGCCGTCGACCTGCGCCGGCTGCGCGGCGAGAACCTGCGCCGGCGGGTCGCCCAGCGGCTCGGCCGCGACCTCGACCTCTGCGCCGCGCAAAGCGCTTCGATCGCGCGGTTGGGCGCCACCCTGCTGGCCCGCGCCGAAGGCGCCCCTCCGCCGAGCGCCGAGCTCGTGAACTGGATGCTCGGAGAGCTAAACTGAACATTTGTTCTGCTGAGTGACGAAAAGCGCCTAAGCGCGTCGCAAATATTTCGCACAACTGTTTTCCTGAGAACCCCTGAGACCCCCTAGAAGGCCGGCGTCCGAGCCACAGGGGATCACAGATGCTCAAGACCACCCACGCCCGCCGCCTGACGCTGCGCGCGCTTCTGGCCATCGGCGCCAGCGCCCTCGCAACTGAACAAGCGTTCGCCCAGGCCGCCGCCGCCGACCCGTTGGCGCTCGAGGAACTCGTCGTCACCGCCCAGAAGCGCGAGCAGAAGCTGAAGGACGTGCCGATCTCGATCGCCGCCTTCGGCGCGGACAATCTCGAGCAACAGAACTTCACCGACTTCGAGCGGCTTTCGACCCGCACCCCGGGCTTCTTCGTCCAGCAGCAGACCGATTCCTCGGCCAGCTTCGTGATGCGCGGCATCGAGGCCGGCAACGCTGGGGCGGTCGCCGAGCCCAGCATCTCGTTCTTCCTGAACGACGTCGACACCAGCCGCTCGCGCGGCATGCTCAAGGAGCTGTTCGACATCGAGCGGGTCGAGGTCGCCAAGGGGCCGCAGGGCACGCTCTATGGCCGCGGCTCGCAGATCGGCGCCATCGCCGTGGTCACCCGCCGCCCCGACCTCTCCGGCATCGGCTGGTCGGCCGAGGGCCAGTACGGCTCGTACAACCTCTACAGCCTCACGGGCACGGCGAACGTTCCGATCATCGAGGACGAGTTGGGCCTGCGGGTCTCGGTCCGCCGCCGCGAGCGCGAGGGCTATGTGACCAACCTCGTCGGCGGCAAGAAGCTGAACGACGACGACCTCTGGGCCGCCCGCGCCTCGCTGCGCTGGGCGCCGAGCGAGGACCTGACCTTCGACCTGATCCTCGACCACCAGGCCGACAACGACGCGGCCGCCGCGACCAAGGCCATCAACGTCGCCTCGCCCGGCGGCGACACTGGCTGGTTCAGCGACGCCGGCCAGAACCGCTATCAGCCGCCGCAGAAGCGCCGCCAGACCGGCGCGACCCTGCTGGCCGACTGGGACCTCGCCGACGGCTGGAACCTGAAGTCGATCAGCGCCTGGCGCGAGGTGGACTTCGCCGAGTCCTGGGACGTCGACGGCACCACCTACGAGTTCCTGATCGGCCGCAACAATGTCGACGACCAGAGCATCCTCAGCCAGGAATTCCGCCTCACCTACGACCACGGCGGCCCGTTCCGCGCCGTCGGCGGGATCAGCTACTACAAGGACAAGACCTTCAATCAGTCGGAGTTCGTGATCAACGAACAGCTGCTGCTGGCCGGCTTCCCGCGCAGCACCACGCCCGTCACCCGCTTCCCGGTCCCGGGCACGAGCCTGGTGCTGCCGGTCACCACCGGCAACTCGACCCTCTCCAACACCCGCAACAACCGCGAGAGCTGGTCGGCCTACATCAACGGCGGCTACGACCTCACCGACCGCCTGGTGCTGGACGCCGGCGTGCGCGTCACCCACGACGAGGCGACGGTCCGCAACTCCTCGCTGGTCACCACCGTCGACGGGGTGCGCCCGATCGCCCTGCCGAACGGCCTGTCGAACTCGCTGGGCCAGGAGTTCTCCAACAGCCGCGACTACGACATGGTCCAGCCGCGGGTCGCGCTGACCTACCGCCTCACCGACCAGGTCAACATCTATGCCGGCGCCTCGCGCGGGCTGAAGGCCGGCTACCCGCAGACCACCTTCGGCGCCCCGGTCAACGGCCGGCCGACCCCGACCTTCAGCGAGGTGAAGACCGAGGAGGTCGTCAACTTCGAGGTCGGCGCCAAGGGCACGCTCATGGACCGCCTCTATTTCGAGGCCGCCGCCTTCACCTATGACTACAACGACTTCCAGACCCGCGCGGTCGACCTAACCCTCGGAGTCGTCAACGCCGGCAAGGCCTCGGCCTGGGGCGTCGAACTGAACGGCGGGCTGAAGGTCACGCCCGAGCTGACCCTGTCGGGCGCCTACGCCTACCTGCACACTGAGTACGACGAGTTCCGCGAAATCGTTGGCGGCCAGCCGGTCGACCGCTCCGGCAACGTGTTCCGGATGGCCCCCGAGCACACCGCCTCGGTCAGCGCCGACTACCGCCGCCCGGTGTTCGGCGACTGGGACGGCTTCGTGAACGCCAACTACGCCTGGCGCTCGAAGTACTTCCTGAACAACGACAACCTCGAGAGCGAGATGCAGAAGGCCTTCGGCCTGGTCGACCTGCGCCTCGGCGTCGAGAGCGCCGACGGCGTGTTGCTGGAAGCCTACGCCGAGAACCTGCTCGACCAGGACTGGGTCCGCGACGTCGGCAACGGCGGCAAGTTCTTCGGCGTCCCGACCTCGATCCGCGCCAGCCCGCGCATGGTCGGCGTCCGCGTCCGCATCACCCGCTAGATCCGAGAGTTCCCATGAAGACGCTGATGACCAGCCTCGCCGCCCTGGCGTTCGCCTCGACCGCCGCAGCGGCCCCGGGCGACGACCTGAAGCTCAACCAGATCCAGGTGGTCGGCACCCACAACAGCTACAGCCAGCCGGCCGACCCGCGGGTGTTCGCGGTGATGAAGCCGCTGATCCAGCCGACCCTGGATGGGATGATGAAGATGATGCCGCCGGCCATGGCCGCGCGCTTCGCCGACGAACACCCCAATCCGCTCGGCGCCGACCTGCAGGCGGGCCTGGAATACGTCCACCCGCCGGTCGAGATGCAGCTGCGCGCCGGCCTGCGCAGCCTGGAGTTCGACCTCAATGTCGACCACGAGGGCGGCCGGTTCTCCGATCCCCTCGCCTACCGGCTGCTGCGCGAGAAGGGCGCCAAGGACTTGGCGCCGCTCTATTCCGACGCGCTGAAGGAGCCGGGCCTCAAGACCCTGCACGCCGCCGACATCGACTTCCGCAGCAGTTGCCCGACCTTCCGCCTTTGCCTGCAGCAGATGCGGGCCTGGTCGGACGCCAATCCCGGCCATTCGCCGGTGTTCGTGCTGCTGGAGCCGAAGTTCAACAGCCTGGCCGCCTTCGCGCCCGGCGCCACCAAGCTGATCCCGTTCGACGCCAAGGCCTTCGCCGAGATGGACGCCTCGATCGGCGAGATCATCGGCCGCGACAAGGTGATCGCCCCCGACGACCTGCGCGGCCAACACGCGACGCTAGAAAAGGCCGCCCTGGCCGGGGCCTGGCCGACCGTGGGCCAAGCGCGCGGCAAGTTCGTCTTCCTGATGATCGTGCCGGGCATGAACCTCACCGCCTTCAAGCCGTATCTCGACGGCCATCCCAACCTCGAAGGCCGGCTGGCCTTCGTGCAGGGCGAGCCCGAAATGGCCCACGCCGCCTTCACCATGGTCGACAACGCCCTGACCCGCGGCGACGAGATCCGCGAACTGGTGAAAAGCGGCCGCTTGGTCCGCTCGCGCAGCGATATCGACACCTACGAGGCGCGCCAGAACGACACCGCCCGCCGCGACGCGGCCCTGGCCAGCGGCGCCCAGGTCGTCTCCACCGACTACCCCTGGGCCCCGAACATCTTCGGCAACGTCTATGCCGTCGCGCCCTTCGACGGCGGCTTCCGCTGCAACCCGGTGAGCGGCGCCAGCCCCAAGGCGCCCGCCCGCTGAGGAGCGGCTGCCGGTCCTTCCCCCGGGGACCGGCGGCCGCTCACCCCGACCGGCTCGCCGCAAGCAGCTCGCGAACGTCGTGCAGATCTCGGACGACGAGAACGCCGAGCGCGCGGATCTCGTCCGTCGGCGCCATCAGGTCGGGCGCCATGACCGTCATCATCCCGGCCGCCGCCGCCGACCTGACGCCGACATGCGAATCTTCCAGCGCCAGGCACAGCCGCGGCGCGACCCCCAGCCGCTCGGCCGCCTTCAGGAACGGATCGGGCGCCGGCTTGCCCGCCGCGTAGTCGCCGCGGCAGACGATCGTCGCAAACCTGCCCGTCAGGCCGTTCGAAGCCAGGTGGCGCTCGACGCTCGCGCGCGACGACGAGGTGGCGATCGCCCGCGGCAGCGCAAGCTGGTCCAGCAGGTCCAGCAACTCCGGCACGCCCGGCTTCATCGCCGTGCGGCCCTCGGCGACCCGCCAGAAGTGCCGCCGCCAATCGGCGTGGAAGTCCTCGAAGGCAAAGTCCTCGCCCAAGTGCGAGCGGAACAGGTCCCCGCATTGCGAGCGCCGCACGCCGATCGATCCGTCATAGACCTCGGCCGGAACCTCGAACCCGGCCTCCGCAGCGGCCGCCAGCAGGCCCTCCTGCCAGAGCGCCTCGGTGTCGAACAGCAGCCCGTCCATATCGAACACCACGGCGCTCGGCCGCTGGGGCAATGTCATGTCGCGCTCCTGGCGCGCCACCCGGCGAGCGGCTTCAAGGTGGCGCAGGACGGTCCGCCGTCCTTGTCGCGCCCTGGGAGCGTGGCCTCCAGGACGTCGCCGGAGAGCGCCCGCTCCAGCAGCGCGGCCGGCAGGTCGTGGACGTCCACCTTCACCCGGCGGCTCCATGGCGAAGCAGCATCGCCCGCCTGGGCCCCGACGGCGATGTAGACGAACCGGCGCTCCGGCCCCTCGCGGCGGACGAAATCGCCAAGCAGCCGCGGCCCCGGCGCGAGCCTGACCGGCACGTCGAACGAGATCGGCGCCTCGGCGGCGACCAGCGCCCCGACCGGCGCGCTCTTGGCGTCCTGCAGGCTGTAGGCGACCCCGGCGACCGGATCGTCGATGGTCAGTCTCAAGGTGATCGGTTGACCTGCGGCCATGCTCTTCGCGCTCCGCCGCCATCGGGGGCTGGGCGAGCATCAGCTTGCGGCCGGAATTTCTCAAGCCCGGCGAGGCTTGCGCGAACGGGCGAGCGCCGAGCATCCTGCGCCCATGGCCCGACTGAAGGACATCGTCATCGATGCGGACCACCCGGCCGCCCTCGCCCGCTTCTGGGCCGCGGCGCTGGAGGGCTACGCGGTCGCGCCGTACGACGACGCGGAGATCGCGCGCCTGGCCGCCCTCGGCCTGACGCCGGAAACCGACACCTCGGTCATGGTCGAAGGCCCCGGCCCCCGGCTCTGCTTCCATCTGATGGGCGGACCGCGTCCCGAGCGGAACCGCATTCACCTCGACATCGCCGCCGCCGATCCGCAGGCCGAGATCACCCGGCTGGTCGCGCTCGGCGCCGCGCTCTCCCGGCAAGGCGAGGGCTACACGGTCCTTCGCGATCCGGAGGGAAATCCGTTCTGCGTCGTCCAGGCCTAGGCCGGAGCGTCTGACTTTGCTGAGGAAGAATGGCGGTGACGCAGGGATTCGAACCCTGGATACGCTTTCACGTATGACGATTTAGCAAACCGTTGCCTTCAGCCACTCGGCCACGTCACCAGCCCGACCAGCCGCGCACGGGGCGCGCTCCAAATCGGGTCGCATTCCATAGCGAAACCGGGCGCCGGGAGCAACGGGGGCGCGGAAAAGAAAAACGTCCGTCGGCGCGCGATCGTGCGCCGCTCGCCAAAATGTGCGGCGCGCTGCCGGTTTCATCGCTTAAGGTTAAGCGACGGGAGGCTGGCGACGAGCGTGAGCGGTTCACTGCACGAGCGATTGGACGCCAAGATCGGCGAGCTGCGGGCCGCCGGCGTGGCGATCACGCGAATCGACGCCAGTCCCCAGGCCATCGAGCAGCTGTTCGTCGCAAAGGGCGAAAGCGCCATCCTGTTCGACGCCGACCCGGCCCGCGACACCGCCTGGTACGGCGACGTCGAACTGCAGGCCTGCGCCGAGCCTGGCGCCCGGCTTCTGGTGGTCGGCGCCGACGGCCCGCAGAACATCGAGATCTGACGGCACGGGGCTTGCTGCGCGGTCCCTGAGTGGAACACTCGCGCACCAAAACGAGCCCATCGTCCCAGTGCGCGCGCCGGCGCCTCACGCGCCGGCAAGGCGGGGGAGCGCGCCATCGCCGGCGCGCTCCCCTAGTCTCTTCCGATCAGGTCGGGCTCTTGGCGTAGCGGCGCGAACCGCGCGCCGCGTCCAGGCACTCGGCATAGGTGTCCAGCAGCCATTTGCGGCTAGCCAGCTTGTCCTTGCCGCCCCGCGTCAAGGCCACGCCCTCCAGGTCGGCGACCCGCTCCAACAGCTGATAGGCGATGTGCTCTGGAGTGTTCTCCACCGCCCGCGAAATCGGTAGATCGATCATGGCGTTTTCAGGCTTCCTGACGGACATTGAACGCGCCCCCTCAGTCACGCTTGTTGTGCGGCTCAACGCGCTGGTCGCGGTACTGTTGCATTATCCGTTATCCACCCCACCCCGAGGCCACTTGCGGACGAATGAACATGCGCCCGCTCCTGCTCGCCCTGCTGGCCCTCGCGCTCGCCGCCTGCGACGCGCCTACGGCCGCCGCCGCCGACCCCAGCGCCGGCCCGGAGCTGCTGGCCCGGCTGCCCGACGGGCGGAAGCTGAACTTCCGCTGCGCCGGGACCGGCGCGCCGACCGTGCTGCTCGAAGGCGGCTACGCGGCGGACTCGCTCGGATGGGGCAAGGTCAAGGCCGCGCTCGCAAAGTCCTACCGCGTCTGCAGCTACGATCGCGCCGGGGCCGGCTTCTCCGATCCCGGCCCCCTGCCGCGCGACGGCGCGGCCATCGCGCGCGATCTGGAGCGCGGCCTGTCCGCGGCCCGCATCGCGGGGCCCTACGTCGTCGTGGGCCATTCGGCCGGGGCGCTCTACATGCGGCTGTTCTCCAACCGCCGGCCGCAGGATGTGGTCGGGATGGTGCTGGTCGATCCGTCGGTCGAGCACCAGGATCGCCGGTTCGCGGCGATGTTCGGCGAAGGCGCGGCCGGCGTCGGGGCCCTGCGGGCGCGCGCCGCCCAGTGCCTGGCCGCCGCCGAGGCCAAGACCCTGCCCGCGACCGAGCCCCCGCTCGACCGCTGTGTTCCCGCCGCCCGTCGCGGTCAGGATCCGGCCGCCGCCGCCGCGCGCCGGGCCGAAGCGCTGCGTCCCTCGACCTGGCAGGCGCGGATTTCCGAACTCGACACGCTCTGGGGCGCGACCTCCGACCAGCTCGACGCCGGACGGCAGAGCTACGGCGACCTGCCGCTGATCGTGCTCACCGCCGACGGGACCTACGCCGCCGCGCCCGAGGCCGCGCGCCAGCCGCTGGCCAGCCTGTGGTGGGGCCTGCACCGAGAACTCGCCCGCCGCTCGGACCGCGGGGTCAGCCGCGTGATCGAGGGCAGCTCGCACATGATCATGAACGACCGCCCCGACACCATCGTCGCGGCCGTCGACGAGGTCGCCTCCCAGGCGAATATGCTTAAGCGCAGGTGAACAATTCACCCACAGGTTGTTCGCTCTTACCAAGCATCTTGTAGTGTGAATGACAGTTGTCGAGACGCACTCGCACCCCCGAGATTGATTCAGTCATCAGTCTGTTCGCAATTGGGGTGCGTGGCGGGTGCGAATAGTTTACAGATGTCGTTATAGAACGCGTGTACGTTAACTGCTCACACAGAGGCCGTGTGGCAGTGTGCTTCCCCGTTATCGCGATAAACCGGTCCCTGATGTCTTTCGCCGCCCCGTTCAAGCCCAGCTCGTTGGCTGACCGCCGTGCACGCCGTCAGGCCGAATCCGACGCCGCAGCCGCCGCGTGGGCCGATCCCGGCCGCGACCGCCGCGGCCCTCTGCGTCCGGACAAGCTCACCCCGACCCGGCTGCGCATGTCGGGCCGGCTGCTCACCCGCTTCTTCCAGGCCGGCGACGCCCTGGCGCTGATTCTCGGCAGCCTGATCGCCGTGGCCCTGACCCATGGCGCCAGCGTGCTGCTGATCTACGGCGCCTCGACGGTCGCCACCTTCGCCAGCCTGCGCCTGTTCGACTGCTACAAATTCGGCCGCCGCGAAGATCTGGCCATGCATCTGATGCGGGTCACCGTGGCGTTCGCCGTCGCGGTCGCGATGTGCTTCGCGATTCTCACCCATTTCGTCGGCGCAATCATGCTGACCGCCTCGCTCGGGGTCTGGACGCCGATGGCGTTCCTCTGCGTAGCCGCCGCGCATGGCCTCTGGTGGGCCAACGTCAAGCGCTGGCGCTCCAACGGCCGTCTGACGCCGAACCTGGTGATCGTCGGAGCCACCGGCGCCGCCGACCGCCTGATCGCCGCCATCCTTGAAACCCGCGAGGCGCACGTCCTCGGCGTGTTCGACGACCGCGCCGAGCGCACGCCCGCCGGCCTGCACCGCGTGCCGCTGCTGGGCGGCACCGACGAGCTGCTGGCCCACCGGATCATGCCGTACGTCGACCGCATCGTGATCACCGTGCCGGCCCATGCGCGCGAGCGCGTGCACGCCCTGCTCGAGCGGCTGAAGGTGCTGCCCAACGAGATCACCCTGCTGCTGGACCGCGAGGGCCAGTCCGAGGAAGCCGACGCCATCGACCGGATCGCCAGCATCCCGCTGGCCCGCGTCTCGGGCGCCGAGATCGACCAGGGCAAGGCGCTGGCCAAGCGCGCTCAGGACTTGATCATCAGCGGCGTCGCGCTGTTCGTCGCCACCCCGATCATGTTGCTGGTCGCCCTGGCGATCAAAATGGACAGCCCCGGCCCGGTGTTCTTCCGCCAGCGCCGCCACGGCTTCAACAACGAAGAGATCGTGGTCTGGAAGTTCCGCTCGATGCGCACCGAGGCCGCCGACGCCAAGGCCGCGCGCCAGATCAGCGCCGACGACGACCGCGTCACCAAGGTCGGCAAGTTCATCCGCAAGACCAGCCTCGACGAGCTGCCGCAGCTGTTCAACGTGCTGACCGGCGAGATGTCCCTGGTCGGTCCGCGCCCGCACGCCATCGGCATGAAGACGGGCGCCGTCGAAAGTTCGCGCCTGGTCGCCGAATACGCTCACCGCCACCGCATGAAGCCGGGCATGACCGGCTGGGCCGCCATCAACGGCTCGCGCGGCGCGGTCGACACCCCCGAACTGGTCCGCCGCCGCGTGGCGCTGGACGTGGAGTACATCGAGCGCCAGTCCTTCTGGCTCGACCTCTACATCATGTTCATGACCGTCCCCTGCCTGCTGGGCGACTCCGAGACGGTCCGCTAGCGGTCCCAGACTCGGCTCAGCCTCCCGCTCATCCCGGCGAAGGCCGGGACCCAAGCGGAGTATCCGTTTGCGCCAACGTCTGAAGTGCTGCGCCCGATCCTGCTTCAGCTGGGGTCGCGCTAGAAGGGCCACGCCCTTCCCCAACAGCAAAAACTCCCGCGCGTTTAACGGTTTGCAACCGGTCCTTGCGTCATCCTGCGCCTGAAGGCGGCGTCCTGCCGCCATGTGCGCTTGGGAAGGAACGGCCGGATGTTCTGGCGTGGCGTGGTCGGCTACCTGCCGGTCAATATCGTTCAGGGGCTGGTCGGCCTGCTGACGATCGTCACCTTCACGCGCCTGCTCTCGCCCAGCCAGTTCGGCGACTACGCCCTCGGCTTCACGGTGATGAGCCTCGTGCACACCGCGGTCTTCACGTGGAACGAGGCGGCCTTGGCCCGCTACTGGGCCGGCGAGGAGCCCCGCGACGGCGGACGCGACCTGGCCGCCACCGTCTACCGCAGCTGGCTGGTGCTGCTGGGCGCCCTGCCGCTCGCCTGCGCCCTGGTGCTGGTCCTGCCGCTCAATCCGGGCCTGAAGTTCGCCACCCTCTGCGGCCTGCTGGCCGTCCTGCCGCGCACCTTCGCGCGCCTGGCCCAGGAGCGCCGCCGCGCCGCCGGCGAGGTCGCCGGCGCCGCCAATATCGACCTGGTCCAGACACTCGGCGCCTTCGCGCTCGGCGCCGTCCTGGCCTTCGCCGGCCTGGGCGGCGCGGCCCCACTGATCGGCATCGGCGTCGCTGCCGCCCTCTGCGCCGCCTGGTGCTTCGCCTCCGAGTTCGGCAAGGGATCGGGCGGCCGCTTCGAGCCGGCCCGCATGCGCCGCCACGCGACCTACGGCGTGCCCGTCGCGCTGTCGCTGATCCTGGCCCTGGTGCTCTCCAGCACCGACCGCTTCCTGCTCGCCGCCTTCCTCGACGAGGCGGCGGTCGGCGTCTACCACGCCGGCTACAGCCTCGCGAACCGCACCCTCGACGTGGTGTTCATCTGGCTCGGCGCGGCCGGCGGCCCGGCCCTGATCATGGCCCTGGAGCGCGGCGGCAAGCAGGCCCTGATCCCCGCCGCGCGTGAACAGGCCTCGCTGATGCTGCTGCTCACCGTCCCGGCCGCCGTGGGCCTGGCCCTCGTCGCCGCGCCGCTTTCCCAGCTGATGGTCGGCCCGGCCCTGGCCCAGGGCGCGGCGCAGGTCACGCCCTGGATCGCCGCCAGCGGCCTGCTGGCCGGCCTGACCACCTACTACTTCCACCAGGCCTTCACGCTGGGCCAGCGCACGGTCTTCCTGCTGGCCGCCATGGCTCTGCCGGCCCTCGCCAACCTAGTCCTGAACCTGCTGCTGATCCCGAATCTGGGGCTGCAGGGGGCGCTGATCGCGACCCTGACCAGCTACGCCCTGGGCCTGGCCGCCTCGGCCCTGCTCGGCCGGCGGCTGATGGCCCTGCCGGTGCCCTGGCTGACCCTGGCCCAGGCGCTCGGCGCCAGCGCCCTGATGGCGCTCGCCGTCACCCGCATCCCCGCCCTCGGCGGCCTGCCCGAGCTCGCCGCCAAGGCGTCCCTCGGGGCTCTCGTCTACGGCCTGGCTGTCTACCTCCTCGACGCCGGAGCCCTGCGCAGCCGCGCCGGCCAGGCCCTTCGCACCCTCCGCGCCCGGAACGCCGCATGATCACCCAGGACAGCGCCTTCATCGTCGACAACGCCGCCTGGTATCGCGGCGGCGCCAAGCTCTCGGTGCTGATCCCGTTCAAGGGCGACGACCCGATCCCGCTGCTCGCCGCCCTCGCGCGCGAGGCCGGCGCCTGCGCCGAGATCGTCATCCTCGACGACGGCAGCGAGGACCAGAACCTGTCGTATGAGGTCGAGGCCGCCATCGGCCTCCTGCCGCTGCCCGCCCGCTTCATCCGCCTGGCCCGCAACGAGGGCCGGTCCAAGGGCCGTAACCGCCTGGTCTCCCACGCCCGCGCCGGTCACTTCCTGTTCCTCGACAGCGACATGCTGCCCGACGACCCGCACTTCCTCGGCCGCTGGCTGGACCTGATCGCCCGCGAAAACACCCCCGTCGCCTTCGGCGGCTTCTCGCTCAAGCAGGTCCCGCCGCGCCGCGACCAGGCCCTCCACCGCAGCATGGCCGCCCACAGCGACTGCCTGGACGCCGCCGCCCGCAGCCAGCACCCGGAAAAGCACGTCTTCACCTCCAACCTCCTGGTCCGCCGCGACGTCTTTGCGACCGAGGCCTTCGACGAGGGCTTCGCCGGCTGGGGCTGGGAGGATGTCGAGTGGGGCATGCGCGTCGCCCGCCGCTGGCCGATCCTGCACCTCGACAACACCGCCACGCACCTGGGCCTCGACACCGCCAGGACCATGGCCGCCAAGTACGAGCAGTCGGCCGCCAACTTCGCCCGCGTGGTCGCCGCCCATCCGGCCGTGGTCAGCGGCTATCCTAGCTACCGGGTCGCCAAGGCGCTGAAGCGCGCGCCGCTGCGCGGCCTCTGGCGGCCGATGCTCAAGCAGTACGCCCTGGCCGAATCCGCCCCGCTCGGCAGCCGCGCCCTGGCCATGCGGCTCTACCGCGCCGCGCTCTACGCCGAGGCGGTCTGATGTCCTACGAGGGCGCCTACAAGGCCGACTCTTCGCTGACGGGAAAGCTGCGCCGCCGCCTGGCGCGCCTGGCCCATCGCCGCCCGCTGGCCGCCGCGCCGGGCCGCCCGATGCTGTCGATCAGCTTCGACGACGCCCCGCTCACCGCCTGCGCGGCCGGCGCGCAGATCCTCGAGGCCCGCGGCCTGCGCGGAACCTACTACGTTTCCGCCGGCCTCGCGGGTCAGGACGCGCCGATGGGCGTCTGCGGCCAGGAGGCTGACTATCGCCGCCTCGCCGCCGCCGGCCACGAGCTTGGCTGCCACACCTTCTCCCACCTCGACTGCGGCCGCGCCTCAGGGCCGGCCGCCGCCGCCGAGGCCGACCACAACGCAGACGTCCTGGCCGCCTGGGGCGCACCGAACCTGGAAAGCTTCGCCTATCCCTACGGCGACGTCGCCGCCGGCCCCAAGCAGGCCCTGGCCCATCGCTTCTCCACCCTGCGCGGCCTGCACCACGGCGTCATCGACAAGGGCGTCGACCTCAACCAGGCGCCCGCCGTCGGCATCGAGGGCCCTGACGGCGAGGCGACCGCCCGCCGCTGGCTCGGCGAGGCGAAGTCCCGCAAGGCCTGGCTCATCCTCTACACCCACGACGTCGCCGACGATCCCTCCCCCTGGGGCTGCACGCCGGGCGCCCTGGCCGCGCTCATCGACGAAGCCCAGGCCGCCGGCTTCGAGATCGACACCGTCGGCGCGATCGCCCGCAGGCTCGCGGCCTAGCCACGTCCAAGACTGTCATCCCGGTTTCGGCGCAGCCGAAGACCGGGCCCCATGAACACCTGATTGGTCAGAAGTCGGCTCGCCCTCGCCACATGCTGCATGTCGGCGCGCATGGGTCCCGGTCTTGCTTCGCAAACCGGGATGACAGCTGAGCCGTCCGCCCCCCTACTCGCGCACTTCCCGGTCCGGCCAGACCAGCTTGGTCGCCACCATCACGAACATCATCCAGCGGAAATCGTGGAACGTCACCGCGATGCTCTCGGTCAGGGTCATCAGCGTGTAGACGATCAGGAACGGCACGGCGAAGTACGCGCCCTTGTCGCGGAACAGCGCCACCACCGCCAGCATCAGGGTCTGCACGTACATCAGCGCGAACGCCGCCAGCCCGAACACGCCCAGCCCGATCCACTGCTCGATCCAGGCGCTGTGGGCGTGGATCGGGGTGAAGCCGGCGCTCTTGACGATGTGGGACATCGGGCTCCAGGCGCCCTTCGCCTCCCAGATCACCCCATAGCCGTAGCCGGTCCACGGCCGCAGCCGGATCTGCGCCATGGCCGCGTCCCAGATCTTGGTCCGGCCGGTCAGGGTCGCGTCCTTGCCCAGCACCTCGAAGAACAGGTCGGCGGCGAACAGGAACAGCCCGGCGATCATCGCCACGGCCAGCGCCGCCAGCCAGATGGTCGCCACGCCCGAGGCTGGATGGCGGCGGATCAGGGCCACGAAGGCGATCCCGCCCAGCCCCAGCATCAGCGAGACCAGCGAAGTCTTCGAGGTCGACATCAGCACCAGCAGCAGCGCCAGCCCCGCGAACGGCAGCCACACCACCGCCCGGCGCGGGTTCAGCACCGCCGCCGCGGTCAGCACGATGAAGCCCAGCGCCATGATCCCGCCCAGGGCGTTCTTCTCCGGCCACACCCCGCGCCAGGCCCCGGGGAACAGCTCGCTCATCACCCCGATCGACGGGACCGCCACCGAGACGGCGATCGCCACCAGCGTCAGGAAGGCGAACGCGGCGGCCAGGATCTCCAGCAGGCTGGCCCAGCGGTGTCGCGCGGCCAGCACCACCCCGCCCAGGGTCGTGAAGCTCAGCGCCACCACCCGCGTCAGCGTCTTGTCCGGGGCGATCGACCACAGCGTCGAGGCCAGGCAGATCGCAAGCAGCGCGATCAGGAACGGCTGGCGCAGCAGCGCCAGCAGCGTCGCCCGCGGGCTCAGCATCAGCAGCAGCGCCGCAACCCCATAGGCCGGCAGGTAGAGCGCCCGGATCAGCCCGCTGGCGGCCGGATTGCCGGCGTCGCCCAGCAGCGGAAACACCCAGAACTGGCTGTAGATCAGGAAGATCCCGGCCGAACCGACCAGGGTCGCCAGCCGCCAGGCGGTCAGGCGCGGCGCCGCCGGAGCCATCGCCCCGCCGCCGGCCAGGGCCTGGGTCACGGCAGCAGCGCCTTCATGAACTTCGGGACCTCGACGACGGCGCGATTGAAGAACAGGCCCGTCACCTGCCCGCCGGCCCCGACGATGGCGTCGCGCAGCTGGGCCGGCGCGCGCACGTCGGCCTGGTCGGCCGACACCACCAGCACCGTCTGGTCCATGAACGGGGCGAGCGCCAGCGCCGCGCGCGAGCGGTCGGGCGCGGGCCCGTCGACGATGATCACCTCGGCGAAGCGGCGCAGCGCGTTCCAGTAGTCGGCGGTCGGAACCAGCCGCACGCTCTGGCGGCCGACCAGCCGCTCGCGCTGGAACCGCGTCACCCACCAGCGGGCCGAGCCGACGCGGTGCGCCGCCAGGTATCCGCCGTCCGGCCAGACCTCCCCGTCTGAGGTCTGGGCCGGCGGCTCGACGGTGAAGAAGGCTGAGCCGTCGGGGCTGGCCTGCACCGGGCCGCTCAGCTCGCCATAGCGGCCGGTCTGCGCCGACAGCGCCGCGTGCTGGGCGGCGGTCACCAGGTCCAGGTCGACCAGCCACACCGAGCGCCCGGCCTTGCGCGCCGCATAATGCGCCAGCTCGCGGGCGACGGTGGAGGCGCCCTCCCCGGTCCGCGCGGCGGTGATCTGGATGACGCGCGAGCGGCCGGCCGCAGGCGACCCAAGGGACGCCCACAGATCGGCCATCTCGGAACTCAGATCGACCATGCTCGAATCGCGCCGCCCAATTGCGTCCAGGCTAGCGCAAACCGAGCGTCACTGCGCCTTCAAGGGCGCAGCCCCCAGCACCGGCAGGTCCAGCGTGCGCGCCGCCGACTGCGGGGTCGGCAGGCCCGGGCGCAGGAACATCGCCAGCAGCCCGGCGCAGAGGGCCGTGAAGCCGGCGAACAGGAAGGCCAGCACCACCACCGGCTTGCGCAGGCTCTTGCCCTTGATCGGCGGAATGGCGCGCTGGACGATGCGGATGTTGTCGTTCGAGTGGGCGGCGATCTCCTGGGCCGCGCGGCTCTGCTCTTCCTTGACGGTGAAGTCGCGGACGCTGGTCTGCAGCACGTCGCGGTTCAGCGACAGCTCCTGGAAGCGCGGCTCCAGCGCCGTCAGCCTCAGCCGCCGCTCGGTCAGCCGGTTGATCTGGTCGGCCAGTTCGGCCTGCGAGCGGCGCAGCGCCCCGACCTCGGACGTCAGCTGGATCTTCTCGGTCTGCAGGGTCTGGAAGACCGGGTTGACCCCGATCCGCTTGGCGCCCTCGCCCAGGGTCCGGCCCGCGGCCATGCCGGCCTCCAGCTGGGCGATCTGCGCGTCCAGCTCCTGCACGGGCCGCGCGTCGGCGCGATAGCGCGACAGCAGCTCCTCGCGCTGGACCTTCAGGCCGACCAGCTTCTCGCCCGGAGCGCTGGAGATGTCGCGATAGATCCCGACCTCGCGCGACACCTGGCCCATCTGGGCGTCGAGGCTGGCCAGGCGGCCGAGGCGGTCCTGCAGCTGGGCGTCGGTCTGGTACTTCTGCTGCTCGATCTGCGCCTGCAGCTGCGACAGCGAGGCCTTCTCGGCGACGAAGTCTCCGATCCGGTTGCTGGTCAGGAACTCCTCATAGGCCGCGTCGGCGTCGGCCAGCCGCGTCTCGAACAGCTGGCGCTGCTGCTCCAGCGCCGGCGAGCTCGGGTCGACCAGCACCGTGCGGCGATAGATCAGGTATTCCTCGAGCAGGGTGTTGAGGATCAGCGCCGCGGTCTGCGGATCCTTGTGGCTGAACCCGATCCGCACGATCGGCGTGTCCGGCGCCGTCTCGATCTTAAGGTTCTGCTCGATGGCCCGGATGGCCATGCTCATGATGGTCTTCTTCTCGGCCGGCGTCGCCTTGGCGTACTTTTCAGCCAGGTCCGGATAGGTCCGCGACAGGCCCAGCCGCTCGATCACCCGCAGCTTCAGCGGCGCGGCGCCCAGGATCTCGGTCTCCGACTGGATGACCGCGTCGGAGTCGAGCACCGCCCCGCGCCCGGCGTCGCCGGCCCGCGGCTCGTAGACGTACTCCTGGCCCAGCCGCACCAGCACGCTCGAATAGGCTTCGTAGCTGGTCTTCATGGTCAGGGCCGCGGCGACGCCCAGCACGAACAGGGTCAGGAAGATCGCCAGCATCAGATAGCGCTCGCGCCACAGCAGCACCGGGAAGTCGCTCAGCGCATAGCGCGGCCGCCCCGCCCAGGCGAACCCCGGCCCGGCGTCGTGCGTCGCTGCTGTCCACGCGGCCTGCGTCACTGAAAGAATCTCGATCCCCGAACTTCAGCCGACCGTGCGAGGGCGCGATTAACACTCCGTTACCCATTCTCCTTAACCTTTGCGGCCATGCTTCAGAGGCGCCGCCGTCCTGCCCCGATGATCGCCGCTTGCGCGGGCCTGGCCCTCGCCGGCTGCGCGACGCCGCGGACCTACGACGTGATGGGCCGCTGGCAGCCGCCTGAGCCAGCTCCGGCCGAGCAGGCGTTCAGCAACATCCCCTACGCCACCTGGACCGATTACGAGCCGGACTACCGGTTCTATCCGGGCGACGAGATCGAGGTCGCCGTGCCCTCGGCGCCGGAACTGACCAAGACCCTGGTGGTCCAGCCGGACGGGCGCATCACCCTGCCCCTGGTCGGCCCGGTCATGGCCGCCGACCGCACGATCCCGGAGCTTGAAGGCGCCGTCGCCCAGGCCTACTCGACCCAGCTGCTGCGCCCGCATGTCGAGGTCTCGGCCAAGGCCGCGCCGCTCAAGGTGTTCGTCGGCGGCGAGGTCGGCAATCCGGGCGTCATCGACCTCAACGGCGACGCCGACGCCCTGCGCGCGATCATCCAGGCCGGCGGCTTCAAGTCGAGCGCCGACGCCGGCGCCGTGTTCATCATCCGCCGCGGGCCCGACGGGCGCGGCATGATCCGCCGCGCAGACCTGCTGCGCGGCCTGCGCCACGCCGAGACCGACCTCGTGCCCCTGCGCCGCTTCGACGTGATCTACGTCCCGCGCACCGGCGCCGCCAATGCCGGGCTGTTCATGCAGCAGTACTTCCGCGACCTGCTGCCGGTCTCGTTCAGCTACGCGCTCGGCGCCCAGGCCGTCCAGTAGACGTCCTGCGCCCGCCGCCTCACCAGTCTAGGGCGTCGGGGTTCTCGATCACCCTACCCGATTGCGAATCCACTGCGACGCGCTCCAGCCGGCCGTCTTTCAGGACTCCGATCATGTAGGCCTGGACCTCCGAAGTGGGGTTGGAGGCGCTTCTTGCAATGCCGGCCACGACCGCCGGTGCGCCCCTCTGCTTGGCTTCAGCCGTGCCGATCGCGTCGGCCAGCGAAACCTTGGCGACCTTGACGGCGGTGGCGCGCCGTTGGGCCTTCCAGTTCAACATCCACGCCGGAATGGACGCACCCATCAGCTCGACGACGTCACTGGTCGGACTGTCGAGCCGCCAGAACCTGACGTCCGATCCATTCAGCACGATGGCGGCGTAGCCCGGCGCGCCGGCGATGTTGTCAAAGGTTATCGCAGCCACTCGCCCGCCGTTCAGCGACTCGATCTTGGTCGCCATGTTGGACAGGATCTTCGGATCGCCGCTAAACCCGGTGACGTCGATGCTGACGTCTGGGTTCACCTTCAAGGTCTGGGCGAGAGATGGCGCCGCAGCGGCCAAGCTGCCGATGGTGGCCAGCGCGAGCAGAAGAGCACGCATGGAGGTCTCCCAGAGGATGTATTCCCTCCCCGCTTTACACCCCTAGGCAATTGCAAAGTCATGCGCGCCGGTACCTGAGCATGGGCGGCGATTGACCTGAGAGCGGACCCAGCGAATGTCCGCGAGGGGTGGAGAGCGGACATCCGGTGCGTTCGTCGGGGTTTCCACCCATTGAGCGCCCATGGATTGGTAGCCCAAGGTTTTGGGGTCTCTCTGGAGCAACCCGATGACCACATCGCCCTACCAATTCCAAGGCGGCTACCCGACCGCCGAGACCATCCAGCGCGCCTATGACGACGCCGACCTCGCCAGGGCGGTCCAGGCCTACAAGTTCTTCTATCCCACGGTGTCGTTCGAAGGCACCTGGCGGGGCAACATCGCGGAGGGCGCCGTCGCCAATCGTGTCTTTCCCCTTCTGGAGGGCACGCCGCGCCAGTTGGTCTTCACGCCCAACTCCGACACGCCCTACTCTGGCCTGCCGCTGGACCTGACCCAAGGCCCGATGGTGGTGGAGTTGCCGCCGGGTCCGCTGATGGGCGCGGCCAACGATCTCAATCAGCGTTGGGTGTCTGATCTCGGCTTGCCAGGTCCTGATGCGGGTAAGGGCGGCAAGCATCTGTTCCTGCCGCCGGGGTACGATCGCCCCATACCCGAGGGCTATCACGCCGCTGTCGCCACCATGAACCGCGTCCTGGTCCTTATCCGCGCCATTCCGCCGGGCGGCGACATCGAGGCGGCCAACGCGATGATGCAGACCGTCAAGGTCTACCCGCTCGACGGCCGAGTGGATTCGCCGGAGCCGTCCTGGGTGCGCTTGGAGCAAGGCGACTTCACGCCCCTGCAATGGGAGACCAACCTCGGCTACTGGCAGGTGCTCCACGAGGTCATCGACCTGGAGCCTGCCTACGCGGCCTACCGCCCCTACTACGGCGAGCTTGCCGCGCTCGGCATCGTCAAGGGCCAGCCGTTCGCGCCGGATGCGCGCATGTCGGCGATCCTCGAAAGGGCCGCTGTCCTCGCCAATGGCCAGATGCGGGTCCAGTCCTTCGCCGACCGCCGCGCCGACCGGGTGGCCTGGCCCGACCGGCAGTGGGAATGGGCGACGCTGCGTCCAGAGAACGGCACGTTCGACGCGGCCACCTATGTCGATCTCGAAGCCCGCGAGAAGTGGTTCTACCAAGCGCAAGTGGAGTCGCCCGCCATGTTCCGCCGCACGGCGGGGGCGGGCTCGCTCTACTGGCTCGGCACGCGCGACGCTTCAGGCGCCTTCCTCGACGGGTCGAAGGCCTACCGGCTATCGGTGCCGCAGCCTGTGCCAGGCAAGCTTTTCTGGTCCGTGACGGTCTATGACACCGAGACGCGCTCGGAGATCAGCACCGATCAGGGCCATTCGGCGCTTCGCTCGCTCTTCGAACTGAAGGATGCGGCTGGCGCGAACGTCGACCTTCATTTCGGCCCGCAGGCTCCAGCTGGACAGGAAGGACAATGGATCAAGACGATCCCCGGCAAGGGCTGGTTCGTCTATTTCCGAATCTACGGCCCTGAAGCAGCCGCCTTCGACGGCTCGTGGAAGCCCGGGGATTTCGAACGTATTGAGTAGAAATCGCCAAAAGTCCGCAACGGGTCGTTTGCGGTCATACGCCTCGGTCCTGACAATTGGCCGCAACGACGTCAGCGGACTATGCACGGCCTTGGTAGGGGGCATGGCCGAACCCGCCGATCGGACGTAACCGGCGTCAGCCGTGCAGAACGATTCCGCCATAGCCGGAGATATGGCCGAAGATCGCCGCTACGACGCCGACGGCGACCGACACTATGCCGGCCACGAAGATCCGCACCGCCCTTTCGTAGTTGGCGACGAGCATCGACTTCACCGCCAGCAGATCGACCAGCGCCTTGATCTGCAGGGCGACGCCAACGGTGATGGCCGTCACGGCGAACAGATCGGACGTCTCCCAACGCCCCGGCAGTCCGCTCCAGCGAACCAGGAAGGCCAGCGAGAAGCCGAGCACCACCCCGATCGCGGTCATCGAGCCTGAGCGGAAAATTCCCTCGACGCGTGCAGGCTCGTCTGTGGTGGGCGTCGCCGGGGCGGTGGGCGGCGTGCGGGCCATGGCGGAGGGCCTTTCTGCTGAGCAGGCGCCGCCAACTCTAACCGCAATCGGCGGGCGCGGCATCGCCCACGAACCGGGGACGCGCCAATCCGCAACCGGCGATGCCTCCGCGACGGCACGCGACCAACGGACATCGGCGCCGCGCCACAGAGCGAGCGCCTTGGCCGAGCAGCCTACCGCGGATAGCCTCCCCGCAAATCAGGGTTGAATCGATAGGCTGCAATGACCGCAAACCAGTTCCCCGCTTCGCGTCCCCACCTGGGCGGCGTCGAATCGTTGCGCGCCTATGCGGCCCTCGCGGTCATCGTCTTCCACATCATCCACCTGGCCCAGTTCGACCCGCCCCAGAGCCTCATGGCCCTCAAGTGGCATCTCGGACGCGGGGTGCCGCTGTTCTTCGCGGTCAGCGCCTTCAGCCTGGCCTACGGCTATTTCGGCCGCCTCGGCGAGGGCTCCCAACAGCGCGAGTTCTATCTGCGGCGGCTGTTCCGGATCGCGCCGCTCTACTATCTCGCGACCTTCTTCCAGCTGGCGCTGAACTATCCGCCGCTGTGGGCGCTGCATAACCCCGTCGACATGCTGCTCAACCTGACCTTCCTGTTCGGGCTGTCGCCGAACCATGTGGAAGGCATCGCCCTGGCGTCGTGGTCGATCGGCGTCGAGATGCTGTTCTATGCGATCCTGCCCCTGGTGCTGTTCCTGGTCCGCGGCCTGCGCAGCGCGATCGCCTTCACGGTGATGAGCTCGCTGGCCGCCGTGATCTACTTCGTGGCGCTGTCGGGCATGCCTGGCGTGCCGCACGCCTTCATCCAGCACGGCTTCGTCTTCAACCTGCCCTACTTCGCCTTCGGCCTGCTGGCCTTCTTCGTCTGGAAGGCCGCCTCCCCGCGCGCCTTCTGGGCGGCGCTCGCCGCCGCCCTGGCCGGGATCGCGGCGCTGCTTTGGGCGGCCGAGATGTTCGGGGCGCTGGTCAACACGCCGCTCGGCAGCGCGGTCTATCAGACGCTGTGGGGCGCGCCGCTGGCCCTGCTCTGCCTGGCCCTGGCCTGGCGCGACGGCCCGCCGGTGTCGTGGCCGGTCACCCGCTTCCTCGGCAAGATCAGCTTCAGCCTCTACCTCGCCCATCCGCACGTGCTGGCGCTGCTGGACGCCACCGGCGTCTACGCGCGCGTCAAGGCGCTGCCGGGCGGCTCGGGCGTGCATCTCCCGATGGCGTGCGCCGTCACCCTCGTCGTGCTGGTCCCGATCTCCTACGGCCTCTACCGGCTGGTCGAGGCGCCCGGCATGACCCTCGGCCGCGCCACCGTCGCCCGCCTGCGCCCTGCCCCCTCGGGCGTTTGATTGGACCGCCCGCCGTCTTCGATCCCATCGCGGTGACGACCGCCAGGAAGGATCACGGCATTTCAACGCGGTGAGAAACCTCAGCCGTGTCTCCGGGTTATCTCCCAGCAGCGCCTCAGGAGAGAGCGCTCCCCCCTGGGTCGCGAGACCCGCCGTAAGGAGACCGCATGCCGCTCGATGACGTCATCCCTAAGGCCGACCCCCGCGTCGCGACCGGTGTTCCAGGTCTCGACGAGATCTTGGGGGGAGGATTGACCCGCGACCGCATCTATCTGGTCGAGGGCGCGCCGGGCTCGGGCAAGACGACCCTTGCCCTGCAGTTCCTGCTGAAGGGCCGAGAACTCAACGAAAGCGGCCTCTACATCACCCTGTCGGAAACCGAGACCGAGCTTCGCGCCGCGGCCGCCAGTCACGGCTGGTCGCTGGACGGCGTCGACCTCTTTGAACTGGTCAGCGAAGAAGGCCTCGATCCCGACAGCGAACAGTCCGTGCTCCATCCCTCCGATGTCGAGCTGGGGGAGACGACCAGAGGCGTGATGGCCCAGGTCGAAAAGACCAAGCCCTTGCGCGTCGTCTTCGACAGTCTCTCCGAGATGCGTCTGCTGGCGCAGAATCCCTTGCGTCACCGTCGCCAGATCCTCGCCCTCAAGCAGTTCTTCTCGACGCGCAAGTGCACCGTCCTGCTGCTCGACGACCAGACCTCCGAGGACGGCGATCTGCAGCTGCACAGTATCGCGCACGGGGTCATCAATCTGGAACGCACCGCTCAGGAGTACGGCTCTCAGCGTCGGCGGATGGAGATCGTGAAGATGCGCGGCATCAAGTACCGCGGCGGCTTTCACGACTTTGAACTCGACACGGGCGGCATCAGAATATTCGAGCGCCTGGTGGCCGCTCACCATGCCGCTCATTTCACCGAGGAGCTGGTCTCCACCGGTACGCCCAGACTCGACAAGCTGATTGGCGGCGGCCTTTCGCGCGGCACCAACACCCTGATCAGCGGACCGTCCGGCGCGGGCAAGACGACCACCGCCGTGGCCTGCACGCTCAGCGCCCTCAAGCGCGGCGAGAAGGTGGCCTACTACCTGTTCGACGAGGGCCTGCCCACCTTGCTCGCCCGCTCGAAGGCCCTTGGCATGGAGTTGCAGCCCTACCTGGATACCGGCCAGCTTGCGATCCGCGCCATCGACCCGGCCGAGCTCTCGCCCGGCGAGTTCGCCTTCCTGGTCCGCGACGCAGTAGAGCGCATTGGCGTCGGCACGGTCGTGATCGACAGCCTCAACGCCTACCTCCAGGCCATGCCCGGCCAGAAGTTCCTGCTGCTGCAGATGCACGAGCTCCTGACCTACCTGAACCAGCAGGGCGTCGTCACTCTGCTCATCCTCGGCCAGCACGGCTTCATAGGCGAAGTGCGCAGCGACATAGACCTCAGCTATCTCAGCGACAGCATCCTGCTGTTCCGATTCTTCGAGGCCGCAGGATCCGTGCGCACCGCAATTTCCGTGGTCAAAAGCCGAACGACAGCGCACGAAAAGACCATCCGCGAGATCCGCCTGACGAGCCATGGGATCGAGGTCGGCGAAGCCCTCACCGACTTCCGGGGCGTCATGTCGGGCCTGCCGTCCTACAACGGCAAGGTCGAGATGCTCGGCGCCGATACGCCTGCCGCAAATGGATGAGCGAATCCTGATCCTGGCCCCCCGGGGCCGCGACGCGGCCGTCATCGCCGAGACCTTGGCCGGCCTTGGCCAGCGCATGCTGATCTGCGCCGACGTGGGCGCCTTGGCCGAGGCGCTGGAGCAACGAGCCGGCGCCGCGATCCTTACCGAGGAGGCGCTCGCCCAGTACGGAAGCTCCGTGCTGACGGACTGGTTGTCGGCCCAGCCGCCATGGTCGGACTTTCCCTTCATCGTTCTGGTGACCAAGCAGCCCGGCCGGAGGACCCAGGCCGACGCCGCGCGCCTGCAGGCCATAGGCAACATCGTGTTGCTGGAACGCCCCATCAACGCAGAGACCCTGGTCAGCGCGGCTCGGTCGGCTTTGCGCGCGCGCCGGCGCCAGTACCTGGCCCGGGACGACCTCGAAAATCGGATCAAGGCCGAGGAGCAGCTGCGCTTCGCCCTTGAAGCTGGCCATCTGGGCGCCTGGGATTTGGATATTGAGACCCATGGCCTGACGACGTCTCCCACCGTGAAAGCCCATTTTGGCCGCACGGCCGACGAGGCCTTCAGCCTGGCCGACGCGTTGGACGCCGTGCATCCCGAAGACGCATCTCGGCGCCGCGCCGCCCTTGAACGGTCCATTGCGGAAGGCGGCGACTACCAGGTCGAGTACCGCGTCATCTGGCCCGACGGATCGGTTCACTGGCTTCAGGTGCGCGGTCGCCCCAACGCCCGCGCGCAGGGCGCCTCTCGACGGATATCGGGCGTGACGCTGGACGTGACGGCGCGCAAGGCCGCCGAAGCGGCGCTGATTTCGATGAACGAAACGCTCGAGCGGCGGGTGGACGAGAGCATCTGGGAGCTCAAGCGCTCCAATGCGCGCCTGGTCAGCGAGATCGCGGAACGCGAGCAGGCCCAGGCGGCGCTGCTTCAAGCCCAAAAGATGGATGCGATCGGCCAGCTAACCGGCGGCATCGCCCACGACTTTAACAATCTCCTGACCGCGATCGTCGGGAATGTCGACATGATCGAGCGGCGCAGCGACGACCCGCGCGTCGCACGCATGGCGGCCAATGCCCGTGAAGGCGTCGAACGCGCCGCCAAACTGACGGCCCAATTACTGGCCTTTTCGCGCAGCCAGCAGCTCGATCTGCAGGCTGTAGAGGTCGATTCCCTGATCGCCGGGATGGACGACCTGCTGACGCGGACCTTGGGACATAAGGTCGAGGTCAAGACCGACCTTCGCGCGGGCGCTGCGCGCGCCACCGCAGATCCCAACCAACTGGAACTGGCGATCCTCAACCTCGCGATCAACGCCCGCGACGCCATGGCGGAAGGAGGTGTTGTCACGATAGGCAGCCGTCTCGCCGATGACTGGCACGAGGGCCTGCAGCCAGGCCGGCACGTGGTCATCTCGGTCAGCGACACCGGCCATGGCATCCCGGCCGAGATGATTCACAAGGTGTTTGATCCCTTCTACACCACCAAGAGCGTCGGCAAGGGCACCGGTCTCGGGCTCAGCCAAGTCTATGGCATCGCCACCCAGTCGGGGGGAACGGTGCGGATCGACAGCACCGTCGGGATCGGTACGGTGATCGAGATCTGGCTGCCGCTCAGCGATGCCGCCGAACGGCTGCGTGCCGGCGAAGTCCTGGAGAACGAGACCCCGCTCAGCCAGGGCGAAAGGGTCCTTGTGGTCGATGACGACCCTGGGGTTCGCCACTTCATCGTCCAGTGCCTGAAGTCCCTCGGGTACGCCGTCACCGAGGCGACCAGCGGCAAGGACGGGCTCGACCGCATCGACGCCGATCGGCCGAATCTGCTGATCGTGGACTTCGCCATGCCCGGTATGACCGGCGCGCAGGTGGCCACCCAGGCCCGGCTGGCCTTCCCAGACTTGGCCGTACTCCTCGTGACCGGCTATGCGGACGCCCGCGCCATCGAGGATCTCGTGAGTTCCGAGGCCGTGCTGCGCAAGCCGTTCAGAGTCAGCGATCTGGCGATCGCCGTACGTCATGCGCTGGAAGGAGGCGACGTCGTGGAGGCGTGACCGCCCCTGACGGTCGTCGTCGGTGCGCCCGACAGACCCCGTGCGGCCTCAGCCGTGGGCCAGCCACTCGCGGGCCTGGCGCTGGGCTTCGGCGACCTCGTCCGAGGCCATCTCCTGGCTCAGTTCCTTGCGGTAGACCTTGGCCTCGACCGAGCCGCGCATCGCAGCCAGGTTGAACAGCATGTGCGCCGAGACGTAGTCCAGCGGCGCGCCGCCCTGACCGGTCGAATAGAGCAGGCCCATCTTGAACAGCTCGTCCCCCGTCGACTCGGCGGTCGGCAGCGGCATTCCATCGTTTTCCACGCTCGTAAGCATGACTTCGTTTCCCTAGCCCCGTCGGTCCGTCCCCGTTCTGGGTACCGATCCCGACGTTCCTGAGGCTAAGAAAGTCGATGCGCACTGAAGATAGGGTTAACTCGAAAAACGTCGTGATTTTTCTGCGCGGGTTTTGACTATTCGCGATTTTTACTGAACGGAAAGCTCCGTAGCCAGAATCTTAAGGGCGCGCGTTTCTCGCCCCAGCCTGCGATCGGCGCCTTCCTGCCAGGCGGCGGCGAAAACCTGCCGCTCGATCCCCAAATACGAAGCTATCGGCGCCCAATGCGAAGCTGACAGGCCCGTTCAGGTCAAGTTCAGCCGCCTACCGTCAGGTTTGCCGATATCGAGTACGAAAGCTTTGGAGCCAGGAGGCCCGCCATGAAACGCCTGATCTTGAGCCTTGCCGCAGTCGCCGCGGTCGCCGGCCCGATGGCGTTCGCCGCGACCTCGGCCTACGCCGACAATGATCGCGGCCGAGGCCGCGATCGTCACGAGCAGCGCTGGGATCGTCACGACGATCGTCGCGACTGGGACCGCCGGGGCGACAATCGGCGCGACTGGGATCGCCGGGACGACCGTCGCGACTGGGGCCGCCACGACAACGGCCGCCACAACGGCTGGGATCGCGGCCGCCACAACGGCTACTACTACAACAGCCGCTGGTACTACGGCCCGCCGCCGCAAGCCTACTACGGCAATCCGTATTACCGTCCGGGCTACGCCGCTTGGCGCCGCGGGGCGCATCTGCCGCCCTACTACCGGGGCTATGTGGTGAACGACTATCACCGCTACCACCTGCGCCAGCCGCCGCGCGGCTACGCCTGGTACCGGGTCGGGGATGACTACCTGCTGGCCGCCCTGGCCACCGGCATCATCTTCGATATCATCAACAACTAGCTGATCTAAAAAGAGAAACGCCCCGGATCGCTCCGGGGCGTTTTGCTATTCGATGCCCAGCTTGGCCTTGAGCAGGCCGTTGACGGCGCCGGGGTTGGCCTTGCCGCCGGTGGCCTTCATGACCTGGCCGACGAACCATCCGATGGCCTGCGGCTTTTCCTTCACCGAAGCCGCCTGCCCCGGATTGGCGGCGATCAGTTCCTCGATGATCTTCTCGAGCGCGCCGGTGTCGGAAACCTGCTGCAGGCCCTGCTTCTCGACGATCTCGCGCGGGCGGCCTTCGCCGGCCCACATGCGCTCGAAGACGTCCTTGGCGATCTTCGAGGAGATCACCCCCTCTTCGATCAGCGCCACCAGCTCGGCGATGGCGTCAGGCTTCAGCGGGCTGTTCTCGATGTCCAGGCCGCCGGCCGTCAGCTTGGCGGCCAGTTCGTTGGTCACCCAGTTGGCGGTCAGCTTGGCGTCGCGGCCCTTGGCGGCCGCCTCGAAGTAGTCGGCGCGGGCCTGCTCGGTGATCAGCACGCCGGCGTCATAGGCCGAGAGGCCGTACTGCGACTGTAGCCGCGCCTTCTTGGCGTCCGGCAGCTCGGGCAGCTGCGCCTCGATCGCGTTCACCCACGCCGGGTCCAACTCCAGCGGCAGCAGGTCCGGATCGGGGAAGTAGCGGTAGTCGTGCGCCTCTTCCTTCGAGCGCATCGAGCGGGTCTCGCCTTTGTTCGGGTCGAACAGGCGGGTCTCCTGGTCGATCTTTCCGCCGTCCTCGAGGATCTCGATCTGGCGGCGGGCCTCGTACTCGATCGCCTGCTGGATGAAGCGGTACGAGTTGACGTTCTTGATCTCGCAGCGCGTGCCGAGGTGGCCGAAGTCGCCGGTCTCGCGGAACTTCTCGTAGTCGCCGGGCCGGCAGACCGAGACGTTCACGTCGGCCCGAAGGTTGCCCTTCTCCATGTCGCCGTCGCAGGTGCCCAGGTAGACGAGGATCGTGCGCAGCTTCTTCACATAGGCCGCGGCCTCGGCGGCCGTGCGCATGTGCGGGCGCGAGACGATCTCCATCAGCGCGGTGCCGGCGCGGTTCAGGTCGACATAGGTCGAGTTCGGATCCTGGTCGTGCAGGCTCTTGCCGGCGTCCTGCTCAAGGTGCAGGCGCTCGATCCCGACCGTGAAGGTCGTGCCGTCGTCATGCTCGACGATGACCTCGCCCTCGCCGACGATCGGGTCCTTAAACTGGCTGATTTGGTAGCCCTGCGGCAGGTCCGGATAGAAGTAGTTCTTCCGGTCGAAGTGGCTCTTCAGGTTGATCTGCGCCTTGAGGCCCAGGCCCGTCTTCACCGCCTGCTCGACGCAGTGCTTGTTGATGACCGGCAGCATGCCCGGCATGGCCGCGTCGACCAGCGAAACCTGCTGGTTGGGGCCGGCGCCGAAACCGACCGCCGCGCCCGAGAACAGCTTGGCGTTCGAGGCGACCTGAGCATGAACCTCCAGGCCCAGAACCATTTCCCATTGGCCGGTGCGGCCGGCGATCTGCTTCGACGTATCAGTCATGGCCGCTTCCTAGCGCCCCTCGCGCGCGAGCGAAAGCCGGCCCCTCGAAATCCCTTGCGCAAAAGGCGGAACTGGCGCTGAAATCCGCGCCGCAAAACTGGGGATGAGGAAACACCCACCATGATGAAAACGTTTACTGCCGGCCTCGTCGGTCTGTCGCTCTCGCTCGGCGCCATGGCCGCCCCGGCCCTCGCCCAGGACGCCCACGCCGGCCACGCCGCGGCCCTGTCGGCTGCCGACACCCCGATCGAAACCATCGCCGCGACGCCGGAAGGCAAGGCCGCCCTGGACAAGAACCTCCCGGGCCTGACCACCCACGAGGCCTACGAGCAGTTCAAGGGCATGAGCCTGAAGCAGGTCCAGCCGATGAGCGGCGGCGCCATCAGCGACGACGCCCTGAAGGCCCTGCAGGCCGACCTCGACAAGCTGAAGAAGTAAGGCCCAGCGCCGAACGAACGAGGCCCCCGCCCTTCGCAGGACGGGGGCCTTTTTCATTGCTGAGGTTGGGCGTCAGCGCCCTACCACCACTTGGCGGGCTTGGCCTTGAAGTCGGCGGCCTTCTCGATGGCGCCGCCGATCGAGAACAGCGTGCCCTCGTCCAGCGCCTTGCCGATCAGCTGTAGGCCGAGCGGCAGGCCGTTGGCGTCGACGCCGGCCGGGATGCTCATGCCTGGCAGGCCGGCCAGGTTCACCGTCACCGTGAAGATGTCGTTCAGGTACATCGCCACCGGATCGTCGGCGTTCTCGCCCAGCCCGAACGCCGCCGAGGGCGCGGTCGGGGTCAGCAGAGCGTCAACTTTCTGGAAGGCCTGATCGAAGTCGTCGGCGATCCGGCGACGAACCTTCAGCGCCTTGACGTAGTAGGCGTCGTAATAGCCGGCCGACAGCACGTAGGTGCCGATCAGGATCCGGCGCTTCACCTCGGCCCCGAAGCCCGCGGCGCGGGTGTTCTCGTAGGTCTCGGTCAGGTTGCCGCCGTTCTCGCGCAGGCCGTAGCGCATACCGTCATAGCGCGCGAGGTTCGACGAGGCCTCGGCCGGAGCGACGATGTAGTAGGCCGGCAGAGCGTACTTGGTATGGGGCAGGGAGACCTCGACGATCTCGCAGCCGGCCTCCTTGAGCCAGGCGATCCCCTGCTCCCACAGCTTCTCGATCTCGGGCGGCATGCCGTCGACGCGGTATTCCTTCGGAATGCCGATCCGCAGGCCCTTGACCGACTTGCCGACGAAGCTCGGGAAGTCGGGGGTCTCGATGGCCAGGCTGGTCGAGTCCTTCGGGTCGTGGCCCGACATCGACTTCAGCAGGATCGCGGCGTCCTCGACGGTCTTGGCGATCGGGCCAGCCTGGTCGAGCGACGAGGCGAAGGCGACCACGCCCCAGCGCGAGCAGCGACCGTAGGTCGGCTTGATCCCGACCGTTCCCGTGAAGGCGGCCGGCTGGCGGATCGAACCGCCGGTGTCGGTCGCCGTGGCGCCCAGGCAGAGGTCGGCGGCGACAGCCGCGGCCGAACCGCCCGACGAGCCGCCCGGGGTCAGCTTGGCGTTGGAGCCTTCCGACCGCCACGGATTGATCACCGGGCCGAAAGCCGAGGTCTCGTTGGACGAGCCCATCGCGAATTCGTCGAGGTTCAGCTTACCCAGCATCACCGCGCCGTCGCGCCACAGGTTGGCGGTGACGGTCGACTCGTAGGTCGGAACGAAGTTGCCGAGAATGTTCGAGCAGGCGGTCGAGCGGACGCCCTCGGTGCAGAACAGGTCCTTAATGCCCAGCGGCGCGCCGTCCAGCGCGCCGGCCTCGCCCCTCGCCCGGCGGGCGTCGGAGGCCTTGGCCATCTCGATGGCCTTTTCCGGGGTCTCGAGGATGTAGGCGTTCAGCGGTTTGGCGGCGGCGACGACGTCGATGTGCGCCTTGGTCAGCTCTTCCGACGAGAACGACTTGTCGGCCAGGCCGTCGAGGGCGGCCTTCAGGGTCAGGGAGGTGAGCGCGCTCATTATTCTACCACCTTCGGCACGACGAAGAAGCCGTCCACGGTCTTGGGCGCGTTCGACAGCACCTTGGCCGGGTCGCCACCATCGGTGACCACGTCCTCGCGCATCGGCAGCGTCACGGCCACGGCCGAGGTCATCGGCTCGACCCCGTCGGTGTCGACTTCGCCCAGCTGCTCGATCCAGGTCATGATCCCGGTCAGCTCCTTGGCGAGCGTTTCCAGCTTGTCCTCGGGCTCGGCGATCCGCGCGAGCCTCGCGACCTTACGAACGGTCGCGGCGTCGATGGCCATGGGGCCCTCCTAATGGTTCGAGGCAGGGGTTAGCCGTGTGGGCCTCCCTTTGACAAGTAATGACCGCTAAGAAGCGGCATGGCCGTCGTCGATCTGACCGAACTCCCCGCGCTTCTGCCGCGATATTCCGCCTTGCTCGGACTGGATCTGGGCGAAAAGACCATCGGCGTGGCCGTCTCCGACGTCACCCGTATGATCGCCTCGCCGCTGGAGCTTATCCGCAAGACCAAGTTCACGGTCGAAGCCAACCGGCTGTTCGCCCTGATCGACGAGCGTGAGGTCGGCGCCATCGTCATCGGCCTGCCCGTCAACATGGACGGAACCGAGGGAACACGCTGCCAGTCCAACCGCGCCTTCGCCCGCAACCTGCTGCGGCTGCGGGACATACCTATCGCCTTCTGGGACGAGCGGATGTCGACCATGGCGGTCAACCGCGTGCTGGTGGAGGAAGCCGACGTCACCCGCGCCCGTCGGGCCGAGCTGGTCGACAAGATGGCCGCCGCCTGGATTCTGCAGGGCGCGCTGGACCGGCTCAGCGCGCTGGACGGTTAGCCCAGCACCGAAATCCGGATCTGGCGCAGGACCTCGCCCAGACCTTCCTGCGGCTGGTCCAGATCGTAGGTGCGGACGGTGCGCACGCCCACTTCGGGCGGCCGGCGCCAGGCGACCTGCACCTCGCGTCCCATGCCCGTCACCAGGTCCAGAATGCAGAAACTGTCGGGCGCGGGCTCATCGCCCGGCAGGTTGATCCGCAGCCCGCCTTCCGAGCGGTCGAGGATCACGCACGGTCGCTTGCGGCCGTCCTCCTCGACCAACAGGGCCGGCAGCAGCACAGGCTCGCGCGGCGTGGCCCGCCGCTCAATTCCGCCATTGGCCCGCGACCAGCGTTCGGTGATCGGCGACGTCGCATCAGGTGGTGTCATTGGGAACTCCGCGGAACGAGCCTATCCTGAGTCAGCGCCCAATCCACAGGGCTGCGCCCCGCCCTGCGCCTCGCCCCTTGGCGCCCGTCTCCGGCTCCCATAAGAGGGCGCTTTAATGACCGCAGCACCGACCGGCCTGAACGAAGTCCTTGGCAGGACATTCCCTTTTCCCAAGCGCCACTTCCTGTCCGTGGTCGATCTCAACCCCGTGGAAGTCACCGGGTTGCTTGATCTGGCCGACAGTTTCGTCGCGCTGAACCGCCAGCACTCGAAGAAGCTCGACCTGCTCAAGGGCAGGACGCTGATGAACCTCTTCTTCGAGAACTCGACCCGGACCCAGAGCTCGTTCGAGCTGGCCGGCAAGCGGCTGGGCGCCGACGTCGTCAATATGAGCCCGCGATCCTCGTCGATCTCCAAGGGCGAGACCCTGATCGACACCGCGGTGACGCTGAACGCCATGCAGCCGGACTTGCTGGTGGTTCGCCACTCGTCCTCGGGCGCGGCCTCGCTGCTGTCGCAGAAGGTCACCTGCTCGGTGATCAACGCCGGCGACGGTCAGCACGAGCACCCGACCCAGGCGTTGCTGGACATGCTGTCGATGCGCCGCGCGTTCGGCCGCGTCGCCGGCCTGCGCATCGCCATCTGCGGCGACGTGCTGCATAGCCGCGTGGCGCGGTCCAATATCGGGCTGCTGCAGATGATGGGCGCCGAGGTGCGGCTGGTCGGTCCGCCGACCCTGATGCCGGCCGACGTCGACCGCTGGAACGTCCAGGTCTTCCACGACATGCGCAAGGGCATCGCCGGCTGCGACGTGGTGATGATGCTGCGCCTGCAGCTCGAGCGGATGGACGGGGTGATGGCCCCCTCGCAGCGCGAGTACTTCCGCTTCTTCGGCCTCGACCGCGAGAAGCTGGCCTTCGCGTCCGACAACGTCCGTGTCATGCATCCGGGACCGATGAACCGCGGCGTCGAGATCGACTCCGACGTCGCCGACGACCTCAACGTCTCGCTGATCCAGGACCAGGTGGAGATGGGCGTGGCCGCCCGCATGGCGGTGCTCGCCGCGCTGGCCGCGCGACTGGACAACGACTGATGAGCGCGCTGACCTCGGTCTGCATCTTCTGCGGGGCCAGCCCCGGCGGAGACGTCGCCTACCGGGCGGCGGCCGAGGCCATGGGCCGGGCGATCGTCGGTCGGGGCCTGCGGCTGGTCTACGGCGGCGCCAAGGTCGGGCTGATGGGCGCGGTGGCCGATGCGGCGCTCGCCGCCGGCGGCGAGGTGATCGGCGTGCTGCCGCACGCCCTGACCGACAAGGAGATCGCCCACACCGGTTTGACCCGGCTGGAGGTCGTCGCCTCGATGCACGAGCGCAAGGCGCGGATGGCCGAGTTGTCTGACGCCTTCGTCGCCCTGCCCGGCGGGGCCGGCACCCTGGAAGAGATCTTCGAGATCTGGACTTGGGGCCAGCTCGGCTTCCACGCCAAGCCGGCCGGCTTCCTCAACGTGCGCGGCTACTACGACGGCCTGCGCGGCTTCGTGGACCATGCGGTGGGCGAGGCGTTTCTGAAGGCGCCCCACCGCGACATGCTGATTTTCCGGGAGGACTGCGGCGAGATGCTGGACGCGATCGCCGCCTACAAGCCGCCCGTCGTCGAGAAATGGATCGGACGCCCCGAACTATGACCCAACGCCCGACCGCCTTCGTCAACGCCCGCCTCGTCGATCCCGCCAGCGGCTGGGACGGCCCCGGCGCCCTGCTGGTCCAGGACGGCAAGATCGCCGACGTCGCGCTGGGCCGCGACCTGGGCGCGCTGTCGGCCGACATCGAGGTGATCGACGCGGCCGGCGCCATGCTGGCCCCCGGCCTGGTCGACCTGCGGGTCAAGACCGGCGAACCCGGCGCCGAGACCAAGGAAACCCTGAAGTCCGCCGGCCTGGCTGCGGCCGCCGGGGGCGTGACGTCGATCGTGCTGCAGCCGGACACCAATCCGGTCGTGGACGAGGCCTCGGTGGTCGACTTCATCCTGCGCCGCACGCGCGATATCGAGCTGGTCCACGTCTATCCGGCCGGGGCGGCCACCAAGGGCGCCAAGGGCGAGCGGATGGCGGAGATCGGCCTGATGCGCGAGGCCGGCTGCGTCTATGTCACCGACGCCGACCGCCCGATCGTGAACTCCAAGGTGCTGCAGCGCGTCCTGGCCTACGCCAAGAGCTTCAACACCCTGGTCGCCCACCGCCCGGCCGATCCGTGGCTGTCGGCCGGGGCTGCCGCCACCTCGGGCGAGTTCGCCGGGCGCATGGGCCTGCCGAGCGTGCCGGCCATCGCCGAGAAGATCATGCTGGAGCGCGACCTGGCGCTGGTCGAGCTGACCCGCGCGCCGTTCCTGGTCGACCAAGTCACCACCGCCGCGGCGTTGGAGAGCCTGGCGCGCGGTAAGGCCAAGGGCCTGCCGGTGACCGCCACCACCTCGATCAACCACCTGTCGTTCAACGAGGTGGACATCGGCGACTACCGGACCTTCCTGAAGTTCGACCCGCCGGTGCGCAGCGAAGACGACCGCCAGGCGACCATCGAGGCCCTGGCCAGCGGCCTGATCGACATCGTCGTCTCGGCCCACGCTCCTGCCCCGGCCGAGGACAAGCGCCTGCCGTTCGACGAAGCCGCCCCTGGCGCGGTCGGCCTGCAGACCCTGCTGCCGGCCCTTCTCTCGTTCCAGGATCGCATCCCGCTGATCGACCTGATGCGCACCGTCACCAGCCGCCCGGCCGACCTGCTCGGCCTGCCGGCCGGCAAGCTCGCCAAAGGCGCCCCAGCCGACTTGGTGCTCTGCGATCTCAACGCCCCCATCGTCATCGACCTCGACAAGCTGAAGTCGAAGTCGCGCAATTCGCCCTTCGACGGCCGCCGGCTGTTCGGCGAGGTGAAAATGACGGTGGTCGATGGGCGGGTCGTCTACCAAGCCTAGCCCAACAAAGTTCTCCTATTGTTCGCGCAATTCGCGTAATGGTGGCGCGCCGAACTTACGCTCTGCGCCGGAGCGGGGCTGCACAAGCTCGCTTGGCCGAAGCGCCGCTCAAGGCTACGACAAGGTCAAACTGGGGGAACGCCGATGCTTGACCAACTCAGCCCTGTGCTGATCGCCGCCGCCGTCGTCGGCGGGTATCTGCTCGGATCCATCCCGTTCGGTGTCATCGCCACTCGGCTGGGCGGCGCCGGCGACGTGCGCAACATCGGCTCGGGCAACATCGGCGCGACCAACGTGCTGCGCACCGGCCGCAAGGACCTGGCGGCGATCACCCTGCTGGGCGACGGCGGCAAGGGCGCGGTGGCGGTGTTCATCGCCTGGCTGCTGACGCGCCATTCCGGCCCCCAGGCGCAAGCGACGCTGACCGCGCTGGCCGGCGGCTCGGCCTTCCTCGGCCACCTGTTCCCGGTCTGGCTGAAATTCAAGGGCGGCAAGGGCGTGGCGACCTTCTTCGGCACCCTGCTGGCGGCGGCCTGGCCGGTCGGCATCGCGGCCGGCGCGACCTGGATCGTCATGGCCTTCCTGTTCCGGATCTCTTCGCTGGCGGCGCTGACCGCGGCGGCTCTGGCGCCGATCTATGTCTTCCTGCTGGACCGCCCCTATCCGATCGCGGTGATGGCGCTGTTCATGGGCGTGCTGATCTACCTCCGCCACAAGGACAATATCGGCCGGCTGCTGAAGGGCCAGGAGCCGAAGATCGGCAAGAAAAAAGACGCCGCGTGACGCTCACCGCCGCAGCCCGTCGCGACTGGCTGCGGCTGGCGCGCACAGAGAACGTCGGCCGGGTCGCCTTCGCGCAGCTCATCACCCGCTATGGCGAAGCCTCGCTGGCGCTGGCCGCCCTGCCCGATCTCGCCCGCCGCGGCGGGCGGGTCTCGCCGCTGGGCGTGCCGCCGGTCGACGAGATTTTGCGCGAACTGGAGGCCGGCGAAGCCTTGGGCGCGCGTCTGATCGCCGCCTGCGAGCCGTACTTCCCCACCGCCCTGGCCGCGCTCGATCCGCCGCCGCCGGTGATCTGGGCGCGCGGAGACGCCGCGCTGCTGAAGCGCTCCAGCGTCGCCGTCGTCGGCGCCCGCGTCGCCTCGGCCGGCGGCCAGCGGTTTGCGCGGGGCCTCGCTGCCGAGCTCGGCGGCGCAGGTCACGTCGTCGTCTCAGGCATGGCCCGCGGCATCGACGGCGCGGCGCACGAGGGATCTCTGCCGACCGGGACGGTGGCGGTGCTGGGCGGTGGGATCGATGACGTCTATCCGCACGAACATCGCGATCTCTACGAGCGGATCGTCGCCGAGGGTTGCGTGGTCTCGGAAAACGCCCCTGGACGCACCGCCACCGCCCGCGACTTTCCCCGACGCAACCGCATCATCGCCGGCCTCGCGCGCGCCGTGGTCGTGGTTGAAGCCGAACTGCGCTCCGGCTCGCTGATCACCGCCCGGCTGGCCGCCGAGCAGGGCCGCGAGGTGCTGGCGGTGCCGGGCTCGCCGCTGGATCCGCGGGCGCGCGGGACCAACGATCTGATCCGTCAGGGCGCAGCGCTCTGCGAAGGCGCCGAGGACGTGCTGCGGGCGCTCGAGGGCATCGGCGGCCTGCGCGAGCCCGAGCATCCCTTTGCGCCGCCGCCGGCCGCCGACGCCGAGGTCGACGCGGTGCGCGAACGGGTCGCCTCCCTGCTGTCGCCTACGCCGGTTTCGCGCGACGAACTGGTCCGCGCCGCCGGCGCGCCGACCCACATCGTGCTGGCCGCCTTGACCGAGCTGGCCCTGGCCGGCCGCGCCGAGCTGTTGCCGGGCGGGCTTGTCGCGGGTCTCGGATGAGGCCATTGACAGCGCCTAGGCGCCGCCCTCACCTTTCGCGCCCTTGATTTTCGGGCGATCCGCCCAAGACGCCCCATATAGAGCGACCATGAACCTCCTCGTCGTCGAGAGCCCGGCCAAAGCCAAGACCATCAACAAGTACCTGGGTTCGGACTATACGGTCCTGGCCTCGTACGGCCACGTCCGCGACCTTCCGGCCAAGGACGGATCGGTGAAGCCCGACGAGGACTTCGCCATGTCCTGGGACGTCGACGCCAAGGCGGCCAAGCGCCTGAGCGACATCGCCGAGGCGGCCAAGAAGTCCGACCGCATCATTCTGGCCACCGACCCCGACCGCGAGGGCGAGGCGATCTCCTGGCACGTGCTGGAGGTCCTGCAGAAGAAGAAGGTCCTAAAGGACAAGAAGGTCGAGCGGGTGGTGTTCAACGCCATCACCAAGTCGGCCGTGACCGAGGCAATGAAGTCGCCGCGCGACATCGACATGGAGTTGGTCGAGGCCTACCTCGCCCGCCGCGCCCTGGACTACCTCGTGGGCTTCACGCTTTCGCCGGTGCTGTGGCGCAAGCTGCCGGGCTCGCGCTCGGCCGGCCGCGTGCAGTCGGTGGCGCTGCGCCTGGTCGTCGACCGCGAACTCGAGATCGAGCGCTTCAAGACCCAGGAGTACTGGACCGTCGAGGCCGACGTCTCGGCCGGCGCCGAGCCGTTCCTGGCCCGCATGGTCAAGCACGAGGGCAAGCGGCTCTCCAAGTTCGACCTTGGCAACGAAACCAGCGCCCTTGCCGCCAAGGCGGCGGTTGAGGCCGCGACCTTCACGGTGGCCGGCGTTGAGAAGAAGCCGGGCCGGCGCTCGCCGCCCCCGCCCTTCACCACCTCGACCCTGCAGCAGGAAGCCTCGCGCAAGCTCGGCTTCTCGGCCCAGCGCACCATGCAGGCGGCCCAAAAGCTGTACGAAGGCATCGACATCGGCGGCGAGACCGTCGGTCTGATCACCTATATGCGGACCGACGGCGTGCAGGCCGCGCCGGAAGCGCTGGACGAAGCGCGCGTCGTGATCGGCGGCGTCTACGGCAAGGAATACGTTCCCGAGACCGCCCGCATCTACAAGACCAAGGCCAAGAACGCCCAGGAGGCGCACGAAGCCATCCGCCCGACCAGCCTGGCCCGCAATCCCGGCTCGCTGCGGCTGGAGAGCGATCTTGGCCGGCTCTACGAGCTGATCTGGAAGCGGATGATCGCCTCGCAGATGGAGTCGGCGCGGATCGAGCGCACGACGATCGAGCTCGACAGCGCCGACGGCAAGACCGGCCTGCGCGCCACCGGCCAGGTGGTGCTCTTCGACGGCTATCTGGCGGTCTACGAGGAAGGCCGCGACGACGCCGACGACGAGGAAGGCGGCCGCCTGCCGCAGGTGAACGAGGGCGCTTCGGCCCGCGTTATCGCCGCGCGGTCCGACCAGCACTTCACCGAGCCGCCCCCGCGCTACTCGGAAGCCAGCCTGGTCAAGAAGATGGAAGAGCTCGGCATCGGCCGGCCGTCCACCTACGCCTCGGTGCTGACCGTGCTGCGCGACCGCGAATACGTCCGCATGGACAAGAACCGGTTCATCCCCGAGGACAAGGGCCGCTTGGTCACCGCGTTCCTCGAGCAATTCTTCGCGCGCTATGTGGAGTACGATTTCACCGCCGCGCTGGAAGAGAAGCTCGACCTGGTTTCGGCCGGCGAAATGGACTGGAAGGCGCTGCTGCGCGAGTTCTGGCAGGACTTCCACGCCGCGGTCGGCGAGATCGCCGAACTGCGCGTCACCAACGTCCTCGACGCCCTGAACGAGGCCTTGGGCCCGCACATCTTCCCGGCCAAGGAAGACGGCTCCGATCCGCGCGCCTGTCCGACCTGCGGCACCGGCCGCCTGTCGCTGAAGACCGGCAAGTTCGGGGCCTTCATCGGCTGCTCGAACTATCCGGAATGCCGTTTCACCCGCCAACTGGCCCAGTCGGACGACGAGGCGGCCCAGGAGAGTGGCGACCGCGAACTGGGCGTCGATCCGGTGACCGGCGAGACCGTATTCCTCAAGGCCGGCCGCTTCGGCCCCTATGTCCAACTCGGCGAAGCCGACAAGCCCAAACGCTCCAGCCTGCCCAAGGGCTGGTCGGCGGCGGCCATGGATCTGGAAAAGGCGCTGCGGCTGCTGCGACTGCCGCGAGAGGTCGGCGCCCACCCCGAGGACGGCGGCATGATCACCGCCGGCATCGGCCGGTTCGGTCCGTTCGTGCTGCACAACGGCACCTACGCCAACCTGCCGAACGTCGATGAGGTGTTCGAGGTCGGCCTGAACCGCGCTGTCGCCCTGCTGGCCGAGAAGCGGGCCGGCGGCGGCCGTCCTGGACGCGGCGAGTCTGCGGCGCTGAAGGACCTGGGCGCGCACCCGGCCGACGGCGCGCCGGTGAAGGTGCTCGCGGGCCGCTATGGGCCCTACATCAAGCACGGCTCGACCAACGCCAATGTCCCCAAGGGCAAGGACCCGCAGGATATCACCCTTGAGGAAGCGGTCGCGCTGATCGCCGAGCGCGAAGCGAAGGGCGGCGGCAAGAAGAAGGGCAAGGCCGCGGCCAAGCCCAAGGCGGAAAAGGCCCCGGCCAAGAAGGCCGCAGCCAAGAAACCGGCCGCCACGAAGCCTGCCGCGAAGAAGCCGGCCAAGACCGAGGCGGAGCCCGCCCCCGCTGACGGCGCCGCGCCTTGGGACGACGAGTGACGGCGGGGACCAAATCCCCGCCACCGCTTCGCGATTCCTGCGTTACAAGGCGGAATGGCTAAAGCCCGCATTCCGAAGACCGCTCGCTTCAATACCAAGTCCGTCCGGCCGCCCCAGGGGCTGCCGGATCGCGAGACCTTGCTCAAGTTCATCCGTGAGGCGGGCGAGACCGACAAGGCCGACATGGCCAAGGCCTTCGGCCTCAAGGGCAATGACCGCCGCGCCCTGCGCGACATGGTCAAGCAGTTGCAGGCCGAGGGCGCGCTGGGCAAGCGCGGCCGCAAGGGCTTCTCCGAGGCCGGCGCCCTGCCCGAGGTCGGTGTCGTCGACGTGGTCGAGCGCGATCCGGACGGCGACCTGCTGGTCAAGCTCACCAAGGGCGAGGACGCGCCGCTGGTGCGGCTGGCGCCCGATCGCGCCGGGGCGATCGGCGGCGCGCCGGGCCTCGGCGACCGACTGCTGGTGCGGTTCGAAACCCTCGAGAACGGCGAGACAGAGGCCCGTGTCATCAAGCGCCTGGGCCAGAGCGCCCACCGCATCCTCGGGGTGATCCGAAAGGCCAACAAGCAGGTGCGGGTCGAGCCCGTCGACCGTCGCTCCAAGGAAAGCCTGACCCTGGTTCCGGCCGAGGCCGCCAACCTGCACGACGGCGACCTGGTCCTGGCCCAGGTCACGGTCGAGGCCCGCTATGGCCCTAAGCGCGGCAAGGTGCTCGAGGTGGTCGGCCGCGAGGACCAACCGCGCGCCGCCTCGCTGATCGCCATTCACAGCCACGGCATTCCGACCGGCTTCAGCCAGGACGCCGAGGCCGAGGCCGAAGCGGCGCAGGAAGCGACCCTGAAGGGCCGCGAGGACCTGCGCGCCGTGCCGCTGGTGACGATCGATCCGCCGGACGCCCGCGACCACGACGATGCGGTCTACGCCGAGCCGGACACCGATCCCAAGAACGAGGGCGGCTGGATCGTCTGGGTCGCCATCGCCGACGTCGCCGCCTATGTCCGCCCGGGCTCGGCCCTCGATAAGGAAGCGCGCGACAAGGGCAATTCGACCTACTTCCCCGACCGCGTCGAGCCGATGTTGCCCGAGCGGCTCTCCGCCGGCCTCTGCTCGCTGCGCCAGGGCGAGAACCGCGCCTGCATGGCGGTGCGGATGGTGTTCGGGGCCGACGGCCGCAAGCGCTCGCACAAGTTCGTCCGCGGGCTGATGCGCTCGGCCGCCAAGCTCTCGTACGAACAGGCCCAGCGGGCGATCGACGGCTTCCCGGACGATCAGACCAACCCGCTGCTGGGGCCGATCCTGAAGCCGCTCTGGGCCGCCTACGAGACCATGCTCAAGGGCCGCAAGGCCCGCTCGCCGCTGGCCATCGAGAGCCAGGAGCGCAAGATCGTCCTCAACGCCGAGGGCGAGGTCACCTCGATCACGCCGCGCGCTTCGCTGGAGGCGCACAAGCTGATCGAGGAGATGATGGTCCAGGCCAATGTCTGCGCCGCCGAGACCCTCGAGCAGAAGAAGAGCCCGCTGATCTACCGGATCCACGATGCGCCCAGCCAGGAGAAGGTGCAGTCCCTGGCCGAGTTCCTGCAGACCATCGGCATCGCCTGGAACAAGGGCGAGGCGCCGCGCACCGACCGGTTCAACAAGCTCTTGGGCGAGACCCGCGAGGGGCCGCACGCCGAGATCGTCAACGAGGTGGTGCTGCGCACCCAGATGCAGGCGATCTACTCGACCGAGAACATCGGGCACTTCGGCCTGAACCTCGTCCGCTACGCGCACTTCACCTCGCCGATCCGCCGGTATGCCGACCTGGTCGTGCACCGGGCGCTGATCCGTGCGCTGGGCCTGGGCGACGATGGCCTGACCGACCGCGACATCGCGCAGATGAAGGACACCGCCGAGCGGATCACCGGCACCGAGCGCCGCTCGATGGCCGCTGAGCGCGACGCCACGGACCGCTACGTCGCCGCCTTCCTGGCCGACCGCGTCGGCGCGGAGTTCGCGGGGCGGATCACCGGCGTCACCCGCTTTGGCCTGTTCATCCGGTTGGACGAGACCGGCGCCGACGGCCTCGTGCCGGTGTCGAGCCTGGGCGGCGAGTTCTTCGTCCACGACGACAAGGCCCACGCCCTGGTCGGCGAGCGCACCGGCCGGCGTTGGCCGCTGGGCATGCGCGTGCAGGTCGAGCTCAAGGAAGCCACGCCGATCACCGGCGGCCTGCTGTTCGAGATGATCAGTGATCCCCTGCCCGTCGACCCGACCGCGCCACGCCCACGCCTGGGGGTGCGCGGTCGCGCGCCGTTCACGGGACCGAAGCGTGGCGGCGGCGCGGGCAAGGCGCCGCCGAAGCGCGGAAAGCGCCGCTAGGCCGGCACGCAGGCGACCGCCAGCCCGATGCAGACGTCGTTGTGCGTCTGCCGGGCCGCCGACAGCCTGACCGAGACGTGGCCCTGCTCACGGACGAGGAACTCGATCGTCCCGCCATGGTGCTCTGCGCGCCCCTGCATGACGCCGTTCATGGATTGCGCGAAGTCGTGCCGAGACGGCGGAGCCACGAAATCAACGAGCCGCGCGCCGAGCACCTGCGACTGCGAGAAGCCGACCAAGTCGCAGAACGCCGCGTTCGCCTCCTCGATGAACCCCATGGCGTTGACCGCGAGTTGGGAGACGAGGCCCAGCCTGTCGATGGCCTGATTCCGCGCCCGACTGATCTCGGCGTCGCGCCGGAGATCCAGCAATTCGGTCAGCTGCGAAAACGTCACCCCGACGCCACCCTGGAACGGGAAGGCTTTGCTCTCGAAGTAGCGATGCGGATTGAAGAAGCCCTTCGATTCGAATTGGACCACTTCGCCGGTCCGCAACACGCGGCGCAGGCGCGCAGCCAGCACCACGCCTTGCTCGCCGAACTCGGCGCTGTCGACAGCCCTGCCGACGAGATCGCGCGGTCCGTGACCCATGCTGGCGACCGCAACGCTGTTCAGGTAGCGCACCCGCAGCTCGGCGTCGAAGCAGACGAAACCCTCGAACATGTTGGCGATGAAATTGTCGCGGCTCGGATCGTCCGCCTCATCTCCAGCGACCGTCTTTTCGCCCGCGTCCGCCGGACCATCGCTCAGGCGTACGAACTCCTCGGCCGACAGCACAACCAGCCGCGGTCGGCCGTGGTGCGTGACCAGCACAGGGCTCTGCATGGCCCGATCCTGCCAATGGCCGAAATTCCGACTGATCTCAGCCGCAGTCGTTCTAGCCCCCGGCTTATCAAAGCGCGTCAGCACGTGTTGCCCCCTCCGGTTCACCCCAACCGTGCGGTGAAGGTTGTTCAACGGATCGCACTTGACACTGCGCCCTAGGGTCGCAGGATGTTATCTTTATAATTCATAATGTTGCAGACGAACTGCACGTTCGAACTTGATCAGCGAACAGCGGCCGATTCGCGGAGACGCCGCTCCGGTCGCAAGCAGCGCCGGATAGGCTAAGCTCGCCCTCAAGAAACGAGGAGGGACGCGATGCACGACAGCCCAGCCCCGCCGACCGGCGCCCAGGCGGTGCCCGACAGCCGCGGCCTCAATCTCTATCGGGCCGATCCCGACCTGCAGCGGCTGGCCGAACTCTACCTCCCGGGCGGATTGGCCGCTCACCTTGAGCCGCATCTCGATCGGCTGGGCGCCCTGGCCGGCGGCGAGCTCGACGACCTGGCCAGCATCGCCGACCACAACCCGCCGGTGCTGCGCCCGCGCACCCGGCGCGGCGAAGACGCCCAGCGCATCGACTACCACCCGGCCTATCGACAGCTCGAACAGACGGCGTTCGGCGACTACGGCCTGGCGGCGCTGTCGCATCGGCCCGGCGTGCTGGGCTGGAACGCGGCCATGCCGGCGGCCGCCAAGTACGTGATCACCTACCTGTTCGTGCAGGCCGAGTTCGGCCTCTGCTGCCCGGTGAGCATGACCGACAGTCTGACCCGGACGCTGCGCAAGTTCGGGTCTGAGGACCTGATCTCGCGCTACCTGCCCGCCCTGACCAGCCAGGATCTCGACGTCCTGAACCAGGGCGCGATGTTCATGACCGAGCAGGGCGCCGGCTCGGACGTCGGTGCGACGGTGGTCACCGCCTCTCCCCAGACGGACGGGACCTGGTCGCTGCGCGGCGAGAAGTGGTTCTGTTCCAACGCTGACGCCGAACTGGCCATGGTGCTGGCCCGTCGGGAGGGCGGCGAACCTGGCCTCAAAGGCGTGTCGCTATTCCTGTTGCCGCGCACGCTCCCCGACGGGAGCGCCAACCGCTACCGGATCGTGCGGCTGAAGGACAAGCTGGGCACCAAGTCGATGGCCAGCGGCGAGATCTCGCTGGAAGGGGCGACGGCCTGGCTGGTCGGCGACCCAGGCGCGGGGTTCAAGCAGATGGCCGACATGGTCAACAACTCGCGCCTGTCGAACGGGGTACGCGCGGCCGGCCTGATGCGCCGGGCGAGCACAGAGGCGCTCTACATCGCCCACCGGCGCGAGGCGTTCGGCAAGCGGCTGATCGCGATGCCCCTGATGCGCCGCCAGTTGCTGAAGATGCTGATCCCGGCCGAACAGGCGCGCAGCATGATGTTCCAGACCGCCGAGGCGCTGCGAAGATCCGACGGCGGCGACGAGAGCGCCTATCCGCTGCTGCGCATCCTGACGCCGCTGATCAAGTTCCGCGCCTGCCGCGACGCGCGCAAGGTGACCGGAGACGCCATGGAGGTGCGCGGCGGCTGCGGCTACATCGAGGAATGGTCCGACGCCCGGCTGGTGCGCGACGCCCACCTGGGCAGCATCTGGGAAGGCACCAGCAACATCGTCGCCCTCGATGTCGTCCGCGCCGCCCAACGCGAAGGTTCGCTGCCGGTGCTGCGCGCGCATATCGCCGGCCTGTGCGCCGATAGCGACGCGCCGGTCGAGCTGATGCCGGCGCTCGACCGGGCCATCGCCCTCGCCGAAACCGCCCAGGGCGACGTCGCCCAGACGCGCCAGGCGGCCAGCGCGCTCTACCACCTGACCTCGGCCGCGGCCCTGGCCTGGGAGGCGCGGCGCCTGGACGCGCCCCATCGCCTGGCCCTGGCGCGGGCGGTTCTGGCCCACCGCGTCCTGCCGCGCGATCCGCTGACGGCGACGCCGGCCGAGGATCGCGACCTGGCGCCGCTGCTTGGCGATCCCGGCGCGGACTAGGCTGCGGCCGGCTGCAGCGCCGCGAGGAACCCCTGCTTGGTCAGGGTGATGCGCTCCTGATCGAGGTCGCGCATGCAGTCCTTGGCGCGCAGGGTCTGGGACGCATGATCGAGCCGCTCGGCGTTATAGCCCCGCAGCACCGCGGCCTCATGCACAGCCGCCCAAGAGATCGCCTCGCCCGGCCATATGTCGAAGCTGCGGACCGCCGCCAGGACGGCGCGCTCGGCGTCGTCGAGGATGAGCAGGCGCGGCGCGCCGGCCGCGAACTCCATGACGTCGCCCGCCGGCTCGGCCGATTCGCCGGCCGGGATCTCGTCCTCGAGCATGCCGCGGGCGATTTCGACCTCCCCCATTACGATGCGGTCGGCTCCGTGGGCGATGAGGTGCGCGGCCTCTTCGTCGGAGTGAGCCCGAGCGATGATTTCCAGGCCGGGATTGGCCTTGCGCGAGTGATCGACGACGCCGCCGCACTCGAAGCCGTCGGCCACCGCGACGTACATTCGCGCCGCGCGCGGCACGCCCGCGGCCTCCAGCACCCGCGCCTCGACCGCCGATCCGACCACGACTTCGTATCCCTGCTCAGCCGCCTTCGCCGCGAACTCCGGCTCGGACTCGATCAGCACGAACGGCTTGGCCTGATGCTTCAGGCCTGCGGTCACCGACTGACCGACACGGCCATAGCCGACGACGACGATGTGTCCGCTGAGCGCGGTGGGCGCGAGATCGTTGGCCGCCTCAGGTTCAGGCGCGGTGGGCGTCGGCGCGACCGGCTCGACCGGCGCGGCCTTCGGCGGTCGCAGCGCCACGGCGAAGATGAGCGGGTTCAGCATGATCGAGATGATTGCGCCGGCCAGGATCAGGTCGCGGCCTTCCCGCGGCAGGATCTCAAGATCGACGCCCAAGCCCGCGAGAATGAACGAGAATTCGCCGATCTGGGCCAGGCTGGCGGCGACCGTGATCGCCGTCGTGTTGGACCGCTTGAACAGCTTGAGGATCGCATAGGCGGCCAGCGACTTGCCGATGATGACGATGGCCAGCACCGCCAGGACGGTGAGCGGATTGGCCAGCACCACGAACGGGTTGAACAGCATCCCGACCGAAACGAAGAACAGCACGGCGAACGCGTCGCGCAGCGGCAGGGTCTCCTCGGCCGCGCGGTGGCTGAGCTCGGAGTCGGCTAGGATCATCCCGGCGAAGAACGCGCCCAGTGCGAACGAGACGCCGAACAGCATCGCCGCGCCGAACGCCACGCCCAGCGCGATCGCGAACACCGCCAGCCGGAACAGCTCACGCGATCCGGTATGGGCCACGTAGTGCAGCAGCCACGGCACCGCCCGCCGCGCCACGATCAGCATGAAGGCCACGAAGCCGCCGACCTTCAGCAGGGTCAGGCCCAGCGGCACCCCATACGCGGTGAGCGGGTCGGCTGACCCGGCCCCGGACTTCATCGCCCCGGCCACGGCCGGCAGCAGCACAAGCGCGAGGACCATGGCCAGATCCTCGACGATCAGCCAGCCGACCGCGATCTTGCCGCGCTCGGTCTGCACCAGCCGCCGCTCCTGCAGCGCGCGCAGCAGCACCACCGTCGAAGCCACCGAAAGCGCCAGGCCGAACACCAGGCCCGAGATCAGCGGCCAGCCGAGCAACGCCGACAGCGCAATGCCGAGGACCGTCGCCACGCCCATCTGCGCCAACGCGCCAGGCACCGCGATCTTGCGGACCGCCATCAAGTCCTTGACCGAGAAGTGCAGGCCCACCCCGAACATCAGTAGGATGACGCCGATCTCCGCCAGTTCGTTGGCGATCTTCTGATCGGCGACATAGCCAGGCGTGAACGGCCCGACGATGACCCCCGCCAGCAGATACCCCACCAATGGTGAAAGCCTCAGGCGCTGCGCGAGGGCGCCGAGGGCGAATGCGGCAACGAGGCCGGCGACGATGGTGGCGATCAGCGGCGTATGATGGGGCATGTGCCTCCGTGGAGAGTTGTCAGGGGTTCCCACCGTGGAAATTGCGGTCCGGGGCCCTCAGATCAACCAGAAATGATCACTCCACCCGGACACATCGGCGTCATCACATGCGTTGGCGTCAGTTTTCGCGCGGCGCGGTGAGAGCCAGGAGCAGCCAGGCCGCCAGCGCCCAGCTCGCGCCCAGCACCCAGCCCCCCAGCACGTCGGTCGGCCAGTGCACGCCCAGATAGACACGGCTGACCCCGACTCCCAGCACGGAGACGATCGCCAGACCGTAGATCAGCGCCTTGGTGCGTCGACGCGGCTCGACGCTGGCCACCACCGTCGCCAGAGTCAGGAACACTGCCGCAGCCATGGCCGAGTGACCGGACGGGAAGCTGTGCGAATAGACATAGCTGCCGTGCGCCACCAGGGACGGGCGCTCGCGCTCGTAGAACGCCTTGAGCAGCTGGCTCGACGCCTGGGCGGCGATGACCGTCGCGGCGAAGATCAACGCCTCGCGCCGGCGCCGTTGGAAGATCAGCAGCACGGTCGCCACGATGGTGAGAAGGGTCAGGATCGTAAAGCCACCGAGCGCCGTGATGTCGCGGACCGCCTCCTCCAGCCATTGCGGCCCGAGCGGATCGGACGGCTGGCCGGGCGTGCGCAGCGCCAGCAGCAACTGGCGGTCGAGGGCGTCGGTCCCGCCTTCGGACACTTCACCGGCCACGAGCAGAAACAGCCATGAGGCTCCGGCCAACGCCACCAACAGCGCCAGGGTGCGCGTCTCGAGCTTGCCGATGAGGGATTTCAAGCGTTCGATCATGCCGTGTTCGCGCGGGGGTGAGGTCGATGACATCTTCATGGCAGCTTTGGGCGTTGCTGTCGGCGGGGTTTGCGGCCCTGACCGCTGTGTTCGCCAAGGTCGGGGTGGAGAACATCAACTCCGACTACGCGACCTTGATCCGCACGCTGGTGATCCTGGCGATCGCCGCCGGCATCGTCACCGCGACCGGGGCCTGGAAGCCGGCCGGCGAGGTCAGCCCTCGCACCTACATGTTTCTGGTCCTGTCGGGGGCGGCCACCGGCCTCTCCTGGCTCTGCTACTTCCGAGCGTTGAAACTCGGCGACGCCGCGCGCGTGGCCCCGATCGACAAGCTGAGCGTCGTGCTGGTCGCGGTGTTCGCCGCGATCTTTCTCGGTGAGCGCCTCTCAGTCGTAAGTTGGGCGGGGGTCGCGCTGATCGCGGCCGGCGCCGCGCTGGTCGCGTGGGGAGGTTGACGCTACGTCGCCGTTCCCAGGACTCAGATCGGGTCATACAGTTGTTTCATGACCACGACCGCAGTTCCGACCAACCGCCCCCCTGAAGGCGGCCGCATGCGCCCCGAGGGCGCCCGCGCCGTGAAGCCGCGCAATGCCGCGACCCTGATCATCGTGCGCCGCGACCGCAAGAAGCCTCAGGTGCTGATGGGCAAGCGGCACGGCGGGCACGACTTCATGCCGAACCTCTGGGTGTTCCCGGGCGGACGCATCGATCGCAGCGACTTCCGCGCGCCGTTCGCGACCGACCTGAAGCCAGAGGTGGCCGCCCGGTTCGAGGCGCACATTCCGATGAACCGCGGCCGGGCCCTGGCGCTCACCGCGATCCGCGAAACCTACGAGGAGGCCGGCCTGCTGCTGGCCAAGCAGGCGCCTGTCCGTCCCCTGGCCGGCCCCTGGCGCGAATTCGCAGCCGAAGGCGCGGCCGCCGACCTGGACGCGCTGGAGATCGTGGCCCGCGCCGTGACCCCGCCGATGCTGGCCAAACGCTTCGACACCTGGTTCCTGATGGCCGACGCCGAGCGCCTGATCAGCCTCGAACGCAAGCCCGACTGCGGAGAGCTCGAGGAGATCGCCTGGGTCGACTTTGACGAGGCCATCGCCCTGCCCCTGCCCTCGGTCACCAGGACCGTGATCGGCGAGGCGATCCACCGGCTGGAGGATCCTGAGCGTCCGCGTCCGTTCATGCGCTTCGGCGCCGGCGCGACACGACTGAGCCACCTCTAGGCGTCCGAACATTTCAAATGCGAATTGTTCTCAACTAACTTGCGTTGAGCGCAACCCCTTGTTAGTGCGAGCCACTATCAGCACTTGCGGGGACTAGCAGTTTGTCGGCTTCGGAGCTCGTGGACGCGAAAGCGGCCATCGACGAGGAAAAGGCCAAGGCCAAGCGTAAGGCCCAGCGCCGTGCCGCCCTCATGCGCCAGATGGTCAAGTGGCACTGGATCAGCGCCGCGGTCTGCCTGGTCGGCATGCTGCTGTTCGCGATCACCGGCATCACGCTGAACCACGCCGGAGCCATCGAGGCCAAGCCGAACACCGTCGAGACCGAGGGCCAGCTCCCGGCTGAACTCTTGAGCGTGGCCAAGGCCGCCCAGGCCGAGCAAGGCGCCCTGCCCGAGCCGATCCGCGCCTGGCTGGCCAAGGACATGGGCGTGAAGGCCCCCAAGGCCGCCGCCATCGAGTGGACCGACGAAGAAGCCTATGTCTCCCTGCCCCGCCCGGGCGGCGACGGCTGGGTGACCTTCGACGCCGGCACCGGCGCCGTCGTGCACGAGAGCACTAGCCGCGGGCCGGTGGCCTATCTCAACGACCTGCACAAGGGCCGCAACACCGGCGCGGTCTGGAGCCTGTTCCTCGACGTCTTCGCGATTGGCTGCGTGATCTTCTGCCTCACCGGGCTGGTGCTGCTGCAACTGCATTCGAAGGCCCGCAAGATCACCTGGCCGCTGGTCGGGCTGGGCCTTGCGGTCCCGCTGATCCTCGTTCTCATCTTCCTTCACTGACCGGAGCACCTATGCGTCTGCCGATCTACACCGCCGCCTTCACGGGCCTGATGGCGGGTCCCGCCCTGGCGGCGGACCTGGAGCTGAGCGTGGAAATTCCGCGGCTGACGGTCGCCGAGTACCATCGCCCGTACGTCGCCGTCTGGATCGAGAACCAGGACAAGACCGCGGTGAAGACCCTGGCCGTCTGGTACGACGTCAAGCTGAAGAACCAGGAGGGCCAGAAGTGGCTGAAGGACATGCGCCAGTGGTGGCGCCGTGCCGGCCGCGACATGAGCCTGCCCGCCGACGGCGTCAGCGCCGCGACGCGCGCGCCCGGCAAGCATCAGGTCGTGTTCAAGGGCGGCGCAGCACCGCTCGGGAACCTGCCGGCCGGCCAGTACAACATCGTCGTTGAAGCGGCTCGCGAAGTCGGCGGCGTCGAGGTGGTCCGCGCGCCGTTCCAATGGCCGCCCAAGACCCGCACGACGTCCTCCGCCAAGGGGACCAGCGAACTCGGCGCCGTGAGCGTCACCGTCAAGCCGTAGAGGACAGAAGCATGCAAAAGATCCGCCGCGGCGCCCTGGCCGCCGTCTCCGTCGTCGCCATCCTGGCGATCCCGGCCGCCGCCAGCGCGCACCGCCAATGGTTGCTGCCCTCGGCCACCGTGCTGTCGGGAAACGATCCCTGGATCACCGTCGACGCCGCCGTGTCCAACGACCTGTTCTACTTCGACCACGTGCCGATGCGCCTCGACGGCATCTCGGTGATCGCGCCGGACGGCTCGAAGGGCGAGATCAAGAACGGCGCGACCGGCAAGTACCGCAGCACCTTCGACGTGCAGCTGAGCCAGCCCGGCACCTACAAGATCGCCAATGTCAGCGACGGCGTCGGCGCCTCGTACAAGCAGGGCGGCGAGCAGAAGCGTTGGCGCGGCTCGGCCGCCGATCTGGCGACGGCGATCCCCAAGGACGCCACCGACGTCAAGATCATGGAAAACGCGCGCCGGCTTGAAATCTTCGCCACCCGCGGCTCGCCGACCAAGGAAGCCCTGAAGCTGACCGGCAAGGGACTCGAGCTCGATCCGGTCACCCATCCGAACGACCTGGTGGCCAGCGAACCGGCGACCTTCAAGCTGGTCATCGACGGCAAGCCGGCGGCCAATGTCGAAGTCGAGGTCGTCGCCGGCGGCAACCGCTACGCGGGCAAGACCACCGAGCTGAAGCTCAAGACCGGCGCCGACGGCGCCTTCACGGTGAACTGGCCGGCGGCCGGCATGTACTGGCTGGAAGCCTCCGTCCGCGGCGGCCAGAGCAGCATTCCGAACGCCGAGCGCAGCGCCGCCTACGTGACGACGCTGGAAGTCCTTCCCGACTGATGAGTCGGGTCGCCGTCCCACTGGACCTCTCGCCGCGCGCCCTTCGGGCCCGCGGCGAGCGATCGGTCGCCTTCAGCGGCCCGACCATGGGGGTCTCCTGGAACGTCAAGGCGTTCGCTCCAGCCGGGCTCGACCTGGCGAGCATCCCCGCTCAGATCCAGATCCTGCTCGACGGCCTGATCGCCCAGATGAGCAACTGGGAGCCGCACTCCCACATCTCGCAGTTCAACCGCGCGTCGGCCGGCGGCTGGCTGGACCTTGCGCCGGGCTTCGCCCACGTCATGGACCGGGCGCTGCACTGGGCCGACCTGAGCGGCGGCGCCTTCGATCCGACTACAGGCCGGCTCGTCGACCTATGGGGCTTCGGACCGTCAGGACCGGCGCTCCCGCCCAGCCATTCCGACATCGAGGCGGTGCGGGCCGACTGCGGCTGGGACCGGCTGGCCCGCGACGGCGCGCGCATGTTCCAACCTGGCGGCCTGCATCTCGACCTGTCCGGCATCGCCAAGGGTTTCGGCGTGGACGAGGTCTCGCGAGCGCTCTCCCACCTCGGGCTGGCGGATCACCTCGTGGAGATCGGGGGCGAACTGCGCGGCGCCGGCGTCAAGCCGGACGGCCAGCCCTGGCTCGCCGACATCGCCTCCCCGCCGGGCGCGAGCCTGCCGGGCGGTCCGATCCGCGTGGCGCTGCACGGCCTCTCGCTCGCCACCTCCGGCGACTATCATCGCTTCCTCGACCACGACGGACGGCGCTACAGCCACACGCTGGACCCGCGTACCGGACAACCCGCCGCCAACGGTCTGCGGTCGGTCAGCGTCGTCGCCCGCGACTGCATCGACGCCGACGCGCTCTGCACCGCGATCGGCGTGCTGGGACCGGAGGAAGGCCGCGCCTTCGCCGTCCGACACGACGTCGCCGCCCTGCTGCTGGTGGACAAAGGCGACGGATTGCGCGAAATCGTCACCCCCGCCCTTGAGGCGATGCTGGCCTGAGCCAGGACATCCGCGGATTTTCCCAAGGCCGCATTGACTTTGGGTTCGAGATTCGTATTGTCCGCGGCTCTTTAGAACACCTGCCGGTCCGACCGGCCCCGCGAGGACCGACCATGGCGAAGCCCGCCTCCATCAAGATCCGCCTGAACTCGTCGGCTGACACCGGCTACTTCTACGTCACCAAGAAGAACGCCCGCACGAAGACCGAAAAGCTGGTCATGAACAAGTACGACCCGATCGTGCGCAAGCATGTCGAGTTCAAAGAAGGCAAGATTAAATAAGCCTTCCCCAGACTCTCCAGTCTGTGAAAACGCCCGGCCGGCTGGCCGGGCGTTTTTCGTTGTGCGGCGCGCGGCGCTGCGTGTCATGTCGCCGCTCCGCGTGCTGGGCTAACATGCAGCCATGACGGCCCTGGATTTCAACATCCGCAGCTATGGCGAGGACCGCGGTCCGGACAGCCACAGCTTCGACCAGCTGGTGCTGCCGCTCAGCGGCGCGCTGGAACTGGACATCGCCGGCCGAGGCGGCCGGCTGGCTTCTGGGCGCGCCGCGTTCGTCGTCGCCGAGACGCCGCATTCGACGATGAGCGACACGGCCAACCGCTCGATCATCCTCGACCTGCACCTGGCGCGCCAGGCCCCGCAGATGGCCGAGCGGCTCGCGCGCGCGCCGTTCGTGAGCCTGACGCCAACGGCCACCAAACTGATCGACTACATGGGGCTGATGATCGGCGACGGTCGCGCCACGCCCGCCGTCGTGGCGCTATGGACGCCGCTGCTGATCGACGCCCTGGGCCAGGCCCCGGCCAGCGCCGCCTCGCGCTTGGCGCGACTCGCCGCGCAGATCGAAGCCGAGCCCGCCCTGCCCTGGACCACGACGATGATGGCCGAGCGCGCAGCGGTCAGCGTCAGCCGGCTGCACGCCCTGTTCCAGTCGGACTTGGGCATGAGCCCAAGGGCCTGGCTGAGCGAAGTGCGCCTGCGTCAGGCCCGCGACTGGCTGTCATCCTCTCCGGCCTCGATCGCCGAAGTCGCCCATCGTTGCGGCTATGGCGACCAGAGCGCGCTGACCCGGGCGATGCGCCGCGCCACCGGCATGACACCGGCGGCCTATCGTCGGCAGGAACGCGAGACGCGGACCAAAACGCAGTAGTCCGCGCCAAGACCTCGACGGCGTTCCATGGCAATTGCCAGATCATGACAGGACAAGGCCGGACACTGCTGGGCGTCGGATGCGGAGTGGCCGCGGGCGCGTTCTGGGGACTGGTGTTCCTGGCGCCGGAGCTGGCGTCGGAGTTCACGCCGCTGCAGCTGGCGGCCGGTCGCTACCTGGCCTACGGCGCGATCGCCGCCGTCCTGCTGGCGCCCCGCTGGCGCGCGGTCAGCGCCGCCGTCGGCCGGCGCGAGTGGGTGGCGCTGTCGTGGCTCAGCGTGTTGGGCAACACCCTCTACTACGTGCTGCTGGCCAGCGCCGTGCAGACGGGCGGCGTGGCGATGACCTCCGTCGTCATCGGCTTCCTGCCTGTGGCGGTCACGATGATCGGCAGCCGCGATCATGGCGCCGTCCCGCTGCGCCGGCTGCTTCCGTCCCTGGCCGTGGGCGCGGGCGGCGTCGCCTGCATCGCCTGGCAGTCGCTGCATGCAGCCGCGCCGGGCTCTGAGAGCCGGGCCCTGATCGGCCTGGCCTGCGCGATCGGCGCGCTGGCCTCGTGGACCGCCTACGCGGTCTGGAACGGCCGCTGGCTGGCGCGCGTGCAGCACGTCTCCGCTCACGACTGGAGCCTGCTGACCGGGGTGGCGACGGGGGCCCAGGCGCTGGTCCTGGCGATCCCGGCGGCGCTGATCGGCGCGAGCGCCCACGCGTCCGACCAGTGGATTCGCTTCATCGCCGTCTCGGCCGGCGTCGCCATCTTCGCCTCGATCGTCGGCAACGCCTTCTGGAACCGCGCCAGCCGACTGCTGCCGCTGACCCTGGTCGGCCAGATGATCCTGTTCGAGACCCTGTTCGCCCTGCTCTACGGCTTCCTGTGGGAGCAGCGCTGGCCGACCACAGCCGAACTCGCCGCCATCGCCCTGATGGTCGCCAGCGTCGTCACCTGCGTGTCGGCGCACCGCCCGCGCCAAGGAGCCGCCCATGCACAAGATCAGCACGCCTGACGAACCCGCCGCCGCGCAGATCGTCTTCGACGACTTCGCCAAGGTGGACATCCGCGCGGGTGTGATCGTCTCGGCCGAGCCGTTTCCGGAGGCCCGCAAGCCGGCCTACCGCCTGGCGATCGACTTCGGTCCCGCGGTCGGCGTGAAGAAGAGCTCGGCCCAGATCACCGAACGCTACACGCTTGAGGAGCTCGTCGGCCGTCAGGTGATGGCGGTGGTGAACTTCCCGCCCCGCCAGATCGGCCCGGTGCGCTCGGAGGTGCTGGTGCTGGGCTTTCCGGACGAGGACGGCCACATCGTGCTGGCCGCGCCGACCGGCGCCGTCCCCAATGGCGCGCGGCTGGCCTGAGCGCTAGCTACGGCGCGACGGGCCGGACAGTGAGGCGTTAGGGAATGTAGAGCGCGAGGTCCAGCGGGCCTGACTGGTACCAGGACACCGGCAACTGCAGCCCCTCGACTTCAACGCCGTAGCTCGGACCGAATGTCGCCGCCATCTGACGCGCGTCCTCAGCGACCAGTTTGGAGACCGCCCCGCGATATTGGGCCGGTCCGACCAGGGTCAACTGCCAGCTGCTCTTGAAGAGAATTTCGGTCCGGCCGACCTTCTGAGCACGTTCCACGAACGCCTTGATCCGCGGTGGCGGCATCGAACGTATCTGCGTCTCGAACCCCGGTCTTTATGACCAGGGCGGCTCGGCTCGTATCTGCCTTCGCGTCGGGCTCGATCACCGCGTCGAGCATGGTCTCGTCAAACTGTCCAACGACCTCGTCCCCGAAACCCAGCGCAATGGACTTATCGTCGGCCGCCGCTGACCAGAGCAGCCATCATACCGGCAACCGCTGCGAACTTCATTTCCGCCCCCGCGTCACCCCTGACGCGCACCATAGGTTGGAGACGGCGAGAGGTCACGCGGCGCGGGCGACGACCTTGTTGCGGCCGTGGGCCTTGGCCTCGTAGACGGCCTCGTCGGAGCGCTTGAGCAGGGCTTCGGGCCGGTCGCCCTCGCCGAGGGTGGCGGCGACGCCGACCGAGATCGTGACCGTCAGTAGTTCGCTGCCGCCCATCACCCGGAAGGGCGAGCCGGCGACATGCAGCCGAATCCGCTCGGCGATGCGCTCGGCGTCTTCCAGCTTGGTGTCGGGCATGACCACGACGAACTCTTCGCCGCCGTAGCGGCACGGCAGGTCGATGGCCCGGACGTTGGAGGCCAGGCGCACGGCGAACTCGCGCAGCACCTCGTCGCCGACGTCATGGCCGTAGCCGTCGTTGATCTTCTTGAAGTGGTCGATGTCGATCAGCAGGCAGGCGACCGGATCGCCGCCATGCGTCGCCCGGCGCACCAGCGCCTCGAGCTGTCCGTTCATGTAGCGGCGGTTGTGCAGCCCGGTCAGCTGGTCGGTGACCGCAAGCTCCAGCGAGTGGTCGAGGTTGTCGCGCAGATAGTCGGTGTAGCGCTTGCGCCGGATCTGGGTGCGGGCGCGGGCCGCCAGCTCCTGCGGGTCGATCGGCTTGGGCAGGATGTCGTTGACGCCGATCTCCAGCGCCTTCACCAGCCGCGGTCGCTCGTCGAAGTCGACCACCGCCAGCACCGGCAGGTGCCGCGTCGCTTCGTCCGATCGCAGCTGGGCGGCGAAGCGCAGGCCGTCGAAGCCGCGCGCCGTGGCGTTGACAATGATCAGATCGACCGGCCCCTTGGCGGTCATCAGCGCCTTTTCGGGATCGGCCTCGATGATCGGCCGATGCTCGATGGCCAGCTCGGTGGCGACGCGCTGGGCCTGCCGTTCGTGGTCGTCGACGATGAGGATCCGCCCGCCCGTCCCGCCCAGGCGCGAGGCCGCGCCGGCGATGACGCCCATGCGGCGGCCCGAAGCCTCGCGGTCGCGCAGTTCGTCGATGACCATCTTGAGCCGGGTCAGGCTGCGCACGCGGGCGAACAGCATGACGTCGTCGATGGGCTTGGTCAGGAATTCGTCGGCGCCGGACTCCAGCCCGGCGATGCGGTCGGCGCGGCCGTCCAGGGCGGTGACCAGCACCACCGGCACGTGGCGCGTCTCGGGATCGTCCTTCAGCCGGCGGCAGACCTGGAAGCCGTCCATGCCCGGCATCATCACGTCCAGCAGGACGATGTCCGGCTTTTCCTTGGCCGCGATCGCCAGCGCGGTCGGCCCGTCGCTGGCCGTCAGGACATCGTAGTACTCGGCCGTCAGCTTGGCTTCCAGCAGACGCACATTGGCTTCGATGTCGTCGACGACGAGGATGCGGGCGGACATAGGCGAACTAGCTCAACAATCGCCGGATGGTATCGAGAAAGTGCGACACTGAAATTGGTTTCGACAAATAGGCCTCGCAGCCGCCTTCGCGAATCCGTTCCTCGTCGCCCTTCATGGCGAACGCCGTCACCGCCACGACCGGAATCGCGGCCAGCTCGTCGTCCTCCTTCAGCCACTTGGTGACCTCCAGACCGGAGATCTCGGGCAGCTGGATGTCCATCAAGATCAGATCGGGACGATGCTCCCGCGCCAACGCAAGCGCCTGCAGCCCCTCGCGGGTCTGTAGGGTTTCGTAGCCTTGGGCATCGAGCAGATCATGAAACAGCTTCATGTTCAGCTCGTTGTCCTCGACGATGAGGACCTTCTTGGCCATTTTCGTCTCGACGATGCTTCGAGAGCCCGCGAATCGACCGCTGACCCCACCTTTGGATCGTTAATCTCACGGATATCCTTAAACTCGCGTTAGTCGCACCGGAGGGCCCTTTGGCCAGCGTTTCACCTCAACTGCCGCCGCCGCGGGCGCCCAACCTGCTGGAACTGGGCGTCGATCCGCATCGGCCGCTGCTGCTGGTCGACGTGGATGAGGTGCTGGGCCTGTTCATGCAGGGCTTCGGCCGCTTCCTGGAAGGCCGCGGCCTGGAGTTTCGCGTCGACCGCTTCGCGCTGTTCCAGAACATCTATCGCCCCGGAGAGACCCAGCACCTGCCGGTCGAGGAAGGCCGCACGCACTTCGACGACTTCTTCCGGCTCGGCTGCGGGGACATGGAGCCCGCCCCCGGAGGCCCCGAAGCGCTGCGTGCGCTGTCCCAGCGCGCCAACGTCGTGATCCTGACCAATGCGCCGGGACCGGCCCGCATGGCGCGGGCCCGCTGGCTGGGCCGCCATGGCATGGACTACCCGCTCGTGCTCAACACCGGACCGAAGGGGCCCGTTGCGGCCATGATGGCCCGACAGGTGAAGGCGCGAGCGGCGTTCATCGACGACCTGATCTCGAACCTGGATTCCGTCGCCGAAAGCGCGCCGGGCGTGAACCGCTTCCAGATGGTCGCCGATCCACGCCTGCAGCCGCTGGCCCCGACCGCCCCCGAGCGCCACACCAGGATCGACGACTGGCGGGCGCTGCGCGAGGCGATCGAAGCGGCGGTGTTCTAGGCCGCGGGCTTGGCTGGGCCCGGCTGGGTGAACTCGGCCTCGATGATAATCTCGACCTCGTCGCTGACGCCGAAGTTCGTCCCCGCCGCCGGCACGCCGTAGGCGATCCCGAACTCCGAACGCTTGATCTCGCCCTTGGCCGAGAAGCCGATGCGCGCGCCGCTGGGGTCCATGCCGCCGGCCGCATAGCCGCCGTTGAAGGTGACGTCCAAGGTCAGGGGCCGCGTCACGCCGTGCAGGGTGAAGTCGCCCGTGACCTTGGCGGTGTTGGCGCCGGTCGGTTCGACCTTGGTCGACTTGAAGGTGATGGTCGGGAACTTGCCGGCGTCGAGCCACTTGGGACCGGCGAGTTCGGCGTCGAAGTCCGGCTCGTCCAGCGGGAAGTCGGTTTCGAGCGACTTCGGATCGACGCTCGCCTCCACGCTCATGGCCGCGGGGTTGGCGGGATCGAAGTTCAGCTTGCCGGAGATGTCGGTGAACCGCGCCGTATAGCGTGACAGCCCCAGGTGATTGACCCGGAAGGAGACGCTGGCGTGGGTGTTGTCCAACTTGTACTCGCCCGCAGGGGCGGTGTTCTGGACCGCCGGCGCAGCGGCCGTCGGCGCGGGCGGCTCGGCCGCCTTCTTCTCGGCCGGCGGCTGCGAACAGGCGGCGACGGTAAGGGCGGCGAACGCCCAGGCGGCACGCTTCATGGGTCCGATCCTTCGAGTGTGTCTGGCCACAACTGAGCGTCGCACCAGCCGGGCTGGGGCGCCAACCGAATTCGCCGCAGCGCCCATTGCACAGGCGCGCAAAACGGAACAAACCATGACCTCATGATCCGGATCGGCGTGGACTTCGGCGGCACCAAGATCGAGGCTGCAGCGCTGGACGCGCAGGGCCGCTTCCAGGCCCGCGTGCGCGTCGCCTCGCCCCGCGACTACGCGGCCGGCCTCGAGGCGGTTCGCGAGTTGGTCCGCGAAGCCGAGCGTCAGGCGGGCATAAGCGGCGCCAGCGTCGGCGTCGGCGTCGGCGGGCCGGGCTCGCCCTCCCCCGCCACCGGCCTCATGCGCAACGCCAATTCGACCGAACTCAACGGCCGCCCATTCCCGGCCGATCTCGCCCGCGTGCTGGATCGCCCGGTGCGCTACGCCAACGACGCCAACTGCCTGGCGCTGTCGGAAGCCGTCGATGGCGCGGCGGCCGGTCATCGCGTGGTCTTCGCCGCAATCCTGGGGACCGGCTGCGGCGCCGGCGTGGCGGTCGACCGTACGATCCTCGAGGGCCGCAACGCCTTCGCCGGCGAGTGGGGACATATGCCCCTCCCCTGGCCGACGGACGCGGAACATCCCGGGCCTGCCTGCTGGTGCGGGCGGCGCGGCTGCATGGAGCTCTGGGTCTCCGGTCCTGGCCTTACCAAGGACCACGGCGGCGGACTTTCGGCCGAGCAGATCGTCGGCGCGGCCCGCAACGGCGAGCGCGCGGCGGCCGAAGCGCTCGACCGCTATGTCGACCGCCTCGCCCGCGGGCTGGCGGTGGTCTGCAACGTGCTCGACCCGGACATCATCGTCCTTGGCGGCGGCATGTCGAATGTCGGCGAACTCTACGACCGCCTGCCGGCCGCCATCGCGCCCCTGGTGTTCTCCGACCTGTTCGAGACCGAGATCCGGCCGGCCATGCACGGGGATTCCTCCGGCGTGCGCGGCGCCGCCTGGCTGTGGCCGCTGACGCCATGAGCGCCCTCTGCCGCGACTGCCTCAAGCGCGGCGATTTCGAGCGCCGTTGTCCGGGCTGCGGCTCGCCGCGGATCGTGGCGCACGCAGAGCTCGAAGCGCTTTCGATCGCCCATATGGACTGCGACGCCTTCTACGCCTCGGTGGAGAAGCGCGACGATCCCTCGCTGCGCGACCAGGCTGTGATCGTCGGCGGCGGCAAGCGCGGCGTGGTCACCACCTGCTGCTACATCGCCCGCATCAGCGGTGTGCGTTCGGCCATGCCGATGTTCAAGGCGCGCCAGCTCTGCCCCCAGGCGGTGATCATCAAGCCGGACTTCACCAAGTACCGCACCGAGAGCCGGCGGATCATGGAGATGGTGCGCGACCTGACCCCGCTGGTTCAGCCGCTGTCGCTCGACGAAGCCTGGATGGACCTGTCGGGCACCGAACGTCTGCACGGCGCGCCGCCGGCCGAGACCCTGGCCCGGCTGCAGGCGAAGATCGAGGCCGAGGTTGGCATCACGGTTTCGATCGGCCTGGCCGCCAACAAGTTCCTCGCCAAGATCGCCTCGGACCTCGACAAACCCCGCGGCTTCTCGGTGATCGGCGCGGCCGAGGCGCAGAGTTTCCTGGCGTCCAAACCCGTCGGCATCATCCCCGGCGTCGGACCTGCGATGATCAAGTCTCTAGAGGGCGCGGGATTCAGCAAGGTCGGCGACCTGGCCCGCGCCGACCTCAAGATCCTGGCGCAGCGCTTCGGCGCCCAGGGCCTGAGGCTGCACGATCTCGCGCACGGGCGCGACAACCGTAGCGTCAACCCGAACGAGGAACGCAAAGGCATCAGCGCCGAGACCACCTTCAACGAGGACTTGTCCTCGCGCTCCGACCTCGAGGACAAGCTCGCCCCTCTGTGCGAGCGGGTGGCGCGTCAGGCTCGCGCCGGCGGCGTGGCCGGCCGGGTCGTTACGCTCAAGCTGCGGCGGACGGACTTCAAGATCATCACGCGCCGCCGGGCCCTGCCTGTGCCGACCCAGACCGCGAAGACGCTGTTTGCGGTCGGCCGCGAACTGCTGGCCAAGGAGGTCGACGGTCGTCCCTGGCGGCTGATCGGCATCGGGGTCGCCGAACTGATCGACGCCGATGCTGTAGAGCATGACTTTTTCGCCGGCGCTGAGCAGAAGGCGCTGGTCGAGGAACGCGCCGTGGATAAGCTACGGGCGCGATTCGGCCCCGATGTCGTCACATCCGGACGGGCATTGGGGGCGAAACGTACCTCCCATGATTGAGGGTTGCCGTGTTCCCCCGCATTCGGGGTGACAAAAACGCGCGGTTAGACGGGTTGGAGCCTTTGGGCGACATTTCAACCCTTCCATACGGCAGCCTTTTCCATATCTAATCCATTGTAGAGAGGGCGGCTGCCCTCAGGAGACCTGTTCGATGGCCGAGCGCAAGCAAGGTGATCAAGATACGGGCGTCCGGTCGACGGTCATCACTCAGACCAAGCCGAAGACGCAGAAGCCGTCGATGTATCGCGTGCTCATCCTGAACGATGACTACACGCCGATGGAATTCGTCGTCTACGTGCTTGAGCAATACTTTAACAAGTCGCGCGAAGACGCGACGCGGATCATGCTGCACGTTCACCAACATGGTGTCGGCGTGTGTGGCGTGTTCACATACGAAGTGGCGGAAACGAAGGTGGCCCAGGTGGTTGATACCGCTCGCCGGCATCAGCACCCGCTGCAATGCACAATGGAAAAGGATTGAGGCTCAGTGCCGTCATTCTCGCGCCAGCTTGAAGAATCTCTCCACCGCGCGGTGGCTTTCGCAAACCAGCGTAAGCACGAGTACGCGACGCTAGAGCACCTGCTGCTCGCCCTCATCGACGATGAGGACTCGGCTGGTGTGATGCGCGCGTGCGACGTGGACCTGGCCGCCCTGCGCACCACGCTCACCAATTACGTGGACAACGAGCTCCGGTCCCTGGTCGTCGACGACGGCGAGGACGCCAAGCCGACCTCGTCGTTCCAGCGCGTCATCCAGCGCGCCGTGATCCACGTCCAGTCCTCGGGCCGTGAGGAAGTGACCGGAGCCAACGTGCTCGTGGCCATCTTCTCCGAGCGCGAGAGCCATGCCGCCTACTTCCTGCAGGAGCAGGACATGACGCGGTACGACGCGGTGAACTACATCGCCCACGGCATCGCCAAGAAGGCCGGGGCCGACCAGCCGAAGACCGTCAAGGGCTCCGACGAAGAGGACAAGCCTGCGGTGAAGACCGGCGGCGAGGCCCTCGAGGCCTACTGCGTCAACCTCAACGAGAAGGCCAAGCAGGGCAAGGTCGACCCGCTGATCGGGCGTCATGCCGAGGTCGAGCGCTGCATCCAGATCCTCTGCCGCCGGACCAAGAACAACCCGCTGCTGGTCGGCGACCCGGGCGTCGGCAAGACCGCCATCGCCGAAGGCCTGGCGCGGAAGATCATCAACAATCAGGTCCCGGAAGTCCTGGCCGGCGCGACCATCTTCTCGCTCGACATGGGCTCGCTGCTGGCGGGCACCCGCTATCGCGGCGACTTCGAAGAGCGCGTGAAGCAGGTCGTCAAGGAACTGGAGAACCACCCGGACGCGATCCTGTTCATCGACGAGATCCACACGGTGATCGGCGCCGGCGCGACCAGCGGCGGGGCGATGGACGCCTCCAACCTGCTCAAGCCGGCCCTGGCCTCGGGCACCCTGCGCTGCATGGGCTCGACGACCTACAAGGAGTTCCGTCAGCACTTCGAGAAGGATCGGGCCCTGGTCCGTCGCTTCCAGAAGATCGACGTGAACGAGCCGACGATCGAGGACACGATCAAGATCCTCAAGGGTCTGAAGACCTACTACGAGGAGTTCCACAAGCTTCGCTACACGGGCGACGCCATCAAGGCGGCGGTCGAGCTGTCGGCCAAGTACATCACCGACCGCAAGCTGCCGGACAAGGCGATCGACATCATCGACGAAGCCGGCGCCAGTCAGATGCTGCTGCCTGAGGGCAAGCGGAAGAAGACCATCGGCGTGAAGGAGATCGAGACGGTCGTCGCCAAGATCGCCCGCATCCCGCCGAAGTCGGTCTCCAAGTCCGACACGGTGGCGCTGAAGGAACTCGAGGTCGATCTGAAGCGAGCCGTCTACGGTCAGGACGACGCGATCGAGCAACTGTCCGCCGCCATGAAGATGGCGCGGGCCGGCCTGCGCGACGCGAACAAGCCGATCGGCTGCTACCTGTTCTCGGGCCCCACCGGCACCGGCAAGACCGAGACCGCCCGCCAGCTGGCCTCGACCATGGGCATCGAGCTCCTGCGCTTCGACATGTCGGAGTACATGGAGCGCCACACGGTCAGCCGCCTGATCGGCGCGCCTCCCGGCTATGTCGGCTTCGATCAGGGCGGCCTGCTGACCGACGCTGTCGATCAGCACCCGCACGCGGTCGTGCTGCTGGACGAAATCGAGAAGGCTCACCCCGACGTCTTCAACATCCTGCTGCAGGTCATGGACCATGGCGTCCTGACCGACGCCAACGGCAAGAAGGTCGACTTCCGGAACGTGGTCCTGATCATGACCACCAACGCCGGCGCCTCTGACGCCCAGCGCAACGCCATCGGCTTCGGCCGCGGCAAGCAGGACGACGAGGTCGACGAGGCCCTGAAGCGCCTGTTCACGCCGGAGTTCCGCAACCGCCTGGATGCGGTGGTCCAGTTCAAGCCGCTGACGCAGGAAATCATCCGCCAGGTCGTCCAGAAGTTCGTCATGCAGCTGGAAGCCCAGCTCGCCGATCGTCACGTCACGATCGAGACGACCGAGGAAGCGGCGGACTGGCTGGCCAAGAACGGCTTCGACGAGCTCTACGGCGCCCGGCCGCTGGCCCGGGTCATCCAGGAGCACATCAAGAAGCCGCTGGCCGACGAGATCCTGTTCGGCAAGCTGGTCAAGGGCGGCCACGTCAAGGTGGTCCTCAAGGACAGCAAGCTGGGCTTCGAAATCGAAGGCGACGACCGCGAACCGGGCGCCCCGATCATCGAGGATCCGGCCGAGGACGCCGCGCCCGAGCTGGCCGACTAACCCGCTTCGAAGGCCTCAAATGCGAAACCCCGGAGCTTCGGCTCCGGGGTTTTTCTTTGCCGTCGTTCGGGGGCCTAGGAGATCTTCGCGGCGATCAGCTCGGCCAGCGCCTTCAGTTCGGCGGGATCCGCCATTCCGCCCGCGCCATGACGGCCGAGTTCCAGCCCCGCCCAGCGCGGGATGATGTGGAAATGCAGATGGTAGATCGTCTGACCGGCCGGCGCGCCGTTGTACTGGGCGACCATGATCCCGTCGGGGTTCAGGGCCGAACGCACGGCTCGGGTGATGCGCTGGACGCCCAACATCAGCGGGGTCAGCACCTCCGGCTCCACCTCCAGCAGATTGCGCGCCTGGGAGTGCTTGGGGATCACCAAGGTGTGGCCCTTGGACTGCGGGAAAACGTCCATGAAGGCGAGGATCTCGCCGTCCTCGAAGACCTTCGCCGCCGGCGCCTCGCCGCGCAGAATCTTGGCGAAGATATTGCCGTCCTCGTAGGTCCCGTCCAGGCTCATGGGGCGCTCCTTCAAACTCGTCGCACGGTGGTAGCGCATTGCCCCGGACGACGGAACACGGCCGTTGCGCCAGCGACGGGTTTACGCCTCCTCGCCTTGCGATAACCTGCTCGGACAGACGGCCAGCAAAGGCCGCGGAGGGAGGGAAGCGATGTATCTCGCCGATCACGCGCGGCTGACGCCCGACAAGCCGGTCATGATTTCCGCCGACACGGGCCAAGTCGTGACGTTCGCCGAACTGAACGAGCGGTCGAACCGCCTGGCGCAGTTTCTCCATGCCCAAGGCCTGCGCCGCGGCGATCACATCGCCGTTCTGATGGAGAACAACCTCGCATTCATGGAGCCGGTCTGGGCGGCGTTCCGCTCGGGCCTCTACGTCACGAGCATCAACCGCTACCTGCCGCCGGACGAGGCCGCGTATATCGCCGACGACTGCGGGGCCAAGGCGCTGATCACCTCCTACGCCAAGCGCGACACGGCGGCCGAGCTCCTGAACCTGATCCCGAACTGCCCTATCCGGCTGATGGTGGGCGGCGTCATCCCGGGATGGACCTCCTACGAGGAAGCCGTCGCGTCCGGCTCGCCCGAACCGCTGGCCCAGGAGTGGATGGGCGATTCCATGCTCTACTCGTCGGGCACCACCGGCCGCCCGAAGGGAATTCTCCGCCCCCTGCCCGACATCACCCCGGCCGAGGGCTTCGACGCGCGGCAGATGGCTAATCGCTACGGGCTGTCGGCGGAGAGCGTCTACCTCTCCCCGGCCCCGTTATATCACGCCGCGCCGCTGGCATACGTGCTCACGGTGCAGTCCTTCGGCGGCACTGTGGTGATGATGGAGCGCTTCGATCCGGAACAGGCGCTGCAACTGGTCGAGACCCACCGCGTCACCCACAGCCAGTGGGTGCCCACCATGTTCGTGCGCATGCTGAAGCTGCCTACTGAGGTTCGGACCCGCTACGACCTTTCAAGCCACAAGGTCGCCGTTCACGCCGCCGCGCCCTGCCCGGTCGAGGTCAAGCGCCAGATGATCGAGTGGTGGGGACCGATCCTCTACGAGTACTACGCTGGCACCGAGGCCTCGGGCTCGACCTTCATCACAAGCGAGGACTGGCTGGAGCACCCCGGATCGGTCGGACGAGCGGCGCTGGGCGTGCTGCATATCTGCGACGAGGACGGCGAGGAATTGCCGATCGGCGAGACCGGTCTCGTCTATTTCGAGCGCGAGGCCCCGACCTTCGAATACCACAACGATCCGGCCAAGACGGCCTCGGCCCGCCACCCCAAGCACCCGAACTGGAACGCCCTCGGCGACGTCGGCTATCTCGACAAGGACGGCTATCTCTACCTCACCGACCGCAAGGCCTTCATGATCATCTCGGGCGGCGTGAACATCTATCCCCAGGCCATCGAGGACGCGCTGGTCACCCATCCAAAGGTCGCAGACGTGGCCGTCTTCGGCGTGCCCGACGCCGAGATGGGGGAAGCGGTGAAGGCCGTGATCGAGCCGGCGCCAGGCCAGGCGCCCAGCGACGATCTGGCGGCCGAACTGATGGCCTATGCCCGCGAGCGGCTGGCCCACTACATGGCGCCGCGCTCCATCGACTTCATCGAGGAGATGCCGCGCCTGCCGACCGGCAAGCTCTACAAGCGGTTGTTGCGCGACGCCTATTGGCAGGACCGGAAGATCTGAAACGCCGCGGCCGTCAGCCCTGGCGGAAAGGCGAATACTCCTCGGCGAGCCATTCCATCTCGCCGTTCACCGCCTCGCGCTCGCGACGCAGGAAGTCGTCCACCGGGCCGCGCAACCGCGTGTCGGCGATGTAGTGGGCCGAGTAGACAGGCGCCGGCAGATAGCCGCGAGCGATCTTGTGCTGGCCCTGGGCGCCAGCCTCGACCCGCGCCAGCCCTCGGTCGATCGCCCACTCGATCGCCTGATAGTAGCAAAGCTCGAAGTGCAGGAACGGCACGTCCTCGATGCAGCCCCAGTTGCGGCCGTAGAGGCAGTCGTCGCCGATCAGGTTCAGCGCCCCGGCGATCCATTGTCCGCCGCGCCGCGCCATAACCAGCAGCACGCGATCGGCCATGCGTTCGCCGAGCAGCGAGAAGAACAGCCGGTTGAGATAGGGCCTGCCCCACTTGCGTGACCCGGTATCCATGTAGAAGCCGAAGAACGCGTCCCAATGGTCCTCGGTGATCTCCGCGCCCGTCAGGGCGACGATCTCGACCTCGGCCTGGGCGTCGCGCCGTTCGCGGCGGATGGTCTTGCGTCGCCCCGACGACAGCGCCTCGAGGAACCCATCGAAGCTGGCGTAACCTTGGTTCAGCCAGTGGTACTGCTGGCCCTGGCGCTGCAGCAGCCCGCGCTCGCCGAACCACTCCCACTCGGCCTGCGTCGGGAAGTTCACATGCAGGGACGAGACCTCGTACTGCTCGCACACGGCCAAGGCGCCGCCCAGCAGGATGCGGCGCGCCTCCTCCAGGTCGATATCCGGCCGCACCAGCAGACGCGGCCCGGTCACCGGGCTGAACGGCGCCGCGGAGATCAGCTTCGGATAGTACTGCCCGCCGGCCCGCTCATAGGCGTCGGCCCAGGCATGATCGAAGACATATTCGCCCTGGCTGTGAGACTTCAGATACAGCGGCGTCACCGCCGCGATCTGGCCGGCCTCGTCTTCCACCGCCAGGTGCTGCGGTCCCCAGCCGGTGCGCTCGACCGCGCAACCGGCCGCCTCGGCGATGTCGAGGAAGTCGAACGACACGAACGGGTTGCCGCGATGGTCGGGATGGCTGGCGCAGGCGTCCCACGCCTCGCGCCCGATCTCGGCGATTCGGCGGCTGATCTGCACCGCCGGCTTCAGCTTCACGCCTCGAAACCCTCGAAGATCAGGTTGTCGCAGTAGTCCTTCACTGCGTCCCACTGGCCGGGCTCGCGCACCGTCCAGGCCACGACCGGCATCCCGTCCTCGCGGAACTTCGCGGCTCGCTCGTCGGGCAGCATGCCGATGTGCAGCGCCAGGAAGTGCGGGCGGGCGATCGACACGTGCTCCAGCCGGGCGAAGGAGTCGCGCTGCGCCTCGTTCATGCTCGGCGCCTGCTTGTAATCGTAGCTGTCCAGGCCGCGCAGGACGCCCGGGAAGCGATCGGCGAACCAGGCATGGGAGTACGGATTGAAGCCGATGACGCAGGTCGGACCAGCGTGATCGATCAGCAGCTCATGGACGCGCTGCTCCAGCGGCCCGACCTCGCCATAGGGCGTCTTGAGCTCGATGTGCACCATCGCCCGCCGGCCGATCAGGGCCAGGGTCTCGCGCAGGGTCGGGATCTTCTCGTCGGTGCCCTTGAGCGACAGGTCGCCCAGGTCGGCGGCCGTGCGGTCGCGCAGCTTGCCCTCGACCCCGGTCATCCGCTTCAGGTCGTCGTCGTGGAAGACCATCGCCTCCCCGTCCGACGACAGATGGACGTCCAGTTCGACGCCGTAGCCCGCCTCGCAGGCAGCCTGGAAGGCGGCCAGCGAATTCTCAGGCGCGCCGCCGCGGGTCCACAGCCCCCGGTGCGCCACCGGCGGCTGGAACAGCAGGTCCCAGGCCTCGCCGAACGGATTGCTCACCGAACCTGCACCACGGCGTCGACCTCGACCGAGAAGCCGAGCGGCAGGCGATAGACGCCGACCGCCGAACGGGCGTGCTTGCCGGCGTCGCCGAAGGCCTCGACCATCAGGTCCGAGGCGCCGTTCACGACCTGCGGGATCTCCAGGAAGCTCGCGCCAGCCTGCACGAAGCCGCCCAGCTTGACCACGCGGACCACGCGGTCGAGATCGCCGTCGCAGGCCGCTTTCATCTGGGCGATCAGGTTGATTCCGCAAAGCCGCGCCGCAGCCTTGGCGGTCTCCAGGTCGACCTCCTCACCCACCGTGCCGCGAATCCCGCCGCCGGCGTCGAGCGACACCTGGCCCGAGATGTGGACGAGATCGCCGGCCCTCACGAAGGGGACGTAGTTGGCGACCGGCGGATTGGGCTGCGGCAGGGTGAGCCCGAGCGCAGACAGGCGTTCTTCGACCTTCGACATGCCGAAGGTCTAGCGCTGCGCTCTGAACCCGAAAAGAGAAAAGGCCCGCGCCTGGGCTGGCGCGGGCCTTTTCCGTTCGGACACCCCGCCGGAGCGGGGCGACTGGGAGCTCTTAGCGAGCGGCCTGCAGGCGCTCGACGGCGGCGGTGACGCGCTCGTTGAGCGGCTTGACCGCATCCTTCACCGACGACGACACGATGTCCGACATCTTCGAAACTTCGGCGATGTAGGCGTCGAGGGCCGACTTGGCGTAGGTGGTCTGAAGCTCGATCACTTCCTGCACCGACTTGGCGCCCGAGAGCGACTTGGCGGCGGCGACGTGATTTTCCACGGCCTTCTTGGAGTAGGCCATGGCCTGGGCGCCCAGGGCTTCAGCGCCCTTGGTCGAGGCGGTCACCGAGGCGATGACGGCTTCCAGGTTCTTCTTCGAATGGGTGTTCATCTCGTTCAGTTGAGCGAGCGACTTCTCGACGGCGTCCTTGAAGGCGACGTTGCCGGCGGTGGTGAACTGTTCGACGGTGTTCTTGACGGTCTCAGCGGCGGCCATGGGCGGGCTCCTGGGGTCGGGATGGGGCGGTGATACCGCGACGCAAACGTGGACGGGGACTTGCCTTGAACTCGCCCGTCATTTCCCATGTTGCAGTGCAGCAGTCAAGCGGATTTTGTGCAGTGCACAATTTCCTGCCCGTTCGCTAGGCGCCGGGCGTTCACGCAAGAGTTGAACGGATCAGGCGCGACAAATGGGCCCGTTCAAGTCCTGTTTACCATCGCGCAAGGCTACCGCTGGCATGCTAGGACTCATCTGGAGTGGCCCGGGGGGCCGCTTAACCCTTTGTATCGACGGACGAACCGTATGTTCGAGCGCGCCCGCCGCCTGATTGCGTCCCTTGCCCTCGCCGCCGCGACCGCCGTCGCGCCGGTGGCGGCTTCGACCGCACAGGCTCAGGTTCCCTACCTTCAGCTGCCCGCCAGCCAACCCAAGTACGCGGCCATTGTGGTCGATGCGAAGACCGGCGAGGTCATGTACGCCAAACGCGCGGACAGCCCTCGGTATCCCGCCTCGATCACAAAAGTGATGACGCTGTACCTGGCGTTCGAGGCGCTGGCGGCCGGCCGCATCCATCTGGACGACCCGGTGGTGATCTCGCCCCGCGCCGCGGCCCAGGCGCCGACCAAGCTAGGCCTGCGCCCCGGCGAGACCCTGACCGTCGAACAGGCGATGCAGGCGCTGGCGATCAAGTCGGCCAACGACATCGCAGTCGCCCTGGCCGAAAAGCTCGGCGGCTCTGAAGCCCGCTTCGCGGCGATGATGACCCTGCGCGCCGAAGAGCTCGGCATGCAGAACACCCGCTTCGTGAACGCCTCCGGCCTGCCCGACAGCCGCCAGGTCTCGACGGCTCGCGACATCGCGATCCTGTCGCGCGCGGTGATGCGCGACTACCCGCAGTACTACAAGCTGTTCAGCCAGCAGAGCTTCACGTTCCGCGGCGTGACCATGCGCAACCACAACGGCCTGCTCGGCCGCATGCCCGGCGTCGACGGCCTGAAGACCGGCTTCACCAACGCCTCGGGCTTCAACATCGCCGTGTCGGCGGTGCGCGACAATCGCCGCCTGATCACCGTGGTGCTCGGCGCGCCGTCGACCGCCGTGCGCAACAACAACGCCGAAGACCTGATCCTGACCGGCTTCGACGTCATGGCCCGCCGCGACCGCGGCGAGAAGATCACCGTCGCCCAGAACCTGTTCGAACCCGAGCCCACCGGCCCGATCGTTCGTCCCTCGGTGGAGCAAGGCGACAACGAGCAGGACGGCCTGAAGATCGTGCTCGCCTCGGCCAGCCCGACACCCGCCGCCGCCCGCACCAAGATCGTCGAGCCGTCGAAGAGCGCCCTGCGCGACAAGAAGGCGGCCGGCAAGTGGTCGGTCCAGGTCGGCGCGTTCAAGTCCAAGTCCGACGCCAAGGAACAGCTGGCCCTGGTCTCCAAGCGGTTCGGCAAGCACTTCAGCGCCGCCAACGGCGAAGTCGGCGGCAAGGCTGGCGCTTATCGGGCGCGGTTCTCGGGCTACACCGAAGCCTCGGCCAAGGACGCCTGCCAGGCCCTGAAAGCCAAGCGCCTGGCCTGCATGGTCGTCCGTCCGGCCTGACGGACTACTTCTTCAACAGACGATCCCTGGCCGCGTTCAACTGCGCGGCCAGGCCGCTGGTCCCACCCTTGTCCGGGTGGGCCATGCGCATCAGGCGGCCATAGGCTTCCCTGATTTCGGTCTCGGTGGCGTTCGGCCCGACTCCGAGAATGGAGCGCGCCTCGCTGTCGCTGATGCGCCCGGCGGTCGGTGGAACCGCCATGCCGGTCCGGCGCGTCGAGACCGCCAGCCAGAGCCCCATGACCACCAGGACGATGGACTTGCCCCATCCACCGCGCACGCCGACATAGGCCGCCGCGGCGAAGCAGACGATCGCCAGCGCGCCGGCCAGGAACCGCCACTCGCGCCGCTTCAGCACGGGCTTGCCGCGAGTGATCCACACCAGCAGGAACAGCGACAGGCAGCCAAGGGCGAGATAGAGCATCTGGACCGGGCTATTGCGCCGCGAGCAGCTCTTCGCCGTCCAGCCCCGACAGACCGAGCGAGCCCATCAGCGCCCGCAGCTCCTGGCGCGCGGCCACGTGCTGCAGCGACATCGCCACCGGACGGATCGTCGGCGACAGGTCGGCGATGGTCAGGCCGAACGGGAACAGCTCACGATAGATGACCCGGTCGCGCAGACCCGGCCCGACGCGGAACCCGACCCGACGCGACAGGGCCTGAACCCGCTCGTCCAGGCGCTTGCGGTTGCGCGCCTCGGTCGGCGCCAGGCGATTGCGCAGCACCACCCAGTCGATCGACTTGCCGGTCGCCACGGCCCGGACCTTGCGGCTGTTCCAGACCGTCTCCGAGTAAAGGCTCGGGCGCTTGAGCTCCAGGGTCACCGGATCGACCACGCCCAGCATGTCGAAGTCGACGAAGCTGTCGTTCATCGGCGTGACGACCAGGTCGGCCTGTCCGTGCGCGGCGCGGCCGATGGCCGTGTCGCTGCCGGGCGTGTCGATCAGCACGAAATCCGCCTGCTCGGCCGCCCGACCGAACGCGTCCTCGAACTGAGCCAGCGCGTCGGCGTCGGCGGCCTTGGCCAGTTCGGCCGGCAACTGGAACTCCAGCGGCATCGGGGCCTCCGCGCCGTTGGCCTCCAGCCAGGCCCGGCGGTGGGCGAAAAAGTGCGCCATCGACTGCTGGCGCACGTCGAGATCCAGGGTCGCGACCTTGGCTCCCGCATGCAGCAGGGCGGTCGCGACGTGGATGGCGATGGTGGACTTGCCCGCCCCGCCCTTCTCGTTCCCGACGACGATCACCTTGGCTTGTGACATCGATTCTCAACTCCAAAACCGATTCGGCGACATCGCACCGATTCTATTGGTTAACAGGAACCTTCACCACGACGCGGCGTCAACGTAAGGCGCCGCTACGGCTGTGGATGGAATGGACGACGCCAGTCGACCGCGCCATAAGCCCCACACCCTGCTTAGCGAGTACATCATGCCTCAGATCGCCATCGTCCGCACTGTCGCCGACCTCCGCGCCCAGGTGGCGGCCTGGCGCCGCGCCGGCGAACGGGTCGCACTGGTCCCGACGATGGGCGCGCTGCATGAGGGCCACCTGTCGCTGATCGCCCTGGGCAAGACCAAGGCCGACCGCGTGGTCGCCAGCGTATTCGTCAACCCGACCCAGTTCGGCCCCAACGAGGACTTCGACGCCTATCCGCGCGGCGAGGCGCGGGACGCCGAACTGCTGGCCGGCGCCGGCTGCGACCTGCTGTTCGCCCCGACGGTCGGCGAGATGTACCCGCAGGGCTTTTCCACCACCGTCAACGTGACGGGCGTGACCGAGCCGCTGGATGGCGCCGCCCGCCCCGGCCACTTCGCCGGCGTCGCCACGGTGGTCAGCAAGCTGCTGCTCCAATGTGGGCCCGACGTGGCGATCTTCGGCGAGAAGGACTTCCAGCAGCTTCAGGTCATCAAGCGCGTGGTCCGCGATCTGGACATTCCGGTCGAGATCGTCGGGGCTCCGACCTCACGGCTCGAGGACGGCCTCGCCCGCTCCTCGCGCAACGCCTATCTCAGCGACGCCGAGCGCGAGGTCGCCGGCCGCATGAACGTCGCCCTCGCCGACGCTGTCCGCCGCCTGCAGGCCGGCGAGAGCGTCGAGCGGGTGGAGGCCACGGGTCTCGCCGCCCTCGAGCGCGCCGGCTTCCAGCGCATCGACTACTTCGAGGTCCGCAATGCCGACGACCTCAGCCATCCGGGCCAAGGCCCGCTGACGGTTCCCGGCCGCGTACTGGCCGCCGCGGTGATCGGCAAGACCCGGCTGATCGACAACATGGCCGTCTAGCGGCGCGCCGCTACCAGGCTCCAGCTTCGCGCAACTGCCGCGCCAGCTCGGGCGGAATGTCGCCGTCGACGCCGCCGGCAAGGTCTGGCGGTGCGTCCTTGGCGTCGAGATAGCGCCAGCCCTGGAAGGCGCGCCGGGGGGTCGGCGTCACGCGGATGATTTCCGGATCGACGGTCACCTGGCAGCGCGCGGTGACGCCCTCGCCCACCGTGTCGACGGCCAGGATGGTCTGGCGGCACATGATCACGCCCTTGAACACCCGATAGAGCGATCCGCCGTCCAGCAATTCGGCCGCGCGCTTGGGGGTCTGGCGGGTATGCATGATCCAGGGCCGTCCCGCCTCGTGCCAGGCGAGCAGGTCCTCGATGGTGTCGCACCCCACCACCAGCTTGATCATGTGCAGCGACATGGTTTCTAGGCCAGCCAGTTGGGTTTGCGCTTCTCAAGGAAGGCTCGCACGCCCTCCTGCCCCTCGGCGCTGACCCGCACGCGGGCGATGCGCCGCGCCGTCTCTTCCATTACGTCTTCGACCGGACGATAGGCCACGTCCTCGACCAACTTCTTGGACTGGGCGACCGCCTCAGGACCGCAGGCCATCATCTCCTGGGCGATCCGGTCGCGCGCTTCGGTCAGCTGGGCGCCGTCGGCGACCACCTCGCTGATCAGGCCGACCTTCTCGGCGTAGGCGGCGTCGAACACCTTGCCGGTGGCGAACAACGCGCGCGCCTCGCGCGGGCCGACCGCCTGGACGACATAAGGGCTGATGGTCGCCGCGATGAGGCCGAGCCGCACTTCGGAGAAGCTGAACTTCGCGTCGGCGGTGGCCACCGCCATGTCGCACGCCGCCGCCAGGCCGGCGCCGCCGCCATAGGCCCCGCCCTCGACCAGCGCCACCGTCAGGGCCGGAATGTCCCACAAGCTCTTGAGCATCCGCGCCAGCAGCATGGCGTCGTCGCGGTTGTCCGCTTCGGTGCGGTCGACGGCCTCACGCATCCAGTCGAGGTCCGCGCCGGCGCTGAACGTCGAACCGGCGCCGCGCAGGAACACCACCCGCACGCCTTCGGCGCCCTGGAGGGTCTCGAACGCCTCGTGCAGCGCCGCGATCAGTTCGGCGTTGAAGGCGTTGCGGCGGATCGCCCGGTTGAGCGTCACGGTCGCCACGCCCTCCAGGGTCGCGTCGATGTCGACGAGGCGGGAATCGGCGTCGGTGTCGGTGATTTCGACCAGCGGGTCGGCGATCGGATTGGTCATGGTTGCGGTCTCCTGGATCCTTCAACAACGCTGGACCGGAACTTTGGATCAGGCCAAGCCATAGCCCCCCGGGGCGACGCAAGCTAGGCTGCCGGCGTGGTCAGCTTGCCTGATATTCCCAGCGAATCGTCGCTAGCCCGTCTCTTCTACGAAGAGCGCGGCCACGGCGAGGCGACCTGGTTCTCCCTGCCGGGCGGCGCGACGCTGTTTCAGGCCGGCGAACCCGCCGACCATCTCTACTTCCTGCGCGCCGGACGCCTGGGCGCCTTCCGCAAGGAAGAGAACGGCGAGCCGCAGTTCCTGGGCGTGATCCGACCGGGCGAGCCGGCCGGCGAGATGTCGCTGATCACCGGCGCCCCGCACAGCGGCACGGTCGTCGCGCTGCGTGACTCCGAGATCTTCGCACTCCCGCGCGAGGCGTTCTTCGAGGCGGCCGAGACCGACGCCTCGGTGATGACCGAACTGGCGCGTCTGATGATTCTGCGCAGCCGCCAGGCGGTGAGCAAGACCTCGATCGGCGAGCCGTCGGTCTACGGGTTTGTCGCCACCGGCGGCCCGGTCGCCGTTCGCCCCCTGCTCGACAGGATCGCCCGCGAGATCGGCCAGATCGGCTACTCGGTGACCGTCGTCGGCAGCGAGGCCCAGCACGCCCCCACCGAATGGTTCTCGGAGGTCGAGCGCGACTACGACTTCGTGCTCTACGCGGCCGAGGCCGAAGACATCGGCTGGAAGCAAGTGGTCGGTCGCCAGGTCGACCGTCTATTCCGGGTCGCTCGCGGCGACTCGGCGCCGCCGCCCGAGGGCCTCGCCCATGGCGAGCCGCTGCAGGCCCAGGGCCTGGTCGACCTGATCCTGGTTCAATCCAGGAGCTGCAAGGCGCCGAAGGGGTCTCAGGCCTGGGTTGACGCACTGCGGCCCGCCCGCCTGTTCCACGTGCGTCGCGACAACGCCGACGACGCGCGGCGGATCGCGCGGCTGCTGACGGGGCAGTCGGTCGGCCTGGTGCTTTCCGGCGGCGGCGCGCGCGCCTACGCCCACGTCGGAGCGATCAAGGCCCTGCGCGAGCGCGGCGTGCCGATCGACTTCGTCGGCGGCGTCTCCATGGGGGCGATCGTCGGGGCCGGCCTGGCGGTCGGCTGGGATGGCGAGGAGATGGAGCAGCGCATCCGCGACGCCTTCGTCACGACCAGTCCGCTCGACGACATCGCCCTGCCGCTGCTCGCCATGACCCGCGGCGAGAAGGTGCGCGAGCGCCTGGCCAAGCACTTCGACGACATCCAGATCGCCGACCTCTGGCTGCCGTTCTTCTGCGTGTCGTCCAACCTCACCACCGGCGCCTATCAGTTGCACAAGAGCGGCCTGCTGCGCGAGGCGCTGCGCGCGACGATATCGCTGCCTGGCGTTCTGCCGCCGGCCACCACCGAGGACAACAATGTGCTCGTGGACGGCGCGGTGATGAAGAACTTCCCCGCCGACATCATGCGGCTGACCCAGCTAGGCCCGATCGTCGGCGTCGACGTCAGCCGCGGGCGCTCGATCACCGCCGACGACGTGGCGCGACCGGAATCGGTGTGGCGCTGGATCCGCTCGGGCCAGTGGCGCAAGGGCCCGCCGATCGTCTCGCTGCTGATGCGGGCTGCGACGGTCTCCACCGGGCGCGACCTGGCCGCGGCGCGTGAGGCCACGGACGTCCTGATCACGCCCGACCTGACCGGCGTGGAAATCCGCGATTGGTCCGCCTTCGAACCCGCCGTCGAGGCCGGCTATCGCGCCACGATCGAGGCCCTCGACAAGCTGTCGCGGCCGGTGACGGAGCTACGCCGTCGGGCCGGCCGCGACGAAGATGGGGTTGTTCAGGCCGTCACGCTCGCTTGATCGGCGACGAAGGGGTTTGCGAACCTGAAAAACCGTCCCATATTGAAGATCCTGTTCAACAGCTGAAAGGAGGTGACCCAGTGTCTCATTGTCCTCATCCGAGTGTGGAAGCCGCGACCCGGGTCGCCGCTTACGAGGTCTCCAAGTAAGCGCCGAGTTGCGGGCCGCACTGCGGTCCGACAATGGAAGGGCCGGTTCTCGAAAGGGAGCCGGCTCTTTGTCTTTCAGCGCGTCATTACCTGGCAGGTCATGGAGCCCGCGCTTCGGCGCCGCTAATCTCTCGCCCATGATCGCGACAGCAACCGCGGTGGGCGACCACCTTCGTCAATGGCGTCAGCGCCGCCGGCTCAGCCAGCTCGACCTGGCCCTCGACGCCGAGATCTCCACACGCCATCTCAGCTTCCTGGAAACGGGCCGCGCCCAACCCAGCCGGGACATGGTGCTGCGCCTGGCTGAGCACCTGGAAATCCCGTTGCGCGAGCGGAACACCATCCTGGTCTCCGCCGGCTTCGCCCCGGTGTTCCCGCAACGCTCATTGGACGACCCCGCCCTCGCCGCTGCGCGGCGGGCTGTCGAGGTCATCCTCGCCGGCCATGAGCCCTACCCCGCCCTGGTCGTCGATCGCGGCTGGAATTTGGTCAGCGCCAACCGGATGATCGCGCCGATGATGGCGGGCGCCGCGCCGCACCTGCTGTCCGGCCCCTTGAACGTGTTGCGTCTGACCCTGCACCCGGAAGGCCTGGCGCCGCGGATCTCCAATCTTCACGAGTGGCGCGCCCACCTGCTCGATCGCCTGCGCCGCGAGGTCGAGCTGACCGCCGATCCAGGGCTCGCAGAGCTGCTGACCGAACTGAAGGCCTACCCGATCCCCGGCGGCCAGCCGCCGCGCAAGCCGTCGGACGAGTTCGGCGGCGTCGCCATCCCCTTCCGCCTGCAGACGCCTGTGGGCCTGCTGTCGTTCTTCTCGACGACCACCGTCTTCGGCACGCCGGTCGACGTGACGGTATCGGAACTGACGCTGGAGACGTTCTTTCCCGCCGACGCGCAGACCGGCCAGGCGCTGCGCGCCTTGGCCGACAGCCTGCCGGCCTAGAAGTCCACGCAGGCGGGCTGCGTGACCAGCAGCACCGACTCCTGGTGGAACCGCGCCTTATAGGCCTTGCGCGCGGCGTTGAGCTTCAGGTTCGCCTCGATCCCGTTGGGCAGGACCAGAACCACCACCTTGGAGGCCTCGCGGATGAGCTTGTTCTCGTCGCCCTTCCACTGGCCGCCGCCCTCAAGCACGGTCAGGCCGCTCGGAAACCGCGGCGTCAGTTCGTCGTCCACGAACTTCCGAAAATCCGCCTCGGAAACGCCAGGTTTGCCGCCGATGTTCTGGCCGAAGAAGAGCTGAGCCGTGCGCATCGGCTCCTGCCCGGCGGGGCAGCTAGGCCCCATCAGACTGGCGCAGCCCCCGAGCGCCAGGACGCTCAGGGCTGCCGTAACGGTAACGACGCGCTTCATGTGACATGGTTAGCACGCGTCGCGGCTAAGGCGGAACGGCCCCGTGGCTATTCGTCGCGCTCGAGAACGGCGTCCACGTGCTCGATGTCGGGACGGCCGAGGCGGTCGAGGATCATGTAGACCGCGACCCCGATCAGCCCGACGCCGCCGATGCCCGCCAGCCAGACCACCGTTCCCGGGTTCACCGCACTCACGGTCTGCGGCTGCGGCATGTTCAGCGCCCAGAACAGGCAGCCGCCGAACAACGTCACGCCCGCCCCGGCCAGCCCGAGCGCCGGCGCCAGCCCCGGGCGCTTAGCCGCGGAAACGACGTCGTCGGCGGGCGGCTCCACCTCGAGAGCGGCCGGCTCGAGGACGGCCTCGACCTCGGGCGCGCTTTGAACGGGCGCTTCCTCGAACAGGCTCGGTTCGGCGACAGGTTCGGACTCGTTGGCGGCGACCAGTTCCAGCTTCGGAGCCTCGTAGGCCTCGGGCGCGGCGAACTCTTCCTCCACCGGCGGCGTGAGCACGAACGCCGGCTCGGCCGCTGGCTGCGGGAACGCGGCCGTCACGGGTCCGGGCTCGTCGATGACCAGCCGCGGCGACGGCTCGACCACCGGACCGGTCGACAGCGGCTCGCTGAAGATGCTCGACAGGCGCGACGACACCGATGCGGCGGCCGCGGCGGCGGGGCTTTGCTGGTCGTCCTCCAGGACGCCGGCGGCCGGCCGCTCCTGCTGGATCTCGTCGCGTTCGACGACGACCTTGGCGCCGTGCATCGGCGTGTTCAGCGCGGTGGGCGCCTGGCGCGGCACGACGCCCAGGGCGTCGAGGTCGATATTGGGACGCACGATTGGCGACGGGGCCGGAACCCAGCCGTTCATGGGCGTCAGAAACAGGGTCTTCTCCGCCGAGCGGCGGCGAACGAGGGCGTCGACGACGATCGTCTCGCCCTCGAACTCGGCCTTGCGCCAAAGCTCCATCGCGCACGCGGCTTGGATCAGGCTGCCCTCGTTCAGCCGCCGCAGCACCGACGAGCGTCGGAAGTTCTCGAGGCCGATGTTGAAGGCGAACGCCGTCAGGGCGTCGAACTGGTTCTGGTTGAGAGGCGTGAAGACCCACTCGTTGATCGAGTGCGAAACGGCGATCAGGTCGTAGAGCAGCAGCGCCTCGGCGTCCTGTTCCGAGACTTCGGCGCCCTCGCGGGCGGTCTGGGTGTGGCCATGACCAATGGTCCAGCGCCCGTCGGGCAGCTGGGCGGATTTCCGGCGGTAGCCTTCGAAGCGCTTGATCAGCTCGATCGCCGATCTCGACACCTGGTTACGCGGTTTCATGGCCGATTGACCCATCCTGACACATGGGCGCATGCGCCCAGGGCTTAGCCGGCAAGATAGAGGCCGGTTACAGCAGGATCACTGCGGCGAGGCCGAGGAAGGCGAAGAAACCTGTGAAGTCCGTGGCGAAAGTCACGAAAACTGAGGATGAAACCGCCGGGTCGCGGCCCATCCGCTCAAGCACCAGCGGCGCCAGCACCCCGGCCAGCGAGGCGACGAACAGGTTTATGATAAGCGCGAGCCCAAACGTGACGCTCAGCATCAGGTCGCGGAACAGGAAATAGATCACCCCGCCGGTCACCGCCGCCAGCGCAGCGCCGTTGGCCAGGCCCACCGCCATCTCGCGGAAAACAGTCCGATAGGCGTTCACCGAGGACAGTTCCTTGCTGGCCAGCGCCCGCACGGCGACGGCCAGGGCCTGGGTGCCGGCGTTGCCGCCGAGCGAGGCCACGATCGGCATCAGCACGGCCAGCGTGACCAGCTTGGCGATCTCGCCCTCAAAGGCGCGGATGACGCTGGCCGCCAAGGCCGCGGTCACGGTGTTGAGCGCCAGCCAAGGCAGGCGCGCCCGGATGATGTCCAGCACGTCGGCGTTCCGGCCGGCGTCAGACACCCCGGCCAGGGCGAGGATGTCTTCCTCGCTCTCTTCCTGGATGACGCCGACGATGTCGTCGACGGTGATCTGGCCGACCAACCGCCCGCCCGGCTCCACCACCGGGGCCGAGATCAGGTGGTACTTGTCGAAGATGTAGGCGACCTCTTCCTGGTCCATCCCGACCGGGATTTCCGTCACCGGCTCCATCAGCTGGGCCAGCGGCGTGCTGCGCGGCGCGCGCAGCAGGTGGCTGACCGGCGCGGCGCCGACCGGCTTGTAGCTCGGGTCCACGACATAGACGTCGAAGAACAGCTCGGGCAGGTCGTCGGCTTCCTTGCGGAAGTGGTCGATGGTCTGGCCGACGGTCCAGAACTGCGGCGCGGCGACGACCTCGCGCTGCATGATGCGGCCGGCGGTCTCGTCTTCGTAGGCCAGCGAGGTCTCGATGGCGGTCCGCTCGGTCTCCGGCATCGCCGCGAGCACCTGGACCCGCTTGTCGTCCTCCAGGTCGTCGACGACGTCGGCCGCGTCGTCCGAATCGAGCTCCTCCAGCACCTTGGCGAGAGTCGCGGGCGACACGGTCTCAAGCACCTCCTCGCGAATCTCGGTGTCGAGCTCGGAGAGGATTTCGGCCAGCGCCTCGGGCGCCAGGTGGGCCAGAACGTCGTCGCGATATTCGGCCGACAGAAATCCCATCAGGTCGGCGACGTCGGCCGGATGCAGCGCCCCCAGCAGTTCGCGCAGGCGCTCGGCGTCGCCGCGATCGGCGGCGTCCACCACCATGGCCACAAATGCGGGATTTAGCGCGTAGTCCTCGCCTAGAGCGAGGTCTTCAAGGTCTTCTTCGAGCTCAGGAGCAATCTTGTCGCCAGCTTCGGACAGGTCGGCCGTTTCGCGGCTCATGCTGACCTCCCTAGACGTCGGACGAAGATGTGCTCAATCGCTGTTGAAGACCCTGATTCACTGGTGCGGTCGAGAAGACTCGAACTTCCACGGGTTGCCCCACAGCGACCTCAACGCTGCGCGTCTACCAATTCCGCCACGACCGCTCGTGGTGAGGCGCGGCAGGTAGCAAACCCCCGCAGCTTTGTGAAGCCCTACTGACCGCCTGCCATGAAGTCATACACATCTGCCGCACGTGTGACGGCGATCGAGATGCGATCTTCGTTGATCTGAATCTCCCCGCGAGCGACGGGATGGTTGTTCGCCAGGATCCAGACTTCCTCGTTCACGCCGGCGTCCAGCGGAATCACGGCGCCGCGGCCCATGCGCAGAAGCTGCTGCATCGGCAGGGTCGATCGGCCCAGCAGGACCGATATTTCGACGTTGACCTCGTTGACCTGACCCAAGACGCAAAGCCTTTGAAATACTAGACACATCGCGGGACGGGCTTTGACGCGCCCGGCCCCGTCACCACATTGGGTCCAACATGCTTGACCGCTCGTTAAACCTCTCGCCCGACGCGCCGATCTTCGGCCGTGACGACGGCCTGCCCGCGCAATGGGCGGTGTCGCACGCGCCGGTCCTCTACCCTGAGGCCGTCGCGGCCATGGAGGCGCGCGCCGCGGCCATCGCCGACGGAACGGCTGGCGAACTCATCTGGCTGCTGGAGCATCCGCCGCTCTACACCGCCGGAGTTTCGGCCAGGGGCGACGACCTCCTGGAGCCGAATCGATTCCCCGTCTTCGCCAGCGGGCGCGGCGGGCAGTTCACCTATCATGGTCCCGGCCAGCGGGTGGCCTATGTGATGCTCGACCTGACCAAGCGCCGGCGCGACGTGCGCGCCTTCGTCGCCAGCCTCGAGGCCTGGGTGATCGGCGCCCTGGCCCGGTTCAACGTCGAGGGCGAGATTCGCGACGGCCGCGTCGGTGTCTGGGTGGAGCGCAAGGCGCCGGGCGCCCCGACCCGCGAGGACAAGATCGCCGCCATCGGCGTCAAGCTGCGCCGATGGGTGTCGTTCCATGGCGTGTCGCTGAACGTCGAACCCGACCTCGGGCACTTTTCGGGCATCGTCCCGTGCGGCCAGACCGAGCATGGTGTCACCAGCCTGGTGGATCTGGGTCTGCCGGTGACCATGGACGAGGCGGACGAGGCGCTGCGCGCCAGCTTCCGGCTGGTGTTCGGCGAGGTCGAAGAAGCGGCCGCCCCGCTCTAGACGCCGAGCGGGCGCAGCGGATTGAGCCCGAAGCGGTTGGCGCCCATCTCGCTGCCCATGACGCCCAGTTCGACCGCCGCCCAGACCAGGGCCACGCCGAACAGGAAGTCGAAGAAGCCGACCGGCTGCGGCCACACCGCGACCAGCGCGAACAGAATCAGCGCCGCCCACCAGCCCGACTTGCCGCGGTCGTGCAGGCGCTTCGACAGCACGCAGGCCCCGGCATAGATCAGCGCCGGATAGACGAACCAGCCGGTCAGCCAGTGAAGGGTGACGCCCACCACCGCCTCGTAGACCGCCGCAAGGCCGAGCAAGGTCGCCGCCGCGATCAGGAACGGCGCACGCGCGATCCGCCCCTGCGCCGAGAGCAGCAGCGCGCCCCAGTCCGTCTGGCCGTTCATGCCCCCTCCGATCCGCTCTAGCGGAGTTTGACGGCCGTGCCGGCGGCGGTGACCATCAGCATGCCGTTGTCGGCGCCCAGCGCCTCATAGTCCAGGTCGACGCCGACCACCGCATCGGCGCCCAGCTTGGCCGCCTCGTCGCACATCTCGCGGATGGCGATGTCGCGGGCCTCGCGCAGGGCCTTCTCATAGCCCCCGGCGCGACCGCCGATGATGTTGGTGATGCCCGCGAACAGGTCGCGGAAGATGTGCGCCCCGATGATCGCCTCGCCGCTGACCACTCCGACGGTGCGGGCGATTTCGCGCTCGGCGACATAGGGCGTGGTGCTGGTGATCATGGCGGCTCCTGGCGACGCACTTTCGCGAATGGCTCGCCGACCTTAGATTGACCTCCATGAGCACGCCAGCCGCCTCCCCTTCCGGTTTCGACCTCACCCCGCCGACCGCCGACGAGCGCGCCAAGCTCGAGGCCGGGCTTTCGCGCGAAGAGGCCGACGTCCTGCTGCATCACGGCACCGAGGCCCCGTTCTGCGGCGGCCTGCTCGATAACAAGGAGGACGGCGTCTACTGCTGCCGCCTCTGCGCGCTGCCGCTGTTCCAGGCCAAAACCAAGTTCGAGAGCGGCACCGGCTGGCCCAGCTTCTTCGCCCCGTACGACGAGGCCCACGTGATCGCCGTGCGCGACGTCAGCTACGGCATGATCCGCATCGAGACCCGCTGCGCCCGCTGCGACAGCCACCAGGGCCACGTCTTCCCGGACGGGCCGCCGCCGACCCGGCTGCGCTACTGCATCAACTCGGTCTCGCTCGAGTTCACCGCCACCGGCGAGCCGCTGCGTGACCCGCTGCATCGCGGCGACAACGCCGCCCTCGCCGGCGCGAAGGCCTGATGTCCGGCGCCGCTCACGCCGGCGCCGACTTCTATCTGCATGTCAGGGTGATCATCGGCCTCGTCGTGGGCATGTCGATCACCCGCTCCCTGGCCGGCTTCTCGGCCATGGTCCAGCATCCGGGACGGCGCAAGCTGTACCCGATCCACTTGGCGTGGGCGGTCTCGATCCTGCTGTCGGCCGCGCATTTCTGGTGGTGGGAGTTCCGGCTCTCGGACGTCTCCTGGACCTTCGCGCTCTACGCCTTCGTGCTGGCCTATGCGAGCCTCTACTACTTCCTGGCCTGCCTGCTGTTTCCCGACGACCTCGCCGAGTACGCCGGCTTCGAGGACTTCTTCATCTCGCGGCGCAAGTGGTTCTTCGGCCTGCTGGCCCTGACCTACGTCGCCGACATCGTCGACACCGCGATCAAGGGCCACGACTATCTGGCGCACCTGGGCTGGGAATATCCGATCCGCTGCCTGGCCTATGTCGTCCTCTGCGGAGTGGCGATGATCACCACCAACCGCCGCTTCCACGCCGGCTTTGTGATCGCCAACCTGATCTACCAGGTCTCCTACATCCTGCGGCTCTACTACGTCGAAGTCTGACGGCTTGGCGGACCGGGCGGAAAGCGCGCTAGGCTCTCTCCAAAACAACGCCAGGGAGGCGACGCCGTGAAGGATTTCGCAGGTAAGACCGCCGTGATCACCGGCGGCGGAACGGGCATGGGCCGCGAACTCGCCCGCCAGCTCGCCGCCGAGGGCTGCAACGTCGCCATGTGCGACGTCTCGGCCAAGGCCATGGCCGAGACCGTCCGGCTCATCGAGGCGGACGGCAAACCGCAGGGCACCAAGGTCACCACCCACATCGCCGACGTCTCGCTGGAAGCGGCGCTGATCGCGTTCCGGGACGAACTGGCCGAGCAGCAGCAGACCGACCGCATCCACCTGCTGTTCAACAACGCCGGCATCGCCGGCGGCGGAAGCATGATCGCCGACAGCCGCGCATCCTGGGAGAAGACCTTCGACGTCTGCTGGGGCGGGGTCTATCTGGGGGTCCGCACCTTCCTGCCGATGCTGATGGCCGCCGACGAAGGCCACATCGTCAACACCTCCAGCGTCAACGGCTTCTGGGCGACCATCGGGCCGAACACCTCGCACACCGCCTACGCCGCCGCGAAGTTCGCGGTGAAGGGCTTCACCGAGGCGCTGGTCACCGACCTGCGGATCAACGCCCCGCACATCAAGTGCTCCGTGGTGATGCCGGGCCACATCGGCACCTCGATCGTCGCCAATTCGCGCAAGGTCCAGGCCGGCGTGGATACCGACGAACTGACCCCCGAAGACCTGACCCTGGCGCGGGCGCGCATGGCCGCCTCGGGCATCGACGCCAGCACGGTCCCCGACGACGCGATCCGGGCCATGTCGGCCGAGATGGCGCGCAGCTTCCTGGAAGACGCGCCGATGACAGCCGCCGCCGCCGCAAAGGTCATCCTCGACGGCGTGCGCGACGAGCGCTGGCGGATCCTGGTCGGCGACGACGCGCACGCCCTGGACCAATGGGTGCGCAAGGACCCGGAACGCGCCTACGAACCGGAATTCTTCACCGACTTCGCCCGCGAAGTCGGCTGGCGGATCGGCGGCTAGCCATACAGCCGAGCGGCCGCCAGCTCGGCGATCGAACTGTCGAACCGCGCGGAATCCCCGTCGTCGAGGATCCAGGCCGCCGACAGCCCGCTATAGGCCAGGATCCACATCAGCAGCCGGCGTGGGTCCTGCCCGGTCTTTTCGCAGACAATGGCCAGGTAGCGATCAAGCCGGCCAGGGATCAGCGCCGTCGCCGTGTCCGGATTGCAGAACGGGTTGGCGTAGTCGTAGCCGCGCTCGCCCAGCACGCCCTTCGGGTCGATCGCCAGCCAGCCCTTCTGCTCGAAATCCAGGATGTTGCCGTGGTGCACGTCGCCGTGCAGCGCCACGACGTCGCGCGGCTGCGCCAGCAGCGACTGGGCGGTCTCGTGCGCCCTGACCAGCACGCCGCCATGGCGGGCCGCGCCAGGGCCCAGGGCCGCGAACCAGACGTCGAGCGGAACCAGGGTGTCGGGCGGCGGGGTCCCCCGCGGCGCGTGCAGCACCTGGACGGCGTCGCAGATGATCTCGGTGGCGGCGTCGTCCTCGTCCCCGCGCGACATGCGGATCAACGACTGGCGCCCTTCGGCGCGCTCCAGCAGCAACGCCTCGCCTTCGCGGGCCAGGACTTCGGCTGCGCCCCGACCGTCCCACCACTGCATCAGCGCGCCGCCGGCGATCTCCTCGGGCACATAGGCGAGCTTGAGGATCGCGGCGCGATCGCCCTGTCGCACCGGCAGCAGCCAGCTTCCGGTGTACGCGGTGGTGAAGGCCTCGCCGTCGGGAACGAGGTCCCAACGGTCGAGCCAGGTTTGAAATGATGGCCCCGTCACGCCGTCAATGTAGGGCGCGGCTGCGACGGGACCAGGGCGCCGCTAGTTCTTTCGGCCCGCGGCGCGGATCTGCTCGGCGTTGGCGGCGTCGCCGAAGCCGGTTCCGGGACCGGTGATCGGGTCGTTGCGCCGGACCCGCAGGTTGTTCTGCACGTGGGTCACGCCGGCCATGTCCTCGACTAGGCGCTCGGCACGGTGCTTGGCCTCGCGTTCGAGCACCTGCCCCGACAAGGTCACCTCGCCGCCTTCGACCGTCACGGTGATCGCGCTGGCGTCGAGCCACGGATCGTCGGTCAGCCGCTCATGAGCCTCTTCGCTGATCCGCGTGTCGGTGCGCTTGTAGCCGCTGGGACCTTGCCCGCGATGTTCGCCCTCGCCGAGCCACGAGGCCACGCGGTCGCCGGCGCGCTCCCAGAAGCTGCGCCGTTCGGGCTCATCCTCGTAGTGTCCAATGTGGTCGGGGTGGCGGTCGCCATAGGCGACGCGGTAGGCGCGTTCCTCCCGCCAGCGCTCGTCGCCGTAGCGGTCGTCGCGGTGGCGCGGCGGTCCGTAGGCGTAGGCGCCGCCGCGCGTGATCGCCCGTTCGTCATCGCGATAGTCGGGGCGGCGATCATAGTCGGCATAGGCCCGCCGCGCCCGCCGCGCCATCCGGGCCTCGTAGGCGTAGTCGCCGGAGCCGCGCGGGCTGGTGTAGTCCACGCCGCTCTCGCGCTCGCCGAAGACATGATCGCGGCCGCGCGGCTGAAAACTGCGGTCTCCGTAGAGCCCACGGTCGTAGCGCTGGTCGCCATCCCGCTCATGGCGGCGATAGCGCCCATAGCCGCGCTCGCGGTCCATCCGTTCCAGTTCTTCGCGCTCGTCCATCCATCGATCGGACATGGTCGTTCTCCCTGGTTGTCGTTGCGTCATGGGAGCGACAACGAGGGATCGCGGGGCCGGTTCCGGCCCGATTTCACGCCAAGCTTGGCCCTACAGCGGGATGTTGTCGTGTTTCTTCCAGGGATTGGCGAGTTGCTTTCCCTGGAGGTTCTTCAAGGCGTTGGCGATGCGCCGCCGGGTGGAGTGAGGCATGATGACATCGTCGATGTAGCCGCGGGAAGCGGCGACGAACGGATTGGCGAAGCGCTGCTTGTACTCGGCCTCGCGGGCGGCGATGGCCTCGGGGTCGCCGATCTCGGAGCGGAAGATGATCTCGACCGCGCCCTTGGAGCCCATCACCGCGATCTCGGCCGAGGGCCAGGCGTAGTTGACGTCGCCGCGGATGTGCTTGGAGCTCATCACGTCATAGGCCCCGCCATAGGCCTTGCGGGTGATCAGGGTGACCTTGGGCACCGTGGCCTCGGCGTAGGCGAACAGCAGCTTGGCCCCATGGCGGATCAGCCCGCCCTGCTCTTGTTTGGTGCCGGGCATGAAGCCGGGCACGTCGACCAGGGTGACCAGCGGGATCTCGAAGGCGTCGCAGAAGCGCACGAAGCGCGCGGCCTTCCTGGAGCTATCGATGTCCAGCACCCCGGCCAGCACCTGCGGCTGGTTGGCGACGACGCCGACGCTGGCCCCGTCGATGCGGCCGAAACCGCAGATGATGTTCTTGGCGAAGTCGGGGCTGATCTCGAAGAAGTCGGCCTCGTCGACGACTTTGAGGATCAGCTCCTTCATGTCGTAGGGCTTGTTGGGGTTGGCCGGCACCAGGCTGTCGAGCGAGGGCTCGAGCCGGTCCGTGCGGTCGAAGCTCTCGCGCACCGGCGGCTTCTCGCGGTTGGAGAGCGGCAGGAAGTCGACCAGCCGGCGCACCTGGGTCAGCGCCTCCAGGTCGTTCTCGAACGCGCCGTCGGCGACCCCGGACTTCAGCGCGTGCACCCGGTAGCCGCCGAGCTCCTCGTGGGTGACCTCCTCGTGGGTGACGGTCTTCACCACGTCCGGGCCGGTCACGTACATGTACGAGGTGTCCTTCACCATGAAGATGAAGTCGGTGATCGCCGGCGAATAGACGTCGCCGCCGGCGCAGGGGCCCATGATCACGCTGATCTGCGGGATCACCCCTGAGGCCAGGGTGTTCTGCAGGAAGATGTCGGCGTAGCCGGCCAGGCCGTCGACGCCCTCCTGGATGCGCGCGCCGCCGGCGTCGAACAGCCCGATGATCGGAGCCCCGACCTTCAGCGCCTGCTCCTGCACCTTGACGATCTTCTGGGCGTGGGCGTTCGACAGCGAGCCGCCGAACACCGTGAAGTCCTTGGAGAACACGAACACCAGCCGGCCGTTGATGCGGCCCCAGCCGGTCACCACCCCGTCGCCCGGCACCCGGTTGTCGGCCATCCCGAAGTCGGTCGCCCGGTGCTCGACGAACATGTCGAACTCCTCGAACGAGCCTTCGTCCAGCAGCAGGTCCAGCCGCTCGCGCGCCGTCAGCTTGCCCTTGCCGTGCTGGCTGGCGATCCGGCGCTCGCCCCCGCCCAGACGCGCCTCCCCGCGGCGCTTCTCAAGCTCTTCAAGGATGTGCTTCACGCATCGGCCTCCCACGCCAGGCTTCAAGGCGTAGTCGGACGATCCGGCGCTGGCAACCGCGCAGGGGGCTCTATGCCAGAGCCTTGAACCAGCTCTCGAGCATGCGCGCTTCCTCCAGCAGGCGCGCCGTCCGCTCTGCCGCCTCCTCGTCCACGCCCCATTTTTCTTCCTGGTAGGCCTCGTCGATGCGCGACAGCGTCCAGGCCTCCTCGCCGGTCAGCCAACCGCGCTGCAGCGACAGGGCCAGCACCGCCGAGCCGAACAGCGGCGTGCCGAACGCCACGCCGGTCAGGGCGAAATCGTCGAGTTCGAGAGCCAACGCCTTGACCTTGGCCAGGGTCTCTTCGGGCTGTTCGGTGTGAACGATCCCGGTGGCGCGCTTGAAGACCAGGGTCAGGTCCTGCTCGGCCCGGCGCAGCACCGGTTCCCAACCGGCCACCTGGCGGTCATAGAGGCTGTTGCCGGTCTCGGAGAAATAGCAGATCAGGTCCGACGCGGCGTACTGGGCGATCTGGCTGGCGGTGGCGTCGCGGGCCTGCGGAACAGCTTCGGTCGCGGTGAAAGCCAGTCGCGTGATGTGCATCGAGGCGATCTCGATGTGCTTGCCCTGCGCGTCCCATTCGGCCGCGACCATCTCAGCCAGGGCCTGCGTCGGCACAGACAGCTTGCCGCCCTTCGGGGAGCGGACATTGCGGCCGTCGAGCTTGACCGAAAAGGCGCCGTCCTCGGCGACCACCGTGACGTCCTTGTAGAACCGCTTGGGCTTTTCGCCCGGCTCTATGAAGCCCTTCTGCACGCGCATCTCCTTAGCTCACGGGTGCAATGACGCCCTCGCGGCGATTGCGCAAGCTGGGGCGGGTCGGCGATCCTCGCGCCATGAGCGACACCGTCCTGAGCCCGCGCGACCTCAACCGCATCCTGCTGGACCGACAGCTGCTGCTGGAACGCCAGGCGCTCGACCCGGTCACGGCGCTGGAGCGGCTGTTCGCCATGCAGGCGCAGCTGCCGCGCGCGCCGTTCGTCGGCCTCTGGGCGCGGCTCAAGGACTTTCGGCGGCAGGACCTGCTGGACGCTATCCACGCCCGGCGGGTGGTCCGCTCGACGCTGATGCGCGGTACGCTGCACTTGGCCAGCGCCGACGACGTGCTGGCCTTCCGAACCACGATCATGCCGCCGCGCGACGTCACCCTGCCCTGGGGCGTGAAGCCGACGCCTGAGGTGCTGGACGCCGTGCTGGCGATCGGCCGCGAGCACTTTGCGCCAGGGCCCAAGGATTTTGAGAGCGTGCGCCAGGTGCTGCAAGCCCAGGGCTTCGATCCCGTGCGGCCTTTGGCCTACGCCACCCGGATGTTCCTGCCGCTGGTGCAGGCCGCGTCGGACGCCCAGTTCGGCCACGAGCCCGGCGGGGAATTCACCCTGGTCAGGACCTGGCTCGGTCGCGACGAGCACGAGGCGGCCCAGCCGCAGGCCCTGGCGCGCCGGTATCTGGCCGCCCACGGCCCGTCCCTGCCGGCGGACTTCTCGGCCTGGTCGGGCCTGAAGGCGGCGGCCGCAACGTTCGAGGCGCTGGGCGACGAGCTCGTGACCTTCAAGGACGAGCGCGGCCGCAGGCTCTACGACCTGCGGGACGCCGCGCGCCCGTCCGGCGACACCCCTGCCCCGGTCCGGCTGTTGGCCGACTTCGACGGCGCGGTGCTCTGCCGCGCCGACCGCACCGGGATCATCCGCCCTGAGCACGCCCCGCTGATGGCCAGCAAGAACGGGCTGATCCCGGCCATGGTCCTGGTCGACGGGATCGTCGCCGGAACTTGGCGGATCGAGGCCAAGAAGAAGTCGGTCGCTGTCGCCGTCCGGCTGTTCGGCAAGGTCGCCGCTAGGGACCGCAAAGCCATCGAGACCGAGGCCTTGTCGGCCGCCGCCTTCCTGGCGCCCGACGCCAAGCCGGACGTCGTCTTCGAGACCTAGTGCCGGCGCTTGCGAACCTTGAAGGGCTCGGGGTTGGCCTCGTGCTCGTCGAAGCCGAAGCGCTTGAAGCCTTCCTTCAGCTCCTTGCTGATCGGCGCCTCCAGGATGAGCGTACCGCGCGACGGGTGCGGCAGGGTCAGGCGCCGCGCGTGCAGCTGCAGCTTCAGACTCCCGGAGAGCTCGGCCGACGCGTCGGTCTTGTACTTGGGATCCCCCAGGATCGGATGGCCCATGGCGAGCATGTGCGCCCGCAGTTGGTGCGTCCGCCCGGTGTGCGGTCGCAGCGCCATCCAGGCCACGCGGTGCGCGGCGCGGCTGACGGTGACGAACTCCGTCTCCGCCGGGTCGGCGTTGGGATCCTTCGGATCTGCCGGCACGACCATCTCGCGGTCGCCGACGCCCTTCTTGACCAGGTGCAGCTCCATCACCCCCTCCGAGGGCTTGGGATTGCCGAGCACCAGGGCCCAATAGGTCTTCTCGGCGCGGCGGCGCGCAAAGGCGCCCGACAGCTTGGCCGCGGCGCCCGGCGTCTTGCCGAGCACCAGCACGCCCGAGGTGTCGCGGTCCAGCCGGTGGACCAGGCGCGGGCGATCAAGCCCCTCGCCCCAGGCGCTCAGCAGCCGATCGACGTGTTTGGTGGTCTTGGTGCCGCCCTGCACCGCCAACCCGGCGGGCTTGTTGAGCACCAGGACCTCCTCGTCCTCATAGAGCACCAGCGACTTGGCATAGGCGATGTCGCGCGGATCGAGGCCAGGCTTGTCTCCAGGCTTCGGCGCGTCGGGCAGCGGCGGCACGCGGATCATCTCGCCGGCGGCCAGGCGCTGGTCGGGCTTGGCGCGCGCGCCGTCGACGCGGATCTGCCCTGAACGGGCAAGTTTCTGGATCTGGATCTGCGAAACATGCGGCCAGCGGCGGCGGAACCAGCGGTCCAGGCGCACGCCGTCCTCGCCGGGATCGACGGCGATGTTGCGGACTTCCCTCATGCGAACACCCTCCGCGCCAGCAACAGTCCCAGGAACAGCGCCGACACCGACAGCAGCACCGAGGCGCTCGTATAGGCGAAAGCCTGGCCATAGGCGCGCCGCTGGACCATCAGCGCCGTCTCCAGCGAGAACGCCGAAAAGGTCGTAAACCCGCCGAGCACGCCGACGCCCAGCAGCACCCGCAGCCGCTCTTGGTCGGCGCCGCCGCGATGGGCGAGATACCCCGCCAGCACGCCCATCAACAGCCCGCCCGAAACGTTGGCGATGAACGTCCCAAGCGGCCAAGCCGTGCCCCACAGGCGCAGCGCCTGGACGCCGAGGGCGTAGCGCGCCGCAGCGCCCACCGCGCCTCCGGCGGCCACAAGTAATACCTTTTCCATGCGCCCTTATGCGACGCGCCGCACCCGCCGCGCAAACGGTCGGTTAATCTCGCCCCGTCACGGCCGGTTAAGTCCGCCCCGGCATGGTCCCAGCGCGATTGGCTTTTCTGGATGACGGGCGTGGCGGGCGAGAGCGGAGTGGCGGTGACGGTCGGACCTTCCGAGGGCCTGCCGCCCTGGACCTTCGCCACCAGCGAGCGCCGGATCCTGGCGCTCGACTATTCGATCGAGGAACTCGTCAGTCTGCGCCACGCCGCAACCGCAGCGTTGCGTATCCGGCCGGTCGTGCGCCATGTGAAGACCGGGGTGATCATCCCGACCTGGGCCTATAGCCGCCTGAGCGACAGCGATGTCGAGGCCATCGACCGCGCGACGCTAGACTTCGCCAGCCAGCTGCGCCCGTCGGAGACCGAGGCCAAGCTGCCGCTGATCATCCCACAATCGTTCCGAACGCTGGCGGGCCGCCGCGGGCGGGCGGGCCTGGTCCAGGCCACCCATGGGTCGACCGAGACGCTCAAGGCCCGGATCATCGTCGAGATCACCGAAATCGGACGCGGTACGCCGCCCGGACGGCTGAACGAAGTCGCCAGCCTGCTCGGCGCGATGTGCAAAGGCGTTTTCGGCCGCCTGCAGGCCGGCCGCGATGCGGCCGCGCCATTCAAGGACGTACGGCTCCAGGCCTTGGTGCTCGACGCCGGCGACATCGTCGGCTCCGACAGCGACGTGGCCGCCGCCCTGCTGGAGGTCGGCGATCAGGTCCAAGGTCTCGCGCCGCTGCTGATCGCCCAGGGCTTGCCGGCGGACGGGTTTTCCGATGTGGCCGAAGTCGCGGGCTTCACCCACGTGGCGACGCGCGCCCAGGACGCGACCGCCGCCCGCGCCTAGATTCGGCCGCGGATGGTGCTTTGGACGTCGGCCGCATCATAGACCTGCCCCGTCGCGGACGGCGGTTGCTGGCCGCGTCCCATGATGATCTCGATCGTCTGCGTCAGGGCCGGTCCGCCGCCGAGATTGAAGCTCGTGCCCACCCCGACGCCGACGCTGCTCCGATAGCCGCCGCTGCCGCCGCCTGCGCCCACCGACACGCGCGGCCCGCTATCGAAACCGCTTTGGGCCACGTAGCGGTCGACGACCCGGAACCACTCGTAGCCGTCGGCCAGGGTCAGTTCTGCGGCCCGCAACAGGGCGTAATCGGACACCTGGTTGATCGGCGCGCCCGCCCCGCCGCGGAACGTCACGCGATAGCGGCCAGGTTCGATCTTCATGTCGGAGAAGCCGACGGCCCCGGCGTTTCTCGCCGGCCCGTAGACCGTAGGCGCGGTGGCGCAGGCGCCCAGCGCGGCGCAGAGCGCGAGAATGGTCGTCAGGCGTCGCATGGCGGTGACCTCACCCAAGTCGCCGTTAGCACGGCTTCCTGCCTAACGGTCAAGCCTCGGCGGCGTTCCCGGCCAGGCCCAGGGCCTCGATCAGCGACTGCATGTCGGCCGGCGTCTCGGCGGTGATCGTCTTCGTGCCGCCGGCGGGATGCGGAAAGCTCAGCGCCGCTGCATGCAGCATCAGCCGCGGCACCGGACGCCCGCCGGCCATCAGCGCCCCGCCATAACGCGCGTCGCCGGCGATCGGCCGCCCGATCGAAGCCAGATGGACGCGGATCTGGTGCATGCGTCCGGTCTGCGGGTTCGCCTCGACCAGCGCCGCTCCCTGCGCCTTGGCCAGGGTCCGATAGCGGGTCAGCGCCGTCTCCGCCTCGGGATGGTCCGGCGGGCAAACGCGCATATAGGCCTCGCGTCCAGCCTCCTCGCGGCGCAGGGCGGCCTCGATCACGCCGCCGGCCGGCTCAGGCGCGCTGGGGGTGACGATCGCCCAGTAGGTCTTGGCGAAGCGCCGTCCCATCATGTGCTTGCCGAGGAAGCTCGCCGCCGGCTTGGTTTTGGCGGTGAGGATCACGCCCGAGGTGTCGCGGTCGAGCCGGTGGATCAGGCGCGGCCGCGCCTTGCCCGGCTTGGCGAAGGCCCAGAGCAGTTCGTCCAGGGTGTTGACCTGCCCGCGCCCGCCCTGGCTGGACAGGCCCGAGGGCTTGTTCAGCGCCATGATGTCGGCGTCCTCGTAGATCACCAGGCTGCGGACCAGGGCGATCTCTTCGGGGGTCAGGGCGACGGGCTTGGGCTGGGCTTTAACCTTTGGCGGCGTGCGCGGCTTCACGACCGGCGGTTCCGCTGCTCGGCCCAACGCTCCAGGCGCTCCTTGATGCGCGCCTCCACGCCGACGTCCTTGGGCTGGTAGAAGTTCTGCCGATCCATGCCGTCCGGGAAGTAGTTCTGCCCCGAGAAGCCGCCCTCGACGTCATGGTCGTAGGCATAGCCTTTGCCGTAGCCGAGATCCTTCATCAGCTTGGTCGGGGCGTTGCGGATGTGCGCCGGCGGCATCAGCGAGCCGGTTTCGCGCGCCGCGCGCTGGGCGGCCTTGAAGGCCACGTAGACGGCGTTGGACTTGGGCGCCGCGGCCAGGTGCACGACCACCTGCGCCAGGGCCAGCTCGCCTTCCGGACTGCCGAGGAAGTCGTAAGTGTCCTTGGCGGCGTTGGCCAGGACCAGCGCCATGGGATCGGCCTCGCCGATATCCTCGACCGCCATGCGGATCAGCCGCCGGGCGATGAACAGCGGATCCTCGCCGCCGCCCAGCATCCGCGCCAGCCAGTAGAGCGCCGCATCCGGATCGGAGCCGCGCACCGACTTATGCAGCGCCGAGATCAGGTTGTAGTGCTCTTCCCGGTCCTTGTCGTAGGCGGGGCTGCGCTTCTGAAGGATCTGGCTCAGGTCCTTGATCGACAAGGGTTTCGCCGATCCGATGTTGAACAGCGTCTCCGCCAGGGTCAGCAGGTAACGGCCATCGCCGTCGGCCATGGCGACCAGGGCCTGACGCGCCTCGGGCTCGAGCGGCAAAGCCTTTTGCTCGTGGGCCTCGGCCTTGGTCAGCAGCGACTCCAGCGCCTCGTCGTCGAGCCGCTTTAGGACGTAAACCTGCGAGCGTGAGAGGAGCGCCCCGTTGAGCTCGAACGACGGGTTTTCGGTGGTGGCTCCCACCAAGGTGACGATGCCCTCCTCGACGAAGGGCAGAAAGCCGTCCTGCTGGGCGCGGTTGAAGCGATGGATCTCATCGACGAACAGCAGGGTCGACTGGCCGGCGGCGCGCCGCATCCGCGCCTGCTCGAACGCCTTCTTCAGATCCGCGACGCCGGAGAAGACGGCCGAGATCTGCTGGAACTCGTAGCCGGCCTCCTTGGCCAGCAGCCGGGCGATGGTCGTCTTGCCGGTGCCGGGCGGACCCCAGAGGATCATCGACGACAGGCGCTTGGCCTCGGCCATCCGGCCGATCGGCCCCTCAGGACCCAACAGATGGTCCTGCCCCACCACCTCGCCCAGCCGCTGCGGACGCAGGCGGTCGGCGAGCGGCGACGGCGCGTGCGGCGTCAGCCCGGCTGCTTCGAAGAGATCGGCCATAGGCGCCTTCTACCGCCCTTCGCGGATCGGAGCGAGAGCGGCGCGTCCAGCGCCGCCCTCGAAGCCGTCAGGTCCGGAAGTTGGCGGTGATCTCCTGGCCGTTACGCTCGATGGTCACCTGCCATTGGCCGCCGCCGCCGCCGAGCACGCCGGTCAGTTCGCGGACGCTGCCGATGTCGCGGCCGTTGACCTTGCGCACCAGATCGCCCGGGCGCAGACCCGCATTCATCGCAAAGCCGCGGCTGATGTTGGTCACCAGCACGCCTCGTCCGGCGAAAGGATCGATGCCCAGCTCGTCGGCCACTGCCGGCGAGAGGTTCACGACCGTCGCCCCGTCGAACGGATTGCGCCCGGAAATCACCTGCTCGTCCTTGGCCGGGGTCGCCGGCGGCGCCTCGGCGCGCAGGGTCAGGGTCTGTTCGCCGCTGCCGCGACGCACGCCCAGCTTGATGCTGTCGCCCGGACGCCGCGAGGAGATGGCGTAGGACACCGCGGCCGCATCAACCGCCGGGCGGCCGTCGACCGAGACGATGACGTCGCCCTGGCGCAGGCCGGCGCGCGCGGCCGGACCGTTCGGCCAGATGTCCGCCACCAGCGCGCCCTGCGGCACGCTCATGCCCATGCTGCGGGCCAGTTCGGCGGTCACCGTCTGGGTGCGGGCGCCGAGCCAGGGACGCACGACCGCCTGGCCGCCGCCCGCGGCGGTTTCGACCACCCGCCGGACGATCGCCGCCGGCACCGCGAAGCCGACGCCCGACGACGTCCCCGAGCGCGAAAGGATGAAACTGTTCACCCCGATCAGGTCGCCGTCCATGTCGACCAGGGCGCCGCCGGAGTTGCCCGGATTGATCGCCGCGTCGGTCTGGATGTAGGCGTTGGACGCATCGCCGTTCGGATCGGCGGTGCGGTTCAGGGCCGAGATGATCCCGTTGGTCACCGTCTGGCCGACGCCGAAGGGGTCGCCGATAGCCAGCACCAGGTCGCCGACCTGAGCCTCGCCGGAATCGTCGATCGCCAGGGTCGGCAAGCGCTCGCTTCCAACGTCGATCTTCAGGACCGCCAGGTCGGTGCGCGGGTCGGCCAGCAGCACGCGGGCGGTGTACTCTCGGCGGTCGGCCAGGGCGACGGTGATCTCCTGCCCGCCCTCGACCACGTGGTTGTTGGTCACCACGATGCCGTCGGCGCGGACGATGACGCCCGAGCCCAGCGAGCCCTGGATCCGCTCACGCGGAGCGCCCATGCCGAACATCTCCCAGAACGGGTCGGCCCGCTGTCGCACCAGGCGCTTGGACGAGATGTTGACCACGGCCGGCGCCGCCCGCTTCACGACGGGCGCGAAGGACGACTTCATGGTCAGGGCGTCGCCCGGCGCGGCCCGCGTCGGCTGAGTCAGCGGCGGGATCTGGGCGTTGGATTTGGCTGCAGGGTCGGAACAGGCGGCCAGCAGGGCCAGGGCGGGAATCAGGACGCGAAAGGCGCGCATAGAGTCTCCAGGCATCGTCTCAGGCCCGCACTCTCCGGAGTTTTCGGGCGCAATGATGGCGAACATCTAGGCTGCGCCGTCGCGATCGGAAACAGGTCTCAGGCGCCTGCGGCCGCCGCCTTGGGAACTCGCCCCACCCGCAGCGACAGGAACAGCGCCGCAATCAGCAGCGCGGAGGCCAGATAGATCGCCAATCCCGGCTGGTGCATCACCCCGTCATGGCGGATCGACCAGGCGAAGGTCATGCCAAAGACGATCGGGCCGATGACCGACGCGATGCCCTGCAGCGCCTGGTTCGCGCCCTGCAGCTGGCCCTGGGCGGACGGCTCGACGCGACGGGTCATCAGCCCCTGCAGGCCCGGCATCAGGAAGTTCATCAGCGCAAAGACCGGCACGCCGAGCATGTACGCCCAGCCGGTCTGGGCCATGCCGTAGATGGCGAACCCCGCCGCCCCAGCGGCCGCGCCCAGCAGCAGGGCCCCGCGCTCACCGATCTTCGCAACGACCGGTCCGACCAGCAGGGTCTGGACGATCACTCCGGCCAGGCCGGTCGCCATCATGGTCAGGCCCATGAACCCCGGCGTCCAGCCATAGCGATAGCCGGTGTAGAGCACGAAGATCGCCGGCAGCACGGTGTGGGCCAGCTGGAACAGGAAGCCGATGGAGGCCAGCCCCAGCAGTTCGTTGTGCGAGCGCAGGAAGCTAAGCGAGCCCACGGGGTTGGCGCGTTTCCAGTCGAACTTGGCGACCCTTTTCTCAGGCGGGAGGGATTCGGGCAGGATGAAGAAGCCATAGAGCCAGTTCACGCTGGTCAGGGCCGCCGCCACGAAGAACGGCAGACGCAGGTCGATGTCCCCAAGGAATCCGCCGAGCGCCGGTCCGACCAGGAAGCCGAACGAGAAGGCCGAGCCCATCCAGCCATAGGCCTTGGCGCGCTTGTCGGGCGGGGTGACGTCGGCGACGTAGGCGTTGGCGGTCGAGAAGCTCGCCGCGGTCAGGCCGTTGATCACGCGGCCCACGAACAGCCACATCAGGCTGGGGGCCAGGGCCATGAACAGGAAGTCGATGGCCAAGCCGCCGAGCGACACCAGCAAGATGGGGCGGCGGCCGTAACGGTCGGACATCATCCCGAGGATCGGACCGCAGAACAGCTGCATGACGCCCCAGACTGCGCCGAACAGCACGTTCCACTCGGAGGCCGCAGCGGTGTCGCCGCCGGTGAACTCCTTGATCAGGTTCGGCAGCACCGGGATCATGATCCCGAACGAAACCGCGTTGATGACCGCCGCGGCGAAGATGAAGCGGAAGGCCCCCGCCCAGCGCTTGTCGTCGCCGCTGGGGGCGCTCGGAGCACGCTCGGTCATCATTTCCTCCGCTCGGCCGCTTCGGGCCGCTTCCGTCTTTGAACTACCACGTTCGCCGTCTTAGGCCGACGTCTCGCGATAGGATGTCAGCAGTGTTCGCCACCAATCGGCCAGGCGCATCAGCAGCACCTCGTCGGGGAAGCCGTGGCGAGCCGCGCCCTCGGGCACCTGGTCGAAGCCGCGGTGCTCGACGCTTACCCGCGTCTCCTCGCCGACCGCCTCGAAGCGCACCTCGACCTCCGTCGAAAGCTCCGGCGGGAAGTTCGCCTGCCGCCAGGAAAAAACCAGGCGGTGCGGCGGCTCCCAGACCAGGATGCGCCCGATCTCGAACACCTTGCCGCTCGCGAGCGTCTCCGTCAGGCGCCCGCCCTCTTCCGGCTCGAAGGCCAGGACGCCCGGCGCACGGGGCGTGGTCTGGAAGAGACCGTTCGGCCGCCACCACGCGCCGATCTCGCCGACGAAGGCGGCGAAGGCGCGCTCCGGCCCGGCCTTCACCCGCAGGGCGACGTAGACCTTCGAGGTCACGGCGTCTTCTCGACATGGGCCTTGAAGGCGGTCAGCTGCTCGCTCCACAGCCGCTCGCTCTCCTCCAGCCAGCGCAACAGGTGCACCATCGGTTCGGGCCTCAAGGCATAGATACGGACGCGCGCGTCGAACTCCGGATGGCTTTCCTCCACCAGACCGCTCTCACGCAGCGTGCGCAGGTGACGGCTCATGGTCGGGGGCGACAGGCCGAGCTCACGCGCCAGTTCGCCGGACGGCCGCGGCCCGCGCGCCAGCACGTCCACGACCCGGCGGCGGGCAGGATCGGCCAGCGCCGCCAGTGTGGTGTCGAGGGCCCGAGCCGCGCTCATCGCCAGCCGGTGATCTTCAGGCCGCTGGCCGCCTCGGCATCCTCGCGGCTGACGCTCGCAACGGTCTGAGAAACGGTCCAGATGTGGCCTTCGGGATCGCGGCAGCGATAGGTGCGGTCGCCGTAGAACTGGGTCTCCGGCTCGGCCATGATCTCCGCCCCGGCGGCCTTGGCCCGCGCGAAGTGCGCATCGATGTCGCTATCGAGCTGTACGTGGACCGCCTGGGTGTTCTTGCCGCCGACGGACTTGGGGCTCTTGTGATCGCCGCTCCATTCCTGGCCGATCATCACGTAGCTGTCGCCGAACTCCATCTGCGAGTGGGCGACATTGCCGTCGGCGTCCTCAAGCAGCATGACGAGCTCGAAGCCGAAGGCCTTCTCGAGCCAGCCCAGGGCCGCCTTGGGGTCCTGGTAGAACAACGCGGAACGGAATCCTGCGGACATGGCGTCCTCCTCTGGGTGCGTCAGGCTTTGATCTTGTGGCCGGTGGCCTGTTCCATCTGCGCGACCGACAGCTCCTGAACGGTCTGGCCGAACGACCAGGGATGGTCCTCCAGGTCCCGGCAGGTGAAGACGCGGTCGCCATAGGGCTGGTCGGCCGGCTCGCGCTCGATGACGGCGCCCGCCCCGCGGGCGCGCTCGCAGAGTTCGTCCAGGCCGTCTTCGAGCTGCACGTGAACCGACTGGGTCGATCGCCCGCCGAACGCGGCGGGACTGACGGCGCGTCCGCTCGGCGGCCCCACGACCATGATGTAGCCATCGTGGAGCGCGAGCTCGGAGTGGATCACCCCGCCCTGCCCGTCGTCGACCACCATGCGGGTCTCGAAGCCGAAGGCCTGCTCAAGCCAGGCGATGGCCGCCATCGGGTCGCGATACCAAAGCAGCGGGCCGATGGTCGGCAGCTTCCTGCGGTCGCTCATCGCTTACCTCCCTGGTTCGCGCGGCGCATTCAATTTCAATAAGGTATAATATTTTCCGCTTTTCGCAAGCATATTCACATGCCGAACCGGCAAAGCAAAAGCCCCGGGCGTTTCCGCCCGGGGCTCTCGAAATCTGCTGACTGCAGGGTGGTCTTATTCGTCGGCGAAGCCGACGTCTTGGACCGGACCCGAGTCCTTGCCCTTTTCGGCCGGATCGCGATCGACGAACTCGATCACGGCCAGCGGGGCGTTGTCGCCGTAGCGGAAGCCGGCCTTCAGGACGCGGATGTAGCCGCCCTGACGTTCCTTGTAGCGCGGGCCGAGGACGGCGAAGAGCTTGCCGACTTGTTCGACGTCACGGACCTGGCTGATCGCCTGACGACGAGCGTGCAGGTCGCCGCGCTTGGCCAGCGTGACCAGCTTTTCGACGACCGGACGCAGTTCCTTGGCCTTCGGCAGGGTCGTGACGATCTGCTCGTGCTTGATCAGGCTCGCCGCCATGTTGGCGAACATCGCGGTGCGGTGGGCGGTCGTACGACCGAGTTTGCGGTGGGCTTTGCCGTGACGCATTTCATATCTCCTGGGTCGCTCGACCCGCTGGACGCCCCCTGATGCGGAGAACGTCCTTGCCTAACCAAGTCCCAGCCTGCTCCCAGCGGGGTCAAAACGAAGCACCGGGGCCCTCCACCGCTATTGCAGCTTCCCAGGGCCCTAGCCGCGCGAACGGCTTGGAGTCAGCGCACAGTCCTAAGAACCGAGGCCCGCTAGGCGGGCCTCGGAGGGTCTTACATCTGATCGTCGAACTTCTTGGCGAGTTCTTCGATGTTTTCCGGCGGCCAGTTCGGCACGTCCATGCCGAGATGCAGGTTCATGCCCGCGAGCACTTCCTTGATCTCGTTCAGCGACTTGCGGCCGAAGTTCGGAGTGCGGAGCATTTCCGCCTCGGTCTTCTGGATCAGGTCGCCGATGTAGACGATGTTGTCGTTCTTCAGGCAGTTTGCCGAACGGACCGAGAGCTCCAGCTCGTCGACCTTCTTCAGCAGCGCCGGGTTGAACGGCAGTTCCGGCTTGCTCTCGCCTTCGACCTTCTTCTTCGGCTCTTCGAAGGTGATGAAGATCTGCAGCTGGTCCTGGAGGATACGGGCGGCGAAGGCCACCGCGTCCACCGGCGAAATCGCGCCGTTGGTTTCCACTTCCATGATCAGCTTGTCATAGTCGAGGCTCTGGCCCTGGCGGGTCGGCTCGACGCGATAGGCGACGCGCTTGACCGGCGAGAACAGGCTGTCGACCGCGATCAGGCCGATCGGGGCGTCTTCCGGACGGTTGCGTTCGGCGGCGACGTAGCCCTTGCCGTTGTTGACCGTGAACTCCATGCGCACGGTGGCGCCGTCGTCCAGCGTGCACAGCACGTGGTCAGGGTTCAGCACTTCGATGTCCGACGGGACTTCGATCTGGCCGGCGGTCACAACGCCCGGGCCGGTGGCCTTCAGCGTCATGCGCTTGGGGCCCTCGGCGTGCATGCGCAGCGCCAATTGCTTGATGTTCAGGACGATGTCGACAACGTCTTCCCGAACGCCTTCCAGCGACGAGAACTCATGCACGACGCCGTCGATCTGGACGGCGGTCACGGCCGCGCCCTGCAGCGACGACAGAAGCACCCGGCGGAGGCTGTTGCCGAGCGTCACCCCGAAACCGCGCTCGAGCGGCTCGGCCACCAGACGCGCCTTGCGGTTCGCGTCGGTTCCGGCCTCGATCAGCGGCTTCTCGGGACGGATGAGCTCGTTCCAGTTTCTTTCGATCACGTAGAGATGTCCCTCGAAACGCAGGATCGCCGGACACGAAGAACTCGGTCCGGCGCGTGGGGATTGCGGTACTGCGGTACTTAGACCCGCCGGCGCTTGGGCGGCCGGCAGCCGTTGTGCGGAATGGGGGTCACGTCGCGGATGGTGGTGATCGTCATGCCGACCGACTGAAGCGCCCGCAGAGCCGACTCACGCCCGGAACCCGGACCCGAGACGTTCACTTCGAGGGTCTTCACGCCATGCTCGGCAGCCTTCCGGCCGGCGTCCTCGGCCGCCATCTGGGCGGCGTACGGAGTCGACTTGCGGGAGCCCTTGAAGCCCATCATGCCGGCCGACGACCAGGAGATGGTGTTCCCCTGCGCGTCCGTGATGGTGATCATGGTGTTGTTGAACGAGGCGTTCACGTGCGCCACGCCCGAGGTGATGTTCTTGCGTTCGCGACGTTTGACGCGCGCCGGTTCCTTGGCCATCGCTAAGCTCTCTTACTTCTTCTTGCCGGCGATCGGCTTGGCCGGACCCTTGCGGGTGCGGGCGTTGGTGTGGGTGCGCTGACCGCGGACCGGCAGGCCCTTGCGGTGACGCAGGCCGCGATAGCAGGCAAGGTCCATCAGACGCTTGATGTTGACCGCCGTCTCGCGACGCAGGTCACCCTCAACGAGGTAATCGCGGTCGATCGCTTCGCGGATCTGCAGCACCTCGGCGTCGGTCAGCTGATTGACGCGGCGAGCGTCCTCAATGCCAACCTTCTGGACGATCTCCTTGGCTTTCGCCTGGCCGATCCCATGGATGTACTGCAGCGCAATGACGACGCGCTTGTTAGTCGGAATGTTGACGCCAGCGATACGGGCCACGCGTTGAATCTCCTAGTCACGCAGAGAAGCGCGAACGGCGCCCCGGCCCAGAATCCCATACAGGAAGGCCGGCACGTCCTTCGCGCCCTTTCGCGGAAGCGCACCGTTATAGGGAACGTTGCGTTTCCGTCAATGGAGCAATCGCAGGAATCTGAAGCTTTTCAGACTTCCGCAATCGCTGGGCGGGTTGGTCGCCGAAAATCAGGCCTTGAGGGCCTGGTCGATTCCGGCGGCGACGTCCTCGATCGAACCCATGCCGTCCAACTCGACCAGTTTTTTCTGGTCTTGATAGTACGGCAGCAAGGGCGCGGTCTGGTCGTTGTAGGCCGAGAGCCGCACCTTGAAGCTCTCGGGATTGTCGTCAGGGCGGCCCGACTCGGCGAAGCGGCCAGCAACCCGGTTGAGGAGCTGCTCGTCGTCCACCTTCAGGCGCAGCACTAGATCGATTCGCGAGCCGCGCTTGGCCAGCATCTCGTCCAGCGCCTTGGCCTGAGCCAGGGTCCGCGGAAACCCGTCGAAGATCGCCCCGCCGGCCGCCTCGGCCTCCGGCAGACGCTCCTCGATCAACGCGATGACGATCTCGTCGGTGACCAGCTCGCCCCGCTGCATGACGCCCTCGACGCGCTTGCCGAGCTCAGAGCCCGAAGCGATCGCGGCGCGCAGCATGTCCCCCGTGGAGAGCTGGACCATCTTGCGGGACTCGACCAGGCGCTTGGCCTGCGTTCCCTTGCCCGCCGCCGGCGGGCCGAACAGGATCAAATTCATCTTCTTAAATGTCCCCCTCCCCGGCCGCCCCTTTCGGCCGGACCGATCCTTAGCGTCCGCCGCGTCCGCCGCGGAGCTTGGATTTCTTGATCAAACCTTCGTACTGGTGCGCCAGCAGATGCGACTGGATCTGCGTCACCGTATCCATGGTCACGCTCACCACGATCAGGATCGACGTGCCGCCCAGATAGAACGGCGCCTTGAAATATCCGATCAGCGCTTCCGGCATCAGGCAGACCAGCGTGATGTACGCCGCGCCGATCACGGTCAGGCGGGTCAGCACGTAGTCGAGATACTCCGCCGTCCGCTTGCCCGGGCGGATGCCCGGCAAGAAGCCGCCGTACTTGCGCAGGTTCTCAGCGGTGTCGTCCGGATTGAAGACGACCGACGTGTAGAAGAAGCAGAAGAAGATGATCAGCAGCGCATAGAGCACCATGAACGCCGGGCGCCCGTGCTGCAGCTGACCGACCATGCCGGGCAGCCATTGCGCCCAGGCGGGTAGATCCGCGGTCGCCAGGAAGCCCATCGCCGTGGTCGGCAGCAACAGCAGCGACGAGGCGAAGATCGGCGGAATGACGCCGGCGGTGTTGATTTTCAGCGGCAGGAACGAGGTGTCGCCGCCGAACATCCGGTTGCCCTGCTGACGCTTGGGATACTGGACCAGCAGGCGGCGCTGCGAGCGCTCCATGAACACGATCGCGAACACCACGGCGATAGCCAGGGCGATGATCGCGAACATGGCGAACGGCGACAACGAGCCGGTCCGCGTCATGGTGAACATCTGCCAGACGCCCTGCGGCAGCACCGCGACGATGCCGGCGAAGATGATCAGCGACACGCCGTTGCCAACGCCGCGGCTGGTGATCTGCTCGCCCAGCCACATCAGGAACAGGGTCCCGCCGGTTAGGGTCACGACCGTCGAGGCCAGGAAGAACAGGCCGGGGTTCAGCACCAGGCCGGGGCTGTTCTGCAGCCCGGTGGCGATGGCGAAGGATTGGAACAGCGCCAGCACGACCGTCAGATAGCGGGTGTACTGGTTGAGCGTCTTGCGGCCCGCCTCCCCGCCTTCCTTTCGCAGCTTCTCCCACGGCGGATAAACCGTGCCGAGCAGCTGAACGATGATGGAGGCCGAGATGTACGGCATCACGTTCAGCGAGAAGATCGCCATCCGTTGGACGGCGCCCCCCGAGAACATGTTGAACATGCCGAGGATGCCTTGCGCCTGGCCCTGGAAGGCCTGGGCGAACGCCGCCGGGTCGATGCCCGGAATCGGGATGTAGGTCCCGAGGCGATAGACGATCAGCGCACCCAGCGTGAAGAGGATGCGCTTGTGCAGCTCCGTCGCCTTCTGGAAGGCGCCGAAGTTCATGTTCGCTGCGAGCTGTTCGGCGGCCGAAGCCATTTAGAACCCCAGACTAAAGGACCGGACGTACATAGGGCGTCCATCCTGCGCTGTCATCCGGCCGCCTTGCCTCACCCTCCCCCAAACATGTGGAAGCGGGCCAGACAGGCGCCGGATGGTCAGCGTGGGTCCCCGCGCTTGACGCGCGGAGAGCGGCTTACTCGGCGGCTTCGGCAGCGGCCGGACCGGTCGTGGTGACCTTGCCGCCAGCCTTCTCGACGGCGGCCTTGGCCGCGGCCGAAGCCGAATAGACGGTGATCTCGATCTTGGACTTCAGTTCGCCCTTGCCCAGGAGACGGACGCCGTCCTTCTCACGGCGCAGCACGCCGGCGGCGATCAGAACCTCGGCGTCGATGGCCTTCTTGGCGTCGAGCTTGCCGGCGGCGATCGCCTGCTCAAGGCGCCACAGGTTCACTTCCGCGAATTCCTTGGCGAAGGGGTTGTTGAAGCCGCGCTTCGGCATCCGCATGTGCAGCGGCATCTGGCCGCCTTCGAAGCCGTTGATGGCGACGCCGCTGCGCGCCTTCTGGCCCTTCACACCACGGCCGCCGGTCTTGCCCTTGCCCGAACCCGGGCCGCGGCCGACGCGCATGCGGTTCTTGGTGGAGCCTTCGCGCGGCGAAAGTTCGTTGAGCTTGGTCATGTGACGCCTCTCCTTGGAGATCTGTCGCCCGGGATCGGTCCCGGACTCGGCTGAAAAAGATTGTTGGCCGCCGAAACGGCCGAAGAGGCGACGCTTTTGGCGCCGCCTCTCCTAAACGTCCAGTCGAAAGGCGCTTAGCCTTCGATCACTTCCACCATGTGATGGACCTTGGCGATCATCCCGCGCACCGACGGGGTGTCTTCCAGGACCGACACGCGGCCGATGCGGTTCAGGCCGAGACCGATGAGGGTCGCGCGCTGATCGCTCTTGCGGCGGATGGGGCTCGCCGTCTGACGAACGGTCACCTTAGCCATGGATTACTCTCCGTCAGCGGCGGCGACCGCAGCGCTGTCAGCCTTGCGGCCCAGCACGTCGGCGACCTTCTTGCCGCGCTTGGCGGCGACCTGGCGGGGCGAAGACTGAGCCTTCAGCGCCTCGAAGGTCGCGCGCACCATGTTGTAGGGGTTCGACGAGCCGACCGACTTGCCGACGACGTCCTGGACGCCGAGGGTTTCAAGCACCGCACGCATCGGACCGCCGGCGATGACGCCGGTGCCCGGAGGCGCCGAGCGGACCATCACCTTGCCGGCGCCCCAACGGCCAGCGCCGTCGTGGTGCAGGGTGCGGCTCTCGCGGAGCGGCACGCGGATCATGGTCTTCTTGGCTTCCTCGGTCGCCTTACGGATGGCTTCCGGCACTTCGCGCGCCTTGCCATGGCCGTAGCCGACGCGGCCCTTCTGATCGCCGACCACCATCAGGGCGGCGAACGAGAAGCGACGGCCGCCCTTCACGGTGGCGGCGACGCGGTTGATGTGCACCAGCTTCTCGACGATGTCGGATTCGGCGCGCTCTTCCGCTTGATTGCCGCGGTTGCGGTCACGACGGCCTTGGCCGTCACCACCACGTTGTTCGTTTCCACGAGCCATCAGCGTACCCCTAGAAGTTCAGGCCGGCTTCGCGCGCGGCGTCGGCCAGGGCTTTCACCCGGCCGTGGTAGATATAACCGCCACGATCGAAGACGACGTCCTTGACACCCTTTTCGATGGCGCGTTGCGCCACGAGCGCGCCCACACGGGCGGCGGCGTCCTTGTCGGAACCCTTCTGCTTGTCGCCCTCGAGGGTCGAGGCGGCAGCCAGGGTCACGCCGCGTTCATCATCGATGATCTGGGCGTAGATGTTCTTGGACGAGCGGAAGACCGACAGACGCGGCCGACCATTCGCCACCGACCGCAGGCGGATGCGCGTGCGCTCGGCACGACGCTTGGCGGTGTCACGGGGTTTAAGAGCCATGGCCTACTTCTTCTTGCCTTCCTTGCGGCGAACCTTCTCGCCGGCATAACGGACGCCCTTGCCCTTGTAGGGCTCCGGCGGACGCAGGCGACGGATCTTCGAGGCGATCTCGCCGACGGCTTGCTTGTCGATGCCCGAGATCTTGATCTCGGTCTGCTTCGGCGTCGCAAACGTGATCCCGGCGGGCGGGGGCACGTCGACGTCGTGGCTGAAGCCGAGCTGCATGGAGAGCGCCTGGCCCTTCATGGCGGCGCGGTAACCGACGCCGACCAGCTCGAGCGTCTGCTCGAAGCCCTCGGTCACGCCGGTGACCATGTTGCTCACCAGGGTGCGCGACAGGCCCCACATGGCTTGCGCCCGGGTCGAGTCGACGCGCTTCGAGAGCTGGAGCTCAGCTCCCTCCTGCTTGACTTCGATTTCTTCGGCGACGGTCCACGACAGCTGACCCTTCGGGCCCTTAATCGTGACGGTCTGGCCGCTGATGGTCACCGTCACGCCCGAAGGGACGGCGACCGCCTTCTTTCCAATCCGCGACATCTTAGTAGACCCGCAACAGGACTTCGCCGCCCACGTTCGCGTCACGCGCGGCCGTGTCCGACATGACGCCCTTCGGCGTCGACAGGATCGAGATACCCAGGCCGTTCTTGATCGGCTTCAGGTCCTTGATCGACGAGTAGACGCGGCGGCCAGGCTTCGACACGCGGCGGATCTCAGCGATCACCGGCTGACCGTCGAAGTACTTCAGCTCGATTTCGAACTCCGGGAACGCGCCCGGCTTCTGAACGAGTTGGTAGCCGCGGATGTAGCCTTCCTCCGCCAGAACGTCGAGAACGCGCGCACGCATCCTCGAAGCCGGCGTGGAAACCTTCGAACGGCCGCGGGTGGCGGCGTTCTTGATGCGGGCGATCATATCGCCAACGGGGTCGTTCACCATGAGACCCTCCTCACCAGCTCGACTTGACGAGGCCAGGAATCTGGCCGTTCGAACCCAGTTCGCGCAGCGCGATCCGGCTCATCTTAAGCTTGCGGTAGTAGGCGCGCGGGCGGCCCGTGACTTCGCAACGGTTACGGATGCGGGTCTTGGACGAGTTACGCGGCAGTTCGGCGAGCTTCAGGCGCGCTTCGAAGCGTTCTTCGAGCGGCAGGCTCTCGTCGTTGGCGATCGCCTTGAGTTCTTCACGCTTCGCGGCGAATTGCTTCACCAGCTTGCGGACCATCTCGTTGCGATTGACAGCGCTTTTCTTGGCCATTTGTTCTTTCCTTCCCGCCGCTTACGCTTGAACGAACGGGAACTGGAATTCCTTGAGAAGCGCGCGCGCTTCGTCGTCGGTCTTCGCAGTCGTGGCGACGATGATGTCCATGCCCCACATTTGATCGATCTGGTCGTAGTTGATCTCCGGGAACACGATGTGCTCCTTCAGACCCATGGCGTAGTTGCCACGACCGTCGAACGAGGTGGGCTTCAGGCCCCGGAAGTCCTTCACGCGCGGCAGCGCGATCGTGATCAGGCGGTCCAGAAACTCATACATGCGATCCGCGCGAAGGGTCACCTTCGCACCGACCACCATGCCCTCGCGCAGCTTGAAGCCGGCGATGGAATTGCGAGCCTTGGTCGGCATCGGCTTCTGACCGGCGATCTTCGCCAGGTCGGCGATCGCCGAGTTGACCTTCTTGGAGTCCGAGACGGCTTCACCAATGCCCATGTTCAGGACGATCTTGTCCAGCTTGGGGATCTGCATCTCGTTCGTGTAGCCGAACTGCTCCTTCATCGCCGCGCGGATGCGCGCACGATATTCGGACTTCAGCCGGGGTTCATAAGCTTGCTCAGCCATTGATCACCTCACCGGTCGTCTTGGCGACACGGACCTTCTTGTCGCCTTCGACCCGGAAGCCGACGCGGGTCGGCTTGCCCTTGGAGTCGACGATCGCCACGTTCGAGATGTGGAGCGCCGCTTCCTTGTTCTTGATGCCGCCTTGCGGATCGGACTGGGTCGGACGGGTGTGGCGCTGAACCATGTTCAGCCCCTCGACCACGACGCGGTCTTCCTTCGGCAGCACGCGCAGCACAGCGCCTTGACGGCCCTTGTCCTTGCCCGTGAGGACGACAACGCGGTCGCCCTTCTTGATCTTCGCGGCCATTACAGCACCTCGGGAGCGAGCGAGATGATCTTCATGTGGTTCTTGGCGCGCAGTTCGCGAGGAACCGGGCCAAAGATCCGCGTGCCGATCGGCTCGGATTGCTTGTTGACGATCACGGCGGCGTTCTTGTCGAAACGGATCACCGAACCGTCCTTGCGCTTGATCGCGGAGGACGTGCGCACGACGATCGCCTGCAGCACGTCACCCTTCTTCACACGACCGCGCGGGATCGCTTCCTTCACGGAGACGACAATCTTGTCGCCCACGCCGGCGTAGCGACGACCAGCGCCACCAAGCACTTTGATGCACATCACACGACGGGCGCCGGAATTGTCGGCGACCTCGAGGTTAGTCTGCATCTGAATCATGGGATGAGACTTTCTTTAGGAGGCTTGTTGGTCAGCGCCCTTCGGCAGCGCTTCCCAAGTCTTGGTTTTCGACTTCGGAGCGCATTCGATGATGCGCGCGATGTCGCCGGCCTTGTAGACGTTGGCCTCGTCATGGGCGTGGTACTTCTTCGACCGACGAACGGTCTTCTTCAGCACCGGATGCAGGAAGGTACGCTCGACCTTCACCACGATCGTCTTGTCGCCCTTGTCCGAGACGACGACGCCTTCGAGAATTCGCTTCGGCATGTTCGTTGTCTCCTTAGGCCGGGGTCTGCTTGGAGCGCAGGACGGTCTTGATCCGCGCGATGTCCTTACGGACTTCGTTCACGCGGTGGGTCTTCTCGACCTGGCCGGTCGCCGCCTGGAAGCGCAGGTTGAACTGCTCTTTCTTCAGGTTCAGCAGGGCCTCGCCGAGTTGGTCGGGCGTCATGCCCCGGATATCGTCGATCTTCATCACGCGTGCTCCACGGCGGCGTCGATGCGGGTGACGATGCGGGTCTTCACGGGAAGCTTGGCCGCGCCGAGGCGCAGAGCTTCACGAGCGACATCGTCCGGCACGCCGTCGATTTCAAACATGATGCGGCCAGGGTGAACGCGCGCGGCCCAGTACTCGACCGCGCCCTTGCCCTTACCCATCCGCACTTCGGCCGGCTTGTCGGTGACCGGAACGTCCGGGAAGATCCGGATCCACACGCGACCTTGGCGCTTCATCTGGCGAGTGATCGCCCGACGAGCCGCTTCGATCTGACGAGCGGTGATGCGTTCCGGTTCGACGGACTTCAGACCGTAGGAGCCGAAGTTCAGCGAAAAGCCGCCCTTCGCAACGCCGTGGATCTTGCCCTTGAACTGCTTGCGGTACTTGGTCTTCTTCGGAGACAGCATGGCTCTACCTTAGGCTCCAGCTTGCTCACGACGGTCGCGGCGCGGGCCGCGGTCACCGCGGTCGCCACGTTCACGTCCGCCGCCCTCGCCGGCCGGGCCGGATTCCGAGGCCAGGCGCTTGTCGAGAGCCATCGGGTCGTGGTCCAGGACCTCGCCCTTGAAGACCCACACCTTCACGCCGATGATGCCGTAGGTGGTCGAGGCCTCGGTCACGCCGTAGTCGATGTCGGCGCGGAGGGTGTGACGCGGAACGCGGCCCTCGTGGTACGACTCGGTACGGGCGATTTCGGCGCCGCCCAGACGGCCGGCCACTTCGATGCGCATGCCCTTGGCGCCCAGACGCATCGCGCTTTGCAGCGAACGCTTCATGGCGCGGCGGAACGCGACGCGGCGCTCGAGCTGCTGGGCGATGTTCTCGGCCACCAGCTGGGCGTCGGTTTCCGGCTTACGGATTTCGACGATGTTCAGGTGAACTTCGCCTTCCGTGATCGCCGCAACGTCCTTGCGCAGCTTGTCGATGTCCGCGCCCTTCTTGCCGATGATCACGCCGGGGCGCGCGGCATAGATGGTGATGCGGCACTTCTTGTGCGGACGCTCGATGATGATCCGCGAAACGCCAGCTTGATACAGGCGCTTCTTCAGCTGCTTGCGGATCTTGATGTCCTCATGCAGGAGCTTGCCGTAGTCCGCCTTCTTGGCGAACCAGCGCGAGTCCCACGTGCGGTTGATGCCGAGGCGAAGCCCGACCGGATTGACTTTCTGACCCATCAGGCGGCCTCACCCAATTCGCGGACCACGATGGTGATCTCGCTGAACGGCTTTTCGATGCGCGAAGCACGACCGCGAGCGCGGGCGGCGAAGCGCTTCATCACCAGGTTCTTGCCCACGAAGGCCTCGGCGACGACCAGATTGTCGATGTCGAGGTTGTGGTTGTTCTCGGCGTTCGAGATGGCCGAGTAGAGCGCCTTGCGCACATCGCGGGCGATGCGCTTGTGGCTGAACTCCAGCTCGTTGAGGGCGCGCTGCACCTTCAGGCCGCGGATCGACTGAGCCACGAGGTTCAGTTTACGCGGGCTGGTGCGCAGGGTCGTCACCTTGGCCATCGCCTCAACGCCGGTCAGCCGGCGCGCTTTAGCTTGCTTTGCCATGGTTACTTCCTCTTGGCCTTCTTGTCGGCCGCGTGACCAGGGAAGTACCGGGTCGGAGCGAACTCACCGAGCTTCATGCCGACCATGTCTTCGCTGATCAGCACGGGGACGTGCTTCTGACCGTTGTGCACGCCGAACGTCAGGCCGACGAATTGCGGCATGATGGTCGAACGGCGCGACCAGGTCTTGATGACGTCCTTCCGGCCGGACGACAGAGCGTTGTCGGCCTTCTTGAGGAGGTATCCGTCGACGAACGGACCTTTCCAAACAGAACGGGTCATGGGCTTAGCGAGCCTTCCGAGCGTGACGCGAACGGATGATGTACTTATCCGTCGCCTTGTTGGTGCGGGTCTTCGAGCCCTTGGTCGGCTTGCCCCACGGGGTGACCGGGTGGCGGCCGCCCGAGGTGCGGCCTTCACCGCCGCCGTGCGGGTGGTCGACCGGGTTCATGACGACGCCGCGGACGTGCGGGCGGAAGCCCATGTGGCGGGTGCGGCCGGCCTTGCCCAGAACCTGGTTCATGTGGTCCTGGTTGGACACCGCGCCGACCGTGGCCATGCAGGTGTCTTGAACCATCCGCAGTTCGCCCGAGCCCAGACGGATCTGGGCGTAGCCGGCGTCACGGCCGACCAGCTGAGCGTAGGCGCCAGCCGAGCGAGCGAGCTGGCCGCCCTTGAGGGGCTTCAGCTCGATGTTGTGGATGATCGTGCCGATCGGCATGCCACGGAGCGGCATGGCGTTGCCCGGCTTTACGTCGGCCTTTTCGGAGGCGACGACAACGTCGCCAGCCTTCAGGCGTTGCGGGGCCAGGATATAGGCCAGTTCTCCGTCCTCATACTTGATGAGGGCGATGAACGCGGTGCGGTTCGGGTCGTACTCGAGACGCTGAACCGTGGCCGGCACGTCGAACTTGCGACGCTTGAAGTCGACCTTGCGGTACAGGCGCTTGGCGCCGCCGCCGCGGAAGCGGACAGCGATACGGCCGTTGCCGCCACGACCGCCCGACTTGGTCAGGCCTTCGACGAGCGACTTTTCCGGACGGCCCTTGTGGAGCTCGGACCGGTCGATCAGCACAAGGCCGCGACGGCCCGGCGAGGTCGGATTAAAATGCTTCAGAGCCATCGAACTAGAGCCCCGTGGTGATGTCGATCGACTGGCCTTCGGCCAGGGTCACGACAGCTTTCTTGACGTCCGAGCGACGGCCCGGACGGCCGCGGAAACGCTTGGTCTTGCCCTTCACCACCAAGGTGTTGACCTTGGTGACGTTGACCTTGAACAGCGCTTCGACAGCGGCGGCGATTTCATCCTTCGTCGCGTCATTGGCGACGCGGAAAACGACCTTGTTCTGCTCCGAGAGCAGGGTGGCCTTTTCCGTGATCACCGGCGACAGGATGGCGTCGTAGTGGCGGGCGACGGGGTCGGCCATTACGCAGCTTCCTTCTCAGCAAAGCGCGCGTTGATCGCTTCGACCGCGTCCTTGGTCAGGACCAGGGTCTTGCGACGCAGCACGTCGTAGACGTTCAGGCCGGCGTTCGGCAGGACATCCACGTTCGGGATGTTGCGAGCGGCCATCGCGAAGTTCGCGTCGACCTCGGCGCCGGCGATGACCAGCGCGTTCTTCAGGCCGATCTTGTCGAAGTTGGCGCGCAGGGCCGAGGTCTTGACCTCGGTCAGGGCCACGCTGTCGACGACAACCAGAGCGCCCGACTTGACCTTCGAGGACAGCGCATGGCGCAGGGCCAGGGCGCGGAACTTCTTGGTCAGGTCGAAGGCGTGGCTGCGCACGACCGGCCCGTGGGCCTTGGCGCCGCCGACGAACTGGGCCGCACGGCGCGAACCGTGACGGGCGCCGCCGGTGCCCTTCTGCTTGTACATCTTCTTGCCCGTACGAGAGACCTCGTTGCGGACCTGGATCTTGTGGGTGCCGGCGCGGCGCTTGGCAAGTTGCCAGGTGACCATGCGCTGGAGGATGTCCCCGCGGATCTCTTCGATGCCGAAGACGGCGTCGGACAGTTCAACCGAACCGCCCTTCCCGCCGTCGAGTTTGATGACGTCGAGTTTCATTACTGTTCTTCGCCCCCAGCTTCGGCCGGAGCCTCTTCCACCGCAGGAGCCTCAGCAGCCGGAGCCGCAGCCGCTTGGCCAGCCTTACGGAAGCCGCCCGGGATCGGGGCTTCAGCCGGACGAGCCGACTTCACCGCGTCGCGGATCTTCACGAAGGTGCCCTCGGTGCCGGGCACGGAGCCCTTCACGAGGATCAGGCCACGCTCGGCGTCGACCTTCCAGACGGTGACGTTGAGGGTGGTGACGGTCTCTTGGCCGAGATGGCCGGCCATCTTCTTGTTCTTGAAGGTCTTGCCCGGATCCTGGCGGTTACCGGTCGAACCGTGGGCCCGGTGCGAGACCGAGACGCCGTGGGTCGCGCGCATGCCGCCGAAGTTCCAGCGCTTCATGGCGCCGGCGAAACCCTTACCGACCGTGAGGGCGGTGACGTCGACCTTTTGGCCGGCGACGAAGTGGTCGGCGGTGAACTCCGCGCCAACTTCGATCAGGTTCTCTTCGGTGACGCGGAATTCCGCGACTTCGCGCTTCGGCTCGACCTGAGCCTTGGCGAAGTGGCCGCGCATGGCCTTCGAAGTGTTCTTGGCTTTCTTGGCGCCAGCACCGAGCTGGAGAGCCACATAGCCGTCTTTGTCCTGGGTGCGCTGACCCGTGACCTGGCAGCCTTCGAGGCTGAGCACGGTCACAGGAACATGGACGCCGCCTTCATCGAAGAAGCGAGCCATACCCAGTTTCTTGGCGATCACGCCGGTACGCATCGACCGATCCCCTCTTAAAGCTTGATCTCGACGTCCACGCCGGCGGACAGGTCGAGCTTCATGAGCGCGTCCACGGTCTGCGGGGTGGGGTCGACGATATCGAGCACGCGCTTGTGCGTGCGGATTTCGAACTGCTCGCGCGACTTCTTGTCGACGTGCGGCGAGCGGTTGACGGTGAATTTTTCGATTTGCGTCGGCAGGGGGATGGGCCCCCGGACGGTCGCGCCGGTGCGCTTAGCCGTATTGACGATCTCGCGTGTGGAATGGTCCAGCACGCGGTGATCGAAGGCTTTGAGCCGGATGCGGATGTTCTGACGATCCATATCGCTCTTTAGTTTCCCCTACAGACGACGAACGTCCGCGTGACATTGACCATTTCAAAGACCAACCCGAACGCCTCATAGGAGACGCTCGTACGCGTAAGTCCGCAAAAACGACGTGAGCCCACGCGAACGCTTCGCGAGGCCCTGTCCCGAAACCTCGATTTTCATCGATTTCCAGGCCGTTCTGCGAACCGCGTCTGTGCTTCAAATCACTTCGAAGCACACAGCCGGTCCAACAGGAGGCGCGTCTATACGTGGGTGACTCGCCGGCGTCAAGACTTGCCGGTGGGCCGGCCGCCCTGCCCTAGCCGATCACTACGTCGCCCGAGCCCAGGACCGCCTTCGAGACGGCGCCCTTCACGGCCTTGACCTTGACGTCGCCCGAGCCGGCGATGCGGGCCTTCAGCGACTCCGCGGCGCCGTCGACGACCACGCCGCCGGATCCAGCCACCGAGACGGTCATCGCGCCGACCTGGCCGCCGGCCACCTTCACGTCTCCCGAGCCGGCGATCTTGACGTCCAGCGGGCCGTCGAGCGAGGCCGTCCAGACATCGCCTGAGCCGGCCAGGTTGACGTCCATCGGGCCTTTGACCGCCCGGGTTTTGATGTCGCCCGAGCCGGCGACGCGGAGGCTGGCGCGGCCGACGCTGCCGACATAGGTGTCGCCCGAGCCGGCCTGATTGAGCTTGAGCTGGCCGGTCACATTGGCCACTGTCCAGTCGCCGCAGCCGGCGTTGGAAAGCTCGAGACTGTCGGATTTGCCGATCGTGCCGAACACCGCCCCGCCGCTGTCGAGGTTCACGTCCCGCGGGGTCCGGATCACCACCTGCGGCATATTCGCATAGGCGATCGACCCGATGCCGGCGACGTTGACCGAGGCGCGGGCGCCGTCGCCTTCGCAGCTGCGGATCTTGCGGTTAAGCCCGCCGTCCACCACCACCTTGCCGCCGACCTGGCGGACCTGGACCGGCAGTTTGGGGTGCGTCGACAGGAACTCGACCTTGATGTCGCTGCGCGCCTCGGGGATGACCGTGACGCGGACGACAGCGTCCTTGATCTCGACCGACTGCGCGTGCGCCGCGCCCGCCGCCATTGCGGCCCCGAGCCCGATCATGATCACCGGAAGACGCATGTCTTTCTCCGCCTAGCTGAACAACCTGATGGGGACGGTAGGCCTGGGCGCCGCACCGGTCAGCTTAATTCCGGGTCATGACTTCGGCGTCATGGTGCAGTTGCTCCGGAAAACGAAAAGGCCGCCGAGGTTTCCCTCGGCGGCCTGATCATCAGTCTGTCGACTGTGGCTTAGATCGCTTACTCGACGATCTTGGCCACGACGCCGGCGCCGACGGTCCGGCCGCCTTCGCGAATGGCGAAGCGCAGGCCTTGGTCCATGGCGATCGGGGTGATCAGCTCGACGTCCAGCTCGGCGTTGTCGCCCGGCATGATCATCTCAACGCCTTCCTTCAGGCGGATGATGCCGGTCACGTCGGTCGTGCGGAAGTAGAACTGCGGGCGGTAGTTGGTGAAGAACGGAGTGTGACGGCCGCCTTCTTCCTTGGTCAGGATGTACGCCTCGGCCACGAACTTCGTGTGCGGCGTGATCGAACCCGGCTTGCAGAGAACCTGGCCGCGCTCGACGTCTTCACGCTTGGTGCCGCGCAGCAGCACGCCCACGTTGTCGCCGGCTTGACCTTGGTCCAGCAGCTTGCGGAACATTTCGACGCCCGTGCAGGTCGTCTTCTGAACCGGACGGATGCCGACGATCTCGACTTCCTCGCCGACCTTGACGATGCCCTTTTCGATCCGGCCGGTCACCACGGTGCCGCGGCCCGAGATCGAGAACACGTCTTCCACCGGCATCAGGAACGGCAGGTCCACCGGACGCTCCGGCTGCGGAATGTAGGCGTCAACCTGGGTCATCAGCTCGAGGATGCGGTCCGCGCCGATTTCCGGGTTGCGGTCTTCGACCGCCGCCAGGGCCGAACCCTTGACGATCGGAATGTCGTCGCCCGGGAACTGGTACGACGAAAGCAGCTCGCGCACTTCCATCTCGACCAGGTCCAGCAGCTCAGCGTCGTCGACCATGTCGACCTTGTTCATGAACACCACCAGCGCCGGCACGCCGACCTGACGGGCCAGCAGGATGTGCTCGCGGGTCTGCGGCATCGGGCCGTCAGCGGCCGACACCACCAGGATCGCGCCGTCCATCTGCGCCGCGCCCGTGATCATGTTCTTCACGTAGTCGGCGTGGCCGGGGCAGTCGACGTGCGCGTAGTGACGGTCAGCCGTCTCGTATTCCACGTGCGCCGTGTTGATCGTGATGCCGCGCGCCTTCTCTTCCGGCGCAGCGTCGATGTCGGCGTAGTTCATCGCCTTCGCGCCGCCGGTCTTCGCCAGCGTCAGGGTGATCGCAGCCGTCAGCGTCGTCTTGCCATGGTCAACGTGACCAATCGTGCCGATGTTGCAGTGCGGCTTATTGCGTTCGAACTTTTCTTTAGCCATTTCAAGCTCCAGCCCTGTTTGGGCTTGTCCTCTAAACTAGGGTTGGGGGCCCGGACGATCTCCGAGGAGATCGTCCAAACTCTACTCGAACGTTCTTCCGAGGAAGAACGTTACGCGTACTTCTTGATCACTTCGTCGGCGACGTGTTGCGGCACCGGGTCGTAGTGGTCGTACTGCATGGTGAACTGGGCGCGGCCCTGCGACATCCCACGAAGGGTGTTCACGTAGCCGAACATGTTCGCCAGCGGGACGAACGCGTTCACGACGATCGCGTTGCCGCGAGTGTCCTGGCCCTGGATCATGCCACGGCGGCCGTTCAGGTCGCCGATGACCGAACCGAGGTACTCTTCCGGGGTCACGACCTCGACGGCCATGATCGGTTCGAGCAGCTTCGGAGCGCCCTTCTCACGCAGTTCCTTGAACGCCGCGCGGGAGGCGATTTCGAAGGCCAGCACGCTGGAGTCGACGTCGTGGTACTTGCCGTCGGTCAGGGTCGCCTTGAAGTCGATCAGCGGGAAGCCGGCCAGCAGGCCGTTGTCCTTGACCGATTCCAGGCCCTTTTCGACGCCGGGGATGTATTCCTTCGGCACCGCGCCGCCGACAATCGCGCTCTCGAACACGAAGCCCGAACCCGGCTCGCCCGGCTCGAACGTGATCATGACGCGGGCGAACTGGCCCGTACCGCCGGTCTGCTTCTTGTGGGTGTAGTCGATGTCGACCTTACGCCCCAGGCTTTCACGATAGGCCACCTGCGGCGCGCCGATGTTGGCTTCGACCTTGTAGGTCCGCTTCAGGATGTCGATCTTGATGTCCAGGTGCAGCTCGCCCATGCCCTTCAGGATCGTCTGGCCCGACTCGTGGTCGGTCGAGACGGTGAAGGACGGATCTTCCGACGCCAGCTTGGCCAGGGCGACGCCCAGCTTTTCCTGGTCGGCCTTCGACTTGGGCTCGACGGCGATCTCGATAACCGGAGCCGGGAACTCCATGCGCTCCAGGATCACCGGCGACTTGGTCGGGTCGCACAGGGTGTCGCCGGTGCGGGTTTCCTTCAGGCCGGCCAGCGCGACGATGTCGCCGGCGTAGGCTTCCTTGATGTCCTCGCGATTGTTGGAGTGCATCAGCAGCATGCGGCCGACGCGTTCCTTCTTGTCGCGGGTCGAGTTCATCAGGCTCATGCCGGTCTCGAGCTTACCCGAGTAGATGCGGCAGAAGGTCAGCGAACCGACGAAGGGGTCGTCCATGATCTTGAACGCCAGAACCGACAGCGGCTCGTCGTCCGAGGCGCGGCGCACGACCGGCTCTTCGGTGCGGAAGTCGATGCCCGGGGTCGGCGGGATGTCGAGCGGCGACGGCAGGTAGTCGACGACCGCGTCGAGCAGCGGCTGGACGCCCTTGTTCTTGAACGCCGAGCCGCAGAGGATCGGGTAGAACGCGCCGGTCAGAACCGCCTTACGGATGCACTTCTTGATGGTCTCTTCCGAGGGCTCTTCGCCGCCCAGATAAGCTTCCATCGCATCGTCGTCGAGTTCGACGGCGTTCTCGATCAGGTACTGGCGAGCCTCTACGGCCTTGTCCAGCAGGTCAGCCGGGATCTCTTCGTCACGGAAGGACGCGCCCAGGCCGTCGTTGTCCCAGACAACCGCCTTCATGCGGACAAGGTCGACCAGGCCCTTCAGCGCCGATTCAGCGCCGATCGGGAATTGGATCGGAACAGCCTTCGCACCGAGGCGGTCACGGATCGACTCGACCGACTTGTCGAAGTCGGCGCCGAGCTTGTCCATCTTGTTGACGAACACGATCCGCGGAACGTTGTACTTGTCGGCCTGACGCCAGACGGTCTCGGTCTGCGGCTCAACGCCGGCGTTGCCGTCCAGCACCGTCACGGCGCCGTCGAGCACGCGCAGCGAGCGTTCGACTTCGATGGTGAAGTCCACGTGGCCGGGGGTGTCGATGATGTTCAGGCGCTTGTCGTTCCAGAACGCCGTGGTCGCAGCGGAGGTGATCGTGATGCCACGCTCCTGCTCCTGCTCCATCCAGTCCATGGTCGCGGCGCCGTCGTGGACTTCGCCGATCTTATGGGACTTGCCGGTGTAGTAGAGGATCCGCTCCGTCGTCGTCGTCTTACCGGCGTCGATGTGCGCCATGATGCCGAAGTTGCGGTAGTCTTCGATTTTGTGCGTGCGGGGCATAGCGGAAGCTCTGCTGAAGTGGGGCGTTCGGGAGTAGCTGAACGAACGGCGCGGGCGGTTTAACTCAAACCGCCCGCGCCGGAAAGCGATGGATGCCGGGTCTTACCAGCGGTAGTGCGAGAAGGCGCGGTTGGCTTCGGCCATCTTGTGCGTGTCTTCACGCTTCTTGACGGCGGTGCCGCGGTTCGAGGAGGCGTCCAGCAGTTCGCCGGCCAGCTTCTCGGTCATGGTGTTCTCGCCGCGCTTGCGGGCGGCGGTCACCAGCCAGCGGATGGCCAGCGCCTTACGACGGTCCGGACGGACTTCGACCGGCACCTGGTAGGTGGCGCCGCCGACCCGGCGGGAACGGACTTCGATGCCGGGGGCGACATTTTCCAGGGCCGCGTGGAACGTCTCCAGCGGGGTCTGGTCCTTGCGCTTGGCTTCCAGGATATCGAAAGCGCCGTAGAGGATGTTCTCAGCGACAGCTTTTTTGCCTTCGTACATCACGTAGTTCATGAACTTCGTGACGGTGAGGTCTCCGAACTTGGGATCCGGAAGGACTTCACGTTTATCGGCGCGACGACGACGGGACATTCTTCTTATTCCTTACTTCGGACGCTTGGCGCCGTAGAGCGAACGACGCTGCTTGCGGTCCTTGACCCCTTGGGTGTCGAGCACGCCGCGCAGGATGTGGTAGCGGACGCCCGGAAGGTCCTTCACCCGGCCGCCGCGGATGAGCACGACGGAGTGCTCCTGCAGGTTATGGCCTTCGCCGGGGATGTAGCACACCGCTTCAATGCCGGTGGTCAGACGCACCTTGGCGACCTTACGAAGCGCGGAGTTCGGCTTCTTCGGGGTCGTCGTATAGACGCGGGTGCAAACGCCGCGACGCTGGGGGCAGCCCTTCAGGGCCGGCACCTTGTTGCGCGACGGCTTGTCCTGCCGAGGCTTGCGGATGAGCTGGTTGACTGTAGGCATCTAATCTCTGCTCTGGAGGCGTGTGCCGTTTGGCCGTAGCGCCTCGATAGGGGTTGTAGTCGTTTCTGGTTTCGAAACCGCCCGGTGAACGCAAAAACTCGCCGGCGCGCGATCTCCTGCGTTCCGGCGGGCCTGGCCGACCGTTTCCGGCCAACCGTTCATCGGGGCTGAGGGAATCCCCGGCCTCGAAAGGAGCGCGGTTCATACTCGTGAAGCCCGCAGTCGTCAACGCTTGTGAACGAAAGGGCTTTTCGCGCTCTTCCACAGGCGATCCGTCACGAATTCGCCGCGGCGAACGCGGCGAATGGTGACGGTTGCAACCGAGGAGAGCCGATGGCCGCCGCGCGCCGATCGAGGCTGTACGCGTTGCTGGGCGCCTCGCTGCTGGCGCACGCCGCGGTCCTGGCCGTACTCGGTCTGCGCGAGCCGAAGCTAAGCCTCGCCCCTGCGCCGCCGGTCATGGAGGTGCAGGTCGTGCCCTACTATGTGCTCCCCGTCCCCCGTGCGCCGCAGGCCGATCGCCTGCCGCCGCTTGTCGAGCGACCGATCCGTCCGCGCCGGACGCTTCGACCAGGCGAGACATCTCCTGTCGCGCCCCTGGTGACGCCGCGCGCGCCGCCGGCGAGCGGGCCCTGGACGCTGGAGCCCGCCGAGCCGGGCGCCCCTGCCCCGCCCGCCGACCTGCGCCAGGCGCTTCGGCGCGGGGCGGCCGGCTGCGCCAACCCGTCCCTGCTGACCCGTGAGGAACGCGAGGCTTGTCAGGAGAAGCTGGGAGCGGGCGCGAAGGACGCGCCCTTCTTCCAGCCGCCGATGGACCCGCGCAAGCGCCAGGCCTTCGATGAGGCGGCGGCGAAGAAGGAGGCCTACCAGCGCTACAAGCGCGGCAACGTGCCGCCAGGGATCACCCACGATCCGCGGCCGTCGGAGGCGCCCAACCCCTTCCCTGAAGTCTGGACGCCCCGTCAGTAGCGATCGTCAGTCGAAGATGTCGAAGATGTCGAAGCCCTTCTTTTTCTTCTTGTGACGATAATAGTCGTCCTCGTCATAGCGATAGCGCTTGCGGTCGCTGTCGTAGGGATGGGCCCGCTTCCAGGCGTCCGGATCGCGGTGGAAGTTGTCGATTTCGCGGTCGAAGCGCTCGCGCGCCTGCACCTCGCCCTGCTGGGTCTCGCGACCGGCGCCAAGGATCTTTTCCAGTTCGCCCCGGTCGAGCCAGACGCCCCGACAGCTTGGGCACATGTCGAGTTCGACGCCCGAGCGGGCGACGTTCTGCATCGAGACATTGCAGTTGGGGCATAGCAGCAGCGGCATCGGTGTCCTCCTTGAGGATCACACTTAGGAAGCCGCCCCCCTCACCGCGACCTTGCGGCCACGAAAAACGGCCCGGGATCGCTCCCGGGCCGTTCTACGGCTCACAGACTGGAAGAGCCGCTTAGTTGTCGACCTTCTCGGCCTCCGCGTCGACCGCGATGACTTCCGGCAGCGGCTCCATCGCTTCTTCGCGGCTGGCCGCCAGGGCCTCGTCGCGCTTGGTGGCGATGCGCTGCAGGTTGCGCAGGTACGAACCGGTGCCGGCCGGGATCAGACGGCCCACGATCACGTTCTCTTTCAGGCCTTCCAGGGTGTCGCTCTTGCCCTGGACGGACGCCTCGGTGAGGACGCGGGTGGTTTCCTGGAACGACGCCGCCGAGATGAAGCTGCGGGTTTGCAGCGACGCCTTGGTGATGCCGAGCAGGACCGGCTGGGTGATCGCAAGGCGACCGCCGCGGGCTTCCGCCTTGGCGTTCTCCTCGTTGATCTCCGTCATATCCAGGTGGTCGCCCTTGAGCAGGCCGGTGTCGCCCGGCTCGAGGATCTCACCCTTCTGCAGCATCTGACGAACGATCGTCTCGATGTGCTTGTCGTTGATCGGCACGCCTTGCAGTCGATAGACGTCCTGGATCTCGTCCACGAGGAACTCGGCCAGGGCCTCGATGCCCAGGATACGCAGGATGTCGTGCGGATCCGGGTTGCCGTCGATCAGGTACTCGCCCTTGCGGATGACGTCGCCGTCGTGAACCGCAATGTGCTTGCCCTTCGGGATCAGGAACTCGACCGGTTCGCCACCATCCTCGGGGGTGATCTTGATCCGGCGCTTGTTCTTGTAGTCCCGACCGAATTCGACGCGGCCGTCCATCTCGGCGATGACCGCGCAGTCCTTCGGACGGCGAGCTTCGAAGAGTTCGGCGACGCGCGGCAGACCGCCGGTGATGTCGCGGGTCTTGGCGCTTTCCGTCGAGACGCGGGCCAGCACTTCGCCCGGCTTGATCTCGTCACCGTCGCCGACCGAGAGAATGGCGCCGACCGGCAGCAGGTACCGAGCTTCACCGCCGTTCGAGATCCGCCGATAGGCGCCCTCGGCGTCCAGCACCGCCATGGCCGGACGCAGATCGCCGCCCTTGGTCGAAGCGCGCCAGTCGATGACCACGCGGTTCGAGATGCCGGTGGCTTCGTCGGCTTCCTCACGGACCGAGACGTTCTCGACCAGGTCCTCGAAGCGGACGCGGCCGCCCACTTCCGAGATGATCGGGTTCGAGTAGGGGTCCCATTCGGCCAGGCGCTGGCCGCGCTTGACCTTGTCGCCGTCCTTGACCTTCAGGCGCGTGCCGTACGGCGGCTTGTAGGACTCGCGGTCCTTGCCATCGACCTGCACGATGATCTGCAGGTTGCGGCTCAGCACCACGAAGTCGCCGTCCGGAGCCTGGACGGTCATGCCGCCCACGATCCGCGCCACGCCTTCGTTGCCCGTCTCGAAGAACGACTGCTCGGCCACCTGGGCCGTACCGCCGATGTGGAAGGTCCGCATGGTCAGCTGGGTGCCCGGCTCGCCGATGGATTGGGCGGCGATGACGCCGACCGCTTCACCGATGTTGACCGGAGTCCCGCGTGCCAGGTCGCGGCCGTAGCAGGCGCCGCAGACGCCGACCTTGGCTTCGCAGGTCAGGACCGAACGCACCTTGATCGACTGGACGCCGGCGGCCTCGACGATGTCGCACATGTTCTCGTCGAGATAGCTGTCGGCGGGCACGATGACTTCGCCGGTGCCCGGGTCCTTGACGTCCTCGGCCGCGAAGCGGCCCAGCACGCGAGTGCCCAGCGAGACCAGGACGTCGCCGCCCTCGACCACGGCGCGCAGGGTGATGCCCCGGGTCGTGCCGCAGTCTTCCTCGTTGATGATGCAGTCCTGCGCCACGTCGACCAGACGACGCGTCAGATAGCCGGAGTTGGCGGTCTTCAGCGCGGTGTCGGCCAGGCCCTTACGAGCGCCGTGGGTGGAGTTGAAGTACTCCTGGACGGACAGGCCTTCCTTGAAGTTCGAGATGATCGGCGTCTCGATGATCTCGCCGGACGGCTTGGCCATCAGGCCGCGCATCCCGCCGAGTTGCTTCATCTGGGCCTGCGAACCGCGGGCGCCGGAGTTGGCCATCATGAAGATCGAGTTGATCTCCTTTTCACGGCCGGTCTCGTCCTTCTCCGAGGTCGAGATCTCCAACATCATCTCGTCCGCGACGCGGTCGGTGGCCTTGGCCCACGCGTCGACGACTTTGTTGTACTTCTCGCCCTTGGTGATCAGGCCGTCGGCGTACTGTTGCTCGTACTCCTCGACCAGCTTGCGGGTCTGTTCGACGATCGGCTTCTTCCGCTCGGGGATGATGATGTCATCCTTGCCGAAGGAGATGCCCGCCTTGGCCGCTTCCTTGAACCCCAGCGCCATGATCTGGTCGGCGAAGATGACCGTCGCCTTCTGACCGCAGTGGCGGTAGACGGCGTCGATCAGGTTGCCGATTTCCTTCTTGGTCAGGTTCTTTTCCAGCAGACGATGGCCGATGGCCGGGTTCTGCGGGAACAGCGCCGCGATCTTCATTCGGCCCGGCGTCGTATCGATCACCTTGCGGACCAGCTCGCCTTCCGCGTTCATCTCGGTGTGGCGGGCTTTGACCTTGCTGTGCAGGGTCACGACCCGGGCGTCGAGCGCGGCGTCGATTTCGCCCAGGTCAGCAAACAGCTTGCCCTCGCCCGGCTCCTTGTCCTTGGCCAGCGACAGGTAGTAGAGGCCAAGCACGATGTCCTGCGACGGCACGATGATCGGGCGGCCGTTGGCGGGCGACAGGATGTTGTTGGTCGACATCATCAGGACGCGCGCTTCCAGCTGAGCCTCGAGGCTCAGCGGGACGTGCACGGCCATCTGGTCGCCGTCGAAGTCGGCGTTGAACGCGGCGCAGACCAGCGGGTGCAGCTGGATGGCCTTGCCCTCGATCAGCTTCGGCTCGAACGCCTGGATGCCCAGACGGTGAAGCGTCGGCGCGCGGTTCAGCAGAACCGGGTGCTCGCGGATCACCTCGTCCAGGATGTCCCAGACCGCCGGCTGCTCACGCTCGACCATGCGCTTGGATTGCTTGACGGTGCCCGACAGGCCCTTGGCGTCCAGGCGCGCATAGATGAACGGCTTGAACAGCTCGAGCGCCATCTTCTTCGGCAGGCCGCACTCGTGCAGCTTCAGCTCCGGACCGACGACGATGACCGAACGGCCCGAATAGTCGACGCGCTTGCCGAGCAGGTTCTGACGGAAGCGGCCTTGCTTGCCCTTCAGCATGTCGGCGAGCGACTTCAGCGGGCGCTTGTTGGCGCCGGTGATGACGCGGCCGCGACGGCCGTTGTCGAACAGGGCGTCCACGGCTTCCTGCAGCATCCGCTTTTCGTTGCGGATGATGATGTCCGGGGCGCGCAGCTCGATAAGGCGCTTGAGGCGGTTGTTCCGGTTGATGACCCGGCGATACAGGTCGTTCAGGTCGGACGTCGCGAAGCGGCCGCCGTCCAGCGGCACCAGCGGGCGCAGTTCCGGCGGGATCACCGGCACGACCGACAGGATCATCCACTCGGCCTTGTTGCCGCTCTCGATGAAGCTCTCGATGAGCTTCAGACGCTTGGACGTCTTCTTGAGCTTCATTTCCGAGGTGATGGTGAGGAGTTCCTCACGCAGACGGTCGGCTTCCTTCGGAAGGTCGATCGCCTTGAGCAGGCCCTGGACCGCTTCGGCGCCGATCTCGGCGGTGAAGCTGTCGTCGCCGTACTCTTCCTGGGCGCGCATGTAGTCGTCTTCCGACAGCAGCTGGTGCTGCTTCAGAGGCGTCAGGCCCGGCTCGGTGACGATGTAGTACTCGAAGTACAGGACGCGCTCGATGTCCTTCAGCGCCATGTCGAGCATCATCGAGATGCGGCTCGGCAGCGACTTCAGGAACCAGATGTGGGCGACCGGCGAGGCCAGTTCGATATGGCCCATCCGCTCGCGGCGGACGCGCGCGAGGGTGACCTCGACGCCGCACTTTTCACAGATGATGCCCTTGTACTTCATGCGCTTGTACTTGCCGCACAGGCATTCGTAGTCCTTGGTCGGGCCAAAGATACGGGCGCAGAACAGGCCATCGCGTTCCGGCTTGAAGGTCCGGTAGTTGATGGTCTCGGGCTTCTTGATCTCGCCAAACGACCACGAGCGGATCTTTTCCGGCGAGGCCAGGGCGATACGGATGCGGTCGAAGGTCGGAGCGGCCTGGACCGGATTGAAGATATTCAGGACTTCCTGGTTCATCGATTTTCCAGTTCGTCAGTATTTCCAGAGGCGATGGGGAGAAGCTGACGGCCCCTCCCCTCGCACAAGCGGCGAAGTCGAAGCCCGGCGTTAGCCGTTCTCCAGCTCCACATTCAGACCCAGCGAGCGCATTTCCTTGACGAGCACGTTGAAGCTCTCGGGGATGCCGGCTTCGAAGGTATCGTCGCCGCGGACGATGGACTCGTAGACCTTGGTCCGGCCGGCCACGTCGTCGGACTTCACCGTCAGCATTTCCTGCAGGGTGTAGGCCGCGCCGTAGGCTTCCAGAGCCCACACTTCCATTTCCCCGAAGCGCTGACCGCCGAACTGCGCCTTACCGCCCAGCGGCTGCTGGGTAACGAGCGAGTACGGGCCGATCGAACGGGCGTGGATCTTGTCGTCGACCAGGTGGTGCAGCTTCAGCATGTAGATGTAGCCGACCGTGACCGGACGCTTGAACTGCTCGCCGGTCTGGCCGTCGTACAGGATCGATTGGCCCGAACGCGCCAGGCCCGCCGACTCGAGCAGGTTCTCGATGTCGTCGATGTGCGCGCCGTCGAAGACCGGGGTCGCATAGGGCACGCCCTTGCTGAGGTTCTTCGCCAGTTCGATCAGCTCTTCCGTCGACTCGGGAAGCTCCTGGTCCGGACCGTAGATCTGACGCAGGTGATCGATCAGGGCCTGCTTCTGGCCGCCGTTCTGCCAGGCTTCCAACAGGTCGGCGATCTGCTTGCCGAGGCCCGCAGCCGCCCAGCCCAGGTGGGTTTCGAAGATCTGACCGACGTTCATCCGCGACGGCACGCCCAGCGGGTTCAGCACGATGTCCACGTGCTGGCCGCTTTCCAGGTAGGGCATGTCCTCGATCGGCAGGATCTTGGAGATGACCCCCTTGTTGCCGTGACGGCCGGCCATCTTGTCGCCCGGCTGAAGCTTGCGCTTCACGGCCACGAAGACCTTGACCATCTTCATCACGCCCGGGGGCAGTTCGTCGCCGCGCTGCAGCTTGTCGACCTTGTCCTCGAAGCGACGGTCGAGGCGCTTGCGGGCCTCGTCGAACTGACGGCGCATGGCCTCCAGCTCGCCCATCGCCTTCTCGTCGTCCATGGCGATCTGCCACCACAGACCCGGCGCGATTTCTTCCAGCTTCTCGGCGGTGACCTCGCCGCGGCCCAGGCCCTTCGGGCCCGAGACGGCGGTCTTGCCGATCAGCAGCTCGCGCAGACGAACGGTCATGTTGCGGTTCAGGATCGCGAACTCGTCGTCGCGGTCCTTGCCCAGACGGTCGATCTCGGCGCGCTCGATGGCCATCGCGCGCTCGTCCTTGTCCACACCGTGACGGTTGAAGACGCGGACTTCCACGATCGTGCCGGCCACGCCCGGCGGCAGGCGCAGCGACGTGTCGCGCACGTCCGAGGCCTTTTCACCGAAGATGGCGCGCAGCAGCTTTTCTTCCGGCGTCATCGGGCTTTCGCCCTTCGGCGTGACCTTGCCGACCAGGATGTCGCCCGGCTGGACTTCGGCGCCGATCGCCACGATGCCCGCTTCGTCGAGGTTGCGCAGGGCTTCCTCGCCGACGTTCGGGATGTCGCGGGTGATTTCTTCCGGACCCAGCTTGGTGTCGCGGGCCATCACCTCGAACTCCTCGAGGTGGATCGAGGTGAAGATATCGTCGCGCACGATGCGCTCGGAGATCAGGATCGAGTCCTCGAAGTTGTAGCCGTTCCACGGCATGAACGCGACGAGGGTGTTGCGGCCCAGCGCCAGTTCGCCCAGCTCGGTCGACGGACCGTCGGCGATGACGTCGCCGCTGGCCACCTTGTCGCCCACGCGCACCAGCGGACGCTGGTTGATGCAGGTCGAGGTGTTCGAGCGCTGGAACTTCTGCAGGCGGTAGATATCGACGCCGGCCTTGGTCGGGTCGGTCTCTTCCGTGGCGCGGATGACGATCCGGGTGCCGTCGATCTGCTCGACCACGCCGGTGCGGCGGGCGACCACGACAGCGCCGGAGTCGACGGCCACGACCGCTTCCATGCCGGTGCCGACCAGCGGCGCATCCGATTGGATGAGCGGCACGGCCTGCTTCTGCATGTTCGAGCCCATGAGGGCGCGGTTGGCGTCGTCGTTTTCAAGGAACGGGATCAGCGAGGCGGCGACCGAAACGACCTGCTTGGGCGACACGTCCATCAGGTCGACGGTGTCCTTCGGCAGCAGCGAAGGTTCGCCATTGATCCGGCCGGGGACCAGGTCCTCGGCGATCTCGCCGCCGTTCAGCTTGATGTTGGCCTGGGCGATGACGTGCTTGGCCTCTTCCATCGCCGACATGTAGACGACCTCGTCGGTCGTCTTGCCGTCCTTCACCCGGCGGTACGGGCTTTCGATGAAGCCGTACTTGTTGACCACCGCGTGGGTGGCCAGCGAGTTGATCAGGCCGATGTTCGGACCTTCCGGCGTCTCGATCGGGCAGATCCGGCCGTAGTGGGTCGGGTGCACGTCGCGGACTTCGAAGCCGGCGCGCTCGCGGGTCAGACCGCCCGGGCCAAGCGCCGAGAGGCGGCGCTTGTGGGTGATTTCCGACAGCGGGTTGGTCTGGTCCATGAACTGCGAGAGCTGCGAGGATCCGAAGAACTCGCGGACGGCCGCGGCTGCCGGCTTCGCATTGATCAGGTCGTGCGGCATGACGGTGTCGATATCGACGCTCGACATGCGCTCCTTGATCGCCCGCTCCATGCGCAGCAGACCGACGCGGTACTGGTTTTCCAGCAGTTCGCCGACCGAACGCACCCGGCGGTTGCCCAGGTTGTCGATGTCGTCGATTTCGCCCTTGCCGTCGCGCAGGCCGACCAGGGTCTGCAGCACCGCCAGGACGTCTTCCTTGCGCAGGATGCGGACGTCGTCGGGGCAGTCGAGCTCCAGGCGCATGTTCATCTTCACGCGGCCGACCGACGAGAGGTCGTAGCGCTCGCTGTCGAAGAACAGCGACTTGAACATGGCTTCGGCCGCTTCGACCGTCGGCGGCTCGCCCGGACGCATGACGCGGTAGATGTCGAACAGCGCGTCTTCACGGCTGTTGTTCTTGTCCACGCGCAGGGTGTTGCGGATGTAGGCGCCGACCGTGGCTTCGTCGACATCCAGGATGTCGAGCTTGTCGAAGCCTTGCTCTTCCAGCGCCGCGAGCAGCGCCGCATCCAGCTCGTCGCCGGCTTCGGCATAGATTTCGCCGGTCTCGAAGTTCACCAGGTCGCCGGCCAGGTAGCGGCCGAAGAGCGCCTCGGGGGCGAGCAGCAGGGTCTTCAGGCCGCCGTCGGCGAACTTCTTGGCGTTACGCGCCGAGATCTTCTGGCCGGCCGGGGCCACTTCTTCGCCGGTGTCGGCGTCGATCAGGGCGTAGTCCGGCTTGGCGCCGCGCCAACGTTCGGCCTTGTACGGGGCGGCCCAACCAGCGCCGCGCTTCTCGTAGGTGACGGTGTCGTAGAACGTCGACAGGATTTCCTCGCCGTCCATGCCCAGACCCATGAGGAAGGTCGTGGCCGGCAGCTTACGGCGACGGTCGATACGAACGTAGACGATGTCCTTGGCGTCGAACTCGAAGTCGAGCCACGAGCCGCGGTACGGGATCACGCGGGCGGCGAACAGCAGCTTGCCCGACGCGTGGGTCTTGCCCTTGTCGTGGTCGAAGAACACGCCCGGCGAACGGTGCATCTGCGAGACGATGACCCGCTGCGTGCCGTTGACGATGAAGGTGCCCTTCTCGGTCATGAGCGGGATGTCGCCCATGTAGACATCCTGCTCCTTGATGTCCTTCACGGAGCGAGCGCCGGTCTCTTCGTCGGTCTCGAACACGATCAGACGCAGCTTGACCTTCAGCGGCGCGGCGAAGGTCATGTCGCGCTGGACGCATTCCTCGACGTCGTACTTCGGCTCTTCGAACTCATAGGACACGTACTCGAGCACCGCGCGCTCGTTGAAGTCCTTGATCGGGAACACCGACTTGAACACCGCCTCGACGCCCTCGTCGCGGCGGTCGGCCGGGCGCACTTCGCGCTGCAGGAACTGTTCGTAGGAGGAGCGCTGAACCTCGATCAGGTTCGGCATTTGCACGGCTTCGGGGATGCGGCCGAAAGACTTACGGATCCGCTTCTTTCCAGTGAAGGATTGCGCCATTTTGTTCCCTTGAGCGACGCCCGGAACGGTTTCCGTGCGCCAGGTCGTGTTGTCCTGCGTCCACCCTCGAACGCCCTTGCGGGCGCCGGACGCTGGAAGCCCCTGTTTCGCCAGGGGCGCTCCCTCGCATGGCCGGAGGGCGGCGGGCCATGCCTCGGAGCGTGCGCGCGTGAAAAGTCGCCTAAGCGGCGAATCCTAAATTTCGCGAAGAGAGCCAGATAGGCGTTTTATGCGGCGAAGGGAACCCCCTTTCCACATGAAAATGGAACGGCGTGGGCAATCGACTCCACGCCGCTCCATCTTGGTCGGACCCGGGCGTCTCCCGGGGACATCCTTGGATCTCTCGTTAGCTGCGCGACGTCAACCAGCGAGCCGACCGGCAGGTTCCCGATCCACAGAAAACGTCGCCCGCCGGGCGCCTTGCGCCGGCCGCCGCCTCACAAACTGGCAGCAGCAGCCCCGGTCGAGCGACAACATATTGATTTTCTTGTCTATTGGCCGAATCCGCCGGAAGCTTGACGGCAGCTTTGCGCAACATGGCGCGTTTAAAGGTGTAAGGAGGGCGACAGATGGCCGTCAGCGCCGACTTTGAACGCCAACTCGCCGGATACGGCCTCACCACGGCCGAGATCCTCTACCGGATGCCTGACCACCCCGCCCTGCTCCAGACCTATCTCTGGCAGGAGTATGATCTCTACCCGCAGTTCCCAAACCTGCACCGGTTCCTGGACTTCTGGAGCCACCAGCTGGACGGCGTGCTGCACACCATCACCGTCGCCCACCGCGAGTTGATTCGCCCGGCCCAGTTCCGCATCGCCCAAGACGCCTGCAAGCTGCACTGAGGGCCGCAACGAAAACGACCCCGGAGATCGCTCTCCGGGGCCGTTCGAAAGACGCAGAAACTGCGCGCCGCCCTTCTCGAGAGAAGAGCGCCAGGAAGACGCTAGCGCGCGACGAGCGCCAGGACCGGTATCCGGGCCCGGCCGTCGCGCTCCAGCTTACTTCACTTGGACGGTGGCGCCGGCTTCTTCGAGCTTCTTCTTCACTTCTTCAGCGACTTGCTTCGAGACGTTCTCGACGACGTTCTGCGGAGCGCCTTCGACCAGGTCCTTGGCTTCCTTCAGGCCGAGGTCCGGACGGACGCCGCGGACTTCCTTGATCACGTTGATCTTCTTGTCGCCACCGGCGGTCAGAACAACGGTGAACTCGGTTTGCTCTTCGGCGGCTTCGGCCGGAGCGGCAGCGCCGCCGACGGCGGCGACGGCGACCGGAGCAGCGGCCGAAACGCCCCACTTTTCTTCCAGCAGCTTCGAGAGTTCAGCGGCTTCCAGAACGGTCAGGGTCGACAGTTCTTCGACGATCTTTTCAAGCTTCGACATAGTTTAGGTCCTTACGGAAATAGAGGTTGTGTTCGGGAATGACGATCAGGCGGCGTCTTTGGCGGCATAAGCGCCCATGACGCGAGCCAGCTGACCGGCCGGAGCCTGCAGGACGCCGGCGACCTTGGTGGCCGGGGCTTGCAGAAGGCCGATGATCTTGCCGCGGAGCTGGTCCAGCGAAGGCAAGGTCGCCAGGGCGGCGACAGCCTTTTGGTCCAGGACCTCGGTCCCCATGAAGCCGCCGACGATGGAGAACTTGTCGTTCCCCTTGGCGAACTCAGCAGTGACCTTGGCGGCGGTGACGGGATCCGGCGCATAGGCGATGGCGACCGGGCCGGTGAACAGGGCGTCGCCCGCTTCACCGATCGAGCCGTCCAGGGCCTTTTGAGCCAGGGTGTTCTTCACCACCTTCAGCGCGGCGCCTTCCTTGCGGAGGCGGAGGCGAAGATCAGTCATTTCCGCAACGGTCAGACCCAGGTTGTGGGTCACGACCACGGCGCCGGCGTCGGCGAAGACGCCCTTAAGCGTCTCGATCGACTCCTGCTTTTGAGCGCGGTCCATTGCGGTCTCCATACTCAGATAGGTCGGCGGACGATTCCGACGACCTCAGCAGACGACCCATGCGAAGGCGAACCCGCACGCGGATCGTTTAGGCCTGTCCTTTTCGGAGAAGTCGCAGGTCACGCGCCCATCGAAGCCGATGGCCGGCGAAACCTCATCTTCCCGTCTCCCTATGGCCGAGGAAGGGCTCTTCCTCGTGTCACGGTCCCAGGCGGCCCCTGGATCCCCACAGTTCTTGGACAGGATGGAAGGGAGAACCCTTCCGTCCCCGTCGCCCCTTGCGAGACAACGAAACTCTAGAAGGCGCGGCTCATACACCGATCGCCGCCGAATGACAACTGCGCGCCTCTAGCGCGGGCGGGTCGCGATCACGGCCGTCGTCAGCATCACCGCATAGGCCCAGAGGACAAAGGCTCCGAACAGCGGCGCGTGGTCTGGGGGGAAGTTCGGCAGCACATGGGTGAAGAACACCGTCACCCCCGCATCCAGAACCATCTGCGGGGCGACAAACGAGGCCAGAGCCGCCATCCGGTGACGCTGCTCGATCTTCCGCAGGAACAGCAGGGTGGCGATCACCAACCCTGAGCCTGAGATCAATCCGGTGATCAGCAGCGTCCAGGCCGGCCGATCCACCCAGGCGCTGGGCAGCAGCCGCAGGACCAGCGTCGACACCGCCCAGACGAACGTCCCGCGCGCCGCGAACCAGGCGTAGAGATGCAGCGCGCCCTTGCTCTGGGCCTCCGCCACGTCTTCGGTCGCCAGTCCAGCCAACTCGACCTTCTCCATCGGCGCGCCCTCAGTCGCTGACCGAGAGCGTTTCGAAGACCCAAGCGGTGACCATGCCGTCCTCCGTCCTTGCGTTCCGGCGGAGCTTAGCCGGGTCACGCGGGAAGAAAAGGCTTAGCCCGTCCACTGCGCCGGGCGCTTCTCCATCCAGGCCTTCACCCCTTCCTTGTAGTCGGGGGCCTTGATCATCGTCTCCAGCAACCGCTCGGCCTCGGTAACTGCGGCGGCCGCATCCCGATGCAGGTCGCGATAGACCTGCCGCTTGGTCTCGCGCGCCGAGCCTGGCGCCACATTCGCCGCGATGGCGCGGGCGTATTCGAGCACCGCCGGCATCAACGCCTCGGCCTCGGTCAGGCGGTTGAGAAAGCCCATCGTCGCCGCCTCGTCCGAGGTGAACGTGCGGCTCGACAGCAGGATGTCGTTGGCATGGGTCAGGCCGACGATCCGCGGCAGCACCCAGGAAAGGCCGAACTCGGCCGGGAAGTTGAAGCGTCCGTGCGCCGCGGTGAACTTCGCACCCTTCACGGCGAACCGCAGGTCTGCGAAGGCCGCCAGCACCAGCCCTACGCCCGCCGCCGCGCCGTTGATCGCGGCGATGATCGGCTTGCCGACCCCGAAGTGATAGGCGAACGCCGCGTCGAAGTTCGGATCGACGCCAAAACCGGGCCGGGCGATGTCCTCGCTGGTGCCGGGGTCGTAGCGGCCCTTTTCCGAATGGCCTTCCAGCGCCCCGAGGTCGGCCCCAGCGCAGAACGCCTGCCCTTCCGGATCGCCGGTGACCACGATCACACGGACGGCCTTGTCGGCGTCGGCCTGCTCCAGCAGCCAGCGGTATTCGGTGTGCATCCGCCCGGTCCAGGCGTTCCGCCGTTTCGGCCGGCTCAAGGTGACGACGGCTACGCCGCCCTCGACGATCTCGTAGCGCGTTGTCTTCAGTTCCATGGAGGTCCTCCCAAACCTCGTCCCGGCCCGCGGTCTCCGCCGCCTAGGCCGCTTCGAACACCGCCGCGATCCCCTGCCCGCCGCCGATGCACATGGTCTCCAGGCCATAGCGGCCGCCGCGACGCTTCAGCTCGTGCAGCAGGTTGGCGAGTATCCGCCCGCCGGTAGCGCCGATCGGGTGCCCCAGCGAGATGCCCGAGCCGTTGACGTTCAGGCGGTCGCGATCATCCCAGCCCCAGCCCTTCAGCACCGCCAGCACCTGAGGGGCGAACGCCTCGTTCAGTTCGACCAGATCGATGTCGTCCCAGCCCATGCCGGTGCGGGCGAACAGCCGCTCGACCGCCGGCACCGGGCCGATGCCCATGCGCGAGGGTTCGCAGCCCGCGGCCGCCCAACCAACGAACCAGCCCATCGGCTCCAGGCCCAGCTCGGCCAACTTGTCCTCGGCGACCACCAGGCAGGCGGCGGCCGCATCGTTCTGCTGGCTGGCGTTGCCGGCGGTGACCACGCCGCCCTTTTCGAGCGGCTTCAGCGCGCTCAGGCTCTCGGCCGTCGCATCGCCGCGCACGCCTTCATCCTTGGCGAACAGCACCGGATCGCCCTTCTTCTGCTTGACCGGCACCGGCACGAGCTCGTCGTCGAACTTGCCGGCGGCCCAGGCCGCGGCCGCGCGCTGGTGGCTCATCGCGGCGTACTCGTCGCATTCCTCGCGGCTGATCTGGTAGTCGCGAGCCAGGTTCTCGGCGGTCTCGATCATGCCGCTGATCACGCCGAAGCGCTCGATCGGCTGGCTCATGACCCGGCCGCGCGCCAGGCGATCGTGCATGGTCACCGAACCGGCCCGCGCCCCGCCCCGCATGTCGGTGCTGTAGTACTCGACATTGCTCATGCTCTCGACGCCGCCGGCGACGACCACGTCGGCTGCGCCGGTTTGGACCATCATCGCCGCATCGACCACGGCCTGCAGGCCCGAGCCGCAGCGTCGGTCGAGCTGATAGCCCGGCACGGTGATCGGCAGGCCGGCGGCCAGCGCCGACCAGCGGGCGATGCAGGGCGCTTCGCCGTTGGCGTAGCCCTGGGCGAAGATCACGTCGTCGATCTTTTCCGGGTTGATCCCGCTGCGCTCCACCAGCGCCTTGAGGATGACCGCGCCGAGGTCTCCGGCGGTGACGCTGGACAGGCTGCCCAGGAACTTGCCGACCGGCGTGCGGACGGGGGAGACGATGGCGGCGCGTTTCATGGGCGTTTCCTCGATCGACGTATGCATCGTCAGTGGCGAGGGACGCCGCTGCGGTCAAGCGCGACCGGGCCACGAAAAAGGGAGCGGCCTTGCGACCGCTCCCCTTCGAAGTTCTGCCGATGTGGCGGGCGCTTAGGCGCCGACCGAACCGGTGTCCACCTTGAAGCCCGGGCCCATCGTCGACGACAGGCTGATCTTCTTGATGTAGGTGCCCTTGGCGCCCGACGGCTTGGCCTTGTTGAGCGCGTCCACCAGAGCGCGGACGTTCACCAGCAGGGCTTCGTCCGAGAACGAGGCCTTGCCGATGCCGGCGTGGATGATGCCGGTCTTCTCGGTGCGGAACTCGATGGCGCCGCCCTTGGCGTCCTTCACGGCTTGGCCGACGTTCGGGGTCACGGTGCCGACGCGCGGGTTCGGCATCAGGCCGCGCGGGCCGAGCACCTTACCCAGACGGCCGACGAGGGCCATCATGTCCGGCGTCGCGATGACGCGGTCGAAGTCCATGAAGCCGCCTTGGATGCGCTCCACCAGCTCTTCCGCGCCGACGATGTCGGCCCCGGCGGCGGTGGCTTCAGCAGCCTTGGCGTCCTTGGCGATGACGGCGACGCGAACGTCGCGGCCAGTGCCCGAGGGCAGGCTCACCACGCCGCGGACCTGTTGGTCGGCGTGACGCGGGTCGACGCCCAGGTTGACGGCGATTTCGATCGACTCGTCGAACTTGGCCTTGGCGTTGGCCTTGACCAGCGAGACGGCGGCTTCGACAGCGTGGGTGGCGTTACGGTCGCCAGTCCAGGCCTGAATGCGCTTGGGTTGCTTAGCCATGTGATCAGGCCTCCACGATTTCGAGGCCCATCGAGCGCGCGGAGCCCTCGATGATCTTGGCGGCGGCTTCAACGTCGTTCGCGTTGAGGTCCTTCATCTTCTTCTCGGCGATTTCACGCAGCTGGGTGCGCGAGATCGAGCCGGCGTTTTCGCGGCCCGGAGCCTTCGAACCCGACTTGATGTTCAGCGCCTGCTTGATGAAGTGGGTCGCCGGCGGGGTCTTCGTGATGAAGGTGAAGGACTTGTCCTGATAGACCGTGATCACGGTCGGCAGGGGGGTGCCTTTCGGCTCCTTCTCGGTGCGGGCGTTGAACTCCTTGCAGAAGCCCATGATGTTGACGCCGCGCTGACCCAACGCCGGGCCGATCGGCGGCGACGGGGTGGCGGAGCCCGCGGGCACCTGCAGCTTGATATAGCCCAGAATCTTCTTGGCCATTGTTTCTCCTCGTGACCGGAAGCCGGTCGGTTGAGCCGTGGTGCGGGGTTAGGTGGCCCTCCCCTCCCACGGATTTGACGCGCTCGCGCGCAGTCCAGACGGTGAGTCACCGACCGGAAGGGCGCGCTCATAGCAGGAGCCGCCGCCCGCCGCAACGGTTTGGCGCGGAATGAAAAAGGGCGGCGCCCGCAAGCGCCGCCCCAAATTCTTGACCGCGATCGGCCGGCTGGGATCAGCCGAGCTTTTCGACCTGGCCGTATTCGAGTTCGACCGGCGTGGCGCGGCCGAAGATCGACACGGTGACGCGCAGCCGCGCGCGCTCTTCGTCGACATGCTCGACCGAGCCGTTGAAGCTCGCGAACGGACCGTCGGTGACGCGGACCTGCTCGCCGATCTCGAAGGAGATGGTCGGCTTCGGCCGTTCCACGCCCTCTTCGATGGCGCCGATGATGCGCGCGACTTCCTTTTCAGACACCGGCATGGGCTTGGAGCCCGAGCCGAGGAAGCCGGTCACCTTCGGGGTGTTCTTGATCAGGTGATAGGCCTCGTCCGTCAGCTCCATCTTCACCAGCACGTAGCCGGGGAAGAACTTGCGTTCGGCGTTGACCTTGCGGCCGCGACGGATCTCGACGACGTCCTCGGTCGGAACCAGGATGTCGGAGAAGTTGTCTTCCAGGCCCTGGCTCTTGGCCTGTTCGCGGATCGATTCGGCCACCTTCTTCTCGAAGTTCGAGTAGGCGTGGACGATGTACCACTTGTGGCGCGGGTTCGGGGCGATCGGAGCTTCGGCGTTCATATCTGTCTTCAAGCCCCGTTCGCGAGTTTGAGCACGAGGTTCATGCTCGCGCCCAGTCCAAGGTCGACCACCGCCAGGAACGCACAGGCCAGCACCACCATGATCCCGACCATCACCGAGGTGATCCAGGTCTCCTTGCGGGTGGTCCAGGTGATCTTGCGGCCTTCGGCGCGCACTTCGCGGGCGAACTGCGCCGGGCTGGTGCGCTTCTTCTTGGCCGGGGCGTCCTTCGCCAGGGCCGAGGCAGGGGCGATGGCCGCAGCCGTCTTGCTGGCGCGGTTCTTCATCGCTTGCGGGGACGAACCCGGTTTCCTGGCCATCAGGCTCTTACGACTCTCTTCAGTTGGGCGGCGGACGTTCCGCGCCCGGCATACTCATATAGTGGATGGCAGGAGTGGAGGGACTCGAACCCACGACTTTCGGTTTTGGAGACCGACGCTCTACCAGCTGAGCTACACTCCTACACGGCCTGACCTGACCGCTGCAGCCTGCCCTTACTCCGCTTTCGTCTGACCGCAAACCGTTCAAACGCTGGGTTGGTGAACCGTGATCTGAGCACCGTTCGTGCCGCCCCGGGCGGTGTAAAATGACAAACTCCAACGATGTCGGGTAGGACGGAGGCGTATGACGCAAACCGGTTCCCATTTCAAGCCTCTTCGACGCCTCGCCGTCGCGGCCTGGATCTTTCATCTGACGTAGATCGCGAGAGCCTGGCCGGTCCCGCCGCAGGTCAGCCGGGCCGGCGGATCGGCCGGCCTCCTCCCGCGTTCTCCCATGGACGAAGGAGCCCCCATGTCCCCGCAAGGCCAGAACCGCGACGACGCCGCGCGAAACCGCGACGAGAACCTCAAGCCCGGCAGCCCGCCGCGGCCCGCGACTGAACCCAAGGGCGCCGAAGGTTCGGCGCGCAACGCCAAGACGCTGACCGATCCTGCGACCGGCGAACCTCAGCCCCGCGCGCCGAAACCCAACTAGGAAGCCGGCGGCGCCCCGGCGCACTCCAGGCCGAGGTACTCGACCTCGACGTCCGACAGCTTGATGCCGCACGACCCGACCTCTCCGGCCGCGTGGCCGGTCACGGATATGCCGACCTTCCGCGACAGGTCGACCGCCGGCTTGGCGGCGGCCAGATCGTAGGACTTCCCACCCGATTTGATCGTCACGCATCCGGGGGTCGGCCCGGCGACTGGACACCCGACCGCGGTGACCCGCTCGCCCTGGGGCGCGGCCGAGGCTTCGGCCTGACCGCTCCCCTGCCCGCTGCAGGCCCCGCAAAGGACCAGCGCCAGACCGATCACTGAAACACTCGCAAAGGGTACGCGCATGCTGTTTCCATCCCTCCCGCACACGACACGTCCTTTTCGGACAAACTTGACTGTGCGCCTGGGATATTCATGCGGCAATTCAAGAATTTGACGGATGCGTCAAATTCGGAATCAGCAGCTAACTCTTTGATTCAGCGGGCGCCGCCGTCCAGTTCGAAGTTGCGCTCGAGGCCGCCGATACGGTCTTCGATCAGGTTCATCCGCTTCAGCGCCAGGTGCGCCGCCCACAGCCCCGCCCGGCCGACCCGCGGCGTGCGCCGCATGTTCGCCACCGGCAGCTTCCAGCGCCGCATCAACCCGCTGGCGTAGTGAGCCCCGTTCGTGAACCGCGTATCCCAAGTCTGGTAATCGACCGAAAGCGAGACGTTGAACACGCCCAGGTTCTCGATCCGGTGCGGCGCGTGCAACGGCCAGGTCGCCGCCATGCCGGGATCCAGGTCGAACACCTTGGCGCCCGCGTCCCATTCGGGGCGATACGGCAGGTCCTCGGTGGCCTGCTTGAGCATGATGTTTTCCATGCCCTGCTGGGGCATGTGTGCCTCGTCGCTCGGATAGATCCAGATGCGCTTGCGCCCACGGATGTGGAACAGGCAGACGCCCGGCGCGTCCGCATGGAACGGCACCTTGGCGTTGGGCGCCGACATGATCAGTTGGCCGGTCAGCTGCACCGGCCGAAAGCCCGGCGCCTGATCGGAGATGTCGGCGAACACCGCGCGGATGGCCTCGCCCAGCTCTTCGTAGTGGGTCTCGACGCCGCGCAGTTGCAGCCACACGCGCCCCTGCTTCACGCCCTCCAGCACCTCGGCGCCGGGCAGCCGTCCACGCGCGCCGGTCTGCATCCGCATTTGCCCGTCGGCGTCGATCTCGAACAGATTGATGTCGAACAGCTCGGCCGGATATCGGTCGAGGACCGTCGCCAACCGGTCGTCGTCGAACAGACCGGTCTCGCCCAGTCGGTGCGCGAAGGTCATCGGGGTCCGCGCGAAATCGGCCTTTTGCCGATCGCTCCACGCGCCGACCAGCGGCTTGTCGATGCTCATTGCGGTGTCCCTCTACTCGGTCAGCAGGCTGAGCAGGCTGGCCCCGACGCCGAGGCCGACGCCCACCCCGATCGAGGCGCCCGGCCGGCGCGCAGCGATGGAGGTCAGGCTGCGCGAAGCGGCCCCGACGCGCCCATTCAAATCCGGTTCACAGGCGGTGATGCGGTCCCAGCGTCGGTCGACGCGTTGGCCCGCCTCGCTCAGCGCTTTGCGCAGCAGCGGCGCGCCCGCCAGGGCCATGTCCGCCGTCCGCCGCGCCGCCTCGACGACGCCGCCCTGGGTCACGTCGCCTTCGAACACATGGGCCGCCGGATCGGCGAAGTCGCGTTTGTAGGTTTCTCCGGCCGGACCGAAGTCGACCACGGTCACGCCGGCGTCGGCCAGGGCGCGAACAGTTTCCAGCGTGGCCAGCGATCCGGGCGAATATCTAGCGAATTCCGGATCGTAGACCGGAAACCACAGGTGATAGGCGTCGCCCGACAGCAGTCCGGCCTCGGCCGCCACCAGCCGCCCGCCTGCGCGCAGCGTCGCAAAGCGCATGCCGAAGTCGGCGTCGCGCCGATCCATCAGCCCGTGCAGGAAGCGCTGGACCCAGGGGCTGGCGAAGATGTCGTGCTGCCCGGTGCGGCGCATCTGCTCGCGCTTCAGGCGCAGGATGAACTCCATCGCCTCCCCTGGCTCGCGCGAGAACTGGAACTCCAGCGGTCCGTGGTCCTCGCTAAGCCTGCGCGCTCGCCGGCGCTTGTCCTTCAGGAAGTCCTTGGCGCGCCGCGCCAGATAGCCGTCGAACCCGCGCGACAGGTCCGCAACCATGGCGATGCGGGTGTCGGCCTTTCGCAATCCCTCGCCGCCGGCCAGGCCGCTGAATCGGAAGCGGCGCGCGCCGAGCGCGGCGACCACGCCGCCCAGATCGATCTGGGCTCCGGCGCGGCTCAGCACCCCATGATAGTCGGTAAGCGGCGCGGCGATCGGCTGGATCAGGCGCCCGCGACGCTGGAAAGGCAGGAACCCCTCCACGCGGCCTCCACGGGAAATCACGGCGATCTCGGCGCCGGGCGCGGAGTCTCCCGCCACCAGGGCGTAGCGGAGATCGAAGTACGGGCTGCGGAAGACCCGATCGGTCGCGCGGAACTGGTTCCACAGCAGGCGGCACGCCGCGTCCAGCTGCGCCGGCTTCAGCGTGTCGATGGCTATTCGCGCGCTCATGCGGCCGCTCCGCCCCACGCCTGGTGGCGCGCTCCCTTAGGTTGAAGAGCCTATACTCGGAGCGGTAAACAACGCGTTCTATGCTGGCGCTTCGCCGTGGTGTCTAATGTCTGCGAACGCCGTTCGTGGTCGAACTTGAGAGTTTGGGGAGACCTTACATGAAGTCATGGATTGCAGCCGCGGCCCTCGCCGTGCTCTGCGCCGCGCCCGCCCACGCCCAACAGCAGGATCAGCGTTGGGGCGGCGGATGGAGCCAGGCGCCGTCCGGCACCTATCAGCAGACCTGCCGCGACATCCGCGTCAACGGCGACACCCTGACCGCCAGTTGCCAGGACAACCGCGGGCGCTGGAACTACAGCACCCTGAACTTCCGCGACTGTCGCGGCGACATCGGCAACACCAACGGACGCCTGTTGTGCTCGTGGGGCGGCGGCGGTGGCGGCGGCGGTTGGGGTCAACTCCCGTCCGGCAGCTACCAGCAGACCTGCCGTGATGCGCGCGTCAGCGGCAGCACCCTGACCGCAAGCTGCCGTGACGACCGCGGCCGCTGGAACTACAGCACGCTGAACTTCCGCGACTGTCGCAGCGACATCGGCAACACCAACGGCCGGCTGGTGTGCGGCTGGAACGGCGGCGGCGGCCCCAATCCTCCTTGGGGCGGCGGCAATAACAACAGCACCCTGATGCTCTATTCCGCCCCGGACTTCGGCGGTCAGGCCTATCAGGCGAACCGCGAGGTCACCAACCTGCCGCGGCAGTTCAACGACAAGGCCATGAGCCTGCGCATCCAGGGCCGCGGCTCCTGGCAGATCTGCAGCGACAGCGACTTCCGCGGCCGCTGCCAGATCTTCGACCGCGACGTCAGCGATCTGCGCCAGTACGGCCTTGGCGAAGCCGTCACCTCGATGCGGCCGGTCAGCGGTGGTCGTCCTTACTGACGCGACGCGATCGGCGAACGATCAGGGCCGCCGGGAGACATCCCGGCGGCCCTTTTCTTGGTCGCATATCGCCCGGAAAACGAAAAGGCCGCCGAGGTTTCCCTCGGCGGCCTGATCATCAGTCTGTCGACTGCGGCTTAGATCGCCTACTCGACGATCTTGGCCACGACGCCGGCGCCGACGGTCCGGCCGCCTTCGCGAATGGCGAAGCGCAGGCCTTGGTCCATGGCGATCGGGGTGATCAGCTCGACGTCCAGCTCGGCGTTGTCGCCCGGCATGATCATCTCAACGCCTTCCTTCAGGCGGATGATGCCGGTCACGTCCGTCGTGCGGAAGTAGAACTGTGGGCGGTAGTTGGTGAAGAACGGAGTGTGACGGCCGCCTTCTTCCTTGGTCAGGATGTACGCCTCGGCCACGAACTTCGTGTGCGGCGTGATCGAACCCGGCTTGCAGAGAACCTGGCCGCGCTCGACGTCTTCACGCTTGGTGCCGCGCAGCAGCACGCCCACGTTGTCGCCGGCTTGACCTTGGTCCAGCAGCTTGCGGAACATTTCGACGCCCGTGCAGGTCGTCTTCTGAACCGGACGGATGCCGACGATCTCGACTTCCTCGCCGACCTTGACGATGCCCTTTTCGATCCGGCCGGTCACCACGGTGCCGCGGCCCGAGATCGAGAACACGTCTTCCACCGGCATCAGGAACGGCAGGTCCACCGGACGCTCCGGCTGCGGAATGTAGGCGTCAACCTGGGTCATCAGCTCAAGGATGCGGTCCGCGCCGATTTCCGGGTTGCGGTCTTCGACCGCCGCCAGGGCCGAACCCTTGACGATCGGAATGTCGTCGCCCGGGAACTGGTACGACGAAAGCAGCTCGCGCACTTCCATCTCGACCAGGTCCAGCAGCTCGGCGTCGTCGACCATGTCGACCTTGTTCATGAACACCACCAGCGCCGGCACGCCGACCTGACGGGCCAGCAGGATGTGCTCGCGGGTCTGCGGCATCGGGCCGTCAGCGGCCGACACCACCAGGATCGCGCCGTCCATCTGCGCCGCGCCCGTGATCATGTTCTTCACGTAGTCGGCGTGGCCGGGGCAGTCGACGTGCGCGTAGTGACGGTCAGCCGTCTCGTATTCCACGTGCGCCGTGTTGATCGTGATGCCGCGGGCCTTTTCTTCCGGCGCAGCGTCGATGTCGGCGTAGTTCATCGCCTTCGCGCCGCCGGTCTTCGCCAGCGTCAGGGTGATCGCAGCCGTCAGCGTCGTCTTGCCATGGTCAACGTGACCAATCGTGCCGATGTTGCAGTGCGGCTTATTGCGTTCGAACTTTTCCTTGGCCATCGGGATCCTGCCGGCGGTTGAAATTCAGAAGGTTGGAGCGGGTAGCGGGAATCGAACCCGCATCCTCAGCTTGGAAGGCTGCTGCACTACCATTGTGCTATACCCGCCGCTGAAGGATGCGCGGGGTCGCGCCAGTCTCCTTAAAGTCACGCTCCGGCGCGTGGTGGGGGAAGCAGGACTCGAACCTGCGAAGGCGTACGCCAGCGGATTTACAGTCCGCCCCCTTTGCCGCTCGGGACATTCCCCCAGCGCGCTCGGAGCCAGATCGGATGCCTGGACACTGCTCCCCGCCTGAGCGAAGAACCCGTCCGGCCCCCGATTTGGAGCGCGTCTTATAGTGTCCTCCCCTCACGAACGCAACGCGCACTCGAAGGGTGCGAAAAAGTTTGGTCAAAGACCCTTCAACCGCAAGCCAGACAACGGTTCTGACGAGTGGCTGTGGGGCTGGCACGCGGTTTCGGCCGCACTTTCCAATCCGAAAAGGAGCGCGCCCCAGCGACTTTTGGCGTCTCCGGACCGGGCCAAGGAGCTCGAATCTCGATTCGGCCGGCCCAAGGCGCTCGAGGTCGTCGAATCGGCGGCCATCGGCCAGATTCTGCCCCAGGGCGCCGTGCACCAGGGGATCGCTCTGCGCATCCCGCCGCTCGAGTCGGTCGCGCTTGAAGATTTCGAGCCGGGGCGCGGCGCCGTGCTCTTGATGCTGGACCAGATCACCGACCCGCAGAACGTCGGCGCGATCCTCCGCTCAGCCGCCGCATTCGGCGCCGCCGGGGTGATCCTCCAGGACCGCCACGCCCCCAAGCTGACCGGCGCGCTGGCCAAGGCGGCGGTCGGCGCCGTCGACAAGATCCCCACCGCCCACGTCGTCAATCTCTCCCGCGCGCTGGAGACCCTCGCCGACCTCGGCTGGCGCGCCGTGGGCCTCGACGGCCATACCGACACCTATCTGGATCAGGCTCTGGACGGCGGGCCGACAGTGCTGGTGCTAGGTTCCGAAGGCGAAGGCCTGCGCCGACTGGTCGCCGAACACTGCGACGAACTGGCGAAAATCCCCATGCCCGGCGGCTTCGAGAGCCTGAACGTCTCCGCCGCCGCAGCGGTCGCACTGTACGAGGCCAGCCGAACCCGATCCTAGAAAACGACCAATGGTCGCGAAAGTCGCCGCCGACGCAGCTAACCGGTTGCGGACGCGCGGCGGCTGACGCATTCAAGGCGCAATGTTCGAAACGCTTCTCGCTCCAGGCGCCCTCGGCGCGCTCTTTTCCGTCCTGATGATCGACCTGGTGCTGGCCGGGGATAACGCCGTGGCCGTCGGCCTGGCCGCCGCCGGGCTGCCGCCAGAGCAACGGCGCAAGGCGATCCTGTGGGGCCTGGCCGCCGCGGTCACCATGCGGATCGGCTTTGCGCTGATCACCGCCCAACTGCTTGGCATCGTCGGCCTGCTGTTCGCCGGCGGGCTGCTGCTGCTCTGGGTCTGCTGGAAGATGTGGCGCGAACTGCGCGAGCAGGCCGCCCACGACGAGGCCGTCGCCGGCGCGGTGATGGACGGCGACCCCAGCACCGAACCTTCGGCGGAGGCGGTCGCCAAGCAGCCGAAGACCTTCCGCTCGGCCTTCACCCAGATCCTGATCGCCGACCTGTCGATGTCGCTGGACAACGTGCTGGCCGTGGCCGGCGCCGCGCGCGAGCATCCGGCCATCCTGGTGTTCGGCCTGCTGATGTCGATCGCGCTGATGGGCGTGGCCGCCAGCTACATCGCCCGCCTGCTGCACAAGTACCGCTGGATCGGCTACATCGGCCTGGCCATCGTGCTCTACGTCGCCCTGCACATGATGTGGGAAGGTCATCAGGACATCGTCCGCGACCTTGGCTACACGCCCGCCTACAACGCCACGATGCCCGACTTCCTCGACATCAAGCCGGAGGCTCCGGCCCCCGCGCACTAGGCGCATCGGGAGTTCCGAACGACACGCCGCCGAGCCTCGGGTTCGGCGGTGTTCTCGTCTTCGCCCTAGACCGTCTCGGCGATGCGCTTCGTCGCCTGCGCGATCACCGCTTCGTTGCGGCGATAGAACGTCCACTGCTTGATGCGCTTGGGAACCACCAGCTTGGCCTGAACCAGCAGACGCATGTGTTCGCTCAGCGTCGGGGCGCTGACGCCAAGCTTGTCGGCGATGAACACCCCGCAGACGCCGTCTTCGACCAGGTCGCCATGGACCTGGGGCGGAAAGTGCGCCGTGGGATCCTTCAGCCAATCGAGGATTTGCAGCCGGCGCTCATTGGCCAGGGCGCGTAGCAGGTCTGCGAGCTCCATTTCGGCACTTTGCCAATCGACTAACTTATGTCAAGTCAGGGTCCCCATCCCGCCTGGACGCGCAACATGGCCAGCTATCCGTTCGTCACCCTCGACGTGTTCACCGACACCCGCTTCGGCGGCAATCCGCTGGCCGTGTTCACCGACGCCCGCGGCCTGACCGACACTGAAATGCAGTCGCTGGCCGCCGAGATGAACCTCTCGGAGACGACCTTCGTCCTGCCGCCGCAGGACCCGGCCAACACCGCCCGCGTGCGGATCTTCAACCGGACCGCCGAAATGCCGTTCGCCGGCCACCCGTCGGTCGGCACCGGCTGGGTGCTGTCGCAGATGGGCAAGGGCCAGGCCCTGCGCCTCGAGGTCCCCGCCGGCATCGTCGAGGTCAGCATCGAGGACGGCGGCGGCGTCATCGCCGCGCCGCAGCCGCTGTCGCTCGGCGTTGAGCTGCCGGTCGAGCGGATCGCCGCCTGCGCCGGCCTGACGCCCGCCGACATCGTCGTCGCCGCCCATCGGCCGGTCGAGGCCAGCGTCGGCGTCACCTTCGTCATCGCCCAGGTGACGCCCGACGCGCTGGGCCGCGCGGCCCCCGATCTCTCGGCCTTCCGCCAGGCGGCGCTGGACTTCCCGGAATTCGGCGACCGCCTGTCGCTGCACCTCTATGCCGACGAGGGCGCTGGAAAGCTGCGCGCACGGATGTTCGCGCCGAACTCGGGCACGGTCGAAGACCCCGCCACCGGCAGCGCCAACGCCACCCTGGCCGCCCTGCTGCTCTCGCTTTCCGACGCCGCGGAAGGCGCGTGGGACATCGTCCAAGGCGTCGAGATGGGCCGTCCCTCGCGCCTGCGGGCGACCGCCCGGCGGGCCGCCGACGGCGTGCGCGCCACCATCGGCGGCGGCTGCGTGCCGGTGCTGAGCGGCCAAGCCAGCGTCTGATGAGCCCGCGCAAGCCCCTCGACCTGTTCGCCTTCAGCGTCATGGTCGCGCTCTGCCTGTGCTGGGGCTTTCAGCAGATCGCCGTGAAGCTGATCGCCGCCGACATCACGCCGGTGATGCAGATGGCGCTGCGCTCGGGCATGGCCGCCGTCGTGCTCGGCGCCGTCACCTTTCGCAACGAGGGTCGGGGCGCCTTCGCCGACGGCACCCTGCCCGCCGGCCTGCTTGTGGGGCTGCTGTTCGGACTGGAGTTTCTGTTCATCGCCCAGGGGCTGGTGCTGACCAGCGCCTCGCACATGGTCGTGTTCCTCTACAGCGCCCCGATCTTCTCGGCCCTCGGCCTGCATCTGCGGTTTCGCGAGGAGCGCCTGAAGCCGCTGCAGTGGATCGGCGTCGCCGTCGCCTTCGGCGGCATCGCCGTCTCGTTCCTCGGCGCAGGCGAACAGGTCAGCGGCGACATGCTGATAGGCGATGCGATGGGCCTGCTGGCGGGCCTTGCCTGGGGCCTGACCACGGTCGCCATCCGCGGCTCGCGCCTGTCCGACGCTCCGGCCGTGAAGACGCTGTTCTACCAGGTCGCCTTCGCCGGCGTCATGCTGCTGGGGATCGCCGCCCTGCGCGGCGAGACCGGCGTCAACCTGACCCCAGCCGTCGCCCTCAACCTCGGCTTCCAGACCATCGTCATCACCCTGATCAGCTACGTGATCTGGTTCTGGCTGCTGCGGAAGTACCTGGCCTCGCGGCTGTCGATCCTGTCGTTCCTGACGCCGCTGTTCGGCGTCGTCTTCAGCGTCGTGGTGCTGCACGAACCGCTGGAGCCGGCCTTCGTCGCCGGCGCGCTGCTGGTCCTGGCCGGGATCAGCCTGGTCAGCGGGGCCGAACTGCTGCGCGACCGCTTCGGCCGCGCAGCCGTCTAGCTCGTCAGGCGGCCGCGCCCGGACCGCCGAAGCGCTCCAGCCATTCGGCGACCTGCTCATTCTCGACCTTCTTGAACAGCACCTCCGGCGCGGCGACCTTGCGGCCGGCCGGCAGGATGTCGAGGACCGCCGCGCCCTGGGCGCTCGGCCACCGGGCCGGATAGTCCTCGCCGACCGCGATCGCGATCTTCTCGCAGGCGAACGGGATGAACGGCTCGGAGACCTTGGCGAACAGCGCGACCAGGTTCAGCCCCGTGCGCACCACCACTGCGGCGCGCTCGACGTCGGTCTTGATCGCCGTCCAGGGGGCCGCTTCGGTAAGATACTGGTTGCCCAGCACCCAAAGCTGCCGAAGGGCGGTGGTCGACTTGCGGAACTCGCGCGCTTCCATGAACTCCGCCAGCTCGGCGAGCTTGGCGTTCACGTCGGCGTAGAGCTTGGTCTCCAGCTCGCCCGGCTCGCCGCCGGCGGGGACCACGCCCTCGAAGCGCGCCTCGGTGAACTTCAGGATTCGATTGACGAAATTGCCCAGCACGTCCGCCAGGTCGGCGTTCACTTGCGCCTGGAACTGCTCCCAGGTGAAGGTCGAGTCCGAGGTCTCCGGCGTGTTCGCCGTCACCCACCAGCGCCAGTAGTCGGCCGGCAGCAGCTCCAGCGCGTGGTCCATGAACACCCCGCGCTTCTGCGAGGTCGAGAACTTGCCGCCGTAATAGTCCAGCCAATTGAAGCCCTTGAGCTGGTCGACCAGCTTCCAGGGGGCGTTATTGACCATCTTCCAGGACCCGTTCGCCTCCAGTGTCTCGTTGATCCCGATCAGCGTGCAGGGGAAACCGACCGTGTGGAACGGCACGTTGTCCTTGCCCATGAACTCCACATAGGTCACGTCCGCCGCCTCGGACCCGCGCCACCAGCGTTCCCACTCGGCGTCGGCGGCCGGACCGCGGCCGGCCTCGGCCGCGCGGGCGTCCGCCCACTCCCAGGTCGCGGCGATGTACTCGATCGGCGCGTCGAACCAGACGTAGAACACCTTGCCGGCCAGCCCCTCGACGTCCGGAGTCTGGCCCTGCGGATTGGCGCCCCACTCGAAGGCGTTGACTGGCACGCCCCACTCCAGGTCGCGGGTGATGCCGCGGTCCTGCAGCCCCTCGTCCAGCCACTTCAGCGCGATGGAGGTGACCAGCAGCGGCCACTCGCCCTTCTTGCTGTCGATCCAGGCCCGCAGCTTGTCCGAGAACAGGCTCTGGCGCAGGAACAGGTGCTTGGAATCGCGGATCTCGATGTCTTCCGAACCCGACACCGCCGAACGCGGCTTGATCAGGTCGGCCGGATCCAGCACCCGGGTGCAGTTCTCGCACTGGTCGCCGCGCGCGGCCGTGTAGCCGCAGTGCGGACAGGTGCCGATCACGTAGCGGTCCGGCAGGAAGCGCTTGTCGGCGTTCGAATAGACCTGCTGGGTGACGCGCTCCTCGATGAAGCCGGCCTCCCACAGCTGCTGGGCGAAGCGCTGGGTCAGCTTGTGGTTCTGCGGCGAGGACGAACGGCCGAAGTGGTCCCACGACAGGCCGAACTTGCGGCCCAGGTCGTATTGGACGTCGTGCTGCTGGGCGCAGAATGTCGCCGGATCGAGGCCGGCCTCGGCCGCGGCCAGCTCGGTCGGCGTGCCGTGCTCGTCGGTGGCGCAGATGTAGAGCGTCTCGCGGCCGCGCGCGCGCTGGAACCGCGCATAGACGTCGGCCGGCAGCATGGAGCCCGCAAGCGTCCCCAGGTGCTTGATCCCGTTGATGTAGGGCAAGGCCGAGGTGATGAGGATGCGGGACATGGCTTCTCTCGAAATGAGGAGGGAGCGCGGCTTATAGGGCGCGGGGTCGGTTCGCGAAAGCGCTAGAGCGGCCCCTTGAAGATGAAGACGGCGCCCGCGGCGATCAGCGCGAAACCGACCATATGGTTCAGCGTGAACCGTTCGCCCAGATAGGTGATCGAGAACACCGCGAACACGGCCAGGGTGATCACCTCCTGCATGGTCTTGAGCTCGGCCGGCGAATAGAACTCCCGCCCGATCCGATTGGCCGGCACGGCCAGGCAGTATTCGAAGAAGGCGATCCCCCAGCTGACCAGCACCAGCAGCCAGATCGGCCGGTGCTCGACCTTCAAGTGCCCGTACCAGGCGAAGGTCATGAAGATGTTGGAGGCGACAAGCAGCAGGACCGGGGCGATCATCGCCATCGAGGTAGGCATCGGAAGCGCTCCTTGCGCATTAGCACTTAAAATCTGTCGGCTTGGCCCTATAAGCTGCCCTTCGGGCAAGTTGGAGAGTGGGCATGTGGACTAAGGCGCTGGGCACGGCTGCTGTCCTGGCTATGAGCATGACCCTGGCCGCCTGCGGCCAAGGCGGCGGGGCCAAGGAACAGACTCTGAAGATCTACAACTGGTCGGACTATATCGACCCCCAGATCCTGGCCGATTTCACCAAGGAAACCGGGATCAAGGTCCAGTACGACACCTTCGATTCCAACGAAATCCTCGAGACCAAGGTCCTGCAGGGCAACACCGGCTACGACATCGTCGCGCCGTCGAACCACAACGTGCCGCGCTACATCACCGCCGGCGCGATCGCCCAGCTCGACAAGTCCAAGCTGCCGAACAACAAGAACCTGTGGCCCGACATCATGAGCCACATGGAGCCCTTCGATCCGGGCCAGAAGTACACCGTCCCCTACATGTGGGGCACCATCGGCATCGGCTACAACGTCAAGGAAGTGGCCAAGCGCCTGCCGGGCGTGAACATCGACAGCTGGTCGGTGGTGTTCGATCCGGCCAACCTCGCCAAGCTCAAGGATTGCGGCGTCTACTATCTCGACGCCTCCGAGGACATGTACGCCGTCGCCCTGAACTATCTGGGCAAGGATCCCAATTCCAAGAACGTCGCCGACTACCAGGCCGCGACCGACATGATGGTCAAGGCCCGGCCGTTCATCCGCAAGTTCCACTCGTCGGAGTACGTCGAGGCCCTGGCCAACGGCGATATCTGCGTGGCGGTCGGCTACTCGGGCGACATCCTGCAGGCCAAGACTCGTGCGGCGGAAGCCAAGAACGGCGTCGAACTCGCCTACGTCATCCCCAAGGAAGGCAGCCAGGTCTGGTTCGACGTGTTCGCGATCCCCGCCGATGCGCCCAATCCGGACGCCGCCTACAAGTTCTTGGACTACATGCTGCGGCCCGACGTCATCGCCAAGGCGTCGAACTACACCCAGTACGCCAACGCCAACCTGCCGGCGACGCCGATGGTCGACGCCTCGGTGCGGGGTGATCCGAACGTCTATCCGACGCCAGATCTCTTCAAGCGCCTCTTCGTGACCACCACCAAGGATCAGGCTCTGCTGCGCGACGTGACACGCATGTGGACCCGCGTTCAGACCGGCCAATAGGAAGCGGCAGATGACCGAACGCAGCCGCCCGCGCCTGAACATCGGCGCGGTCCGTTCGACCTTTGCGCCGTGGACCGATCCTACGGCCAAGCCGCTGGTGCGTTTCGAGAAGGTGGTGAAGCGGTTCGACGGCGAGACGGCCGTCAACGGCGTCTCGCTCGATATCTATCCCGGCGAGTTCTTCGCCCTGCTTGGGCCGTCCGGCTGCGGCAAGACCACGCTCATGCGCCTGCTCGCCGGCTTCGAGACGCCGGACGAGGGCCGCGTGCTGTTGGCCGGCGAGGATCTCGCCGGCAAGCGGCCGCACGAGCGGCCGGTCAACATGATGTTCCAGTCCTACGCGCTGTTTCCCCACCTGAGCGTGGAGAAGAACATCGCCTTCGGCCTGAAGCAGCAGGGCATGGCCAAGGACGAGGTCGCCGCCCGGGTGACCGAGATGCTCTCGCTCGTGCGCCTGGACGGTCTGGCCAAGCGCAAGCCGCACCAGCTCTCCGGCGGCCAGCGCCAGCGCGTCGCCCTTGCCCGCGCCATCGCTCCGCGCCCGAAGATGCTGCTGCTCGACGAGCCGCTCGCCGCCCTCGACAAGAAGCTGCGCGAGGAGACCCAGTGGGAGCTGATGGCCCTTCAGCAGCAGCTGGGCATGACATTCCTGATCGTCACCCACGACCAGGAAGAGGCCATGGTCACCGCCGACCGCATCGCCGTCATGCGCGCCGGACAGATCGTGCAGATGGGCCGTCCCGCCGACGTCTATGAAGCGCCTAACTCGCGCTATGTCGCCGACTTCATCGGCGACGTGAACATCTTCGAGGGCGTCGCCGAGCACGCGGACGGCCTCACCGTCCGCATGGCCAGCGCCGACTCCCCTCAGGGCTTCGACATCGTCGAGGACGACCGCATCCCCGTCGGCTCGACCGCCTGGCTCGCGGTGCGGCCGGAGAAGATCCAGGTCCACCTGGACGAGCCGCCGCCCGGCCCCAACCGGATGGCCGGAAAGGTCGCCGATATCGGCTATCTCGGCGACTGGACCACCTATCTGGTCGAACTGGACAGCGGCCGCACGATCCGCGCCGCCCGCGCCAACGCCACCCGCTTCGTCGACCGGCCGGTCGACTGGGACGATCAGGTGTGGCTGACCTTCGCCCGCGACGCGGGCGTGGTGCTGACCCAGTGAAAGCCCGGGGCGACCGCACGAGCCTGGCGGCGCTCGCGCCGTTCCTGTGGCTCGGCCTGTTCTTCCTGTTCCCGTTCCTGCTGGTGGCCAAGCTGTCGCTGTCGGAAACGGCTCTGGCGATGCCGCCCTACGCCCCGCGCCTGGATTGGTCGCAGGGTTTGGCGGGCCTGAAGACCTTTCTCGCGGGCCTCGACTTCGAAACCTACGCCCGGCTGCCGACCGACCGGCTCTATATCGTCGCCTATCTTTCCAGTCTGAAGTTCGCGGGCGTCGCCACCTTCATCCTGCTGCTGCTCGGCTATCCGCTGGCCTATGCGATGGCCCGCTGTACGCCGTCGGTGCGCAAGGCCCTGCTGATGGCGGTGATCCTGCCATTCTGGACCAGCTTCCTGATCCGGGTCTACGCGCTGATCGGCATCCTCAAGCCCGAGGGTCTGCTCAACGTCGCGCTGCGCGCCGTCGGCCTTGGCCCGGTCTCGCTGCTCAACACCGACACCGCCATCTATATCGGGCTGGTCTACGCCTACCTGCCGTTCATGGTCCTGCCGCTCTACGCGGTGCTGGAGCGCCAGCAGCACGACCTGCTGGAGGCCGCCGCCGACCTCGGCTGCACGCCGCTCGAAGCGTTCTGGCGGGTGACGTTCCCGCTTTCCCTGCCCGGCGTGGCCGCAGGCTCCCTGCTCTGCTTCATTCCGATGGTCGGCGAGTTCGTGATCCCCGACCTGCTCGGCGGCTCGTCGACGCTGATGCTCGGCAAGACCATCTGGACGGAGTTCTTCGCCAACCGCGACTGGCCGGCCGCCTCGGCGGTGGCGATCGTGCTGCTATTCACCCTGGTGATCCCGATCGTGCTCTACCAGCGCCAGCAGGCCAAGCTGACGGAGCTTGGGCGATGAAGCGCGGCCTCACCGGCTTCAACATCGCCGCCCTGGTCGTCGGCTTCGGGTTCCTCTACCTGCCGATCGTCCTGCTCGTCGTGTACTCGTTCAACGCCAGCCGGCTGGTCACGGTCTGGGGCGGGTTCTCGACCCGCTGGTACGCTTCGCTGTTCCGCAACGAACAGCTGCTCGACGCGATCTGGGTGACCTTCAGGGTCGGACTGATCTCGGCGACCATCGCCACCATCCTCGGCACGCTGGCCGCCATCGCCCTGGTCCGCGCCAAGCGGTTCCGTGGCCGCACGCTCTTCTCGGGCATGGTGTTCGCGCCGCTGGTCATGCCCGAGGTGATCCTCGGCCTGTCGCTGCTGCTGCTGTTCGTCTCGCTCGGCCTGCCGCGCGGCTTCTGGACCGTGACGGTCAGCCACGCGACCATCACCATGTGCTACGCCTGCGTGGTCATCCAGGCGCGGCTCGCCGCGTTCGACCAGCAGCTCGAAGAGGCGGCCCAGGACCTCGGCTGCCCGCCGATCAAGTCGTTCTTCCTGGTCACCCTGCCCAATATCGCGCCCGCGGTGGCGGCCGCCTGGATGCTCGCCTTCACGCTGTCGCTCGACGACCTGGTGATCGCCAGCTTCACCTCCGGACCGGGCGCGACCACCCTGCCGATGCGGATCTACAGCCAGGTGCGGCTTGGGGTGAGCCCGGAGATCAACGCGGTCTCGACCCTGCTGATCGGCCTGGTCGCCACCGGCGTCCTCGCCGCCTACCTCCTGCAGCTGCGCCGCAAGACCGACGACTAGTCGGCCTCGTTGAGCCGCTCCGCCCGCGCCGAGAGATACGCGTAGAGCGCCGCGACCTCGGCTTGCGTGAACACCTTGAAGTCCGAGCGCGCCACCAGGGTCATGATCCCCAGATGCCGGCCGCCCGGCGGGACGCCGGTGCGCATCAGCGTGTCGAAGGCCTGCGCGTCGTAGGCGCCGACCACCCGCAGGTCGGGCCCGCCCTCGACATCGTCGCCGCCCAGGTCGGAGCCGTGGCACTCGGAGCAGACCGTGCGGGCGATATGCCGCCCCATCGCCAGCTCCGGCCCCAGGTCCATGGCCGGCCGCGCGTGCGCCCGCGCCACCCGCTGCGGCTCGTCCAGCGCGCCCGTCAGCACCGCCCAGCGGGCGCGCCAGCCCGCGCTCTCCGGCGGCGTCGGCGGACCGGCCGGCGGGTGGGAACGTACGAAGGCCAGCACTGTCGCCAGCTCCTCCGACGTCAGGTGCATGAGGGTCTGGGCCGGCATGCCCCACAGCGCGCGCCCGTCGCTCGGCCGCACGCCCTGGCGGATCGCCTGGGCCAGTTGCTCGTCGCTATAGCGCGCCGCCGCGAGGGTCAGGTTCGGAGCGTAGTTGCGCACCAGGCGGGGATTGGGATTGTAGACCTTCCCCTGCAGATCCGCCCCGTGACAGCTGGTGCAGCCATAGAGCTTGCTGAGCCGTCGCCCCTCGGCGACCAGATGCGCCGGTCCGGTCTGCGCGACCTCGGGCGCGAGCCGATAGGTGCGCGTGATCAGCACCTCGCTCCAGATCCACAGCGCGACGACGACCAGCGTCGCCGCCGCGATCGCGCCAAGCAGGATCGAGACCGGCGCCCGCCCCACGCGCGGGCCTCTAGAGCGGCGCCACGCGGTCGAACCAGGGCCGGGTCTGCTCCAGTTGCCCCGCCAGCTGGAACAGCAGCGCCTCCTCGCCCATTCGGCCGACGAACTGGATGCCGATCGGCAGGCCGCCCTGGCTCCAGGCCAGCGGCACGGTCATCGCCGGCTGGCCGGTGTTGTTGAACGCCTGGGTGTTGGGCATGAACTTGAACAGCCGCTGAGTGTATTCGCGCGGGTTCTCGGTCAGGTGGCCGACGGGGATCGCCGGGCTGCCCAGCGTCGACAACAGCAGCACGTCGTATTGCTGGAACAGGCCCGCCATCGCCCGCCCATAAGCATGGATCGCCGCTAGGCCGCGGACGTAGTTTGCGCCCGTGATCTGCTTGCCGCGCTGGTACATCAGCCAGGTCAGCATCTCGACGTCGCTGTCGGTCACCGGCCGACCGCGACGCTCGCCCTCGGCGTCGAGGGTGGCAGCGATGCTGGCGGCGATCACGTCGCCGGCCCCCTGTTGCATGGCGGCCAGGTCGCCGGGCACGCGCACCTCCTCGACCATGTGGCCCAGGCCCTCGCAAAGCTTGGCGGCGTCCAGCACCGCGGCCGCGCACTCCGGGTCCAGGCCGTCGGAGGCCAGGGCCGCGGTGGTGAAGCCGATGGCCAATTTGCCGGGGTCGCGAAGCGCCTCGTCGGCGAACGGCCGCTCCGGCGGCGCCAGGAAGTACGGATCGCCAGGTTGAGGCTGGCAAACCGCGTCGAGCAGCGCGGCGCTGTCGCGCACCGACCGCGTCACCGCGTGCTGGATTGAGGCGCCGCCCCATCCTTCGCCCATCGGTGCGAACGACACCCGCCCGCGCGAGGGCTTCATGCCGAACAGGCCGCAGGCCGAGGCCGGGGTGCGGATCGATCCGCCGCCGTCGCTGGCGTGCGCCGCCGGCACGATCCCCGCGGCGACCGCGGCGGCGGCGCCGCCCGACGACCCTCCGGGTGTGCGGCCGGTGTCCCAGGGATTACGGCAGACGCCCAGCAGCGCCGGCTCGGTCACCGGCATCAGGCCGAACTCCGGCGTGTTGGTCTTGCCGAACAACACCAGTCCGGCGTCCTTGTAGGCGGTGGTGATGGCGCTGTCGGCGACGGCCGTGGCGTCCTTGAACACGGCCGAGCCCGCGGAGGTCGGCGAGCCCGCCAGCTGCGCGCCGAGGTCCTTCAGCAGGAACGGCACGCCGGCCATCGGCCCGCCCCAGATCTCGCGCTTGACGTCCTGACGGCCCCATTCGGCGAGGTCCATGGTCACGGCGTTGATCTTCGGATTGACCGCCGCCATCCGCGCCACCGCCGTCTCCAGCAGCTCCGAGGGGCTGACCTCGCCCTTCGACACCAGCCCGGCCAGGCCCACGGCGTCGTGCTTGCGGTACTCTTCGAAGTTCATGGCGCGCTCCCTGCTTTGGCCGCAGGTGACCATAGGCGCGCGCCCATTCCAACCTCAGGTGAAGGACTGATCGCCTTAGTGGCGCATGCCGACGTGCTCGATGACGGCCCCGCGCATCGAATGGGTCTGCTGGATCGGCAGGCCTGTGGTCTCGAACTGGGTCTTCAGCTGCGTCTTGCGCGCAAGCATCCGCTCGCCGAGCTCGTCCATGTCGAGACCCGCTTGCCGGGCCTGGGCGAACATGCCCTCCGAGCGCATCTCCTCCTCGTGGACATGATGCCGGATCTCCTCCGACAGCACCTTGACCTTGGCGTCGTAGAACGCCTCGTTCGGCGCGGCGTCGGACAGTTCGGCGATCATCAGCTTGGCGCCGTCGTGCTCGACATAGGCTTCGTCCAGGGTGCTGTCCTCGATCTTGCCGCGGCAGGCCGGATAGAAGATTTCCTCCTCGATCATCGTGTGGACCGTCAAGTCGACGCAGATCTGGTGGACCACCGCGGCCTTGCGCGCGGCGCCCCGCGCCTTCTTGAAGTCCTCGAACAAGGCTTCGACTGCGCGGTGATCGGCCTTGAGCAGAGCGATGGCGTCGGGGGCGGCCATGGGGTCTCTCCTGGAGTTGCTTCCAGCTTCAACCCGCGCTCGCCCCCGCTGTTCCGTCAGTCCTCGGCGATCTCGCTGTGCTTCTGGGTGTCGCGCATCCGCAGGTATGTGATGAGCGAGACGCCGATCATGCCGGTGACGTACCAGTAGAAGCCGCTCTCCATGCCCTGGGCCTTGAACCACAGGGCCACGTACTCGGCCGTGCCCCCGAAGATGGTATTGGCCAGCGCATAGGGCAGCGCCACGCCCAGCGCCCGGATGTGGGCCGGGAACAGCTCGGCCTTCACCACCGCGTTGATCGAGGTGTAGCCGGTGACGATGATCAACGCGCCCAGCACGATGGCGAAAGCCACCACCGGGTCGCTGGTCTTCGAGAGCGTCGTGAAGATCAGATAGGTGAACGCCACGCCCAGCACACCGAACGCGATCATCAGCGGCTTGCGCCCGATCTTGTCCGACAGCGCCCCGGCCGCCGGCTGGATCAGCATGTAGACGAACAGGGCCGCCGCGCTGATCGCGGTCGCCGTCTCGCGGCTGAAGCCCGAGGTGTTGACCAGGAATTTCTGCATGTAGGTCGAGTAGGCGTAGAAGGCGAGCGTGCCGCCCGCCGTCAGCGCGATGACCGTGAGGGCCTGGCGCGGATAGTACTTGAACAGCGCAAAGCCGCTCGACTTGGGCGCAGCGCTCGCCTGGGCGTTCTTGAAAGACTCGGTCTCGGCCAGGCCGCGGCGCAGATAGAAAACGACCACCGCCAAGGCGCCGCCGATCACGAACGGGATCCGCCAGCCCCACGCCTCGAGGTCCGGTTCCGGCAGAATCGCCTGCAACAGCAGCAGCACCAGCAGGGCCAGCAGTTGGCCCGAGATCAGCGTCACGTACTGGAAGGACGAGAAGAAGCCGCGCCGCTTCTTGCCGGCCATCTCGCTGAGATAGGTGGCGCTGGCGCCGTACTCGCCGCCGACGCTCAAACCCTGCATCAGGCGCGCGAGCACCAGCAGCGCCGGCGCGATCCAGCCGATCTGATTGTAGCCGGGCGTCACCGCGATCAGCAGCGAGCCGGCGCACATCAGCGATACCGACAGCGTCAGCCCGGCCTTGCGGCCCTTGCGATCGGAATAGATACCCATGATCCAGGCCCCGATCGGCCGCATCAGGAAGCCGACCGCGAACACCGCCGCGGCGTTCAGCAGTTGCGCGGTGCGGTCGCCGGCCGGGAAGAAGATCGGCGCGAAATAGAGGGTGAAGGCGGAATAGACGTACCAGTCGTACCACTCGACCAGGTTGCCCGTGGATCCGCCGATGATCGACTTCAGTCGATGCCGGCGGTCGGCGGCTGCGCTGTCGGCCATATCGCCCCTCCCCCTGGGGAAATCAGAAACAAGCGGCCGGCGCTCTTGCGGCGCCGGCCGGTCACGTCCGGAGACTACTTCCGGTCGCGTGTTTCTTCCTAGGGCTGGATTGCGCGCTCTAGTGCGAGCTGGACAGTTTCATCATCACCAGGCCGCCGACGATCATCACCGCCGCCAGGATGCGCATGATGCTGATCTGCTCGCCTAGCACCGCTATGCCGACCACGAACGCCCCGACCGCGCCGATGCCGGTCCAGATCGTATAGGCCGTGCCCAGCGGAAGCGTCCGCATCGCCACCGACAGCAAGCCGAAGCTGGCGATCATGGTCCCGATGGTGATGACGCTCGGCACGAGACGGGTGAAGCCGTGCGACTGCTTCATGGAGAACGCCCAGACCACTTCGAGCAGTCCGGCGATAAACAGTAGAATCCAGGCCATGCGGCCCTCCTTTCGAAGAGCCGGGCCGTCCCGGACTTTGATGCCCACGATATTGGGGGAGGTCGTTCCTCGCGGCCCCTTAGCTAGGTTCGCGGCCGTCACGGGTCAAGCGCGCCGTCTCGACGCGATGGTGCCGGCTACAGGATTCGAACCCGTGACCTTCGGTTTACAAAACCGCTGCTCTACCAACTGAGCTAAGCCGGCACGGCTTTGCGCCGCCGACCGATGCCACGGCCCGTCCCCGCTGCCAAGCCCCCGACGCTGGCACGCCGATTGCGAAAACCGATTGGCCCACTCGGGCCGCATCCCAATTGGAGACTCCACACGTGAGCACGAAAAAGAACTGGCTGGTGGGCACGGCTGCGGCGCTCGCCGTTGCGCTGGTCGCTGGCGGCGCGAACGCCGCGACCCTGGTCAACGGCAGCTTTGAAGAAGGCGCCGATCCGGGCAGCTTCATCACCCTCGGCAACGGCAGCACCGCCATCACCGGCTGGACCGTCAAGGGCTACGGCGTCGACTACATCGGCTCCTACTGGCAGGCGGCCGACGGCGAGCGCAGCGTGGACCTCTCGGCGCTCAACGGCGGCAGCATCCAGCAGACCATCGATACGGTCGTCGGCAAGACCTACAAGGTCAGCTTCTGGCTGGCCGGGAACCCCGACGGCGGCCTGGGCGACAAGTTCGTCGCCACCTCGGTCAGCGGCGACTGGGTGAACAACTTCACCTTCAACGTCGGCGCCGGCAACACCAAGCAGAACATGGGCTGGACGCAGTACAGCTACACCTTCACGGCGTTCGACCCGACCTCGACCTTGGTCTTCAATTCGCAGACTCGCACCCCGTATGGTCCGGCGCTCGACAACGTGTCGATCTCGGCGGTTCCTGAGCCGGCGACCTGGGCGATGATGATCATGGGCTTCGGCGGCGTCGGCGCTGCGGTGCGCTCCTCGCGTCGCAAGCAGGCCCTCGCCTTCGCCTGACCCACAACAGGCGCTATGAAGGACGCCGTCGGCTCTCCGGGGCCGGCGGCGTTCCTTTGTCTGCAGGGCTGGTTTGCGTGGACTCTAAACCGATCGAGATCTTCATCGACGCCGACGCCTGCCCGGTGAAGGACGAGACCTACAAGGTCGCCCAGCGCTATGGGCTGAAGACCTGGGTCGTCTCCAACGCCTTCATGCAGATCCCGCAGTCGCCGCTGGTCGAGCGGATGATCGTCGACGCCGGTCCTGACGTCGCCGACGACTGGATCGCGGAACACATCTCGTCAGGCGACGTGGCGATCACCAACGACATCCCGCTGGCCGAGCGGGTGCTGAAGGCGGGCGGCTACGCCCTGGGCGCCAACGGCCGCCCCTTCACCGAAAACTCGATCGGCGCAGCCATCGCCCAGCGCGCGCTGATGGAGCAGTTGCGCTCGACCGGCGAGATGCTCGGCGGGCCCCGCCCCTTCGACCGCAACGACCGCTCGCGCTTCCTGCAGTCCCTGGATGAGACAATCCAGAAGGAGCGTCGCCGACGCGCCTTGCAACGCGGCGGAGCTTGATTAGCTTGCGCTCACGATTGGCTGAGGGGTTCTGAACATGCGCCATGCGCTGATGCTGTCCGTTCTGGGGTCCTGCGCCCTGCTCGCTGGCTGCGGCCAGGGCGGCGGCGAGAAGTCCGCAAGCTCCAGCCCGGCTCCGGCGGCCGAGCACGAGCCCACCGCCGCCGAAAAGGCCGCCGTCCTGGCCAGCCTGCCCGCACCCTACAACACCGCCGACATCGACAACGGCAAGGCCAAGTTCGCCATGTGCCGCTCGTGCCACACGATCATCGAAGGCGGCGCCAACCTCACCGGCCCGAACCTGCACGGCGTGTTCGGGCGCAAGGCCGGCGCGCTCGAAAGCTACAAGTACTCCGAGGCGGTGAAGAACGCCGGCTTCGTCTGGGACGCCGAGCATCTCGACAAGTGGCTGGCCGAGCCGCGGACCTTCCTGCCCGGCACCAAGATGACCTTCGCCGGCCTCAAGGCCGAGAAGGACCGCATCGACCTGATCGCCTTCCTCAAGGTCGAGACCGGCTACAAAGCGCCGTGAGACGCTAGCGCTTCAAAATAGCAACCTTGACGAGAATGCCGTTCAGCCGCAGCATGATGCTGTCGAGGCTGCGCTTGCATCTGTCAGCCGAGATCCTGCGCCGGCGTCTGTGACACCCCCTTGTCGCAGCCGGCGCCACCCCGACAACTCGCCTCCCCCTCTGGGGGAGGCTTTTTCGTTATGGGATGCGCTCGCCCGCGGCCGGGCTATTCGGCAGCGTTGGCCGCCCGCGCCTGCTCAGCCTCTTCGAAGGCCTCGATGCGCCGCGCCGTGGTCTGCGGCGACTTCGTGAAGCGCGCCAGCAGATTGTAGAACACCGGCACGATGAACAGGGTCAGCAGGGTCGCGAAGATCGCCCCGAAGAAGATGACCACGCCGATGGTCTTGCGGCTCTCGCCGCCCGCGCCGCCCCACATGATCAGCGGGATCGCACCCGCCGCCGCGGCGATGGAGGTCATGATGATCGGGCGCAGGCGCAGCGAGGCGCTCTCGATCACCGCCTCGCGGATCGACAGCCCCTCGTCGCGCAGCTGGTTTGCGAACTCGACGATCAGGATGCCGTTCTTGGCCGCGATGCCGATCAGGATGATCAGACCGATCTGACTGTAGGTGTTGATGGTCGAGCCGGCGATCAGCAGGCCGAACAGCCCCCCCAACGCCGCCACCGGCACGGTCAGCATGATCACGGCCGGGTGGATCCAGCTCTCGAACTGCGCGGCCAGCACCAGGAACACCAGCAGCAGCGCCATGCCGAAGGCCAGGCCCACCGCGCTGCCGGCTTCGAGGTAGTCGCGGGCCATGCCGCCCCACTTGATCTGCGGCCCCGCCGGCATCTTGGCGATTTCGGCTTCGAAGAACTTCACCGCGTCGCCGACCGGATAGCCGGGGTTGAGCTGGGCCGACAGGGTGACCGAGCGCAGACGGTCGACCCGGGAGCGGTCGGGCGTGTCGCCGCGCACCTCGGTGGTGACCACCGTCGAGAGCGGGATCAGCTGCCCCGAGCTCGAGCGCACATAGAGGTTGCCGATGTCCCGCTCGGTCTGGCGCTGCTCGCGGTCGGTCTGCAGCAGGACGTCGTACTCCTGGCCGTTCTTGATGTAGGTCGTCACTCGCCGGGTGCCGAAGTTGCTCTCCAGCGCGCGGCCGACCGCCTGGGCCGACACGCCCAGCGCCGCCGCCTTCTCGCGGTCGATGTTGACCAGCACCCGCGGGCTGGTGGGCTCGTAGTCGAGACGCGCCCGGGCTAGGCCCGGATTGGCCTCGGCGGCCGCCAGCAGCGGTTTGATCCAGGCGGCGATCTGGTTGTAGTCGTCGCCAGCGACGATCACGTCGACGCCGCTTCCGCCGCCGCCCCCGCCGCCGCCACGCTGGAACGCCGGCCGCACCGAGGCGATCGCTCGCACCGAAGTAATCGACGACAGCTCGCGATTGAGGCGCGCGGCCAGCTCGTTCGACGTCACGCCGCTGCCTTCAGTGACGTTGGCGTTGCCGAAGCCGCTGTTGAACTGGGTGCCGTTGAAGCGCGGGACGCCCAGGATGTAGCGGGTGATCTCGCCGTCCTTGAGCAGTTCCAGCAGTTTCGCCTCGACCTGGTTCGCGGCCTTCATGGTGTAGTCGTAACCCGCGCCTTCCGGCGCGACGATGTTCAGGTCGACGCGTCCGCGGTCTTCCTCCGGCACCAGCTCACGCGGCAGCACCGAGAACAGTCCACCGGCGCCGGCCGCCAGGACGATGACCAGGCCGATGGTGGCGAAGGTCGCGCGACGGTCGCCCAGCAGCGACTCCAGCGAGGCGTGATAGGACGACTTCAGCTTGGCCATGGCCGCATCGACGCGGCGGGCAAGGAAGCCCTCGCCATGCGCCGGGCGCAGCAGTTTGGAGGCCAGCATCGGCGACAGGCTGAGCGCCAGCAGCGCCGAGAACGCCACGGCCGCGGCGATGGCCACCGCCAGCTCGACGAACAGGCGTCCGATGTAGCCCGGCAGGAACATCAGCGGCGCAAACACCGAGATCAGCACGATGGTCGTCGCGACGACCGCAAAGAACACCTGCCGCGCGCCGCGCTGGGCGGCCACGATGGCCGGTTCGCCGTCGTCAATTCGACGCTGGATGTTCTCGACCACGACGATGGCGTCGTCGACGACCAGGCCGATCGCCAGCACCAGGGCCAGCAGCGTCAGCAGGTTCAGCGAGAAGCCCAGCGGGGCCAGGACGATGAAGGTCGAAAGGATGCAGATCGGCGCCACGACCGACGGGATCAGCGCCGCGCGCCAGGTTCCCAGGAAGATGAAGTTCACCAGGGCGACCAGCGCCATGGAGATCGCCATGGTGATCCAGACTTCCTCGAGCGCGTGCTTGGTGAAGACCGTGTAGTCGACCGCCACCTCGAGCACCGTGCCCTTGGGCAGCGACTTGTTCAGTTCCGGCAGCAGGTCGCGGACCCCCTGCGAAATTTCCAGGTCGTTGGCCTGGGACTGGCGGGTGATGCCGATGCCGACCTGATCGCGTCCGTTCGAGCGGAAGCTGCGGCGGCGCTCGTCCGGCCCCTCCTCGACGCGGGCGATGTCGCCCAGGCGGGTGACGTAGTCCTGCGTGGTGTTGCCGGTCGCGGCCGCGGTGCGCGCGCCGGAGGCCACCACCGGCAGCTGGGCGAATTGCTCAGGCGTGGAGTAGCCGCGGCCGACCCGGATCGTGAAGTCCTTGTCCGGCGCTTCCAGCGAGCCGGCCGGCAGTTCGAGGTTCTGACTGTTCAACGCGTTCTCGACGTCGTCGACCGTCACGCCGCGGGCGGCCATGGCGTTGGGATCGAGCCAGATCCGCATCGAATAGAGCTGGCTGCCGCCGACGAACACCTGGGCCACGCCCGGCACCGTCGAGAACCGCTCGACCAGATAGCGCTGAGCGTAGTCCGAGAGCTGCAGCCGGTTCAGCGTCGTCGAGGCGAACGAGATGAACATGATCGGCGAGCCGTCGGCGGTCGCCTTGGCGATCTGCGGCGGGTCGGCCTGCAGCGGCAGGTTGGACGCCACGCGGCTGACCGCGTCGCGGACGTCGTTGGCCGCGTCGTCGAGGTTCCGGTCGAGCCGGAACGAGATGTTGATGTTCGAACGGCCGTCGCGCGAGGACGAGTTGACCCGGTCGATCCCCTGGATGCCGGAGATCTGTCGCTCGATAACCTCGGTGATCCGCTCCTCGACCACTTCGGCCGAAGCGCCGCGATAGGTCGTGGAGATCGACACCACCGGCGGATCGACGCTGGGCAGTTCGCGCACGGTCAGCGAGGCGAAGGCCGCCACGCCGACGACGCAGAGAATGATCGCCGCGACCGCTGCGAAGACGGGCCGGCGGACCGAGATGTCCGACAGCATCATGCGTCAGGCCGCGCGGCGCGCGCCCCGGGCTCGGCGCCCTTCTGGGACGCCAGGATGCGGACCGGCTGGCCCGGTTGGATCTTGTTGAGGCCGTCGGCGACGATCTGTTCGCCGGGGCGAAGACCGTCGCGGATCTCCACGAAGCCGTCCTGGCGGATGCCGGTCAGCACCGGGCGCTGCTCGGTCCGCGTCTGGTCGCCTTGCCGGCTCACCACGAAGACGAAGGCCGAGTCGCCCTGCACCGACACCGCAGACTCGGGCGCGGCGACGACCTGCCGCTGGCCCTGGGCGATCGCCACGCGCAGCATCATGCCGGGCTTCAGCTTGCGGTCGGGGTTGGGGAACTCGGCGCGGGCGGTGATCGCCCGGGTGCGCTCGTCGATGCGGGTGTCGAGCTTCTGGATCCGCCCCTGGATCACCTGGCCGGGATAGGCGTCGATGCGGGCCGTGATCGGTTGACCTTCGCGGATCGACGCGAGGTAGCGGTCGGGCACTTCGAAATCGACCCGCACGCTGGAGATGTCGTCCAGGGTCACGATCGCCGCGCCCGGATTGACCAACGCGCCCGGGGCGATGTCCGACAGCCCGACGACGCCGGCGAACGGCGCGCGGATCATGCGGTCGCCCTCGCGGGCCCGCGCCGCGTCGACGTCGGCCTTGGCCGCGAGATAGGTGGCTTCGCGCTGATCCAGCGCGGTCTTGGAGGCGTAGCCCTGGGCCGCCAGCTGCTTCCAGCGATCGAAGTCGCGTTGCGCCTGGACCATGCGGGCCTGTGCCTGGGCGATGCCGGCGCTCTGCTCGGTGGCCTTCAGTTCGACCAGAACCGCGCCCTTGGGCACCGACTGGCCGTCGCTGAAGCGCACCTGCTCGACCAGCTGGGTCGCCGCCGCTGTGAGGGTCACCGACTGGCGCCCCTTGGCGACGCCGATCACGTCGATGGCGTCGACGAAGGTCTTGTTCTGCGCCCCGACCACATTGACCGGCGCCGGGCCGCCCATGCCGCCGCCACGGCCCCCGCCGCCAGGACCGCCGCCCTTCTGGGCCGCCATCGCGCCCCCGCCGGGGCCGCCGGGCCCCTCCTTTTTGCCGAGGGTGAGCTTCCAGCCGCCTGCGACCACCATGAGGCCGAGGATCACAATCGCGCCGACGAGGAAAAAGTGGCGTCGCAACAAGTTACGGAATCTCCGGGGCGGCTCGGAAAATGAGATTGGATGACGCTGAATCGAAATGCGTCTTATGGCGACGATATGGGCGCCGTCCAGTGACAGAACGATGGCTTTGCGTGTCGGCTCTGAAATACAAGATGGCTATGCCCGGCCACAACACTCGTTGAAGCTTACATTTCCGTATTGAGGTCATCGCTGCAAAGAAAACGGGCGCCCGAGATCGGACGCCCGCCTTGAACAATCCTTGAGGAAGACCTCTAGACGTCGTAGCCCGGCAGCGACCGATCCAGCAGACGCAAAGCGCCCGGCCAGGCCAGCCCGCCGCCCAGACCGCGCGACATCTGCGCCTTCACTTCGTCCTGCGCCGCCTGCGGCGCGAGCAGCACGTTTTCCCGGCCGGCCGACAGCGCCATGACCTGCTGTTTACAGGCCCTCTCCAGGTAGAACATGTTGATCCAGCACTCGGCGGCGGTCTCCCCGACCGTCAGAGTCCCGTGGTTGCGCAGCAGCATCATCTTTTTCTCGCCGATGTCGGCGACCAGACGCTCGCGCTCGTCCAGATTGAGGGCGATCCCCTCATAGTCGTGATAGGCCAGCATGGTGCGCACGATCAGCGCGTGCTGCGACAGCGGCAGCAGGCCGTCCTTCTGCGCCGCGACCGCCACGCCCTGGTCGGTGTGGAGGTGCATGACGAAGTGGGCGTCCTCGCGAGCCGCGTGGATGGCCGAGTGGATCGTGAAGCCCGCCGGATTGATGAAGTACGGCGTCTCCTGGAGGATGTTGCCGTCGAGGTCGATCTTGACGAGCGCCGAGGCGGTCATCTCGCCGAAATACATCCCATAGGGATTGATCAGAAATTGGTGATCGGGGCCGGGCAACCGCGCCGAGATGTGGGTGTAGATCGCATCGTCCCAGCCGTAGAGCGCAACCAGCCGGTAAAGCGCCGCCAGGTCCACGCGCGCCTGCCATTCCTCGGCGCTGACCTTGCCCTTCAACGAGCTCACGCTCGCGATCGAACCATCGGCCATGACGGCCTCCCTATGCATGTCTTTGTCTGATCGTTGATCACCAGAGTCGCGCCGTCGGCGCCAAGCGTCAAGCACGGCCTGCGGCGTTGAATCTGCTCGACAAACGGCCGTTGACACCCGGACCTGATGGGCGGAAGACTTCGTTAACGACAAGATCTGCCCGCGCATCACGATCCACGGCTTGTCGGCCCGCATGTTCCTGAGGCTGGGGATTGCGGACCCTTAGTGAAATTCGACGTCCCAAAGCTCGGATGCGGAGGTCGCTGTGTCTTACCCGACGTTCAAGTTCGCCGCGGTCGCCGCAAGCCTGGCTTTGGTTGGGCTGTCGCTGGGCGGCTCGGCCCAGGCCGCCACCGTCTACAAGGCGACCCTGCTGGGGGCGAATGAGAACCCGCCGGTCGCCTCGCCCGGCGGCGGCGTCGCCTTTCTCACCATCGACGGCGATCTGCTCACGGTCTCGACGACGTTCAGCAACCTGATCGGCAATGTCGCCGCCGCTCATGTCCACTGCTGCGCCGCCGCGCCGACCAACGCTGGGGTCGCCACCCAGACGCCCAGCTTCCCGGGTTTTCCGACGGGCGTCACCAGCGGCGCCTACAACCAGGGCTTCGATCTCAATGCGCCTGGCTCCTACAACGCCGCCTTCGTCGCCGCGAACGGCGGCACGGCGCAGGGTGCCCGCACCGCCCTCCTCACCGCGCTGAACGGCGGCCAGGCCTATTTCAATGTCCACACGACGTTCGCACCGGGCGGCGAGATCCGTGGGCAGTTCGCCCTGATCCCGGAACCGGCCAGTTGGGCGCTGATGATCGCCGGCTTCGGCATCGCCGGCACGGCGATCCGCTGGCGCCGATCAGTCTTCAAGACTTGAGCCGTCAGGCCGTGGTCTTCACCCGCGCCACGGCGTCCAGCCAGCGGGCGTAGGCGGCCTCCCGCCCATGGCTCGACAGGGCCGGATCCATCCGTTCGGTCGAGGGCCGCGCGGCCGCCGCCTCCTCGACGCTGGCGTAGACGCCGGCCCCCAGTCCGGCGAACAGCGCCGCACCGAGCGCGGTGGTTTCCATGTAGGTCGCCCGCCCGACCGCGACGCCGGTCAGGTCGGCCAGCCGCTGGCTGAACCAGGCGCTGCGCGACATGCCCCCGTCGATGCGCAGCTCGACGTCGCGGCCGAAGGCGCCCGGCGCATCGGCCCGCATCGCCTCGATCAGGTCCCGGGTCTGCAGGGCGCAGGCGTCGAACGCGGCGTGCGCGATTTCGGCCAGGCCGGTGTCGCGGGTCATCCCGAACAGGCCGCCGCGGGCGTTGGCGTCCCACCACGGCGCGCCGAGGCCGGTGAACGCCGGCACCAGGACCACGCCGTGATCGTCGCGTGCCGTCTGCGCCAGCTTCTCCACGCCAGCGCCGCCGCCCGGCACGCCCAGGCCTTCGTTGACCCATTGGAGCGCCGCGCCGGCGATGAAGATCGATCCCTCCAGCGCATAGGTCGCCCGTCCGCCCAGCCGCGCCGCGACGGTCGTCAGCAGCCGCGAGCGCGACGGGGCCAGATGCTCACCGGTGTTGACCAGCATGAAGCAGCCGGTGCCGTAGGTGGCCTTCATCTCGCCGGCGCGGATGCAGCCCTGCCCCATCAACGCCGCCTGCTGGTCGCCGGCCACGCCGCGGATCGGGATCGCCCGCCCCAGCAGCTCAGGCGCCGTCGCGCCATAGTCGCCGGCGCAGTCCAGCACCGTCGGCATCAGCGCCCGCGGCACGTCCAGCATCTCCAGCATCTCGTCCGACCAGGCCTGGGCCTTCAGGTCGAACAGCATGGTGCGCGAGGCGTTGGTCGCGTCGGTGGCGTGCACCTTGCCGCCGGTCAGGTTCCAGATGACCCAGCTGTCCATGGTCCCGGCCAGCAGCTCGCCGGCCTCGGCCCGAGCCCGCGCGCCGTCGACCTGTCCCAGCATCCAGGCGATCTTCGTCCCCGAGAAGTACGGATCCAGCAGCAGGCCGGTGATCTCCGTCACCTGCGCCTCGCGTCCGGCCGCCCGCAGCCGCTCGCAGGTCGGGGCCGTGCGGCGGTCCTGCCAGACGATCGCGCGGTGGATCGGCTTGCCGGTCGCCTTGTCCCAGATCACCACCGTTTCACGCTGATTGGTGATGCCTATGGCGGCGACGTCCTCGATCGGGCGACCGGACTTCGCCAGCGCCTCGCGCAGCACCGCGACCGAGGCGGCGAAGATCTCCTCGGCGTCGTGCTCGACCCAACCATCGTCCGGATAGAACTGCTCCAGCGGCCGGCCGGCCTCGGCGAGCGGCGCGCCGGTGGCGTCGAAGACGATCGCCCGGGTCGAGGTGGTGCCTTGGTCCAGCGCCAGGATCAGAGGTTCGGCCATCTTCCACCCCGCTTTGCTCGTCTGGCGGGCGACTCGCCGCCCGCATGGTCAACAGGTTGTAACCATGTTTTCATCCGCTCCGAGCAGATTCGAAGTGATCGCCGGGGACGCCAGAGTGAGTGTGGCCGCCAAGACCGATGAGCTGCTGAATCTGGCCCGCAGCCGTGCGCCGGCCGATCGTGAGCGCCTGTTGCTGGCCATCGTCGAGCTCTGCGACGCCGGCGAGAGCGCCGCAGGGCTGATGACCTCCAAGCCGATCCAGGCCCTGCTCAACTCGATCTTCATGTCCCTGGTCGTCGAGGCCGAACGCGACATCCGCCGCCGTCTGTCGGAAAAGCTGGCCCAGGCCGAGTGGGCGCCCTCGGCGCTTGTTAACGTCCTGGCTTTGGACGACATCGAGATCGCCCGCCCGGTCATCGCCGGCAGTCCGGTGCTCAAGGATCACGACCTCGTCCGCCTGCTCGTCGAGGCGACCATCGAGCACCAGATCGAGGTCGCCCGCCGCCCCAACATCGGCCCGCCGGTGGTCGCAGCCATCCTCCAGCAGAGCGAGCCGGCGGTCCTGACGGCGCTGGCCGGCAATCCAAGCGCCGCCCTCAGCGAGCACGACCTCAACGTCCTGGTCACGGCCGCGCAGCGGATCGCCGCCATGCGCTCACCGCTCGCCCGCCACCCTGGCCTCACCGACGGCTTGGCGCGGCAGCTCTACGTCTGGGTCGGCCAGGCCCTGCGCCATTCCCTCGTCGACCGCTTCCGGCTCGACGCCGCCGCGCTCGACGCCGCCCTCGCCGCTTCGGTGCGCGAGGCGCACGGCGGCTCGGCCCCGGCTGACGCGGCCCGCACGGAACGGGATGGCGAGCGCGAGGAGATGGAGCGGCGGCTGGTCGCCAAGCTCGACGCCGCAGGCCAGCTGCGGGCGGGCTACCTGATCCGCGCGCTCAAGGAGGGACGCCTCACCCTGTTCCTCGCCAGCCTGGCGACGCTCGGCCGGTTCGACCAGAACCACGTACGCCGGGCGGTGAACTCCGAGCGCCCGGAACTGCTGGCCCTGGCCTGCGCGGCCGTCGGCATCGACCGCAGCGTCTTTCCGACCATCCTCGAGATGGTCCGCGACCTCAACGGCGGACGGCCCGGCGGCGGCCAGGAGGGCGCACGCCGGGCCGGCGGCGCGTTCGGCCCGTTCGACGCCCACATCGCCGGCGCCGCCTTCCGCCGCGCGGTGAACCCTGGTTGACGGATCGCCCGTTTCACGGACTTTTGCCGGGCCATGTTCAAGCCTGAGCCCTTCGTGACCCGTCTCGCCTTCGCGGCCAGCGACCGCCCTGAGGCCCAGGACGCGCGCAATGTCCTGGTGTCACGCTACGGCGAGGCGAGCGACGAGGACGCGCAGGTGATCGTCGCCCTCGGCGGCGACGGCTTCATGCTCGAAACCCTGCACGACAACCTCAAGAACGGCCGGCCGATCTACGGCATGAACCGCGGCTCGGTCGGCTTCCTGATGAACGAGTACAGCGAGGACGCGCTGCTGGAGCGGATCAACGCCGCCGAGCGCGCCGTCATCCACCCGCTGTCCATGGTCGCCATCGACGCCGCCGGACGCCGCCACGAGGCGCTGGCCATCAACGAAGTCTCGCTGCTGCGCCAGACCCGCCAGACCGCCAAGCTGCGCATCTCCATCGACGGCAAGGTGCGGCTGGGCGAGCTCTCCTGCGACGGCGCGCTGGTGGCGACTCCCGCCGGCTCGACCGCCTACAACCTCTCGGCCCATGGCCCGATCATTCCGCTCGACGCCAAGATCCTGGCCCTGACCCCGATCAGCGCCTTCCGCCCGCGCCGCTGGCGTGGCGCGCTGCTGCCGCACACGGCCCAGGTCACCTTCGAGATCCTCGAGGCCGACAAGCGCCCGGTCAGCGCCGTGGCCGACAATTTCGAGGTCCGCGACGTGGTGGCCGTGCAGATCGCCGAGAAACGCGACGTCGCCCTGCACATGCTGTTCGACGCCGGCCGCAGCCTCGAGGAACGCGTCCTCGCCGAACAGTTTTCCGTGTGATTACCGCCGGTTCCCGGCTCATCCGTTGTTAACGCCTGTCCCCTAGGGTGCCCCACGTTGTCCTAGGAGGCGCGTAGTGAGCCAGCAGAACCCGGTCATCCAGCCCCCCAGCCTTCGTCTCAAGGTCGGCGGTCGGTTCGGCGCGATCGATCCGAGCGCCATCGCCAAGGCCGAAGCGGCCCTGAAAAGCCTGTCCGGCAACTTCGCCCAATGGCTTTCGGAAGAGGTCATCAAGCTCGACGCCGCGCGCCAGCTCGTCCGCGACGACGGCGTCACAGCCGAGACCATGGAGACGCTTTACCTGCGCGCCCATGACCTCAAGGGCCTGGGCACGACCTACGAATTCCCACTGATCACCCGCATCGGCGCCTCGCTCTGCAAGCTCATCGACGACAAGGACAAGCGCCTGGTCGTCTCGCTGCCGCTCGTCGACGCGCACATCGACGCCATCAAGGCGGCCGTTCGCGACAGCATCAAGACCGACGACCATCCCGTCGGCCGCATCCTGATCGAAGAACTGGAACGCAAGGTCGCCGCGGCGGCCTGAGCCGCCTACATCACGTTCGCCAGCGGCTCCTCGACCACGCCGTAGCCGGCGTCCGGCGGCAACACCAGAACCTTGCCGCCCGGCCGATCCTGGATCTGCGGCTCGACCGTCACCAGGGTCCGCCCCTTGGCCCGCGCCACGCAGTCCTCGGCGCTCGAGGCCTCGGCCAGCAACTGCACGTTCATGCGGGTCGGGAATATCACCTTGCGCTCGCCGGCCTGCGCCAACCGCAGCACCTCGCTCGGCGCGATCCACTCGGCGTCCACCGTCTCGCGCCCGTCGCAGGCCGCCACCTGGTCGTCCGGCGCATCCACCACATAGAACCAGGTGTCGAACCGCTTCGGGGTCAGCGGCGGCGTAATCCATCGGGCGAAAATCGTCAGCGCATTCAAGTCGATGACCACGTCCAGCTCACGCACGACATCAAGGAACGCCAGCTCGCCTCGGTCGACCTTCAGCCGTACGTCCAGCGGGGCCGCCTCGCCGCCGATCGGACCACCGTCGGCGCGCCGCCCCAGCAGGATCCCGGCCTCCTCGAACACTTCGCGGATCGCTGCAATCCGCAGGCCGCGCTGCTCGGCGTCGAAGTCCGCCCAGCCCAGCGCCCGTTCGGTCCAGGCGTCCTCATGGTCGCCGGCGTGGCTCTTGCCGCCTGGGAACACCAGCGCCCCGGAGGCGAAATCGATCTGGTGATGGCGCTTGACCATCAGCACTTCGAAGGTCGGCGCGTCGCGCAGCAGCAGAATCGTCGCGGCCGGCTTGATGTCTTGCGATGTCATGGAGGCCAGCTTGGGAGCCTCGCCCCCGGCGCGCAAGTGTGACCCTAGGGCAGCGTCAGGCGCTGGCCTGCCGCCCGTGCGCCTCGGCCCGATACGCCGCCCGGGCGTCCGCCGACAGCCGGTCCATCTTGTCGAGCAGGTAGTCGGAATCCTCGCGGCTGGCGATGTCGACCTGGGTCAGGAACCGCTGCAGCATCCGCTCCTGGAAGCGTTCGCGGTCGCGCGCGCCGCCGTCGAACTCCATCGAGTGATAGGTGTCGACCCCGGCCCGGAACGCGCCATAGAGCCGCGCCGGCATCCCGGCCCGGTCGTAGATCGCCTTCAGACCCAGCGGCCCGGCGTCGTGGATCATCAGCCAGGTTCGGTGGTGCGGCACGCTGGCCAGTTCGGCCAGCCCCCACTCCAGGAAGGTCATGTGACCCTGCGCGAGGGCCCGCAGCAGCAGCGAGGCGGTCAGCCGGTCGTGCTGGCGCAGGTGGCCGACAAAGGCCTTCACGTCGCTGGTGCGGCCGGCCTGGTCGACCAGGTCGACAGTCGCGCGCTCCTGCGCTCCCATGGCGATCTCCAGCGCCAGTTCGGCCGAGATCTCGTGGCGGTTCAGCAGGTGGTCGCGCACCTGCTCGCCCACCAGACCGACCAGCTTTTCCGTGACCGACAGCGGCAGGGCGTTGCGATAGGCCATCGCCGCCAGGACCTGCTCCGAGCGCTCGAAACGGGTGACCGCGGCGTCCAGCGTCTCGTCGGCGAAATCGGCGTTGTCGTTGGCGCAGGCCGCCTCAACCGCGGCCTCCTCGCCATGCTCGACGATCGCCCGCGTCACGGCTTTCGATACCTGCGGTCGCTTGGCCACCGTCACCTGACGCAACGGGCCGCCGATCCGCACGATCTCCACCAGGTCGGCGTCCGTGAACACCGGCGAAGCGCCCAGGATCGGCACGCAGATCCGCTCCACGTCCTGGGCCAGCCGCACCGCCACGTCATGCGGCACCAGCGGCGAACTCTTCAAGGTGACCGACAACGCCTCGCGCACCATCTCGGCGGCGTCGTGCGCCATCACCCGCAGAATGTCCTGGGCGCGCGCGCGGTCCTCGTCGCTGAGCACCGCCGCGTCGAGCCGGCGGCAGATTTTGCGGGCTGCGAAAGCGCGCTCGTCCGGCGTCGCGCCCTTGACCAGCGTGCGGATGTCTTCGTCAGTCAGCGCCGCCCGCGTCGTCGCCATAACCCTGCCCCCGATGGGGGCCTCAGCCCCCGCCAAAAGGATAATCTAAGGTTAAGCTTAACGAACTGTTGCCCGCTTGGCTGTGGATTTACCCTGCCGCGTAACCGATCGCGAACCCTGCGGCGATATGGTTTCCACCTGTCGCCGAGGAACCCGATTCATGCTGGTCGAGACCGATAAAACCAAGGCCCGGGGCGGGTCGTCGGTCACCCTGCAGGCCCTCGAAACCCAGACATCTCTCCTGCCCTACGCCCTGGCCGTGTTCGCGGTCAGTCTGCCGCTGCTGGTCTGGGCCGGCTCCTACGCCAGCAACGCCGTCTGGATGACCGGCACCTTCGCCATCTTCGCCATCGCCTGGGGCGTGTTCTACGCCGCGGTGAACTGGCTGAAGGAGCCGCAGGCCCTTAACGACCTGCGCAAGCGGGGCCAGATTCACATCTTCTGCGGCCTCATCTGGGCCGCAGCCGTGGCCCAGATGGCCGCGTTCGGCGACGGGGCCGGCCCGGTCCGCGGCGAACTGATGCTGATATCGGTGGCGGCCGCCGTGATCGTCATCTTCTTCACCGCGCCGTGGCTGCCCAGCCTGCTGATCGTCGGTTCGGCCACCGCGGCAGGACCGCTCTACTTCCTGCTGCGCGATCCATCCGACCGCACGATGGCGAACCTCGCCTGGGGCGGCATCGCCCTGGCCCTCGCCCTGGCCCTGATCCTCAACCGCATCCTGCGCCGCCAGTTCGCGCTGGCCGCCGAGCGCGAGGTGCTGATCGCCGACCGCGACCTGCGCATGGACCAGGCTCGCCAACTCGCACAGTCGAAGTCCGATCTGGTCGCCACCCTCAGCCACGAGATCCGCAACGGCCTGACCGGCGTGGCCCACGTGCTCGCCTCGGCGGTCGGACACAACGGCCGCAGCGCGCCGTCGCGCGAACAGCTGTCGGCCGCGCTCGACGCCGCCAACGACCTGATCTCGGTGCTCAACACCACGCTCGACTCCGAGACCGCCGAGGCCGGCCGCCTGGAAGTCGACACCCACGCGTTCGACGCCGTGGCCCTGATCCGCGACCTGGTGATCCTCAACCGGCCCAACGCCGCCTCCCGCGGGCTCGAGCTCTCGCTGCACGTCGCCTCCGAGCTCGCGGTCATGGGCAGCGGCGCGACCGTCGCCGACGCCCACCGCGCTCGCCAGATCCTCGCCAACCTGCTTGGCAACGCCCTGAAATTCACGCTCCGCGGCCGCGTCGAGGCCCGCGTCGAGCTCGCCTCCCCCAGCCGCCTCTCGATCGAGATCGCCGATACAGGGCCGGGCCTGGCCAAGGAAGAACTCGAGCAGGCGTTCGAGCCGTTCAACCGCATCGCCCGCACCAGCGCCGGCACGTCCGGCGCCGGACTCGGCCTCTCGCTCTCGCGCCAGCTGGCCCGGCTGATGGGCGGCGAACTGTCGGCCCACAGCGCCGTCGGCGTCGGTTCCTGCTTCCGGCTCGAGCTGCCCTTCGACGCGAGCGCCCAGCCCGAACGGGAACTGGAGGCGCCGGCCGAACTGGCCGCCGTCCTGCCTGAGGCCCGCCAGCGCATGCGCGTCCTCATCGCCGAGGACGACGCTCTCAACGCCGCCATGCTTCGCGCGGTGGTCGAACAGCTTGGCCACCAGGTCGTCCACGCGGTCGATGGTCAGCGCGCCCTCGATCTGACGCGGGTCTGCGAGTTCGACCTGCTGATGATCGACGGCCGCATGCCCAATCTCGACGGGCCCGCCGCGATCGCCGCGATCCGCGAGCTCGACGGCGACAACGCCGGGGTGCCGATCGTCGCGGTCATCGGCGGCGACGCCGACGAAGCCCAGGAGTGTTCGCAGGCCGGCGCCGACGTCGTGCTGCGCAAGCCGGTCAGCGTCACGGCGGTGGCCCGCGCCGTGGCCGACGCCGTCTCCATCGACCGGGTCTCCCAACCCGCGCGGTCCGTCGCCTAGGACGCCGCGCGGCCCGGGCTGACGCCCCGGCGCCCTTGAGACTGAGCCCCGCCCCCGCCAAGATGCCCCCAACAACAAGGGAGGCGCGCGCGTGCTGCTGCAGGGTCTGAAGGTCGTCGAGTTCGCCTCCTATATCGCCGCCCCCGGCGCGGCCGGCATTCTCGCCGACTGGGGCGCGGAGGTGATCAAGGTCGAACGGCCGGAAGGCGACCCGATGCGCCACGTCTTCGGCGACGCCAAGAGCGACATCTCCGGCAATCCGACCTTCGGCCTCGACAACCGCGGCAAGCGCGCCGTGGTGCTCGACATCTCCAAGCCCGAGGGGCGCGATGCGCTGGCCCGGCTGGCCGCCGAAGCCGACATCTTCCTGACCAATGTCCGGCCCGCCGCCCTCAAGCGCGCCGGCCTCGACGAGGCGACGCTGCGGGCGAGCAATCCGCGGCTGATCTACGCCATGGTCACCGGCTATGGCCTGGAGGGCCCCGACGCCGCCAAGCCGGGCTTCGACGTCACCGCCTTCTGGTCGCGGGCCGGCGTCGCTCACATGCACGCGCCCAAGGGAACCGACCCGTTCATCCTGCGCACCGGCGTCGGCGACCACATGACCTCGCTGGCCACCGTCTCGGCGATCCTGGCGGCGGTCGTCGAGCGCCAACGCACCGGCGTCGGGCGCGTCGTGCAGACCTCGCTGCTGGCGACGGGCATTTACGCCGTCAGCTCCGACCTCGCCGTCCAGCTGGCCTTCGGCAAGCTCGCCTCCAACCGCCCGCGCAGCGCCCCGTTCGATCCGCTGGCCAACTTCTACCGCAGCCGTGACGGCCACTGGTTCGTGCTCAACCCCCGCGGGGCCAGCAACGACTGGCAGCTGCTCTGCAAGACCTTCGATCGCCCCGACCTGCCGACCGACGAGCGTTTCGCCTCCGGCCGCGTGCGCCGCCAGAATAGCGCCGCCCTGGTCGAACAGTTCGACGCCGCCTTCAGCCAGCTCGACTTCGAGGAGATCGCCCGCCGCCTGGACGAGGCCGACCTGGTCTGGGCGCCGGTGCAGACGCCGGCTCAGGTCGCAGCCGATCCGCAGGCCGCCGCCGCCGGGGCCTTCGTCGATCTTGAGGATGGTCAGGGCGGGACCTACCGCTCGCCCGCCGCGCCGGCCCGCTTCCCGGGGGCCGATCTAGACCGCCGCCCCCCGGCTCCGGGCCTGGGGCAGCACACCCGCGAGGTCCTGACCGAGCTCGGCTACTCCGGCGCGCAGATCGACGCGATGCTCAGCGCCGGGGCGGCCGCCTAGCTCGTGCTCTAGCTGGCCTTGTCGCGCGCCTCGGACAGCACCCGCAGCATTTCGCTGGTGAACAGCGATCCGGTCATCCGCTGGCCGGCGCTGGCGTCGTCGTCGGCCTTGGTCCCGCGCAGGATCAGGTCGACCATCGCGTCCTGGCTCGCCTGCAGCTGCTGCTGACGCGCCGAGGCGTACTGCACGAAATTGGTGTCGGCCGGAGCCTGTCGCGGAGCGGTCGGGGCCGGACCGTGCGCGCCCTTGGTCAGGTTCGCATAGACCTCGGACACCGTCGCCGGCCGGCCGTCGCGATAGAAGATCGAGCGGTTGGCGCCGGCCGCCTCGGGGAACATCGCCGCCGCGCTCGCGCCCGGCTGGCTGCGCACCGCCTCGATCAGCCGCGCCGAGCCCTGCGGGCCCAGAAAGTGAGCGGCGTAGAGCTCTCCCGCCGTCGGCGCGCGACCGACCCGGCCCTTCAGGTAGGAGGCGTGGTCCGAGGTCAGTTCCCCGGCCATCAGCGACGCCGCATGAGGATCCATCCGCAGGTCCATGACCGCCTTGCGCGCTTCCGCGCCGGCCACCCGATAGCGGCCGTCCGCGCCCTTGGTGATCAGTTCGGAATAGCGCGCATAGCCGTACTTCGCGCCATGCTGCTTGAGGGTCGCCAGCCAGGTCTGCTCGACGAACTGGAATAGTCCCGCGGCCGACGAGGTCGGGGCCTTGGCGCGCGGATTGTAGCCGCTCTCGCGCGCGGCGGTCTTCATGAGGAAGGTGAAATCGACGCCAGTGGCGTTCGAGGCCCGCTGGATCGCGGCCTCCACTACACCTCTGATTCCCTCGATCGCCATGGGCCAGATGTGCCCCGACATGGTTAACGCGTCGCTAACCATGTTCGGCGAGCCGGCCGGACGCTCGGGAACGTCGGCCCGTCGCGCGACGTTTTGCGCTTGCTGGTTCTCCGCGGACCGGCGCTCGTGCGCGTCGCCCTCTGGCCGTCGTCCAGCCTGGGCCGAGTTGAGATCGCGTTTGCAGCGGAGGCATCCGCCCCCAATGCGACCGAGTGGCCGTGGCCGAAGTCAGCTTCCTTCTCACGATTCAGGGATGAAGCGCTCAACGGTCCGCCACGCGGTCGGCAGCCAACGAGGAGCATAAGTTGAGACACCTGATCGTAAGCGCGGCGGCGACGCTCGCCCTGCTCGTCGCATCGTCATCGACCGCCCAGGAGCCGGCCCGCGATATCAGCGCGCAACGTCACGGCAATCTGGCGGCGGCCCAGGACCTGGTTCGCCAGGCGTTCGACAAGCTCACCGCCGCCCAGCAGGCCAACAACTCGGATCTAGGCGGTCATGCGGCCAAGGCGAAGGATTTGCTCCGGCAGGCGAACGACGAGATCAAGCTGGCCGCGGACGCCGCGAACAAGCGATAGAAACGCCGGAGCTCACCCGCGCCTTGTGCGTCGCCGGCCGAGTTCCAATCTTGGCCGTCTGGCTTCAACGCAAGGTGCATTCATGACCCAGCCGCTGCTCACCTTCAACGACGGGGCGGCGCTGCCCCAACTCGGTCTTGGCGTCTGGCAGGTGCCGGACGACGAAGCCGCCGTCATCGTCGAGGCCGCGGTCGACGCCGGCTACCGCCACGTCGACACCGCCGCCATCTACCAGAACGAAAAGGGCGTCGGCGAAGGCCTCAAGCGCGCCGCGGCCGGCGGCGAGGTGGCCCTGACCACTAAGCTCTGGAACGAGAGCCAGGGCTACGACCGCGCCCTCAAGGCCTTCGACAAGTCGCTCCAGCGCCTAGGCCGCGACAGCGTCGACCTCTACCTGATCCACTGGCCCTGCCCGACCCAGGACCTCTATGTCGAGAGCTGGAAGGCGCTGGTCCGCCTGAAGGAAGAGGGCCGCACCAAGTCCATCGGCGTCTCGAACTTCACCGCCGACAACCTGCGCCGCATCGTCGGCGAGACCGGCGTCGCGCCCGCGGTGAACCAGGTCGAACTGCATCCCCGCTTCCAGCAGACCGCCCTGCGCGCCGCCCACCAGGAACTGGGCGTCGTCACCGAGTGCTGGAGCCCGCTCGGCCAGGGCAAGGTCCTGGAGGATCCGGTGATCGGCAAGATCGCCGCCAAGCACGGCAAGACCCCGGCCCAGGCCATCATCCGCTGGCACCTCGATAGCGGCTTCCTGGTGATCCCGAAGTCGGCCAATCCCGGCCGCCTGCGCCAGAACTTCGATGTCTTCGACTTCGCCCTCGACGCCGAGGACATTGCCGCCTTCGCGACCCTCGACAGCCCCGACGGCCGCATCGGTCCGGACCCGCTGAAGTTCGGCTAACGCGCGCGCGGGGCGGCGGCGCCACTTGGTCACCGCCCCGCCACCGTTGCGCTGCCCCACGGCCAAGCTTCGGACACGATCGCGGCGCGACCCTTTGTTTCAGCGACGAAAAACAAAGGGAGGTCGCCAATGGTCATCCGTCAGTTCATGCCGGTCGTGCTCGGCCCGTCGAAGCCTCGTTCCGGCCGCTCTCCGGCCGTTACCGCGGCCATCGCCCTGTCCGTGATCGTCCACGGCGGCCTGGCCGCCTATCTCGCCGTCAAGACCTGGACGCCGCCCGAGCCGGAGGCGCTGCCGGAAGGCCCGATCATCAACGTCCAGACCTGGACGCCGCCCCCGCCGCCGCCCAAAGCGATAACGCAGCCGACCGAACGCGCCGCCTCGCCGCGTCCGCCCGTCACCCTCAATCTGCCTTTCGACATACCGGCGCCCGTCCCGATGCCGCCGGTCCCGTCGCCCCCGCCGACCGAGCCGGTCACGACCCTCGGCCCGCCGGCCCCGCCGACGCCTGCGCCGCCGGCGGTGATCGTGGCCCCCAACTGGCTGAAGCGCCCCGGCGCCAGCGAGTTCGCCCGCTTCTATCCGGACTCCGCCCAGCGGCGCGGCATCGGCGGCACGGCGACGATCTCCTGTCAGGTCAGCGCCGCCGGCTCGCTCAGCGGCTGTTCGGTCGCCCGTGAAACGCCGGCCGACGAAGGCTTCGGCCGCGCGGCCCTCAAGCTCGCCCCCTACTTCCGCATGAGCCCGATGACCCGCGACGGCCAGCCGGTGGAAGGCGGCACGGTTCAGATCCCGATCCGCTTCAACCTCGGCTAACGGCCTCGGCCTGCTCAATAGCTCTTGGGCAGGCCGAGCACCCGCTCGGCGATGTAGTTCATTACCATCTCACGGCTGATCGGCGCGATGCGGGCGATCATCGCCTCGCGGAAATAGCGCTCGACGTCGAACTCCTTGGCGTAGCCCATGCCGCCATGCGCCAGCACCGCCGCCTCGCAGGCGTGGAAGCCGGCCTCGCCGCCCAGGTACTTGGCGGCGTTGGCCTCGGCGCCGCACTCGCGCCCGGCGTCGAACAGCGCCGCGGCCTTGAACGCCATCAGATTGGCCGCCTCGAGCTCGGCCCAGGACTTGGCCAGCGGATGGGCGACGCCCTGGTTCTGGCCGATCGGCCGGCCGAACACGACCCGCTCCTTGGCGTAGGTCGCCGCCCGCGCCAGCGCCGCGCGCCCCAGCCCCACCGCTTCGGCCGCGAACAGCACCCGCTCGGGGTTCAGTCCGTCGAGCAGGTAGTAGAAGCCGCGCCCCTCCTCGCCGATCAGGTCGCCGGCCGGGACCTCCAGGTTGTCGATGAACACGCTGTTCGACTCGACCGCCTTGCGGCCCATCTTCGGGATCACCGTGGCGCTGATCTTCGAGCGATCGAAGTCGGTGTAGAACAGGCTGAGGCCCTCGGTTGCCTTCCTGACCTGATCCTTCGGCGTGGTCCGCGCGATGATCAGCATCTTGTTCGCGCGCTGGGCCATGGTGGTCCACACCTTGCGGCCCGAGATGACATAGCCGTCGTTCGAGCGCACCGCACGCGTGGTCAGGCTGGTGGTGTCGAGGCCGGAATCCGGCTCGGTGATGCCGATGCAGATCTTGTCCTCGCCGGACATCAGCCGCGGTATCGCCCGGTTCCTGAGTTCCTCGCTGCCATACCTGACGATAGGCATGGGTCCGAAGATGTTCAGGTGCATGGCGCTGGCGCCGGAAAAGCCCGCGCCGGACTGCGTCACCGCCTGCATGACCAGCGCCGCCTCGGTCAGCCCGAGGCCCGCCCCGCCCAGCTCGGCCGGCATCGCCGTGCCCAGCCAGCCGCCCGCCGCCATGGAGGCCACGAATTCCTCAGGGAAGTCGCCGGTCTCGTCGGTCCTGCGCCAGTAGTCGGCGTCGAACTGGGCGCAGAGCCGGCTCACGCTCTCGACGATGGCTTCCTGTTCCGCGTTCAACCAGAAGCCGCTCATCGCTCTCTCCCTACTTCGCCGGCGCGTCGAACCTCGCCGGACTCATGGCCTCGGCAAAGGGACCAGCTTCCCCTTCCGTCACGCAAGCCACGATCAGCCGCGCGACCAGCGGCGCCAGCAGCCAGCCGTTGCGCCGCGCCCCGACCGCCAACAGCACGTCCTGATGCCGCCCGCGCCCGACCATTGGCAGGCCGTCGGGGGTCGCTCCACGCACCCCGGTTTCGGCCTCGAAACTCGCGCCGGCCAGATGCGGGAAGAGCCGCACGCCGGCCGCCTTCAGCGGCTCGACCTTGGCCGGCTCCACCGCGCGGTCGCCCAGCCCCGCCTCCATCGTCGCCCCGATGGTCAGCCCGCCCGGGGCGCCCGTGACATAGGCGCCCTGCCCGCGCACCACCACGCCGCGATAGGCCCGCTCGCGGGTGCGCAGGATATGCCCCTTGATCGGCGACACGTTCGAAAGCTCCGGCGCCACCACCGCCAGGTCGCGGCCGGCGCCGGTGGCGATCACCAGTCGCTCGCCGCCCTCGAAGCCGCTGGCCGCCTGTTGGCGGAACTCGACCCCGGCCTCGACCGCCGCGCCGCGCAGCGCCGCCAGCGCCGCGCCGGCCTCGATCCGCCAGTCCTCGCGCACCAGCAGCCCTCGCCGCCAGCCGTCCGCCAGGTCAGGGGCCAGGCCCGCCAGCGCGCCGCGCTCCAACTCGGTCGGATGCATGCCAAGGCCTCGTAGCGCGCCGTCGATGCCGGCCAGAAAGTCGTCGTCGCCGACCGCCACCGCCCCGGCGCGGTCGGCGGTCAATCCGATCCGCGCCTCCAGCGCCGGCCACAGGTTGCGGGCGGCCATCAGCAGCGCGAAGTGCGGCGTGGCGCTGGCGTCCAGCACCGCCTCGAAGGCCGGCGCCAGCATCCCGGCCGCCACGCCCGAGGCGTTGTCGCCCGGCTGCGCCGCGTCAAAGACGGTCACGCGCGCGCCCGCGTCCGCCAGGGCCAGGGCGGTGGTCAGGCCCAGCGCGCCGGCCCCGGCCACTGTGATCTTGGGGCCTTTGCTCATGGGCCTAACGAGCGGGCTTCGCGCTCAAAATCAAGTCCCGGGCGAGGCGCCGCGCCGATAGCGCCGCAGACCCAGGTGGAAGAGCCCCGCAGCCAGGGCGCCATAGCCCAGCGCCGAGCCGACCACGATCGCAACGGCTCCCACGCTCGGCTCGCGCAGCATCTTCACCGGCGCCAGCACCACGAACGCCGCCGGCAGCACCGTATAGGCCGCGACCTTGACCAGTCCCTGGTGGATCGAGCCCGGATAGCTGGAAAACAGCAGCGTGAAATCGGTCAGGTCGCGGGCGAAGCTGCGCGCGCCCGCCGCCCAGAACGCGAGGCTGGCGAACGAGATCGCGGCCGAGACATAGACCGTGCCTCCCGCCGCGATGGCCACGACCAACAGCGACAGCTGCTCCCAGCGCACCTGCGCGAACAGCAGCAAGACCGCGACGCCGCAAGCCAGGTCACCCCAGGCCGTCGCGATGCTCTCGCGCGCCAGCAGCCGCGCGATCAGGCCCGCCGGCTGGGTGAGCAGGCCGTCCAGTTCGCCGCGCACGATCGACCCGGCCATGTCGCGATAGCCGCCGGCCAGCGCCCCGGCCAGGCCGACGATGCACATCATCAGCCCAAGCAGGAGCGCGACGTCGGCCATGCCCCAGCCGCCGATGCTGCGAAAGCCGGCGAAGAACAGCGCCCACAGGATCAAGAACACCAAGTCATTGACGATCATGCCGCCGACCTGCAACGCGAAGTTGGCCTTGTCGGCGAACGACATCCGCACGGATGCGGCGGCCTCGGCGGCGTAGAGGCGAAGAAAGCGCATCATACCCCTCCCCGCCGCAGCACCTTGGCCAGACCCGCACGCCAGAGCCCGATGCACGCCGCGCTCAGCACCACGATCCACAGCAGCTGCCAGCCCAGCCCGACAAGGAAGAGGTCGGGCGTCATGGTCATCGCCGCGGGCCAGTAGAGGTGCGCGGCGAACGGCGAGGCCTTCGCGATGGCCTCCATGAGAGGCGGATAGAGCGTCACAGGCGCGTAGAGCCCGCCCAGCAGGAACATCAACTTCTGGATCACCAGCTGGAACGGCAGCACCCGCCGCGCCCAGAACGCCATCAGCCCGGCCAGGGCGTAGAGCAGCACCCCGACCACGACGCCCAGAACGCCCAGCACCAGCAGACGCGGAAACGCCTCGGGCGGGGGCCACGCCCGCCCCGACGCCGCCAGCAGCGCCAGCGCCGTGATCCCGAGGGCGGCCAGCCGCACGAGGGCCGCGCCCAGGTTCTGGCTCAGCACCTGGAGCAGGTACGACTTGGGCCGCAACAGATGCGGCTCCAGCCCGCCCGAGCGGATGTCGTCCTCCAGCCGAAGGTGGGTGGCGGGCAGCGACAGCGTCACCCACTCGGTCGCGCCGATGTAGAGCGCCAGCCCGCCCGCCGGCAGCGCATAGGCCAGCGTACCGGGCAGCTGCTCGGCCGCCACCTTGTCCCACAGCGCCGACAGCACCAGCAACAGGATCACGAAGAACACGCAGCGCCCGGCCAGCACCGGCCAGGCCGCCAGGGTCTCGCCGGCCCCGACCCGCAGCGCCGCCCAGGCCGCGCCCGCCCCGCGCCGGGCCTCAACGACCGCCAGAGTAGATGTCATGGATGACCTCCTCCATCGGAGGGTCCTCGATGGTCACGTCCTCGATGCCGCCCTGGGCCAGCGCCGCGGCGATCACCTGCTCGACGCGGGTGACGCCGGTGTCGACCTCCAGCACCGTGGTGTGCGCCGCCGTCGCGCGGCGGCTGACCCCGGGCAGGTCGAGGCAGACGCCCGCGCTGGCCGACTGCAGCGTCACGATCTTGCGGCCCAGGAACCGGCGGCGCAGTTGGTCGGTCGGCTGGTCGACGACGATCCGCCCGTCGCCGATCACGATGACCCGCTCGCAGACCAGTTCGATGTCGCGGGTGTCGTGCGAGGTCAGCGCGACCGTAAGGCCATGGTCCCGGGCGTGCTCGCGCACGAAGTCGCGGATCGCCGCCTTGGCGGTCACGTCCAGGCCGATGGTCGGCTCGTCGAGGAACAGCAGCTCAGGCCCATGCAGCAGGCTGGCGGTGATCTCGCAGCGCATCCGCTGGCCCAGCGACATGCGGTTGACCGGCTGGTCCATCAGCTCGGCCAAGGCGAAACGTTCGGAGAGGTCGCCGAGCCGCCGGCGCGCCACGGCCTCGTCCTGGTCGTAGATCTTGGCCAGCAGCGCAAAGGAGTCCCGCGCCGGCAGCTCGCCCCACAACTGCGAGCGCTGCCCGAACACCACCCCGATCCGGTAGGCCAGCGCCTTGCGTTCGCGCCAGGGCACCAGCCCCAGCACCTGCGCCTCGCCCGCTGTCGGCTCCAGGATGCCCGACAGCATCTTCAGCGTCGTCGACTTGCCCGCGCCGTTCGGTCCGATGATCGCCACGCGCTCGCCCGGCGCGATGTCGAACGACACCCCGGCCACGGCCTCGATGGTCACCTGCTGAGACGAAAACGCGCCGGCCAGCCCGCGGCCGCGCTTGGCGTAGCTATAGCGCTTACAGAGGTTCCGGACGGTGATGGCGGGCGTGGTCGACATGGGCGGGGCTCGGATGGCGGGTCTGGGAGGCAAGGTTTGGGCATGCGAAATACGTCGGGCGCGGGTAAGCGAGCCCTTGGTAATTCGGCATGTTCGAAGCCTTGCCGGCCATCGCGTTCAAATCCGATCCGCCGCGAACACGTTCGCGGAACGCGGGTAGGTTTAAGTCGAGCTTTCGCGCAATGCAACTAGCGCGGTCGAAACAGCGCCTCGAGGCCCTGGATCACGTCCTCCATCAACGTCGAGTCGCCGCTCTCGTCGGCCTGGGTCAGGGCGGCCGCGCCATGGCCGCAGGCCCAGACCGCCAGGGCGACCTTGTGGATGATGGCTGGGTCGACGCCCTGCTGGCTGGGCGCGCCGGCGATCACCTCTTCCAGTACGGCGAAGGCGCTGTCGCGGGCCTCGGCCACATCGCCCTCGGCGATAAGGGTGGCGTCGAACATCAGCTCATAGAGCGCCGGCTGAGCCCGGGCGAAGTCGAAATAGGCCAGCGCCGTCGTGCGGATCGGCGTGGTCTCGGCGTGCGCCCCGGCCTCCCTCAGACTCGCCTCCAACTCACGGAAACCCATCGCCGCCAGCCCAGCCAGCAGCGCCGCCTTCGAGGCGTAGTGGTGATAAACCGAGCCGGCCGCGATCCCGGCCCTGCCGGCCAACGCCCGCAGGTTCAGCTCGGAGCGCCCGCCCGCCTCCAGCAGCGCGCGCGCTTCGTCTAGCAGCAGGGTGCGCAGATTGCCGACGTGGTACGGACGGCGCCGGACGCCTTGATCGGTCCAGGCCATCAGGCCGCTCCCGCCGGGGCGTCCGAAGTCGATTGCGCGGTGGCGCGGCGTGGCATGTCGTCCTCCCTATCCGAACGATGTTCTCAAGCCCGTCCCGGCTTGTCGAGGCCGCCGTTCGTCTGCGAGCGACAAAGTGAGCGTTGATCACCCAGCCGCCCCCCGCTAGCGTCACGCATACAAGAATTTTCGTGGGGAGTAGACGATGGCCGCGGATGTGAAAGTCGCCGTTCTGGGCGCGGGCTTCGCCGGACTCTGCATGGGACTGCGGCTCAAGGCCCAGGGTGAGTCGTCATTCCTGATCCTCGAAAAGGCCGATCGCGTCGGCGGCACCTGGCGTGAAAACGTCTATCCGGGCGCAGGCTGCGACATCCCCAGCCACCTCTACTCATACTCCTTCGCCCCGAACCCGGATTGGCCCGAAGTTTACTCCGCCCAGCCCGACATTCTCGCCTACATCGAAGGCGTCGTGGACGAGCACGGCCTCGCCGGCCACATCCGTTTGAACGCCGAGGTGACGGGCGCGAGGTGGGACGAGGCCGCCGACCGCTGGTCGATCTCTCTCGCCGACGGCTCCAGTCTGACGGCCGAGGCCTTCGTCACCGCCTGGGGCCAGCTCAACCGCCCCAAGCTGCCGCCGATCGAAGGGCGTGAGAGCTTCGCCGGCGCGGCCTTCCACTCCGCCCATTGGGACTCCGCGATCGATCTGGCCGGCAAGCGGGTGGCGGTGATCGGCAACGGCGCCAGCGCCATCCAGTTCGTGCCGGAGGTCGCCAAGGTCGCCGGAAAGCTGACGCTCTTCCAGCGCTCGCCGAACTGGATCGTGCCGCGCATGAACCGTCCCTACACCGACGAGGAGAAGGCCCAGTTCCGCGCCCGCCCGGAGCTGATGGAAAAGGTCCGCAGCGAGATCTTCCACATGGCCGAGGACCGCCTGATCGCCAAGCGCAACGGCACCGCGCCGGTCGAGGAGGTCCCGATCCCGCTGGCCCACCTGAACGCCCAGGTCGCCGATCCCGAGCTGCGCGCCAAGCTGACCCCCGACTACGAGGTCGGCTGCAAGCGGGTGCTTATCTCCAACGACTTCTATCCCGCCCTCACCCGACCCAACGTCGAACTGGTCACCGAGGCCATTACCCGCATGACCGCGCAGGGCGTCGTCGATGCGACCGGCCGTCTGCACGAGGCCGACGTGGTGATCTACGCGACCGGGTTCGAGACCAAATCGTTCGCCGGCGAGACCGCGATCGCCGGGCTCGGTGGCGTCACCCTGGCCCAGGCCTGGACGTCCGGGCCGGAGGCCTACCTCGGGATCACCGTCGCCGATTTCCCCAATCTTTTCATGCTCTACGGGCCGAATACGAATCTCGGCCACAACTCGATCATCTTCATGATCGAGGCCCAGGTCGGCTATGTGCTGCAAGCCCTGGCCCAAGACCGTCCGCTGTCGGTCGGCGCAGCCGTCCAGGCCGCCTACAACGACAAGATCCAGGCCGAGCTCGCCCATACGCCGTGGGCCGGGACCTGCACCAGCTGGTACAAGACCCCGGAGGGCAAGATCCTCAACAACTGGCCGGGCTCGGCCCAGGCTTACGCCGACGCGGTCGCCCGCTTCGACGCCTCGGCATACGTGGACGCCCGCGCCGCCGAGCCGGCCGAGTAGGTCAGCCGAACACGAAGTCGGCGGCGCTCAGCGCCGACTTCGCGACGCCCGCCAGCACGATGGTCTGGCCGTCGAGCTGAATGATCGTATTGGCGCCGTCGGCGACGAGCTTGCTCGTCAGCGCGGCGAAATCCGCGGCGTCCGTCGTCGAGAGGCGGATGCGGTCGCCCTCGGCCCGGGAGAAGTCCATCACCACGTCGCGGCCGCCGCCGGCGGTGAAGTTGAAGATATCCGCGCCCGCGCCGCCCACCAGTACGTCATCGCCCAGGTCGCCCGACAGATAGTCGTCGCCCGCGCCGCCGAAGACGGTGTCCGCCCCCTGCCCGCCCAGCACCGTGTCGCGGCCCAGATCGCCCAGCACATAGTCGTTTCCGGCCCCGCCCTGGACGAAGTCGTCGCCCTGTCCCCCGAACACGCTGTCGTTCCCGAGGTCGCCGAACAGCGTGTCGGCGCCGGCGTTGCCGTGGACGAAGTCGTTGTCCTGCCCGCCGCGCACGATGTCGTCGCCGCCGCCGCCGGCGAGGGTGTCGGCCCCGGTGTTGCCTTGAATGAAGTCGGCGCCCGCGCCGCCGCTGACGCTGTCGTCGCCAGGCCCCGCCGCGACCTCTCCGCCTGCCGCCGGCAAGACGACCACGTCGTCATCGCTGACCTGCGTCGGCGGGACGTGGCCAACCTTGTAATTGTTGGAGATCGCGATGCTGGCTCCGGTGTTGCCGGCCGCATCCGTCACCCCGCTCGTTTCCAGCACGATCAGGTTGGTCGCGTCGGTAATGCCGGCCGTCGGCGTCAGGGTCGCGGTCCAGGTCTTGCCGCCGTCCACGCTGACCAGACTGGACAGCACGCCATTGGCGACCGACAGGTCCGAGAGATCGAAGCCGACCACGCTCTCCGAAAACGTGATCGTGACCAGGCTGGTTTGTCCGGCCTGCATTTGCGCGTTGGCGACCAGGATCGTCGCCGTCGGGAGGGCGGTGTCGATCTCGTAGTTGTTGGAACCGACCGTGCCCACGCCAGAGTTGCCGCGAGCATTCACAACGCCCGTCTGGTCCAGCTCAATGACGTTGCTCGCGTCGGTCATATTGGCGGTCGGCGCCAGCATCGCCGTCCAAGTGACGCCGCCATCGCCGCTGATCAAATTGGATATCACGCCGTTCGCGACCATGAGGTCGGCGATTGTGAAGCCGGTCACCGCCTCCGAGAAGGTGAACGTGACATGGCTGGTCTCGCCGGCCTTCAGCGCCGCGTCTGCGACCACGATGGTCGCGGTCGGGACGATCGTGTCGATGACGTAGTTGGCCGAATTGGTCACGCCGGTGCCGGCGTTCCCGGCCAGATCCGTGTAGCCGACGTTGTTCACCACTATGAGATTGGTCGTGTTGTCGACGCCTAGGTTCGGCGTGAACGTCGCGGTCCAGGTGATCCCGCCATCGGCGCTGCTCAAGGTCGACAGCGTCCCGTTCGCCACCGTCACGTCGTCGTTGGTGAAGCCGGCCACAGCTTCGGAGAAGGTCACCGTCACCGTCGAGGTTTGGCCCGCCTTCAGCTCCGTGTCGGACATGACGATGGTGGCCGTCGGCCGTTGGGAATCCAGGATGTAGTTCGGGGAATCGACCGTGCCCGATCCAACATTGCCGCCAAGGTCGGCGACGCCGGTCAGATCGACGGTGATCACATTGATCGTGTCGGTGATTCCGGCCGTCGGCGTCAGTGTCGCACTCCAGGTGACGCCCCCGTCGCTGCTGCTCACGGCCGATAGCGTGCCGTTGTCAAACGTCAGGTCGGCGTTGGTGAACCCGGTCACCGCTTCCGAGAACGTGAAGGTCACCAGGCTGGTCTGGCCTATCCCGAGGTTCGGGTCGGCGACGGCGATGCTCGCGGTCGGGCGGAGCGTGTCGATGGACATTGGCGCGAGAGAGGCCCCGCCGCCCTGATTGCCGAAGCTGTCGGTGTAGGATCCCGACGCCACGGAAACGTTTCCGACCCCTGCGGCCACCCCGAGACTCGGGGTGAAGGTCGCCTCGTAGACGCCCCCGCCCATATCGCTGAGTCCAGAGACGGCTCCGCCGGAAAAGCTGATATCGGCGACCGAGAAGCCGGTCGGCGGCGAGGAAAAAGTGAAGGTCAGGAGGGCGCTCTCACCCGCCTTCAGCGCCGCCTCCGAGCTGGTTATCAGCACCGAGGGCCCCAAGGTGTTGATCACGATCGCCGAACTCGAGCCGCCGCCGCCGTCGTTTCCAATGACATCGGTGTAGGAGTTCGCAGAGAGCGACACGGATCCCAGGAGGCCGCTCAAACCACCGTTGGGCGCAAAGGTCGCCGTATAGATCAGGGGGTCGCCAGTGGCGGAAAGTCCCGACAGCGTGCCGCCCACGGCCGACATGTCGCTGAGACTGAAGCCAGCCACCGCCTCGGAAAAGGTGAGAGTGATCGTCGCCGTCTCCCCGGACCTCAGCTGGGAGGCGGACGACGAGATCGAGACGCTCGGCGCCTGAGTATCCAGCGAGATCGCCGGGCTTATGCCGGCCAGGCCCAGATTGCCCAACGTGTCCGCATAGGCGCCGGCTGCGACGGACAGTTCCGCACTCGCGCCGTTCAATCCTCCCGAAGGCGAGAAGATCGCCTCGTAGACGAGGGGATCGGGCGTGGCGGCCAACCCCGACAGCGTTCCGTTCGTGACGGTCACGTCGCCGAGGGTGAACCCCACGGGAGCCGCCGAGAATGTGAAGGTCGCGGTCGCCGTCTCGCCAAGCTTCAGCGCGGCCTTGTCGAGCGTGATGTTGATAGTCGGCGCGGCCATGGGGACTCACTCAAATGGGACACTGCCCCCGAATGCCCCGAGCACGGGAAGAATTCTATCTAAAGTCGTGGTAAATGCGCCCCTGCACCCAGAAGCCTTAGGCGGCCTTAGCGTCTCCGGCCGCCTCCAGCACCTGCTGCAATGCCTCGAACAGGCGCCCCACCTCGATCGGCTTGGGCACGAAGCCGTCCATGCCGGCGGCCATGTATTCGGCCACCTGATGGGCCATGGCGTTGGCGGTCAGGGCGATGATCGGGGTGCGTTCGCGCCCTTCCAGGGCCTCGCGGCCGCGGATCAGGGCGCAAGCGCTGGGCCCATCCATGACCGGCATCTGCACGTCCATCAGGATCACGTCCCACTCTCCGCTTTCCCAGGCGCGGACGGCCTCGACACCGTTCTCGACGATGTGCGGGTCAACGCCGATCTGGTGCAGCAGGGTCTTCAGGACCAGTTGGTTGACGGTGTTGTCCTCGGCCGCCAGCACCCGCAGCGCCGAACAGGCGCAGGCTTCGATCTGCTGGGCCTCGGCGCTCGGCGGCGTCGGCAGCGCCGCGCTCGCCCCGACCCAGTTCAGCGGCAGGGTGACCACGAAGGTAGTGCCCGCGCCGACCTCGCTGGTCGCCTCGATCGCCCCGCCCATCAGCCCGGCCAGTTCGCGGCAGATCGCCAGCCCCAGACCCGTGCCGCCATAGCGCCGGGTGGTCGAGGCGTCTGCCTGCTCGAACTTCTGAAAGAGCGCGGTCAGGCGATGGGACGGAATGCCGATCCCGGTGTCCGACACGCTCAGCCGCAGGCCTCCCGCGTCGCGGTCAACGCTGACCCGCACCTCGCCCTGCTCGGTGAACTTCAGGGCGTTGGAGACCAGGTTGTAGAGGATCTGCCGCACGCGGGTGGAATCCCCGCGATAGACGCCCAGCGCCGCCGGTTCGATGCCCAGCGCGAACGACAGGCCCTTCTTGTTGGCGATGGCGGTGAAGGCCGCATGCGCCCCGCGCGCCAGGGCGGCGACGTCGAAGTCCGCCTCCTCCAACTCCAGCTTGCCTGCCTCGATCTTCGACAGGTCGAGCACGTCGTTGAGGATCGCCAGCAGCGTCTCGCCCGACTGGCGGATCACTTCCAGCCGCTCGCGCTGGATGTCCGACAGCCCGTTCTCGGCCGCCATCGCCTGGGCCATGCCCAGCACCCCGTTCAGCGGCGTGCGGATCTCGTGGCTCATGGTCGCCAGGAAGGTGGACTTGGCCCGATTGGCGGCCTCCGCGTCTTCCTTGGCCTGGACCAGGGCGCGCTCGGCGGCCTTGCGCTCGCTGATGTTCTGCAACGCGCCGATCACCCGCAACGGCCGGCCGCGCTCGTCGGCGATCAACCGCGTCGAACCCATGGCCCAGACCTCGCGATCGTCGCGGCGGACCAACCGGTACTCGGGGCTGTACGGCTCGCCGGTGCGTAGGTGCTCGCGCCACGCCTCCTCGACCCGCACGCGGTCGCGCGGATCGATGGTTCCGAAGATGTCGCGGTGCAGTTCGTCGTATGTCTTGGGTTCGGTGAAGAAGGTGTCCTCGGCCCCGGTCTTGATCAGCTCGCGGCGCGAATAGTCCATCTCGAAGACATGGATGTCGGCGATCTCCATCGCCAGCATCAGTCGCTGCTCGGAGCGTTCGGTCGCCTCCAGCGCCTCGACCATGTCGGTGATGTCGTAGCTGGCGATGATCAGACCGCCGACGCCGCCGTCGGCGGCGTACCAGGGCGCCAGCTCAGCTCGAAACCAGCGGACCGCGCCGCTGGGCTCGTTCACCTGGATGCGATCGGCCTTGATGCTCTCGCCGCAAAGCACGCGGTCGTAGGCTTCCTGCCAGCGCGCATACATGTGCGGCGCCAGTTCCTGGATCGTGTGGCCGTAGACGATCGGCTGCCCCAGCTCGAGCGTGCGGATCCAGCGTGGGCTGGCGCCGATCACGCGCATCTCGCGATCGGTCAGCACCAGCGCGACCGGCATGGCCTCGACGATGGCGGCCAGGGTCGATTGAATGGCGTCGCGTTCGCGGCGGCTCTGCTCGCGCGCATGGCTGGCCTGGGCGCGCGACCACTCGTCGGCGACGAACTCCGCCAGGTCGCCCAGCCGCCCGGCCAGGCCGGCGTCGAATGCGCGCGGCGCATCGCCGAACACCGCCAGGACGCCCGGCGTCGTGCCGTCGGCCAGGCGGATCGGAACCCCGACATAGGACCTCAGATAGGGCGGGCCCACCACCGCCGGGCTGTCGGCGAAGCGCGGATCAAGGTGCGCGTCCTCGATCCACAACAGCTCGCCGCTGGCCTGCACCAGCTCGGCGGCCTTGTCGCGCTGGCGCACGATCTTCGAGTCCGGATCGCGACTGCGCCAGACCTCGCCGTCTTTCAGGAAAATGATCTGCGCCTCGAGCGCACAAAACATGGTCTTCGCGAGCCGCGTCGCGCGGTCGCAAACCGCCTGGGAGATCTCCAGGCCAAACGGACGCGACTCGGCCGTGCCGCCCGCCATGCTGATCCCCCCGTTTCGTTTTTGATATCAGCGGGATGAGCGTGAGGGACTAAAGTTAAGGCTCAATTGAAGCGGTTGTGACGCGCTGGCGCTCAACCGCGGGCCGTCGCCGCCGGCCAGGCCCAGTCGCGGAACTCGCTGGGATGGATGAACTCGGGTCGGAACCACGGGCGCTCGCGGGCGTCGAAGATCGAGCCCAGCCATTCGGCGACCCGCGCCACGCGGCCGGTCTTGGCCGTTTCGCGGTGATGGCAGAGCCACACTGTGGAACTGGCCAGCGGTGGGATGTCCAGCATCACCAGATCCGGCGCCACCGCCACGATGGCGGTCGGAATGGCCCCGATCCCGGCGCCGCGCTGGATGGCGTGCAGCATCACCGTCGACGAATTGACGACCATCGCCGGCTCGGCCAGCTCCATGAACGCCGAGGTTTTCGCGCCCCAGCGCCCGCGTTTGCTGACCTGCGCCGAGTGATAGATGAACCTGTGGCCTACCGCCGCCTCGATCCGCGTGGGGGCCCCATACGTGTCGAGGTACTCACGCGAGGCGAACAGCGCGTAATGCAGCGTCGCCAGGGGCGAAGCGGTCAATTCCGGCACCCCGCTGGCGTCCATCAGCTGGATCGAGAGGTCCACCTGACTGTCGACCGGGTTCTCAGGATAGAATCCGCAGTCCAGGCCCAGCTTGATGCCGGGGTTCTCGCGGACGAAGTCGGCGACCTCCAGGCCGGTCACGTAGCCGCCGATCCCCTCGGGCATCGCCACGGTCACTTCACCCGCATCGGGGGTCTCGTGGTCCAGGCTCAGGCGCTCGATATCCTGCGACGCGCGCTGCATGGTCAACGCCCGGTCGTAAACCATCTCGCCGGCCCGGGTCAGTGAAACCCCGCGCAGTCCACGGTCGAACAGCTTGGCCCCGAGGCGAAGCTCCAGGTCGTCGATACGGCGTGTGACCGTGGGTTGAGTCGTCTTCAGGCGGCGGGCCGCGGCGCCGAAACTACCCGTCTGAGCAGCCGCTACGAAGGTTTTGATATCGTCCCAGTCGGCATGTCCGCCGTCGCCATTGTCCATCCGGCACCCAAAAGGCCGTGGGGCCCCCATACGAACTTCGAGGCTGCACACTCGAACATTGACGCTCTACCAAATCACATCTTCGCACAAGAAGGCGATGTGATGATGAACATTCGCGATTTCGCCGAACGCTGTCATCGAGGACTGAGCGAACTCGGTATGACTCTCGCCACCCACGACGACATCGTCGAGGGCCGCGCACTCGCCGCCCGGACTGTCAGTCCGAACATCGCCACGGTCGAAACCCTTGCGCAGCTACAGGATCTCACCCAGGCGTCCTCGTTTACCTTCCGTGGCGTCAATGGGCAACTCGCCGGGGTCATCGCGGTCATCCCGCTGACCCCCGCGGCGCTGCCCGGCCTCGCGGCGGGCGTGTTCGATGGCGTCAATCCACCGCAGGATCAGGCCGCCCGTCCGGGGGAGCCGGTCGTCGCCATCTACGGCTGGGGAATGGCGGGGACCACGCTGCGCGGTCGTGCGACGGTGATGGCCGGGGCGGTGAAGCTGCACCGCGACCTCTTCCCGACCATCCCGTTGTATGGCCGCGCAGCGACGCCGGGCGGCGAGCGCACGCTCCTCAAGCGCATCGGCGCCCGGCCGGTCCCCGGCCCCGGCGGCCTGGTCGTCGCCGACGCCTGGGCCCGCATCGGGAGGGCCGCCTAATGAACGCCAACGTCCGCATGCCGATGGACGCCCGCGCCGTCACAGACATCGACGACGCCGAGCTCGAAATCGTCATCTGCCGCACCCTGCCCGACATCATGCAGGCGATGGCGGTCCGCTCGCTGGTCTACCTGGGGGAACAGGCCTGCCCGTATGACGAGGAGTACGACGGCAACGACTTCGCCGGGACGACGCACCTGGTCCTGCGCCGCAACGGCGAGCCCATCGGGACGCTGCGGGTGCGTTGGTTCGCCGAGTTCGCCAAGGTCGAGCGGGTCGCCGTACGGCGCGAGTATCGCGGCGGGCGCGCGACCTTGATGCTGATCCTCGCCGCCAAGCGCCTGGCCGAAAAGAAGAACTACCGGCAGATCCTCGGCTACGGCCAGGTCCGGCTGATCCCGTTCTGGGAACAGTACTTCAACGCTCGCATCCGTCCTGGCCGCGAGGGCTTCGCCTTCTCGGACCACGACTATGTCGAAATGGTCGTCGAGGGCGCGCCGCCGCCCGACGCCCTGACCCTCGAGAGCGATCCCATGGTGCTGCTGCGCCCCGAAGGCGCCTGGGACGAGGCCGGCGTCCTCGATCGCTCGGTCGCCCGTCCCGCCACCAATCTCGGCGCGCACGCCCGATGAGTTCACCGCCACCTGCGGCCCTGGTCTGCCTCGACCTGCAGCGCGCCCGGCTTTCCGCCGCTCCCAGCGCGGCCGACGTCGCCACGGCGTGTCGACGGGTGCTGGAACAGGCCAGGGCGCGCGGCTGGCCCGTGCTACACGTCCACCGCCGCGAAGGCGCCCCCGAAGCCGCCCGGCCGATCGCCGGCCTGGAGCCGCTGCCGTCCGAGCCGGTCTATGTGCGACCTGGCCCCTCGGCCTTCTCGCACCCGGCCTTCGCCCGCCACGCCCGGGGGCTAGGCGGCCCGCTGGCGCTGATCGGCTTTTCGATGGCCGATGCTGTGCTGGCCACCGCCTTCGCCGCGGCCGACCTGCGGCTGCCCGTCGAGGTGTTGAGCGACGCGGTCGCCACCGGCGGCGACGACGCCCCCGACCTGCGCCGCGCGCTCTGCACGCCGCTGACTTCGCTTTTCCCCCTTTGTCGGCTCATCGCGGCCGACGACCTGTTGAAAGAGGAGGCCGCGGCGTACGCTGCGGCCAATGCGCCATGAGTGAGATCAAGATCACCCAGACCGATCGCGAGGCCGGCGACTTCCGCCGCATTCTCGACGGCGACGAGCGCATGGATCCCGACGCCCGCGAGCTGCTGCAGATGGCCGCCCTGCTCGGGCCGCGCGACCGCGTCGCGCTCAGCCACATCATCAAACGCGCCGGAGAGATCTGCGACCAGCAGGGCGAGGACGTCGCCCTGGCCGTGCTCGATCAGATCGAAGCCATCCTCCAGGGCCGCAAGGCCGACGCCTGACCCGCGCCAAGCGAGTTGACGCAACCAAGACTCGCGCCATAAGCGAAGATTAACTTTCTGTTGCAGTGCAGCGGCCGTTTCACGATATAGGTGTGGCGGGGCGCGATACGCCTATGGCAGATAGCCAATGTGCGTTTTGGTACGTGATTAGGGACGTTTTTCAGTGAACGAGAACTCCGAGGACCAAGGACCGGACCCGATCGACGTTGCGGTGGGTCACCGCATTCGTGTGCGTCGCAAGTGGCTCGGCATTTCCCAATCGACCCTCGCCGACCACCTGGGGGTGAGTTTCCAGCAGGTGCAGAAGTATGAGCGCGGGGCCAACCGCGTCTCGGCGTCGATGCTGGTGCGCATCGCTCAGAAGCTCGACACCACTGTCGGCGAACTGGTCGGCGAGACCCCGACCCCGATGAGCGACGAGAGCCTGTTCGAAAAGTTAGCCGTGCCTGGCGCGGTGCAACTGCTCGAGGCCTTCGCCAGCGTTCAGCAGCCCTCGATGCGCACGGCGATCCTGAACCTGACGCGCTCGCTGATCGAGGACTCCGAAGAGACCGTCGGCATCCGCCGCGCCCGCTAGTCGGGCGCGCGCCTCGCCGCAAAGGCGAGGTGATGCAGCACCACCCCAGCGGTCACCGCTACGTTCAGCGAGTCGAAGCCGTCCGCCATCGGAATGCGGACGGTTTTCGCGCATTCCAGCAACGCCTTCGACAAGCCAGGCCCCTCGGCCCCCAGCACCACCGCGGTGCGCGGCGCGCGCGCGGTCTGCGCCAGGGTCGTCTCGCCGGCCGGGCTGAGCGCCAAGGGCTGAAAGCCGCGGCGCTCCAGCACCTGGAGCAGGTCCTCGCCCTCCCCCAGCCGCGCGAACGGCTTGAGCAGCGCGGCCCCGACCGACACCCGGATCGCCTTGCGGTACAACGGATCGCAGCAGGTCGGGTCCAGGATCACCGCATCGGCCCCGAACGCCGCGGCGTTGCGGAACAGCCCGCCCATGTTGTCGTGGTTGGCGATGCCGCTCAGCACCAGCACCAGCGCGTCGGCCGGCAGACCGGCCAGCAGTTCGTCGGCGCTCGGCTCGGCCGCGCGCCGGCCCAGCGCCAGGATGCCGCGGTGGATCGGGAAACCCACCACCGCGTCCATCACCGCCTGGCCGGCGGCGTAGACCGGTACGTCGTCGGGTATCGCCGCGATCACGTCGGACAGCGCCGCCACGCGCTTGTCGGCCAGCAACAGCGACTGCGGGCGAACCAGCGGCGAGCGCGCCAGCACCCGGACCACCACCTCGCCCTCGGCCACGAACAGGCCCTGGCGGCCCACGAGGTCACGCTCGCGCACATCGCGATAGGCCGCGATGCGCGCGTCGTTCGGATCCTCGATCGTGACGACTTGAGCTACCAGATCTTTACCCGCTGCTCAGGCGCCAGGTAGAGGCCCTGCCCCGGCTTCACCTCGAAGGCCGGATACCACGGATCGAGATTGCGCACCGTTTGCGCTCGGTATTCGCCCGGCGAGTGCACGCCCGACAGCACGTTGCGGCGCAGAGAGGCCTCACGGAACTTGCTGCGATAGTTCTGCGCCCAGCCGAAATAGAACCGCTGGTCGGCGGTGAAGCCGTCGATCACCGGCGCGGGCTGCCCCTTCAGCGACAGGTGGTAGGCGTCGTAGGCGCTGGCCAGGCCGGCCAGATCGGCGATGTTCTCGCCCAGCACCTGGTTGCCGTTCAGGTGCAGGCCCGGCAGCGGCTCATAAGCGCTGTACTGCGCCGCCAGCGCCTGACCGCGGGCCTTGAACTGGGCCATGTCGGCTGGCGTCCACCAGTTCTTCAGATCACCCTTCACGTCGAACAGCGCCCCGGTGTCGTCGAACCCGTGAACGATCTCGTGGCCGATCACCCCGCCGATGGCGCCGTAGTTCACCGCCGCGTCGGCGTTGGGGTCGAAGAAGGTCGGCTCCAGGATCGCAGCCGGGAACACGATCATGTTCTGCATCGGCAGGTTCAGGGCGTTGACCGTCTGCGGCGTCATCCACCACTCGTCGTGGTCGACCGGCCCCTTCAACTTGGCGACGTTGCGCTGGTAGTCGAACAGTTCGCCGCGCCGCCAGTTGCCGTAGGCGTCGCCGCGCACGATCTGCAGGCCCGAATAGTCGCGCCACTTGTCGGGATAGCCGACCCCGACGCGGAACACCGCCAGCTTCTCCTTGGCCTTGGCCTTGGTCTCGGCGCTCATCCAGTCCAGCCGATCGATGCGCGCGTCGAAGGCGGTGAGAATGTTCTTCACCATCTCCTGCATCTGCGCCTTCGCCTCCGGGGTGAAGTGACGCTCGACATAGAGCTGGCCGACCGCGTCGCCCAGGGCGGCGTTGGCGTTGTCCACTCCACGCTTCCAGCGCTCGCGCTGCTGCGGCGTGCCGGCCAGCCCCGTGCCGTTGAAGGCGAAGTGCTCGTCGGCGAACGCCTTGGAGAGATAGGGCGCGCCGCGCTCGATGGCGTGGAACGCCAGATAGTCCTTCCAGGTCTCGATCGGCTGGCCGCCGACCAACTGGGCGATGCCGGCGATGGCGCTGGGCTGCCAGGCGCCGAAGGTCGGCTGCTCGCTCATCCCCGCGCCCTGAAGCCAGGCGGTCCAGTCAATGCCGGGCGCCTTCTTCTGCAGGTCGGCGCGGGTCCAGACGTTGTTGGCCTTGGCCACGTCGCCGGTCTCGTCGACGGAGAGGTGCGTCTTGGCGATCGCCGTCTCCAGCGCCAGGATCCTGGCCGCCCGCGCCTCACCGTCGGAATAGCCGGCCAGCGCGAACATCGCGGCGATGTGCGCCTTGTACTTGGCCCGCAGGTCCTGGAAGCGCGCGCTGTCGTCCAGGTAATAGGCGCGGTCGGGCAGCCCCAGCCCGCCCTGCATGATGTAGGGCCGGTACTTGGACGTATCGTTCATGTCCTCGGCGACCCACAGGCCGAACAGCCGGTCGGTCGTGTAGTCGGTCATGTTCAGGGCGTCGACGTCGGCCCGCAGGGTCGCGCCCAACTCACGCGACAGGTCGGCGCGCGTCTTGATCGCCGCGATCGCCGCCAGTTCGGGCTTCAGCGGCGCGGCGCCGGCCGCTTCGATCGCCGCCTCGTCCATGAAGCTGGCGTAGTAGTCGCCGATCTTGCGGGCGTTCGTGCCGGCCGCCGCCTCGGACTTGGCCGCGTCCTCCAGGATCGCGCGGGTCCGCTCGGCGGCCAGGTCGCGCAGCACGGCGAAAGTAGCGTAGCTGCCGCTGTCGGCCGGGATCTCGGTGGTCTTCATCCAGCCGCCGTTGGCGTAGGCGTAGAAGTCGTCGCCAGGCGCGACCGATGTATCCATACCCGCCACGTCGAAGCCGAACGTGCCGTACTTGGGCTTGGGCTTGGCCGCCTCGGCGACCGAGGCCGGGGCGGCCTCGGGAGCAGGCGTCGGCGTTGTCGTCGCGCAGGCGGCCAGCACCAGCGGCGCGCACGCGCCCAGCAGCAGAGTCTTCCAGGTGTTCATCGAGCGCTCCCATACCCGGCGCCGTTCCCCGGCGCCGCAGCCTTTGGAGCCCTTATGACACTTGCCGCCGGCCAGCGTAGCGGCCAACGCATTAAACTTACGTCATATGTGACGCTTGTTACGCCGCCCGCGCGCGCCGCACGCCGCTGAGGATGGTCTGCGCCGCGCCGGCCGCCTGGCTGCGGATGTCCGGAACCGAGGTGATCTCCCAGAACGCCCCGCGGGTCAGCGGCCCCACGGCGAACAGGCCCGGCTCGGCCCGTCCGCTGGCCCCGATCAGCCGCGAACCGACGTCGACCTCGGCGCCGAGCCGACAGGGGTCGGGGCGGATCAAGCCGCGCGCCAGCAGCTTCCGCAACAGCGGTTCGCTGGCCCGCTCCAGGTCGCCGAGCAATCCGGCGCAGTTGACCACCGCCGACACGCTCAGCCGCCGCATCAGATGGCCGCCGCGCGGACGCCACGCCACCTCGACATTGTCGCGGGTTAGGGTCAGCGAAGTCACCTCCCCGGCCCGCACGACCAGTTCGCGCCCCCGCATCAGCAGCCCGATCCGCCGCGCCACGCTGGGCGCAAGCCGGTGGCGGTGCACGTCCCACCAGGGCCGCAGGTGGCGCAGGAAGGCCTGCCGCTCGGCTTGGCTCCAGCCGAGCCAGATCGCCTGCACATGCGGCCGCAGGCTGTCGATCGCTTCTCGCCAGCGCCCGCCGTCCGACGCCTCGCGGATCGCCGCCAGCAGCTCGCGCGGCGTTCCCCTCGGAGCGACCTCGCCCCCGTGCTCGCTCGTCGGGGCGTGCTGGCGCGGGGTCAGGCCGCGGCGCGAAATCGCCCAGAACCGGCGCCCCGGACGCCACAGGCTGACCGCCGCGTCGACCATCGTCAGGCCGGTCCCGAGCAGAAGGACGTCGTCCCACTCCGGATCCAGCTTGGCCTTCGGATCCCAGGGGTCGCCGATGTAGCGGGCCGAGGACAGCAGCGTCTCACCCGCCGTGGCCGGGGCCGCCGGCCGCAGCACGCCTAGGGCCAACACGACGGCCGAAGCGTCGAGCTCGCGGCCGAGCGCCAGCCGCACCCGCCACCCCTCGCCCGCCCGTTGCACGTCCACCGCCTCGTCCTGCTCCAGCAACAGACGCCCCGGCGCCATCGTCTCCAGCGCTTCGCGCAGCAGGTCCTGCAAATAGTCGCCATAGACGCCGCGGGTCACGAAGCCGCCGTGCGAACTCCAGCCCTCGTGCCGCGCCAGCCAGCGGGTGAAATGCTCGGCGTCGTCCGGATAGGCGCTCATGTTCGCCACCCGCACGTTCAGCAGGTGATCGGGATTTGCCGTGGAATAGGCCGCGCCGCGACCGAACGCCTTGGCGCGCTCGATCAGCCGCACCGTCGGCCCATCGGGATCGGCGGCCAGATGCAGGGCCGTCAGCAGTCCCGAAAACCCTGCTCCGATCACCACCACTGTGGGCCGCTGACTCATTGATCCGAACTCCAAAATACGTAGGCCGACTTAATTCCTATCACTTTTATGGAGTTTAAAACGACAGAAAAACTGCATTCGAACGCAGATCGGATGAGACGGCTGTGGAAAGTCGCGCTAAAACTTGACGCCTGCGTCATCTTTGGCTGAGACCGAGGGCGCAATCGGACTGGAGGAGGATTCACATGAGCGACGGCAATATCGATCTGAGCAAGGACGCCCGCGCGCTGGCCTATTCGACGCCGCTCGACCAGATCAATCCGGCCCAGCCGGCTCTCTTCCAGTCGAACGAGATGTGGTGGAACTTCGAGCGCCTGCGCAAGGAGGACCCGGTCCACTACACCGCCGAGAGCGAGTACGGCCCGTACTGGTCGATCACCAAGTACAACGACATCATGGCGGTCGACACGAACCACCAGGCGTTCTCGTCGGAGCCGGGCATCACCATCGCCGACCAGAACGGCGACGAAGGCCCGCTGCCGATGTTCATCGCCATGGACCCGCCCAAGCACGACATCCAGCGCAAGACGGTCAGCCCGGCGGTCGCGCCAGCCAACCTCGCCATCCTCGGCCCGCTGATCCGCGAACGCGCCGCCGCGATCCTCGACTCCCTGCCGATCGGCGAGGAGTTCGACTGGGTCGACAAGGTCTCGATGGAACTGACGGCCATGACCTTGGCCACCCTGTTCGGCATCGACCAGGCCGACCGCCGCAAGCTGACCTACTGGTCGGACGTGGTGACCGCGGTCCCCGGCCACGGCCTGATCGACACCCTCGAGCAGAAGATGCAGATCTTCCTCGAGTACCACGGCTACTTCACCGAGCGCTGGAACGAGCGGGTCAACGCCGAACCGACCGGTGACCTGATCTCCATGCTGGCTCACGGCAAGGACACGCGGGACATGTCGCCCCGCGAGTACTTCGGGAACGTCGTGCTGCTGACCGTCGGCGGCAACGACACCACCCGCAACACCATCTCCGGCTCGATCCTGGCGCTGAACCAAAACCCGGATCAGTACAAGAAGCTGCGCGAGAACCCCGACCTGATCCCGTCGATGGTCTCTGAGACCATCCGCTGGCAGACGCCGCTGGCCCACATGCGCCGCCGCGCCACCCAGGACATCGAGATCGGCGGCAAGCTGATCCGCAAGGAAGACAAGGTCGTCATGTGGTACGTCTCGGGCAACCGCGACGAAGAGGTCATCGAGCGGCCGAACGACTACATCATCGACCGCGCCCGCCCGCGGAACCACATGTCGTTCGGCTTCGGCATCCACCGCTGCGTCGGCAATCGCCTGGCCGAGCTTCAGCTGCAGATCATCTGGGAAGAGATCATGAAGCGCTTCCCCGACATCCAACTCGTGGAAGAGCCCAAGCGCATCTACTCGACCTTCGTGAAGGGCTACGAGTCGATGAAGGTGGTCATTCCGAAGCGCGCCTGACCGCTTTCGTCGCGCGACGATTGGAGAGCCTGGGCCCCGCGCCTAGGCTCTCTTCGTATGAGAACCCTGCCCTTCGACCCCACCGACATCGGCGCCGTCGTCGACGCCATGTACGCCATGATCTCCGGCCCCCAGGGCCCTCGCGACTGGGCGCTGCAGGCCGAGATCTTCCATCCCGACGCCCGCCAGATGCGCACCTGGATCGGGGAGGACAGGCGTCCGAACATCAAGATCATGGACCCCGCCGCCTACCAGGCCGACGTCGAACCGTTCTTCGCCGCGCACGACTTCTATGAGGTCGAGATCGCCCGCCGCATCGACGTGTTCGGCAACATGGCCCAGGTCTGGAGCGCCTACGAGGCGCGCACCGAGCCCGGCGAGGCCCCGCCCGACCGGCGCGGGATCAACTCCATCCAGCTCTACTGCGAGGCCGATGGCCGCTGGCGCATCGTCTCGATGATCTGGGACAACGAGCGTCCTGGACTTGCCCTTCCGTCATTCGAGTAGACACTCGCCTCCAAACAGGGAGGCGGCCATGTCCGAGCCGTTCGACATCGAAGCCCACGTCCGGCGTCTGACCGACGACGGCTACACCGTGATCGAGGACTTCGCCGACGCCGCCGCCTTGACCGCCGCACGCGCGGCCCTGGCCCCGCACCTCGGCTCCCATCACGGCCGCAACGCCTTCGAAGGCTTCTCGACCGAGCGCGTCTACACCCTGGTCGCGCGCGGCAGGGTGTTCGAGCACCTGACCGCCGAGCCTCGCCTGCTCGCCCTGCTCGACCGCTTCCTACAGCCGAGCTACCTGCTGACCGCCAGCCAGGCGATCTGCATCTACCCAGGCGAGGCGGCCCAGGCGCTGCACACCGACGACGGCTTCTACCGCCAGCCGCGTCCGCGCCCGGCCATCAGCCTTTCGCTGATCGGCGCGATCGACGCCTTCACCGACACCAACGGCGCGACCGACATCATTCCGGGCAGCCATCGCTGGAGCGACGCCGACATCGCCGCCCTCTCGCCGGAGAAGGCTCTGTCGATGCTGCGGCCTGTCGTCATGCCCGCCGGCGGCGCCATCGTCTTCCAGGGGACGCTCGTGCACCGCGGCGGGGCCAACCGCAGCGACGCCCCGCGTCTGGCCTTCACCAACCAGTACTGCGAGCCCTGGGGCCGCACGCAGGAGAACTTCTATCTCGGCGTCCCGCGCGAACGCGTGCAGGCGATGTCGCCGCGCCTGCAGGACCTGCTCGGCTACAACATCTGGCCGCCGTTCATGGGCCAGGTCACCGGCTCGCACCCGCTCAAGAGCCTCGAGGACGACTGGGTGGCGCCGGTGGAGCGCCAGGCCCTCTAGCCGAGGTTGCGGCGGTAGAGCGCATTCAGCCGCTCCCAGTGCCGCTCGGCGCCCTGCTTCTGGTAGAGCGCCCGCTGCGGGAAGGTGAAGCCGTGCTCGGCGCCCGGATAGATCTCGACCTCGGCCCGCGCCCTGTCGGCCTTCAGCGCTTTGGCCAGCGCCGCCACCGTTTCCAGCGGCGCCCAGCGGTCGGTCTCGGCGCAGGCGAAGTAGAGCTCGGCCGAGCTCTTGCGCGCCGCCAGATGCGGGCTGTCCTCGGCCTCGGTGACCAGATAGGTGCCGTGGATCGAAGCGGCGGCCTTCACCTGCGGCACGCGCACCGCCGCATTGATCGCGAACTGTCCGCTCATGCAGTAGCCGACCGTGCCGATGCGGCTGGCGTCGGCGCCCAGCTGGCCGGATGCGAACGCGACCATCGCCTCGACGTCGTCCATCACCATCGGGATGGTGAGCCCGTTCATCAGGCCCATCATCCGCTCGCGCAAGGCGTCGTCCATCGCCCCGCCCGGCGGGACCAGCTCCAGCACGCCGGCCCGGTAGTAGAGGTTGGGCAGCATCACGTAGTAGCCGGCGCTCGCGAGCCGCCGGGCCATGTCGCGCAGCTCCTCGCGGATGCCCGGCGCGTCCATCAGAAACAGGATCAGCGGATGGGGCCCGTCACGCTCGGGATGAACGATGAAGGTCGTGCTCGCCCCGTCGCTCAGCGGGATTTCCAGCGTCTGCTCGATCATTTGCCCACCTCCCTCGGCATCAGCACGCAGGCCCGCGCCAGCGACACCCGCGTCAGTTCGCGCCGCCGCAGGAACACGGCCATCGCATCGGTGGTCGGGTCCCGCGACGTCTGCCATTCGCCGAGATCCCGATAGCGGGTCATCAGCAGCAGCCGGCGCGCGCCGGCCTCGCGGTCGGCCTCGTCCTCCTCGGCCAGGAACAGGCCGAAGATCTTGGTCTCGAACCGCGCCTCGAAGTCGGGCCAGGCCTCGCCCGACAGCCGTACGAACTCCTCGACCGCGCCGCCGTCGATCGTGAACCAGTTGTGGACGTAGATCCCGCCCAGCTCCGGCGGCGTCTCGTCGACCGGCCGCAAGGTCGGCGTCAGCCGCACCCGGTCGCTGGCCACGATGCCCGGCGTGAACGAGACCCGGGTCCCGGCCGCAGCCAAGACCAGCGCCTGGTCGGACGCGAACCCCAGCAGCGGCGCGAACACCGCCCGCACGCCGGCCGAGCCGTAGAGGTGATCGGCCAGCACCCGCTGGGCCGCGCGCTCGCGCCCCAGCGTCAGCTGAAAATAATCGTATTCCAATGACTTGGCCCTAGTAGTTGACGCGCGTGGAGATCGCGCCATCGACCAGCATGTTGATCCCGGTCGTGAAGGCCGAGCGCGGGCTGGCCAGGAACACGGTCGCCGCCGCCACCTCTTCCGGCGTCGCCATCCGGCCGGTCGGATTGCGCTTGATCATCTGGTCGAAGAAGCCCGGCATCCCGGCCTTGACGTTGCCCCAGACGCCGCCTTCGAAGAACACGGTGCCAGGCGAGACGACATTGGCGCGGATGTGCTTGGCCGCGTTCTCGCGCGCCAGGCCCTTGGCGTAATGGATCAGCGCCGCCTTCATCGCCCCGTAGGACGAGGCGTTCGAGGCCTCGGCCGCCGACACCGACGAGGTGATCAGGAACGCCGCGTCGCCGTGCGTCTCGCCGGCCTTCTCCAGGAACGGCCGCGCCGCCTCGAACGTCCGCACCGCGCCCAGGATGTCGATCTCGAACATCGCGCGCCACTCGTCCTCGCCGGCGCCCTGCACCAGGGCGCTGGCGTTCGAAACCATGACGTCTATGCCGCCCAGCGCTTCGCCGGCCGCCGCGACGAAGGCGCGGATCGCCGGGCCGTCGGCGATGTCCACGGCCTGACCGAAGGCCTTCACGCCCTTGGCTTCCAACGCCTTGACGGCTTCAGCCACCTGGTCGGCGTTGCGCGCGCAGATCGCGACGTCCGCGCCCTCGTCGGCCAGCAGGTCGGCGATCGCCCGCCCGATGCCGCGCGATCCGCCGGTGACGACCGCCTTCTTGCCCTTCAAACCCAGATCCATGTCCCGCTCCCTTGTTCGTTGGACGCTGTTCTAACCTGAAGCTGCGACGCTTGCGCAGACTTGACAGAAGGTCTCGCCCGACAATTTGTGAGCCGATGCTCACGACGCCTGCCTCGACCAAGGACAAGCTGGTGCGCGCGGCCCTGGAAATCGGCGCGCAGGACGGCCTGGAATCCGCCACCACCGCGGCCATCGCCGCGCGCGCCGGCGTGGCCGAAGGCACGCTCTATCGGCACTTCCCGTCCAAGGACGACCTGCTGATCGAGGTCTATCGCGGCATCAAGCGGCGCATCTTCGAGGCCATCATCGACGGCGAAGACAGCGACGAGGCTCCCGACGCCCGCCTCAAACGGGTCTGGCGTCTGCTCTACGAGGCCTACCGGGCCGACACCCTGTCGTTCATGTTCGGCCAGCGCTTCGCCGAGTCCTCGCTATCCAAGCGCGAGGGCGGCGCCGCCCACGAGCAGATCTCCTCCGCCGTCGGCCGGCTGCGCCGCGATGGGATCGAGAGGGGCGTCTTCAAGAACCTGCCCAGCGACCTGATGGCCAGCCTGTTCTTCGCCCCGGTCGGCTACATGCTGAAGTCGGAGCTCAAGGGACGCACCTGGACCGATGCCGAACTCGACGCCGCGGCCGAGGCGGTGCTGGACTCGATCCGGGCCTAGGAGCCCGCGCCGGGCGGCATGTTCACCCAGAGCGGCATGCTGAAGTCGAGGAAGATCGACTCGCCCTCGAGGCGGTTCCTCGCCTCGAACTCCTTGATTGCGTGCAGCCGCAGGGTCGCCGGCGCCTTGCCGAACAGCAGGAAGTTGTAGGCCCCGGTCACGCCCAGGCCCGCCACCCGGCCCTTGAAGGATCCGAGCCTGGCGCCCGCGCCGGAGTCGCCGCTGACCTGTTCGAAATAGTAGCCCTGCACGCCGGCCGACCAGGTCTTGTTGAACTTCTTCTCGACCGCCGCCTCGGCGTGGAACTCGGTTCCGGTCTCGTAGCTCGTGTAGTCGTTCTCGCCGTTGAAGGTGAAGCCGGCCTTGCCAGAGACGTCCCAGCCCGCCTCCTCGTCCAGATAGGTCCCCGCCAGCGACACGTCGGCCGCCCAGCGATGGAAGGCCAGGTTGGCCAGCTTGTCCTTGCGGTACTGGCCGACGGGTACGTTGATCAGGGTGCTGGCGGCGATATGGGTCTTGCCGCTCTTCCAGCCCCAGATCGCGGTCAGCAGCGGATCGCCCATCACGAAGGCGGAGTCGCTCTTGCTGCGCTCGATCTGCCGTCCGCCCGGCCCGGTCAGGGTCGCGGACACCTCGACGTCCGGGCCGCCGATCGGCAGCGCCAGCCCCACCGCCAGCGTGCCGCCGGCGAGGTCGGTGGTCGGCACCCACAGGACGGTGGCGAAGTTCGCATTGACCGTGGCGTCCAGCCCGGCGACCACGTTGCCGCCGATCACGAACTCCCGTTCGCCGCCGGCTTCGCCGCTGTAATAATATTGGGTGTCGGCCAGGAAAACGCCCTCGATCGGCGGCACGATCGCCGCGCCCGGCCCGCCCGATCCCAGCAGATAGACACTAGCCCCGCCCTCCGAGGCCTCGGCATGACCGGCCACGAACGCCAGCGCGACGCCGCTCGCGGCGGCGGCGATCCACCGCGCCCTCGTCCTCTTTGAATTGCCCATCGCGACTTCCCCTTGTGGCGGCGATCCTGGGCGGTGATCGTGGCGGCGGGGTCCGACGGCGCCCATGAGGTGAAACCCGCGGTTGCTCCTCGGCAGACCAATGACGCGCCATTGTCGGAATTGGCCGGCTGACGACGTCCTTGGGGTAGGCGAACCTCGGAGATCTGCGATGCAACCAACCAGCGGCCATGCGTCCCGCGCCGGCCTCAACGTCTACTACGAGATCCACGGCGGACCGCTGCGCGCCGACGCAACGCCTTTTGTGCTGCTGCACGGCGGGCTGATGACCGTCGAGATCGGCTTCGCCGGCCGGCTGCTGCCGGCGCTGGCCGCCCTCGCCCCGGTCATCGCCGTCGAGCTCCAGTGTCATGGCCACACGGGCGACCGTGAAGGTCCTATGCGCATGGACGACCTCGCCGACGACGTCGCCGCGGTGCTCGATCATCTGAAGGTCCCCGCCGCCCACCTGGCCGGCTTCAGCCTCGGAGCCATGGTCGCCTTCGGCGTGGCGATCCGCCATCCGGCGAGGGTCGCCAGCCTCTCGGCGCTCGGTGCGTCCTACACCTTCGACGGCATGCAACACGACCTGATCAGGCTGCAGCGCGAGCCCGGACATATCCCGTCCGAAGCGCTGATCCCGCTGCTGCCGACCGAAGAGGACTTCGCTTCGTGGCGGGCTAGCTTCGAGGCTGTCGCCCCCGATCCCACCGCCTTCGACCGCAGCGTCGAGCGCATCAACGTCATGGTCTCGAGCTGGGAGGGCTGGGCGAAGGCCGAGGTCGCGGCCATCGCCGTCCCGGCCCTGCTGGCCATCGGCGACAACGACTTCGTGCGCATCGACCACGCCGCCGAGACGGTCGCCCTCTTGCCCGACGCACGGCTCGCCGTCCTGCCCGGAACCACCCACACCGGCCTGCTCGACCGCGGCGACTGGCTGGTCCCGATGATCGCCGAGCGGATTACAGCGCCTTTTCCAGCACGATGAACTCTAGGTCGTCGCGCGCCGGCTGGCCGAAGCGCAGGTCCGCATAGGGGAACGGCCGCGTCTCCCCCGTGCGGGCGTAGCCGCGCCGCTCGTACCAGGCGATCAGCGTGTCGCGGATCTGGATGACCGTCATCCGCACCCGCTGCGCGCCCAGCTCGCGCACGTGCGTCTCGGCCGCCGCCAGCATGGTCCGTCCCAACTGGCGGTCCTGCAGGTCCGGGCGCACCGTCAGCATGCCCAGGTACCAGGCCCCGCCGTCGGTCGGCTCCAGCCAGACGCAGCCCACTAGCGGTGCGCCGGCCTCGTCGCGCAAGGTCATCACCATCGCCTGCGGATTGGCGGCCAGGTCGCCGGCCAAGGTCTGCGCGTCGGTGCGCTGGCCGTCCAGATAGTCGGCCTCGGTGGTCCAGCCCTGGCGCGAACTCTCGCCCCGATAGGCGGAGTTCACCAGCGCGGCGATGGCAGGCAGTTCGGACGGATCGGCGGGAGCAAAATGCATGGCCTTCGGTAATCCATAAGCTGCGCCTTCCCGCCAGCCGAAACTTCCGGGCCCTGTCGGAAGGCCGTCGATCGCTTGACGCTTTCCACGCCAGCGCCTAATTATCCGCATGTGAGTGAACGCTCACAACACCCCACAATCCAATCTGCGGAGTTCCCCATGATCCGTCGCCAGATCGGCCGTACCGGCCGGGACGTGAATGCTATCGGCCTGGGCTGCATGGGCATGTCGATCGCCTATGGCGAGCCGATGAACGAAGCCGACGCCGTCAAGCTGCTGCACGAAGCGCTGGACCTCGGCGTCGACCACTTCGACACCGCCGAGCTCTACGGCTTCGGCCACAACGAGAACCTGCTGGGCGCGGCTTTCCACGACCGCCGCGACAAGGCGTTCATCGCCACCAAGTTCGGCCCGGTCGCCGACCTCGCCACCCGCACGATCACCGGCGTCGACGGCTCGGAAGCCAACATGCGCCGCGCCGTCGAGCAGTCGTTGCGCATGCTGCGGACCGACCACATCGACCTCTACTACCTGCACCGCAAGGATCAGAGCCGCCCGATCGAAGAGACGGTCGAGGCCATGGCCAAGCTGGTCAAGGAGGGCAAGGTCAAGGCCATCGGCCTCTCCGAGGTCAGCGCCGACACCCTGCGCCGCGCCCAGACGGTGCACCCGATCGCCGCCGTCCAGTCGGAGTACTCGATCTTCACCCGCGACATCGAGCAGGACGTGCTGCCGCTCTGCCAGGAGACCGGCGTGACCCTGGTCGCCTACTCGCCGCTCGGCCGCGGCATGCTGACCGGCGCCTTCTCCCGCGACAACCGCCCGACCGGAACCGACTATCGCGCCGGCCAGTCCCCGCGCTTCCAGGGCGAGGCCTACGAGGCCAACTTGGCCCTGGTCGAGGAGATCGAGAAGCTCGCCAAGGCCCGAGGCGCGGCCGCCTCGCAGGTGGCCCTGGCCTGGGTGCTGGCGGCCAGGCCCAACGTCGTCGCCATTCCCGGCACCACGCGGCTGGCGAACCTGAAATCCAACCTCGGCGCTGCCGACGTCGCCCTGACGGCCGCCGAGACCGCCGGCCTCGACGCCCTGGCCGCCAAGGTCGCCGGCATGCGCTACACCGAACGCGGCATGACCATGGTCAACGCCTGACCGGAGTTCGCCTCCGCCCTCGCGGGCGGAGGCGTCCGTCCTAGACCGCTTCCGGCTCGAGCCCCGGCGGGGTCGGCGGCAGCGGCGGATGCTTCTCGATCTTCGGCAGGAACGCCGCCAACAGGCCGATGGCCGGCAGGAAGGCGCACAGCCGGTAGACCGTCTCGATGCCGGTCTTGTCGGCCAGCACGCCCAGGATCGCCGCGCCCAGGCCGCCCATTCCGAACGAGAACCCGAACAGCATCCCCGACATCATGCCCACCTTGCCGGGCGCCAGCTCCTGGGCGAACACCACGATCGCCGGGAAGGCCGAGGCCAGGATCAGCCCGATGATCACCACCAGCGGCCCGGTCCAGAACGCGCCGGCGAATGGCAGCAGCAGGCTGAACGGCAGCACGCCCAGGATCGAGAACCAGATCACGTACTTGCGCCCGAACCGGTCGCCCAGCGGGCCGCCGGCCACCGTCCCGGCCGCCACCGCGCCCAGGAACAGGAACAGGTGCATCTGCGCGCCCTGCACCGACGAGCCGAACTTCTCCATCATGTAGAAGGTCAGGTAGTTGGTCAGGCTGGCCAGGTAGACGTACTTCGAGAAGATCAGCGCCAGCAGGATCGAGACCCCGACGACCACCTGGCGGCTCGGCGGCGCGACCGGCTGCGGGCCCTTGGCCGCCGCGCGCATCCGCGCCAGCCCTTGGGTGCGATACCACTGGGCCACGTTCCACAGAATGCCGCCGGCCAGCAGCGCCAGCAGCGCGAAGAACATCAGGCTCGACTGCCCCCAGCGCACGACGACGACCGCCGCCGCCAGCGGCCCCAGGGCCGAGCCGGCGTTGCCGCCGACCTGGAACAGCGACTGCGCCAGGCCATGCCGGCCGCCCGCCGCCATCCGCGCCACGCGGCTGCTCTCGGGGTGGAACACCGACGAGCCCATGCCCAGCAGGCAGGCCCCGACGACCACCAGGCCGTAGGTGTGCGCCACCGACAGCACGGCCAGCCCGGCCAGCGAGAACAGCGTCCCGAACGGCAGCGCCATCGGGGTCGGCCGCTTGTCGGCATAGAGCCCGATCATCGGCTGAAGGATCGAGGCGGTCACCTGATAGGCCAGGGTTACGATCCCGATCTGCCCGAAGGTCAGCCCTAGCTCGGCCTTGAGGTTCGGATAGATGGCCGGAAGCAGCGCCTGCATCATGTCGTTGAGCAGGTGGCAGAAGCTGATCGCCAGGATCACCCCGAATGCCGTCTCGCTAGTCGCCTGAACCTGTCTGTTCGCCGTGATCGTCCGTCCGCCCATCTGAGCTGCTCCATACTTCGAGCGGCCCGGATAGGCGCTTCGCCGCGCGCCCGCATTCCTGTATGGGTCTTTCACTTTCGCGAGTGGGACACATGGCCGTTTGGATCGATCCCGGTGACGTCGAGGACACGCCCCGCCCCGTCGTGGCCATCGCCAACGACTACCCGCCGCACTTCGAGCTGGAATGGCACCGCCACCGCCGCGGGCAGCTGCTCTACGCCGCCAAGGGCGTCGTCGTCGTCTCGACGCCGCACGGGACCTGGGTTGCCCCGCCCGAGCGCGCGGTCTGGACACCGCCCACGGTCATGCATGCGGTGAAAATGGTCGGTTCGGTCAGCACCCGTGGCATCCTGATCGAGCCGGGCGGTTGCGACGCGCTCGGCGACGCCAGCCGGGTGATCGAAGTCTCGCCCCTGCTCCGCAGCCTTTTGCTCGCGGCCAGCGAACTGCCGCGCGAGTATGACCGCGACGGCCGCGACGGCCTGGTCATCGAGCTGTTGCTGGCCGAACTCGGCCGCGCGCCGGTGGTCCCGCTGGCCGCGCCGTTCCCGCAAAGTCCGGCGCTCGCCGCCAAGTGCCGCGCCTTCCTCGAGGCCCCCAGCCCGCACGACACCATCGACCGCTGGAGCGACGACCTCGGCATGGGCCGGCGCGCCTTTACCCGCGCCTTCCGCCGCGAGACAGGCATGAGCTTCGCCGAATGGCGCCAGCAGGCCTGCGTCCTCGTCGCCCTGCCCCGTCTGGCGGCCGGCGACCAGGTCACCGCCATCGCCCTCGACCTCGGCTACGAAAGTCCCGCCGCCTTCGCCACCATGTTCAAGCGCCTCGTCGGCGTGGCGCCCAGCAAGCACCAGGGGTGACCCCGCAAACCGCTCGTCCCGGCGAAAGCCGGGGCCCAAGCGGGATGTCGGCGCCGCGAGCGGTTGCTCAGCTTGGATCCCGGCTTTCGCCGGGACGAGCGGACTTGATCAAATCCGCGCCTCGATCCAACCGACGATATCCCCCAGCACGCCCTCCTTGCCGATGTCGGCCAGCAGGTCGTGATAGTGGCCCTCGTACAGCTTCAGCGTCTTATCCTTCGACCCGGCGTGGTCATAGAAGAACTGGCTGCCCTTCGGCAGGGTCGCCTTGTCCTCGGTCCCGTGCATGATCAGCACCGGCAGGGTGATTGTCGGGATCTCCTTGGTCAGCCGCTCGTCGGCCCGCTGCAGCGCCGCCACCGTAATGCTCGGCTGGGTCTCGTCGTGGATCAGCGGATCCTCGTTCATCGCCTTCACCACCGCCGGATCGCGCGAGAAGTCGACGTTCTTCAGCTTCAGGATCGGAATGTCCGGCGCGATGTGGCTGACGCCCTTGATCACCTGCAGGGCGATGTCCGGCGCCGGCACCCGGAAGGCGAAACTCTCGCAGACCAGCCCGGCGATGTCGGCTTGGTGGTCCAGGGCGTAGGTGCTGGCGATCACCCCGCCGGCGCTGTGACCCAGCACATAGACCGGCAGCCCCGGATCGCGCGCCTTGGCGATGCCCACCACCTGCACCAGGTCGCCGACATATTCGTCGACGTGCTCGACGTGGAACCGCTCGCCTTCCGACAGGCCGCGCCCGCGATAGTCGTGTGCGTAGACCGCAAAGCCCTTGGCCGCCAGCTGCTCGGCGACCCAGGCGTACTGGCCGCTGTGCGAGTTGAACCCGTGGCTGATGACCACGATCGCCTTGGGCGCGCCGACCGGCCGCCACGAGCGCATGAAGATCTTGAGGCCGCCGGCCCCTTCGAAAGTTTCTTCCTTCGGTGCCATTGAGCCCTCGCTGAGTTGAGGGGCGCAACCTAACCTCGAAACGACGAACGCCGCTATCCGAAAGAACCTGGAGCCCGGCTACCCCGCGAACGTGCCCGCATAACGTTCACGCAGCAGGTTCTTCTGCACCTTGCCCATGGCGTTGCGCGGCAGCTCGTCGACGAAGAACACCTTCTTCGGCGTCTTGAACGCCGCCAGCTTCTCGCGCAGCGCGGCGATCATCGCCGCCTCGTCGCCCGAGCCGATCACCACCGCCGCCACCGCCTCGCCGAAATCCGGGTGCGGCAGGCCGATCACCGCGCTCTCGGTCACGCCGTCCATCTCGTCGAGGATCAATTCGATCTCCTTGGGATAGACGTTGAAGCCGCCGGAAATGATCAGGTCCTTGGCCCGGCCGCTGATCCACACCCGGCCGTCGGCGTCCTGGCGCCCAACGTCGCCGGTCTTGAAGAACCCATCGGCCGTGAATTCCTCGGCGGTTTTCTCCGGCATCTGCCAGTAGCCGCTGAACACGCTCGGCCCCTTGATCTCGATGACCCCGGTCGCCTCGCCCCCGCCGATCCGCAGCTCCACGCCCGGCAGCGGATAGCCGACGCTGCCGGCGATCCGCTCGCCCTCCAGCGGATTGGAGGTGATGATCACCGCCTCGCTCATGCCGTAGCGTTCCAGGATGCGCTGCCCCGTCCGGGCCTCGAACTCGGCGAAGGTCGATTCCAGCAGCGGCGCCGAGCCGCTGATGAACACCCGCATGTGCGCAGAGGCCTCGCGGGTGAAGGCCCGATTTGCCAGCAGCCGGGTGTAGAAGGTCGGCACCCCCATCATCACGGTCGACTTCGGCAAGCCGGCCAGCACCTGTGCATCGTCGTACTTGGCCAGCCACACCATCGGCGCGCCCGACAGGAACGCGCAGTGCAGCGCCACGAACAGCCCGTGGACATGGAAGATCGGCAGGGCGTGCAGCAGCACGTCGTCTTCGCTGAACCCCCAGGCCGCATGCAGCGCCAGCGCATTGGCCGCCAGGTTGCCGTGGCTCAGCATCGCCCCCTTCGAGCGCCCGGTGGTGCCCGAGGTGTAGATGATCGAGGCGAGGTCGTCCTCGCTGCGCGCCAGCGTCTCAGCCAGCGGCTGACGGCTGCGCGCGTCGGCGACCAGCTCCACCGCGTCCTCGACGAACAGCACCGGCTGCGCGTCGTCGATGAAGTAGTCGATCTCAGCTTCGGTATAGGCGGTGTTCAGCGGCAGGAAGACCGCCCCGACCTTCAGCGTCGCCAGGTAGACGACCACCGCCTCGACGCTCTTCTCGGACTGCAGCCCCACCCGGTCGCCGGGCTCGACCTCATGCTCGACCAGCAGCGCCGCCGTCCGCGCCACATCGTCCTCCAGCGCCTCATACGACACCTCCCGCCCGTCCGGCAGGATGAACGCCGGCTTGGACCGATCGGCGGGGAAACGCGAAGCGAGCAGCTCGTAGAGGTTCATGGCTCCTGCCTAGCGGGTCTCATGAACCGCGAGAAGCCCCACCCCATACGCTCGTCATCCTCGGCCGCGTCAGCCTGCCGGGGATCCATACGCACCGGCGATGTCGGAGAGGGCTGAGAGTATGGATGACCGGGACCTGCCGGCCCGGCCATGACGAGCTTTTGGGCAGTCCTAAACCGGCAGCGCCGTCGTGAACTTGATCTGCTCCATCGCGAAGGCCGAGCTCACGTCGTTCAGCGGCGCGGCGGCGATCAGGCGCTTGTAGAACCGGTCATAGGCCGCGATGTCCGAGACCACGACCTTCAGCAGGTAATCGGTCTCGCCGGCCAGCCGGTAGATCTCCACCACCTCGGCCAGGGCTGAGGCTCCCTTCGCGAACTGGGCCAGCCACTCCTCGTCGTGACGGCTGGTCTTCAGCGACACGAATACTACCAGCCCCAGGTCGAGCTTCTCGCGGTTGAGCAGCGCCACCTTGCGGTCGATCACCCCCTCGTCGGTCAGCCGCTTGACCCGCTTCCAGCACGGCGTCTGCGATAGCCCCACGCGCTCGGCCAGCTCGGCCACCGGGATCGTGGCGTCGGCCTGCAGCTCGCGCAGGATTCGCCGATCCGTCGCATCCAGGAGAACAGAACCCACAATCGACACCCCTCAGGAAGAACAGTCTTCTCCACATTGGCCGAATGACGACAACTTCGACAACGCCTTTCTCCCCTCCAGCGGCCATCCTGACGGTCGATAGCGTGGGAGAGTTTCATGTTGGACGCGTTCAACCGGCATCCGAGTTCCATCGGCGAGAGCTATGGCGAGCACCTCGCCCAGGCCTCGGGCTTCGGCATGACCATGATCACCGCCGGTGCGGCCTGCCTCGTGCACGCGATCTTCCCGTTCTGGTTCGAGAAGACCGCCAGCCACTGCGTCCAGCGGCTGCACGCCCAGATGGCCGCCCGCGGCCGCGCCGATACGTCCGCTTCCAAGGCGCTGCAGGCGTGACCCACCTCCCGCTCACCGCGGGACACGTGCGCCATCCGCTGGTCGGCTTACTGGGGCTTGGCCTGATCGCGCTCTGCGCCCTCATGCTCGGCCGTGCGACGGGCTTTCCGGCGCCGGTGATCGCCGCCGTCGCCGGCATGGGCCTTGGCCTCGCCGGCTGGTCAGCCGCGCTGGGCCCGGCGCTCTGCTGGTGGTCGAAGCCTGGCCTGAAAACCGGTGTCGCGCTGCTGGGCGCCCAGATCGCCTTCGCCGAACTCGCCGCGCTCGGCCTGCCGGTCGCGCTGGCCAGCGGCGGCGTGGTGATGGCCAGCCTCGGCGCAGGCACCGGCATCGGCCTGCTCGCCGGCCTGCCGCTGGTGGAGGCGCTGATCGCCGCCAGCGCCGTCTCCATCTGCGGCGCCTCGGCGGCCATGGCCGCGTCCAGCGCCCTGCCCGACAGCGACGCCAGCCGCCGCACCACCGCCCTGGTCGTCGTCGGCGTGAACCTGCTCTCGACCCTCGCCATGGTCGCCTATCCGCTGATCGCCCGGCATTTCGGCTTCAGCGAGCGGCAGACCGGCGTCTTCCTCGGCCTCTCGATCCACGACGTCGCCCAGGTGGTCGCCGCCGGCCAGTCGGTCTCGCCGGGCGCTGAGGCCTCGGCCGCGCTCTCCAAGCTCTCGCGCATCCTCTGGCTCGGCCCGGTGATCGTCGCCGTGGGGCTGTCGATGGGCATGCAGGCGCGTTCGCGCCGCCTGCCGCTGCCGCCGCTGTTCGTCTGGGCCTTCGCCGCGCTGATGGCCGCGCGCAGCTTCGGCCTGATCCCGGCGGCCCTGCTGCCGGCCCTGACCCTGACCTCGCAGCTGCTGCTGCTCGGCGGCGTCGCCGCCATCAGCGCCCAGGTCGCGCCGCGCGACCTGCTGCGCATCGAGCCGAAGCTCGCCTGGACGCTCGTCGCCGCCACCGGCGTCATCGCCCTGCTCGCCGCCGCGACCAGTCTGACGCTGGTGCATTAGGCCAACAGATGCTCCCCCGCTGGGGGAGCATCTCAAGAGATCGCCGCCTCCAGCGCCGCATGCGCCTCACGCGCCTGGGCCCACAGCTCGGGCTTCGTCAGGTCCTCCGGCGCGATCTTCTCGGGCCAGTGCGAAACGACCACCTTGGCCAGGCTCGTCCAGCGCGCCTCGTCCAGAATGAAGCGCGGATCGATCCCCGCCAGCCCCGGCCCGTCGACCGGAACCCGCAGCCGCAGGCACGCCGGTCCGCCGCCGTTGCGCATGCTCTCGCGCACGTCGACCACCACCGCCCGCGTGATCGGATTGTCGCCGGCCAGCACCGCCTCGACCGCCGCCCAGGCAGCCGTGCTCTCCTGCGCGTCCGACGGCAGGATCAGCGCCATGCCGCCATCGGGAAGGCTCACCAGCTGCGAATTGAACAGATAGGACGACACCGCGTCGGCCAGGCCGACCCCGAAGGTTTCGACCACATGCAGGTTCGGCAGCCGCCCGCGCAGCTCGCGATAGAGCCGGGCCGGATCGGCGAAGGCCTGCGGATGGGCCAGCAGCACATTGGCGTTGGCGACCGCCACCACGTCGTTGTGGAAGGCGCCGGCCTGCACCGCGCCCTCGTTCTGCAACGCATAGAAGGTCCGCTCGCCTGACAGGCCGCTCAGCCGCGCGACCGCCTGGCTGGCCCGCAGGCTCTGGCGCTCGGGGAACACCCCGCCGCGGCTCGGCTCGCCATGCACGAACACGTTCAGGCCCGGCGCGCCGTGGCTGGCGGCCAGCCGCATGTGGTTGGCCGCGCCTTCGTCGCCGAAGTGCCGCCCGCTCGGCAGCGGCCCGTGCACGGCGAACCGGTCCTGGCTGGCGAAGACCCGCTTCAGCAGCGCGAAGGTCTCCGCGCCCTCGAAGCTCCGGTGCAGCATCCCGCCCAGGTTCGCGGCCACCAGATGCACGCGCCCATCGGCCGTGTCCGGCGCGGCGAGCACGGTCGCCGCATTGGCCCGCCACATGCTCGAGGCCGAGCATGCGGCCCGGAACAGCGCCAGGTCCTGCTCCGCCGCCGCCGCCAGCACTTCATCGTCGGATCCGGAGAAGCCGAACCCGCGCAACGCCTGCGCCGCCGGGCGCAGGGGCGGCGGCAGGAAGCCCTGGGTCAGGCCCAGTTCCATCATCGTTCGCATCTTGGCCAAGCCCTGCAGGGCCGCGGCGCGCGGATACGAGACCTCGCCGAAGTTGTTCTGGCTGGCGACGTTGCCGACCGACAGGCCCGCATAGTTGTGGGTCGGTCCGGGCAGTCCGTCGAAATTGACCTCGATCACGCGGTCAGCCCCGTGGAGATGCGGAATTCCGCCTGGCCCGCCTCCATGCTCGCCACCGGATAGGCGCAGTAGTCGGCGGCGTAGTAGGCGCTGGGACGATGATTGCCCGACAGGCCCGGCCCGCCGAACGGCGCGGTCGCCGCCGCCCCGGTGGTCGGCCGGTTCCAGTTGACGATGCCGGCCCGCGCCCGGCTCCAGAAGTCGCGATAGCGCGCCTCGTCGTCGCTCAGCAGCCCGGCCGCCAGCCCGAACCGCGTGGCGTTCGCCGCCGCGATCGCGCTGTCCCAGTCGGCCGCGCGGGTGACCTGCAACAACGGCCCGAAGTTCTCGCTGTCAGGAACCGCCAGGCCGGTCACATCGACCAGGCCCGGGGTCAGGAACGGCCTGCCGGCCGCCAGCCGCCGCATGTGGCGGATCGCCTTGCCGCCGAGCCGCCCCTGCGCGTCCAGCAGCCCTTGCGCGCTGACCATGTCGATCACCGGGCCCATGAACGGTTGCGGCTCGTCGAACGGCGCCCCGACTACGACGCGGTCGATCAGGACGGCCAGCGCCTCGACCACCCGCTCGCCGTCCGCGCCCTGCGGCACGATCAGCCGGCGTGCGCACGAGCAGCGCTGGCCGGCCGAGACATAGGCCGACTGCACGATCAGGTGCGCGGCGCTCTCGGCGTCGGCCACGTCCCAGACCACCAGCGGATTATTGCCGCCCAGCTCCAGGGCCACGATCTTCTGCGGTTGGTCGGCCAGGGCCATGTGGATCGCCCGCCCAGCCGCGACGCCGCCGGTGAACAGCACCCCGTCGATCCCGTCATGAGCGACCAGCGCCTTGGCTGTATCCGCGGCCCCGATCACCACCTGCAGCGCCTCGTCAGGCACGCCCGCCTCACGCCACAGGTGGGCCAGCAGCAGGCCGCTGGCCGGCGTCTTCTCGCTCGGCTTGAACACCACTGCATTGCCGGCGATCAGCGCCGGGGCGATGTGCCCGTTCGGCAGATGCATCGGAAAGTTGAACGGCCCGATCACCGCCAGCACGCCGTGCGGCCGGTGCGCCAGCCGCGCCTGGCCGCCGGGAATATCGCTGCTCCGCTCGCCGGCCCGCTCGGCCTGGGCGCGGATGGAAACCTCGACCTTGCCGGCGACGGTGTCGGCCTCGGTCAGGGTCTCCCAGAACGGCTTGCCGGTCTCCTGGCTCAGCAGCCGGGCGATCTCCTCGCGCCGCGCCTTGGCCATGTCGGCGAACGCGCGCGCCACCGCATGGCGCTCCTCCAGCGGCCGGCGCGACCAAGCTTCGAAGCCGGCTCGCGCCCGCGCCAGTACGCCGTCCAGCGTCGCCGGATCGGCGGCCGGACCGCGCCAGATCACTTCGCCGGTGCAGGGATCGGTGGAGACGATCTCAGAATTCGACATGACGGATGACGTCTCCTGCTTGCACGTTCAGAACGGCCGCCAGCTCGGGACTGATCCGCAGCCCCGCCTCGCCGACCAGCACCCGCCCGCGCGAGGCCCGAAAGCCCTCGACCGCGCCGGCGCAGGCCAGCACCTCGACGCCGTCGTCGCAGGGTCCGATCTCACCGATCGTTCCGAACCGGCTGTCGCGGACGGCTTTCAGGCTGTCGATGTCGGCGACCATGGTCGGACCGGCGTCGAAGATGTCGATGCAGCCCTCGAACTTGAAACCTTCCTCGGTCAGCAGCGCATGGGCCCGCGCACCGTCCGGATGGAACTGGCCCACCGACAGCGCCGCGTCGGTCGGCAGCAGGTTCAGGTACAGCGGGTACTTCGGCCCCAGGTCGGCGATGACCTGCTTGCCGGCGCCGACGCTGATCCGGTCGGCCTCTTTGAACTCCAGGCCGTAGAACTTGCGGCCCACCGCTTCCCAGAACGGCGAGCGGCCGTCGGCGTCCTGATAGCCGCGCAGCTCCGACACCACCCGGTCGCCGAACCAGTCGCGATGCTCGGCCATGAACAGATAGCGCGAGCGCGCCATCAGCCGCCCGCCAGCCAGTCCGCGCAGCCCCGGCCGCACGAACAGCCCGCCGACCTCGGCCGAGCCGTCATAGTCGTTCACCGGCGTCAGGATGGTGTTCTCGACCACCTTGCCCAGCGCCTGCGAGGTCTGGCGCAGGCGGCCGATCCGGTACGAGTAGAACGGCCAATCTCCGCCCACGCTCGGGAAGATACAGCCCGTGCCCACCACCTCGCCGCCCGCTTCCATCACCAGCAGGATCTGGCTGCCGGCCTTGCGGTTTCCGGCCAGCGCGTCGGCGCTGGCGTTCAGCAGGCCGAGCAGGCGCTCGCGGCAGGGCGGCAGATTGGTCATGCCCAGCCCGGCGCTAAGCGCCAGGGCGTGCAGGGACTCAAGGTCGGTAAGGGCGGCCGGGCGGATAACGACGCCGGGATTGATCATGGCATCCTCCGCAGAAATCATCGAAGCCTTAGCCTCTTATTGTGCTAGGGATTCTGCGAAATGGGCGGCGGAAGACCAGGTCTTGCCCCGCAGATACTGCGGCGGGAACAGGCCTTGGACGGATATCCTTCGCTCGATCGGATCGACCTCAAGATCCTGGCGAATCTCCAGGCCGACGGCCGCATCACCAACCAGGCCCTGGCCGACAAGGTCGCCCTCTCGCCCAGCGCCTGTCTGGCCCGCGTACGGCGACTGGAGGCGGAAAAATTGATCCTCGGCTATCACGCCCGCCTGGACATCGAGCGCATCCGCCCGACCGTCACCATCTACGGCGAGGTCACGCTCAAGAGCCACCGCCCCGCCGACCTGCTGCACTTCGAGGCCGTGCTCTCGGAAATCCCCGAAGTGGTCGAGGCCGCCCAGGTCTCGGGGCCCTTCGACTACCTGATCAAGGCCGTCTGCCCCGACGTCCGCGCCTGGGGCGAACTGGCCGACCGCCTCCTCCAGGAAGGCCTCGGCGTCGACAAGATCGCCTCCCACATCCTGATGAAGGACGCCAAGCCGTTCGCTGGCGCCCCGGTGTCAGCGGGCAAGCGCTAGGCGCTCATCCATGCAAGATCGGAACTCACGGCTCCGCCCAAGTATAATTTGAACTGGAACGCGGCCGCCAAGAGCAGCACTTGGCGCCGCGCTGCATAGGGCGACCCGCGCACCGCATGCTCAAGGTTGAGCAAATAGTCAGAAATTCATACAATAGTATTATATTTCAATTGCATAAGCTTGAGCAATTCCCCTCAGGTCAATGCCTGATAGTCGATATATTGCATTGACGCGTGCAATGCACAGACATCCCTAATCTCTGAAATCGGGGACGCCGACGGAGAGTCTGATGTCTCAATCAAGCGATTTGTCCCGCCGTTTTGTTGTTCAAACCGGCGCGCTTGCATTGGCCGCGGGGACCTCTGCCTTGACGTCCACATCGCAGGCGGCTGATCGCGACTTCGATATCCAGCGAACATTCGCCGAGTTCATGCGCGATATTGGCGGCGATGTGTCCGATGCCGGCGGACGCGTCACCTTCACCGGCGCCGATCCAATCATCCGCAGTCACTTTCGGGTCGGATCCTGCATGGCGATCGCCGCCATGGGTGCGGGGCTGGGCGCGGCGGCGATCTGGCGCGAACGGACCGGCGAGAGCCAGGATCTGACCGTCGATCTTCGCGAGGCAGTCTACAACGTCAATCCGCTGATCGGAGCCATCCTCCTGATGGCCCAGCGCGACGGTACGATCCCCGCCGCCGATCCGGTGCCGCGCGACTTCGTCATTCCGACGGTGAACGGCCTCATGCTCCAGGCTCCATTGGGCCTCGGCAATCCGCTGACCTTCGTGCCCTTCGAAACGCGAGACGGCCGATACCTGAACGTGACCGGCGCCTATCCCCACCTGGAGGCGCGCGCCCTCAAGACGATGAAGTCTCTCCCCGGCCGCGAGAACATCGTGAAGGCGCTCAAGCAGGTGAACGCCTTCGAATTCGAGGAAGAACTGAACGCGGCAGGCGGCGTCGGAGTCGTCCACCGCACCAAGGAAGAATGGCTGGCGCATCCAGAAGGTCAGGTGCTGGCCCGCACGCCCCTGATCGAAATCATCAAGCTCGCCGACGGCGCGCCGGTTCCGTGGGCTGCGGCTCCCGCCGCCCAGCCCCTGTCAGGCCTTCGCGTGCTCTCCAACACCCACGTGATCGCCGGCACCTGCTCGTCGCGCACCTTGGCGGAGTATGGGGCCAACGTGCTGCATGTGGCGCGCGATCAGTCCTTCGAGCACGAAGCTCTGGTCGTCGACGTCAATGTCGGCATGCGCTCGACCTTCGTCGACCTTCGCAACCCCGACCAGAACAAGCGGCTCAAGGCGCTCACGCCCCAGGCGGACGTGTTCGTGGAGAACTACCGCGTCGGCGCGCTCGATCGCCTCGGCTTCGGGCCTGCGGAGCTCGCAAGCGGGCATCGCGGGCTCATCTACCTGTCCTGCAACGCCAACAGCGCGACAGGACCTTGGGCGAACCGCGGCGGCTTCGACATGGAAGGCTTGTCCGTCTCGGGGTTCACCATCGCCGAGGGGGCCGGAGGCGTGCCGCGCTTTCCGCCGACCTTGGTGATGAACGACTACATCGCCGGCTATCTCGGAGCGTGCGGCGTCATCGCCGCCCTGCGCCGGCGCGCCAAGGAAGGCGGCAGCTACCACGTCCGGGTCAGCCTCACGCGTGCGGCCATGTGGTACGCCAGCCTCGGCCGCTTCCCGAACACCCAGTTCGACCTGTCAGGCCCCCAGAACCGGCTGATCACGCCCGAACTCCTGGTCGCCCAAACCCCCTATGGCGAGGTGCGCCGCCTTGGTCCGCAAGTGAAGCTCAGCCGCACGCCAGGTCGTTGGCGCACGCCGTTGGTCGCGGTGCGCGGGTCGGACAAGGTGGCCTGGGTGTGATGCGCGCGCCTCTGATCGCACTGGCCTTTTTCGCGACGGCCGCGGCCGCCCAGGCGCAAACCCCGGCCGCCGAACCTGCACCCGCAGACGAAGCCGAACTCGGCCCCTACCCGGAACTGTTGGAGACCCCGCTGTCGACCGAGGGCGACATCGCCGAGGACAAGCGCCTGGCGCAGGCGGCGTCCGACACCCCTGAGCTACAGCCCTGGTTCGCCTTCAAGCAACGGTTCGAGGACCGCACCGGGATCAGCTTCGGCGGCTCCTACGGCATCCTGGCCCAAAGCTATTCCGACAGCCTGGTCGACCAAGACTGGGCCGCCGGCCACAAGTTCACCTTCAACGCCTCGGCCGCCCTGCTCGATCGCGGCCAGCCGAACGCGCTGCACTTCGACATCACGGTCGAGGACAGACGGCCGATATTCGGGTCGGACCGCGCGCCGCTGGCGGCCGGCGTGCTGGCGGGGTCGGGCGTTCCGACGGCGGCGACCTGGGGCGACTTCGAGCTCGGGATCACCCAGGCCTATCTACGCCAAACCCTTGCCGGCGGCCGGTTCCAGTACACGATCGGCAAGGTGTTCGCGCCGAACTTCGTGAACCCTTACCCCTTCTTCGACGACAATCGCCAGTTCCTGAGCCTGGCCTTTTCGACCAGCCCGACCATCGCGGTGCCGCTTCGCGGGGCGGGCGCGGTCGCGGCGGTCTATCCCGGCAAGGGCAATCTCTACATCAAAGGCGGCGTGTTCACCGCCAACTCCAGCGACACCGGCTGGACGGTCGATGACTTCTTCGGCCGCAACGAACGCTTCTATTTCGTCGAGGTCGGCTCAACCAGTTTCGCCCGGCGGCCCATCCCGATCCACGCCCGCGGTCCCATGGACGCCAACAACTTCCACGTCACCTTCTGGTATCGCGACCCGCTGGAGCGCCGCAGCCCGCAAGACATCACCCGCCCGCAGGACGAGGCCTACGGCGTCGCCTTCAACATCAACCAGATGGCGGGCGAGAACATCATGTGGTTCGTGCGCGGCGGTCTTGGGACCGGCGGCTTTGCGAAGGTGAACCTGACGGCCGGAATGGGCTACCGGCCGCCCGCACGCCAGGCCGACCTGTTCGGCTTCGGCGTCGGCTGGTCCAAGCCGGACGACGCCCAACTCCCGCAACAGCTTCCGTTGAACCTGCGAGACCAGGCCACGGTGGAGGCCTTCTACAGGTTCGCCCTGACGCCCAACGTCGCGATCACGCCGGTCTACCAGCTCGTGGTCAATCCCAGCCTCAACCCGACCGTGGACACGCTTTCCGTATTCAGCTTCCGGGCGCGGCTGGCGTTCTGAGATCGCCTCCTCCATCCTCACGAAGGACGCCAAGCCGTTCACCAGCGCCCTGGCGGGCGCGGGAAACGCCACACCTCATGCCTGCAGTCTCCGGCCCATGCTTTTCGACACCCACGACCTGCCGCTTTCGACCGCCTCCGCCGAGGCAGCGGAGCGCTATCGCAACGGCGTGCGGCTGATCCTGGCCACCTGGCCCGGGGCCGACGTCGAACTCGACCTTGCGATCGCCGCCGATCCGGACTTCGCGATGGCCCACGCCGCCCGCGCACGCGTCCACGCGCTGAGCGCCCAGCCGCGGCAGGCCCACGAACGGGTCGCCGCGGCCCGCAGCCTGGCCGCACGACACGGGACGGAACGCGAGCAGAGCCACATCGACGTCCTCGACCTCGCCTTCTCTGGCCGCTCGGCCGAGGCGCTGAGCGCGGCCCTCGCCCACACCGACCGCTGGCCGCGCGACGTGCTCGTGCTCGCCATGCCGCTCGGCGCCTTCGGCTTGTTCGCGTTCTCGGGGATGGCCGATCACGATCAGGCCCGCGTCGATCTCTGCGGGCGCCACGCCGCTCACTTCGCCGACGACGACTGGTGGTTCCTGACCAGCCACGGCTGGGCTCTGGCCGAGAATGGCGAGGTCGCCCGCGGCCGCGCGATGATCGAGCGGGCATTCGCGCTGCACAGCGCCAACGCCAACACCGTCCACGCCCTGGCCCACGCCCTCTTCGAGGGCGGCGCCGGCGACGAGGCCGAGGCCTTGATCTCCGGCTGGCTGCCCTCCTACGACCGCGCCGGCGTCCTGCACGGCCACCTCGCCTGGCACGCCGCCCTGGCCGCCCTGGAACGCGGCGACGCGGCGACCGCGCTCGGCATCTACGAGGCTCAGGTTCGTCCGGGCGTCTCCCAGGGGTTGCCGATCAACATCGTCAGCGACGCGGCCTCGTTCCTCTGGCGGCTCGATCTCTACGGCCACGGCGCGCCGCAGGCCGGCTGGGACCAGATCGCGCGCTATGCCCGCGACGCCTTCCCCCGCCCCGGCCACGCCTTCGTCGACGCCCACTTGGCGCTCATCGAGGCGGCGACCGACGGCCGCAAGGCGTTGGACCGCCGCATCGCCAGTCTGGAGGCTGGCCAGGGCGGCGTCGCCCTGGCCGAAGTGGTCCCCGCCGTCGGCCGCGCCGCCAGGGCATTCGCCCAGGCCGACTACGACGCCTGCGTCCGGACGCTCGAGCCGGTTGCGGGCGCCGTCGTCCGGATCGGCGGCAGCGGCGCCCAGCGCGAAGTGATCGAGGACACGCTGCTGGTGGCGCTCATGCGCGCCGGCCAGGCCGCCAAGGCCCAGGCCCTGCTCGAGCGCCGGCTGCACCGCCGCCCCTCCCCGCGCGACGCCGCCTGGCTGGCCGCGCTCTAGGCCTCGGCCGCCGGCAGCCTCGATTGTAACGCAGCCTTCCGCGCGCCGGCGCGTTCCTGGCCTAACTTGACCGGGGAGGTGCAGCTTGATTGATCGCAGCGTCGCAATGCGGGTCTTTCCGGGCGACAGCGCGATGGCCGATCTCATGCGCGAGACCGACTGGTCGGCCTCGCCGCTGGGTCCGCCCGAAGCCTGGCCCCAGGGCCTCACCACCCCGCTGGCGATGATGCTCACCTCTCGCTTCGAGATGTGGCTCGGCTGGGGCGACGATCTCCGCTTCTTCTACAACGACGCCTACATCCCCACGCTCGGAAGCAAGCACCCGGCCTCGCTGGGACAGCCGTTCCGCGACGTCTGGCGCGAGGTCTACGCCGACGTCGAGGACCAGGTCCACTCGGTCATGGTCGAGGGCAAGGCCACCTGGAACAAGGCGTTGCTGCTGCTTCTGGAGCGCAACAACTACCCGGAGGAGACCTACCACACCTTCTCCTACAGCCCGCTGCGCGACGGCGAGGCCATCCGCGGGATGATGTGCATCGTCACCGAGGAGACCGAGCACGTCATCAGCGAGCGTCGGTTGGAGACCCTGCGCCGCCTGAGCGAGAGCCTGATCGAGGCGCCGTCGCAGGAGGCGGTGATCCAGGGCCTGTGCGACGCCCTGGCGGCCAACACGCAGGACTTTCCCTTCGCCCTGGCCTACGTGCAGGACCCGCTTGGCGGCTGGGTCGGTTGTTCGGCCACCGCCCCGGGGCGCGGCCTGCTGAACCTCCCCTGGCCGCTGGAGCAGGCGGTCGACGGCTGCCAGGACTTTCCGCTCGATCCACAGGTCGACTACCCCACCGGCGCCTGGTCCATCCCGCCGGCCCGAGCCTTGATCCTGCCCATCCCCGGCCTCCATGGCGCGCCGGCCGCCACTCTGGTGCTGGGCCTTAACCCGCATCGGCGCGGCGACGTCGGCCTGCACGATCTGGCCAATCTCGTCGCCGATCGCGCCGCCGGCGCATTCGCCCAGGCCCACAGCGTCGAGGCCGAGCGCCGTCGCTCGGACCGCATCTGGACCAACGCCCGCGACCTTATGGTGGTCGTCGATGGCGAAGGTCTTTTCCGCGCGGTCAGCCCGGCATGGACTCGGATCCTCGGGCACCCGGTCGAGGAGGTTGTCGGCCGCCCGATGTCGGCCTTCGTTCCCGAGGAGGAGCACGACGCCACCTACGCCGCCCATGCCAGCGTGCTGCACGGCGAGCAGGTCACGGGCTTCGAGAACCGCTACCGCACCAAGGACGGCGGCTGGCGCTGGATCTCCTGGAACACCGCCGTCGAAGACGGCTTGATCTACGGCTATGGCCGCGACGTCACCGAGGAAAAGCAGCAGGCCCGACAACTCAACGAGGCCGAGGAAGCCCTGCGCCACGCCCAGAAGATGGAGGCGATCGGCCAGCTCACCGGCGGCGTCGCCCACGACTTCAACAACCTGCTGACCATCATCCGCTCCTCGGCTGACCTGCTTCGCAAACGCGAATTGCAGCCCGAGCGCCGGCGGCGCTATCTCGACGCGATCTCCGACACCGCCGACCGTGCCGCGAAGCTCACGGCGCAGTTGCTCGCCTTCTCGCGGCGCCAGGCGCTGAAGCCCGAACGCTTCGACGTCGCGGCCAAGGTCGACGCCCTGACCGACATGCTGCGCTCGGTGCTGGGCGCCCGCATCCGCCTCGACATCCTGGTCGATTGCGAGAACTGCGTCGTCGAGGCCGACGTCGCCCAGTTCGAAACCGCCCTGATCAATCTGTCGGTCAACGCCCGCGACGCCATGGAGGGCGCAGGGACGCTGGCGATCCGCATCAACACCGCCGAGACGATCCCCGCCCTGCGCGGCCACATCGCCAGTCCCGGCGAGTTCGTGACCATCACGGTCATCGACCACGGATCAGGCATCGAAGACGACGATCTCGCGAAGATCTTCGAGCCGTTCTTCACCACCAAGGAGGTCGGCCGGGGCACGGGCCTCGGGCTCAGCCAAGTCTACGGCTTCGCCAAACAGTCCGGCGGCGACGTCGATGTCCACAGCCGTCCCGGCGAAGGCTCGACCTTTACGCTCTTCCTGCCGCGGTCGCGTGGGCCGCTCGCGCCGCCCGGCCCATCGTCGGAAACGCCGCAGACCTATCACAGGGGCCGCATCCTGGTGGTCGAGGACAACGCCGCGATCGGCGAGTTCGCGACCCAGCTGCTGTCGGACCTGGGCTACCGGACCGAATGGGCCGCAAACGCCGCCGACGCACTGGACCGGCTGGAACAGGACAGCGACTTCGACGTCGTGTTCAGCGACGTTGTGATGCCGGGGCTCGGCGGCGTGGAGCTCGCCCGCGCGATTCAGAGCCGCTGGCCCGGGACGCCGATCGTGCTCACCAGCGGCTACAGCCATGTCCTGGCCACAGACGCACGGCACGGCTTTCCCTTGCTGCACAAGCCCTACTCGGTTGAAGAGCTTGCGCGGATACTCCGCCAGGTCGCCTTGGCTCCGGCGAAGACGCCGTAGACCTAGTCCTCGGCGGCCAGCAGCCAGACCGGCAACTCGGCGACCGTCCGGAAGCCCAGGCTCTCATAGAGCGGCAGGCCCGCCTCGGTGGCGCCGAGATGGAACCGCCGGATGCCGCGCCGACGATAGTCGTTGATCACCTGGCTCAGCAGCGCGCGGCCCAGGCCCTTTCGTTGGTGTTCCGGCGGCGTGGCCATCAGCGAGATCGCGCCCGTGTCGCCGGTCGGCGTCACCGAGACGGTGCCCATCGCCCCGTCGTCGCCATACCCGACATAGGTCTCGACGCCCGAGGTTCGCGTCATGCCGACATCGATGTACCGGGCGATGACCTCCCGCGGCTCGTCGAAGGCCGCCGCGATCAGATCGCCGGCGATGGCGACCACCTGCGGCTCCAGCGCGCGAACGACCTTCAAAGGGCGGCTAACCCCGACGGAAACGTCCGGGTCGAGCACCATGAGCGGCGAAGACCCGACCTCCGCAAAGCCCAGCCGCGTGATGACCGGCGCCAGAGTCCGCCCCGCCCGAGGGCTCGTCGTCGCCACCAGCGGCCGGCGCCGTTCCTTCGCCCGCGCCACGGCCCGCACCAGAAAGCCTTCGGCGTCGGCGTCGGCGCCCAGGATCAACCGGTTGAAGTCGGCCAGCGGCTCGTCGGTCAGCCCCAGAACGCAGCCGCGGGTCACGCGCAGCTCGACGCCCGGCGCCGCGATCATCTGTGAGACCAGCGCGCGCACGCACAGCTCGATCAGCTCGTCGGCCTCGTCCATATCCGCCGCCCCCAAACGCCGCTAGGCCCGCAAGATCTTCGCCATCGCCTTGCCCTTAGCGAGTTCGTCGACGAGCTTATCGAGATAGCGGATCTCGCGCATGGTCGGCTCCTCGACGTTCTCCACCCGCACGCCGCAGACCACCCCCGTGATCAGCGCGCGCGCCGGGTTCATCGCCGGCGCCTGGGCGAAGAAGTCCTCGAAGCTGGCCTTCATCGGCTCCTCCAGCGCTTCGGCGTCATGCCCGGTCAGCCAGGCGATGATCTCGTCGACCTCCGCCTTCGTGCGCCCCTTCTTCTCGGCCTTGGCGACATAGTGCGGGTAAACGCTGGCCACGCTCACGGCGTAGATCCGATGGCTCATGCTGGTCTCCCGAGGATTTCGCCGGCCAGCCTAGCGGTTCGCGGACATGGTTGTCGCGCCCCGGGCAAGACCTCTCGCCTTCGCCCCGCGAATAGGGCACGAAGCGCCGCATGAAGCGCCTCGCCTTTCTCGCTCTTTTCGCCGCGGGCGCATTCTGGGGGTTGGGTTTCCCTCTCGGCAAACTGGCCCTGCGCGAGACCGACGCCGCCCACATGGTGCTGCTGCGCTTTGCAGTCGCGGCGCTCGCCGCCGCCCCGTTCGCGTTCCGCGACGCCCAGACCCGGGCGCTGTTCCGCTCGCCGCCGGTGCTGGCGGCCGGCGCGCTCTATGGCGTGGCCTTCATGGTCCAGTTCGAGGGCCTGGCGCATGTCAGCGTCACCCTGGCGGCGCTGCTGGTCGGGGCCATGCCGGCCCTGATCGCGGTCTCCGCCCGCCTGCTCGGCGAAAAGGTCAGCCGCGCCTCCTGGGCCGGGGTCGCGGCCGCCACCCTCGGCGCGGCCCTGATCGCCGGCAAGCCGGACGCCGGCTCCTCGCCGTTCGGCGTCGCCCTGTCGCTGTTCGCCCTGCTGATCTTCCTGGCTTGGCTGCTGGTCCTGCGGCGCGCGCCCAAAGCGGCCGGCCCGATGGCGATCCCGGCCGTCACCGTGGTCGTCGCCGCCCTGACCATCCTGCCGATCGCGATCGTCATGCACGGCCCGCCACGACTCGACCTCAGCGGCGCGGCCTGGGCCGGCATCGTCGGCCAGGGCGTGCTCTCGACCCTCGTCGCCACCGCCGCCTGGCAGTTCGGTTCGGCCCGCGTCGGCGCGGCCAGCGCCGGGGTGTTCATCAACATCGAGCCGCTGATGGGGGCCGGCATCGGCGTGGCGCTCTTCGGCGACCACCTCACCTACGCCCTCGCCGCCGGCGGACTGCTGATCGTCGTCGGCAGCTTGGCCGTCGTGCTCGGCGAGCGCTCGACCCCGGCCATCGACACTCCCGCCCCGACGCCGGCCTAGCCAAAGACCCTAGTCTGCCAGCCCGCCCGCCCCCCAGGCGTCAGCCACGGCCAGCATCTCGCGCCCCTCGGCTATGCCGAGCTTCAGCGCCATCAGGCCCGTCGAGGTCCGCTCCATGAAGCCCCATTGCCAGATCGGCTCGGGCTCGACCCCGGTCAGCTCCGCCAGCCGCGCGCAGCGCCGGGCGCCCAGCCCGATCGGATCGCCGGCCAGCAGGTCCTGCGCCCACTCGCGCATCGCGATCCCCAGGTCGTAGGCCGGCTCGATGAACAACCCGTCGGGGTCGACGAACTTGAAACCCTCGGCGCCGGGGACCTTCAGCGCATTCCAGGCGTGGGCGTCGCCGTGCCCCAGCACCGCCCGGGCCGGATCGAACGCCGCCTCACGCAGGCCTGCATAGCTGAGCGCGGTCTCAATAGTCCGTTCGGCGCAGGGCCGGCCCAACTCCTCCCAGGTCTGCACCGTGAACGCCGCCAAGTCGCGCGCCTTCCCGGCCCCGGTCTGGAAGCCGGCGCCGCTGGCCGGAACCGACCAGGCCGTCTTCAACGTCTCGCAGAGCGCCGCGATCTGGCGCGCGACGCTCCAGCCCATCTGCGCCAGCTGCGGCCCCAGCCGTTCCAGCAGCAGCGCCCCGCGCGCTTCATCATGGGCGTAGACCTGCGCATAGCCGCGTCCGCCCGCCGCCAGCAGCACCGCCAGTTCCTGCGCCTGGCTCCCAGGCGGAAACAGCTTTAGCACCGCCTCGCGCCCATCGGCCATCCGCGCCTCGCGCACCAGCGCCTCCGTGCCGCCGCCCAGCGAGCCGCCCAACGTCAGCTCCCACTCGCGCGCCAGATCGGCGGCCAGGCCGGGCAGCGCCCCAAGCCAGGCCTGGCCTTGCGCGCCGCCTGCGTTCGCCCGCGCCAGGGCCGCCGCCGAGAGATCATGCTCGCTCATGACGCCTACCCCGCCACGCGGCGGGGCTGCGCGCAACTGCGGCGAGCCGCCTAGCCCAGCAGGCCTGCGATCATCTCGCGCAGCGGATTGGCTGGATCGGCCAGCAGCTTGGCGGTCATGGCCAGCGAGATCGCCACCAGCAGCGGCCGGATCAGCCGCGGCCCCCAGCGCATCGCGGCGCGCGAGCCCAGCCGCCCTCCGATGAACTGGCCGACCGCCATCGCCCCGCCCAGCGCCCACAGCACGTGGCCGCCCAGGCCCAGCACCACCACCGAAACCAGGTTGCTGGTCAGGTTCAGCACCTTGGTGTGCGCCGTCGCCCGCACCAGCCCCATGCCCAGCAGGGTCACCAGGCTGAGCGTGTAGAACGATCCCGCGCCGGGACCGAAAAAGCCGTCGTAGAAGCCGATCCCGCCGGCCACCAACCCGTAGCCCAAGGCGCTCAGCCGCGCGTGCTGGTCCTGCTCGCCGATCTTCGGCCCCAGCAGGAAGTAGAGCGCGATCGCGACCAGCATGATCGGCAGCAGCAGCATCAGCCAGCGGGTGTCGACCACCATCACCGCCAGCGCGCCTGCGACCGCGCCGACCAGCGCCATGACCAGCGCGACCTTGATCGCCTGCAGGTCGATCCGTCCGGCCCGCCAGAAGGTCCAGGTCGCCGAAGCGGTGCCGACGCTGCCCTGCACCTTGTTGGTCGCGATCGCCGTGACCGGATCGACGCCGGCGGCCAGCAGCGCCGGCACGGTGATCAGCCCGCCGCCGCCTGCGATCGCATCGACGAACCCCGCCGCCAGCGCCGCGACGCACAACAGCGCCACGGCCTGCGGCCCCAACTCAGCAAACAAACCGGCCCCTCCGAGAGGCCGCTGCTATAGGCCCGCGACGGCTGGGCCTCAAGTTGCTCCCCCGCTGGGGGGCTGTCAGCGAAGCTGACTGAGGGGGACTTAGACTCCCGCAGGCGCCGTCCCCCTCCGTCTCGATGCAGTGCATCGATCCACCTCCCCCAAGAGGGGAGGATCTAGTGTCCTACATTCGGTGCAGGGCGCAGAGCTTGTTGCCGTCCGGATCGCGCAGGTAAGCCAGGTAGAGCTTGCCCGTCGTGCCCGAGCGCACGCCCGGCGGCTCCTCGATGCTGACCCCGCCGGCGGCCACGCCCGCGGCGTGCCAAGCGTCGGCCTGTTCGGAGCTGGCGCAATTGAAACCGACGGTGCTGCCGTTGCCGATGGTGGCCGCCTCGCCGTCGATCGGCAGCGACACCGCGAACACCCCGGTCGGGGTCATGTAGAACACCCGGTGGCCGTCGACGAAACCGGGCGACACGCCCAGCGCGCCCAGCAGCGAGTCATAGAAACCCTTGGCGCGGTCGAGGTCGTTGGTGCCGACCATCACGTGCGAAAACATTGGCGTTCTCCCCTTTTCGATTCCGGCTCACCGGCCGGCGGCGGACGCTATCACCACCGCCTGCAAGAGGAGAAGGCCGCCCGCTACTGCGGCTGCGGCACGATCCGCAGATACGGCCGCGGGGCGTCCCAGCCGTCGGGATAAAGGGTCTTGGCCTCGTCGTCCGACACCGAGCCGGCGATGATCACCTTCTCGCCGGACTTCCAGTTCACCGGCGTCGCCACCCGATGCTTGGCGGTCAGTTGCATGGAATCCAGCACCCGCAGGATCTCGTCGAAGTTCCGGCCCGTGGTCATCGGATAGGCCAGCATCAGTTTGATCTTCTTGTCGGGGCCGATGATGAACACCGTGCGCACCGTGGCGTTGTCGGCGGCCGTGCGCCCGTCCGACCCGCCGGCCGTCTCCTCTGGCAGCATGTTGTAGAGCTTGGAGACCGCCAGGTCGGTGTCGCCGATCATCGGATAGTTCGGCGCCGTGCCTTGCGTCTCGGCGATGTCCTGCGCCCAGCGCGCGTGGTTTTCGACCGGGTCGACCGACAGGCCGATGACCTTGGTGTTGCGCTTGTCGAACTCGGGCTTCAGCTTGGCCATGTAGCCCAGCTCGGTCGTGCAGACCGGCGTGAAGTCCTTGGGGTGAGAGAACAGGATCGCCCAGCTGTCGCCGATCCAGTCGTGGAAGTTGATCTTCCCTTCGGTGGTCTCGGCGGTGAAGTTCGGCGCCTCGCCGTTGATACGCAGTGACATCGCCCGTTCCTTTCGTTGAGCCCGAGGCAGCTCGCGGCTCCCCGACATGCCCTGCCAATGCCGCCCGCGAGTCAAGACCGACGGCGGGCGTTCAGCTAAGGACGCGGCCAAAGCGCGACTATGCAATTCCCGCATGAAACCCTCAGGCTTCGCCGACCGTGCGCAGCCGTTGGGCGTCGCGCACCACGATCCGCCCATAGGCCAGCTGCACCATCCCGGCCCGCTCCAGCGCCTTCAGCTCCTTGTTGATGGTCTGTCGTGAGACCCCGATCATCGCGGCCAGGTCCTCCTGGCGCACATGCAGCTCCGAGCCGCCGGAACTGCGCGCCGCCCCGGCCAGGGTGCGGGCCAACCGCACCCCGATCGGCTGGGCGATGCTGTGGGCCATGAAGTTCAGCGCCGAACGCTGGCGCGAACAGATCAGCACGCCGAGGTCGCGGTAGAGCAGCGGGTGCGCCTGGGCCACCTGCTCGACCGCCGCCAGCCCGACGTGCAGCAGCCGCGCCGGCTTGACCACCACGGCGTCGTGCGGCCGCGGCCCGCCATCGATCACCGACAGCTCGCCGAACCAGGCGCCGGGCCCCAGGATCATCGCCACCGACTCCATGCCGACGGCCGGATACGACACCAGACGCACCTCGCCTTCGGCCACCGCCCACAACCCGTCCGGCGGATCGCCCAGGCCGTAGACCCGCGCCCCGGCCCCCGCCGTGCTGGCCCGCGCCCGCGCCAGCAGCGCCTCGCGACGCGCGGCCGGCAGCGATGAGAACCAGGGATCGGGCGGCAGGTCGGTCATGGCGCGAAAAGATCGCGCAGCGCCGCCAATTGTCAATTCGGCGACAATCTGCGCCCCGCGCCCGTGCGAGGACTGACGCCAACAGAAGGAGGAGACTGGCCATGATGACCATGACCGAGACGTGCGAAGGCCCGTCGATCCGCGACCAGGTGTCGGAGGAAGAATGGGCGCTGCGCGTCGATCTCGCCGCCGCCTACCGCCTGGTGGCGCACTATGGCTGGGACGACCTGATCTTCACCCACCTGTCGGCGCGGGTGCCGGGTCCGGAACACCACTTCCTGATCAATCCCTACACCCACATGTTCGACGAGATCACCGCCTCGTCGCTGGTCAAGATCGACGTCGACGGCAACCGGGTGATGGAAGCGCGCCAGCCGGTGAACAAGGCCGGCTTCGTGATCCACTCGGCGATCCACATGGGCCGCGACGACGCCCACGCCGTCCTGCACCTGCACACCCCGCACGGCCAGGCGGTCTCGGCCATGGCCGAGGGCCTGCTGCCGCACACCCAGACCGCGATGATCGCCCGTCACGACGTCGCCTATCATGACTTCGAGGGCATCGCGACGGACCTGGATGAGCGCGAGCGCCTGGTCGCCGACCTCGGGACCAAGAACGCCATGATCCTGCGCAACCACGGCACCCTGACCGTCGGCGAGAGCGTCGCCCACGCCTTCCTGCGCATGTACTACCTGGAGCGCGCCTGCGAGGCCCAGGTGCTGATGCTCAGCGCCGGCCGCGACGGGCTCTACAACCCGCCGCAGGGCGTCGAGGAAAAGGTCGAGCACCAGACCGCGCCGGCCGGCATGAAGCGCCTGGCCGAGGGCCTGGCCTGGCCGGCCCTGCTGCGCAAGCTGGACCGCATCGACCCCAGCTACCGCAACTGACGACCGGTTCCGATGCGCCGCCCCGCGGCGCATCGGCGCTAGGCCGCCGCCGGCTGCTCCTCGCCCTCGGCGTAGGCCCGCGTCAGCTGGCGGTAGTAGTTGGAATTGAACGCCATCAGCGTCACGATCACCCCGGCCACCCCGGCCAGGGTGAAGACCAGCGCGATGCCGCGGTCCTCCCCGCGCCCGAACCAATCGCCGATCGCGTCGGCGCCGGCCCCCGTGGTCATCAGCGGAATGAAGATGAATTGGGTCAGCGGCCCGATCAGGAAGGCGGTCAGCGGCGAGGCCGCCTGCTCCACCGACTGGGCGAAGCCGAACACCCGCCCCTGGCGCTCGAACGGCACCACCTTCTGCAAGGTCGTCTGCTCGGCCGCCTCGGCGTAGGGGCCCAGGAACATCCAGACGAAACAGCCGGCGATCAGCAGCCAGATCGACGGCTGCAGGGTGAACACGCAGCACACCGCCCAGCTGATCAGGTTGACCAGCAGCAGCGTGCGCAGCGGGCTGCGCCCCAGACCAGTGCGCGCGATCAGCAGGCCGCTGATGATGAACGCCGTCGACAGCAGCCCCCAGAGCAGCCCCCAGGTCTGCACGTTCACCAGCGACAGGCCGTAGGCGTCCATCAACGCCATGAAGATCCCGCCGAGGAAGTTGTTGAAGGTCGCAAAGAAGATCAGCGCGAACAGCCCCGGCACCGCGGCGATCACCTTGATGGTGCCGGCCAGGTCGACCTTCCGGTGCTCGTGCGGCGTGGCCGGCGCGGCCGCGTCCTCGTCCAGCCGCACGAACAGCAGGTGCGCGAACACCGCGGCCGTGAACACCAGCGCGAACACCAGGGTCGAGACCATGCCCCCCCAGGCGACCAGGAAGCCGCTGATCACCGAAGTGGTCAGGAAACCGACGCCCGAGACCATGCCGACCAGCCCGTTGGCCTTGTCGCGCCGATCCTCGGGGATCATCAGCGTCACCAGGGTCGGCAGCGCGATGCCGCGGATGTTGCCGGCGATGACGCCCAGCATGACCAGCGACACCAGGATCCACACCGGCGCGCCGTAGGGATCGGCCAGGCTGCCCTTCGGCGCCAGGCCATAGGCGGCGAACGCCAGGGCGTAGAGCCCGAACGAGACCGCGCTCGAGGCCAGCATCACCGTCCGCTTGCGGTGATGATCGACCAGGCTGCCGAACCAGATGCCGGTGCTGGCCGTCAGCACCAGATAGATCCCCGCCACCATGCCGGTCGCGAACACCGACTTGGTCTCCAGATAGATCCAGAAGGTCAGCGCGAACCACACCGTGAAATTGGTGACGTTGGCGACCAGATTGTTGGCCAGCAGCTGATAGAAGCGGTTCACCGCGCGGCCCTCTGCGTACCGCGAGACGCGCCGCGGAGCCTGTGACTTAGGCGCCGGCGGGCTCCGGCTCAAGCCCGCCGCCCGCAACCAGCAGACGAGCCAGTTTGCCAAGCCCCCGGCATGGTCGTACGGACATCGGGCAGCACCTCCCTCCCCGCTCGGCGAGGACGTGCGCGAGGGGCCGCGCCCGGAGGTCGATCCCGCCCTGCGCAGCATGCTCGCCCGCGGCGCGCTCGGAGCATCACCACGGCCGACCGTATGTCGTTCGGCTATCCGCCGGGCGCGTTCAAGCCCGACGGCAACACCGACTTCGTACTGCGCCTCGATTACCTGGTCCCGAGCTCGGCCGTGCCCGAACCGGCGACCTGGGCGATGATGATCGCCGGTTCGGCCTGACCGGCGCGGCGCTGCGCCGGCGGCGCCTGGCGATCGACGCCGCCTAGCGCCCCTGCCGATACACGATGTCCGACGTCACCGAGCTGAAGCTGGCGACCTTCTCGGACTTGGCGGCCGCGCTCAGGCTGCGGTCGTCGCGGATCACCGGGCAGAACATCGCCGTCAGGTAGTTCACCGTATCGGCGTCGGAAAAGCCGTGCTCGCGGAAGAGGCCCACGGCGCGGGTCAGTCCGTCGACGTCGTTGAGCGCTCGCGGGTCCGGGACTAGGTCGGACGCAAGCTTCCCGCTGGCGTCTGGGCCGAGCTTGGACAGGACCGGGCACTCCAGCGGCTCGGCGGCGAACGCGGCGTGCGGCGCGGTCAGGACGAACATCCCGGCCAAGACCGCGATCAGAGACTGCTGCTGCATGTCTGGCCCTCGAGGCAGGCTCGGAGTTATGCGCCCCCGGCCGACGCCGCCTCAAGTCACACGCCCGCGATTGGCTTCAGAACACCTCGATCCAGCGCTCGTTGTCGGCGTCGGGGTTCGATTTGCCGCGGCAGACCAGGCCGTCCCGCGTCCTGGTCTCCTTGCCGCGCGTCAGCTCCCAGCGCAGCTGCTTGCAGGCGAACGGCCCCACCGCGTCGGCGCTGATCGCGGTTATCTTCCCGACCCCGGCGCGGCCGCGCCAGTTCAGCGATTGACCGACGTCCAGCCCGCCCAGCGCGCTGTCGAACGCCCACATGTCCCGCAGACCGAGGAACTTCTTCGCCGCGGTGTCGAAGCTCACCCCGCCCTCGCAGTCGTTGCACGACACCTCGCCGAACTTCCGGAAAGCGTCCGTCTGCGCCTCCAGCGCCGGATCGAACTTCAGCTGGCCCGGGCGCTTCAGCTTCGGATCGCCCAGATTGATCGGCTGCGGCGCGGCGGCGTGCGCGGCCGACGCGGCCAAGGCGACCACGGCCGCCAACATGAAACCCTTCACGAAAACCTCCTCGGAATTGCCCATGGAGGTTGCGCCAGCCGGGAGCCCGACGCCCGCGCCCATCGACAGACGCCGCCCACAATCGACCGAGCGACGAAGGCGGCCCAGGGGTCGTTGAAGTCGCCTCGCGCCTAGGCTTGGCCCCCCAACGTGTTGATCTACACTCCCCGCGAGTGCTGAACCTTCAACGAGCAAGGGGATCTGCGCGTGGCGAATGCTGCGATCTATATTGCGCTGGTCGCCGCGATGGCGGCGGCGAACCCGGCCTTTGCGTGCCGGACCGCAAGCTCCCAGACAGGCTACTTCCATCCGCAGAGCGGCGCTCCGGCGCCCGGCTTTGTCGCGGCCGAGGTCGAAATCATCGCCAAGCCTGCGCCCATGGTGTTCGAGGCGAAGATCCTCAGGACCATTTGGGGCGACGCCCCAAAGCGGACACGATGCTCATCCGCCCGTCGCTGGTGACGAGTTGCGATGTGCTCCCAAGAGTCAGGCAGCGCGGGATCATCATCGGTCGCTGGACGCCATCGACTGACGGTTCACTGACGATCGATCCCGTCTCCGCTCCAACAGCGCCCGAAGTTGAACCGCGCGAGATCAGCCCATCGCCGCCTTGATCTGCGCCGCCGGGATCTCGCCGCTGGCCAGCTTGGCGAGGATCAGCGCCGACAGTTGCGCGCGTTCGACGAAGCTCTCGGGCCAGGCGTATTCGTCGTGCGAATGGATGTCCCCGCCGCGCACCCCGAGCGTGTCGACATTGGGCAGGCCGGCCGCGAACAGATTGTTGCCCTCGCAGACCCCGCCCGACGGCGCCCAGGTGATCTGCTGGCCGATCAGGGCGCCGGCGTCCTTCACCGCTCCGAACAGCTGCTGCTGGGCCGGCGTGAACGGCTTGGCCGGGCGCGTGAAGCCGCCGTGCAGCTCCGCCGCGATCCCGTCGGCGGCCGTCGCGGCGACCTCGCGCTGCACATGGCCCAGCGCCCAGGCGGCGGCCTCGGCGTCGGGCAGACGGATGTTGAAGCGCACCACGGCCACGTCCGGCACCATGTTCAGCGGCCCGCCGCCGTCGATGCGCGCCACGTTCAAGGTCACGCCCTCGCGCTGACCGTTGGCCGCCGCCAGTCTCACCGCCAGGTCGGCCGCCGCGGCGATGGCGTTGCGGCCCTTGTCGAAGTCGCGCCCGGCATGGGCCGCGCGCCCCCGCACCACCGCGTGGAAGTTGCCCGAGCCCTTGCGCTGGGCGGCCAGAGCCCCGCCGGCCATCGCCGGCTCGTAGGTCAGGCCGACATGCCCGCCGGCCGCCAGCCGCGCCAGCACCGGCCCCGAGGCCAGCGAGCCGATCTCCTCGTCGGGCGAGAGCAGCACCCTGTAGCCGACCTCGCCCTTGTCCGGATGGTCCTCGAACGCCCGCAGCGCCGCCAGCATGACGCTGATCCCGCCCTTCATGTCGGCCAGGCCCGGCCCGTTCAGGGCCCCGTCGGCGCGTTTGCTCACCGTCGTGAACGGCGTCCCAGCCGGATAGACCGTGTCGTAGTGGCCGGTCAGCACCACCTGCACCGAGGCCTGCGGGCGCACGGTCAGCATCAGCGCGTCGGGATGCGCCTGGGCCGAAAGGCTGCCGTCGGCGGCGACCTCGTGGCTGTCGGCCAGCGCCACGTTCTCCACCTCGCCCGGCAGTCGGCTCATCACGCCTTCCAGCACGGCGCGCTGCGCCTCCAGTCCCGGCAGGTTGCGGCTGCCTGACGATAAGGCGCACCATTCCACGGCGCGGCCCAGAATGTCGTCTTCTTCGCCGGCTAGACGGCCAAGCATGGATGAATCTTGCGCGGTGAGTTTCATGTGCGCGAGCCTCGCCCCCAAAACCGCGCTCGCGCAAGGCCCCTTCGGGAGGTTACTGGAAGCCCATGGCCATAACCTTCCTGAATCGCCTCTCCCCCGACGCCCAGAGCCGCTGGCTGGAGGCGCTGCGCGCGGCCCTGCCGGGCGAAACGATCGGGACCGATCCCTCGCCCCAGACCGAGATCGCCATCGTCGCCAATCCGGGCCGCGGCGTGCTGGCCAGCCTGCCGAACCTCGCCTTCGTGCAGTCGGCCTGGGCCGGCGTCGACAGCCTGCTCGACGACCCGTCGCTGCCGCGCGTGCCGCTGGCCCGGCTCATCGATCCCGGCCTCGCCGCCCAGATGGCCCAAGCGACCGCCGCCCACGTGCTCTACCTGCACCGCCAGGTTCCGGCCTACGCCGCCCAGCAGCGCCGGGGCCTCTGGCGCCAGCTGCCGCAGCCGGCCGCCGCCGAGCGCCAGGTCGGCTTCCTGGGCTATGGCGAGCTGGCCGGCGTCGCCGCCAACCTTCTGGAATCCATCGGCTTTCGGACCTACGGCTGGAGCCGCCGGCTCGGCGACCTCGACACCCTGCTGGCCACCAGCGACATCATCGTCAACCTGCTGCCGCTGACCGACCGCACCCGCGGCATCCTCAGCGCCCCGGCCTTCGAGCGCATGAAGCGCGGCGCGGCGATCGTCAATCTGGCGCGCGGCGCCCATGTCGTGGAAGACGACCTGATCGCCGCCCTCGACGCCGGCCAGCTGTCGCATGCGGTGCTCGACGTCTTCGAGGCCGAGCCGCTGGAGCGCAAGCACCCGTTCTGGTCCCACCCGCAGATCACCGTCACACCGCACGTGGCGGCGATCACCGACCCGGTCAGCGCCAGCGCCGTCATCGCCGCCAACATCGCCCGCTTCCGCGCCAGCCAGCCGGTCGAAGGCCTGGTCAACCGCAAGGCGGGGTACTGAACCGAACCAGTTGCTCCCCCTCTGGGGGAGCTGTCGGCCCCTGGCCGAATGAGGGGGACTTTGACTCCCTACACCGGCAACTCGGTCACCGACTTCACTTCTTCCAGCACCGCATAGGTCCGGGTCTCACGCACGCCTGGCATGGCGACCAGCACCTCGCCGAGGAACCGGCGATAGGCCTCCATATCGCTGACCCGCGCCTTGATCAGATAGTCGAAGCCGCCCGCCACCATGTGGCACTCGAGGATTTCCGGCGTGCGCTGCGCGGACTGGGCGAACTCGCTGAAGGTGTCGCCCGTTGTACGGTCGAGCTGAACCTCCACGAAGATCAGGAGCGCGCGGTCGATGGCCTTCGGATCGAGGATCGCCGCAAATCCGGTGATCACCCCGCGCTCGCGCAGCCGCCGCACCCGGTCCGAACAGGCCGACGGCGACAGGTGGCATTGCTGGGCCAGGTCCAGGTTGCTGATCCGCCCATCCCGCTGCAGCACGCGAAGCAGCCGCCGGTCAGTATCGTCCAACTGCACAGTCTCCGCCACATCGCCCTCCATGGACGTTTCCATCCGGCCAAGATGCCAAAGGTCCGTCGGACATCCGACATCATAAGCGATACGCCGGACGACAGGAAACAACCCCCACGAAGGCCCGCCGCCATGACCTCCTGGACCGCCCTGGACGATCCCGCCGCCAAGTACCGCGACGAAACCGAGGCCGTGACCGCCCTGCTCGCCGCCCGGCCCTTGAGCGCCGACCAGCAGATCGCCGTCCGCGCCCAGGCCGAACACCTGGTCCGCACCGCCCGCAAGGCCGCCAACCGCCAGGGCGTGGTCGAGAGCTTCCTGCAGGAATTCAGCCTCGGCACCCGCGAGGGCCTGGCCCTGATGTGCTTGGCCGAAGCGCTGCTGCGCACGCCCGACGCCGAGACCCGCGACCGGCTGATCGCCGAGAAGATCGGCGGCGCCGACTGGGCCAGCCACCTCGGCCAGTCCGAGAGCCTGTTCGTCAACGCCTCGACCTGGGGCCTGATGCTGACCGGCCGCTTCGTGGAGGTCGACGACGAAGCCCGCCGCGATCCGCCGGGCTTCCTGCGCCGGCTGGTCGAGCGGATCGGCGAGCCGGTCGTGCGCCGCGCCGTCGCCCAGGCGATCGGCATCATGGGCGAGCAGTTCGTGCTCGGTCGCACCATCGAGGCGGCCTTGAAGCGCGCGGCCAAGGAAGGCCAGGTCTGCTCGTTCGACATGCTGGGCGAAGGCGCCCGCACCGCGGCCGACGCCGCCCGCTACGAGCAGGCCTACGCCGAGGCGCTGGAAGCGGTCGGCAAACACGGCAAGGGCGCGGGCCCTGAGGCCGGCCACGGCGTCTCGGTCAAGCTCTCGGCCCTGTCGCCGCGCTACGAGGCCACGCACGAGGACCGGGTCTGGACCGAGCTCTATCCCCGCCTCAAGCGGCTGGCGCTGATCGCTGCGCGCCACGACCTCAACTTCACCATCGACGCCGAGGAGGCCGATCGCCTGGTCATCTCGCTGAAGCTGCTGGAGCGGCTGGCCGGCGAGAAGGAGCTGGGCGACTGGCGCGGCCTTGGCCTCGCGGTTCAGGCCTATCAAAAGCGCGGAACCCTCGCGGTCGCCCGCGTCGCCGAGATCGCTCGCGCGACCGGCCGGCGGCTGATGGTCCGCCTGGTCAAGGGCGCCTACTGGGACTCGGAGATCAAGCGCGCCCAGGTGGGCGGGCGGCCCGACTACCCAGTCTACACGACCAAGGCCGCCACCGACCTGTCTTACCTCGTCTGCGCCCGTGCGCTGATCGAGGCCAGCCCGCACGTCTTCACCCAGTTCGCCACCCACAACGCCCACACCTTGGCGGCCGTCCACGCCATGGCCCAGGCGGCCGGCGTGAAGATCGAGTTCCAGCGCCTGCACGGCATGGGCGAGGCGCTGTACCGCGCCGCCGACACCCTGCGCGAGGGCGCCGTGGTGCGCACCTACGCTCCCGTCGGCGGCCATGAGGACCTGCTGCCCTACCTGGTCCGCCGGCTGCTCGAGAACGGCGCCAACACCTCGTTCGTCCACGCCCTGCTCGACGAGAGCGTGCCGGCCGAAGACGTGGTCGTCGATCCGATCGTCGCAGTCGAGAAGGCCGGCGTCGGCCCGCACCCGAAGATCCCGCGCCCGGCCGACATCTACGGGGCCGAGCGCCGGAACTCCGCCGGCTTCGACCTCTCGATCCCCGAGGAGGCCGCCCGCCTGCACCACGCCGCCCGCGCCCTGGCCCCGCTCAGCGCCGGCCCCCCTGCCGGCGACGCGCAGCAGGTGCTCAGCCCCTCCGAGACCGGCGTCGTCGTCGGCCAGGTGCGCGAGGCTTCGGTCGCCGAGATCGACGCCGCCTTCGCCGCCGCCAAGGCCGCCCAGGGCGCCTGGGACGCCCTCGGCGGCTTCCGCCGCGCCGAGGTCCTGCGGGACATGGCCGACGCCCTGGAGGCGAACGCCGAGCGTCTGATCGCCATCTGCGCGCGCGAGGCCGGCAAGACCCTGGCCGACGGCGTCGCCGAGGTGCGCGAGGCCGTCGACTTCTGCCGCTACTACGCGCACCTCGCCCAGACGAAGTTCGCCGGTCCCGAAACCCTCAAGGGTCCGGTCGGCGAGACCAACAGCCTGGAACTGCACGGCCGCGGGGTCTTCGTCTGCATCAGCCCTTGGAACTTCCCGCTGGCGATCTTCACCGGTCAGGTCGCCGCCGCCCTCGCGGCCGGCAACGCCGTGCTCGCCAAGCCGGCCGAGCAGACGCCGCTGATCGCCGCCCAGGCCGTGGCGCTGTTCCACGAGGCCGGCCTACCCCCGGCCCTGCTGGCTCTGTTGCCCGGCCGGGGCGAGACAGTCGGCGCGGCCCTGACCGCCCACCCGCACTGCGACGGCGTCGCCTTCACTGGCGGGACCGACACCGCGCGACGGATCAACCAGACCCTCGCCGCCCGTCAGGGACCGATCATTCCGTTCATCGCCGAGACCGGCGGGCTCAACGGCATGTTCGTCGACACCACGGCGCTGAAGGAACAGGTCGTCGACGACGTGGTGCTCTCGGCTTTCGGGTCGGCCGGCCAGCGCTGCTCGGCCCTGCGCATCCTGTTCCTGCCGCACGACACCGCCGACCTGGTCATCGAGACCATCAAGGGGGCCATGGACGCTCTGGTGATCGGCGATCCGGCCGATCCGGCCGTCGACGTCGGCCCGGTGATCGACGAGGAGGCCCGCGAGACCCTGGCCGCGCACCTGCAGCGCCTGGAGCGCGAGGCCAAGGTGCTGCACCGCCTGGCCGCCCCCGAGGCCGGGACCTTCTTCGGGCCCGTGCTCGCCGAGATCCCTTCGGCGAAGTTTCTCGAGCGCGAGGTGTTCGGCCCCATCCTGCACGTGGTCCGCTACGAACCGTCCGAGCTCGCCAAGGTCGCCAGCGAGCTGGCCGGCCAGGGCTACGGCCTGACGCTCGGGGTGCACTCGCGGATCGACGCCTTCGCCGGGGAAGTCCGCGAGCTGGTCCCGGCCGGCAACGTCTACGTCAATCGCTCGATCATCGGGGCGGTGGTCGGCGTCCAGCCGTTCGGCGGCGAAGGCCTGTCGGGCACCGGGCCCAAGGCCGGCGGTCCCAACTCGTTGTCGCGCTACGCGATCGAGCGGGCGCTCAGCGTCAACATCACCGCCCAGGGCGGCGACCCCGCCCTGCTGAACCTCAGCCTCTAGCGCGGGTCCATGCCTGAAACGAAGAAGCCCGGGGCTCGCGCCCCGGGCTTTTTCACATCCGGCGATGGTACCACCTCTCGGATTCGAACCGAGGACCTCTAGAGCCACAATCTAGCGCTCTAACCAACTGAGCTAAGGCGGCGCATCGCGGAGCGGCCGTTCTAGTCGCACCGCGCCCCGCGATCAAGGGCTCCGGCCTGCGGCCATGCGTTCTCCCCGAAAGATTTTCGCAAGCCCGCGTTTCGGCAAAGAAAAAGCCCCGGAGCCGAAGCTCCGGGGCCTGATCTTAGGCGTATCCGAGAGGGCTTAGCCCTTCGGCAGGTTGAAGCGGATCGGGATCCGCACGCTGCCGCCTTCGACGGGCGCGCCGTCTTGGGTCTTCGGACGCATCCGGAAGAGCTTGCTCATCCGGAGGGCCGCTTCACCGAAGCCCATGTCGGCAGGCTCTTCAGACTGCACGTCACAGGATTCAAGCGTCCCTTTCGCCGTAACCGTGCAGCTGATCGTCGCACGGCCTTCCACGTTCATCCGCATCGCACGATCCGGGAAGTACCGCGCCATGTCCTCAGCCGAGGGACGACGGGCCCAGTCCGGGTTCGTGATGACCGACGGACGCGGCGGGGCCGGCGGGGCGGCCTTCGGCGGTTCCGGGGTCTCGATCCGCTTTTCAACCGGCGGAACCGGCAGCGGAGGGATAGTCGGCAGATCCGCCGGCACGTTCACCGGAGGCCGCGGTTGCAGCTTCGGCGGAGGCGGAGGCGGAGTGTTCGGCGGCGGCGGCGGGGGCGGCGGCGGCGGCGGCGGAGCGGGCTTGATGATAGCCACGTCCGTGACGTCGTCCGTGTATTCCCGATACTTGGGCTCGAACTTGTTCTTGTACAGATAGTAACCGAGGACAGCGTGGACGATGATCGAGCCAACAATGGCCGCGGTCACCGCCGGGTTACGCTTCTTCTTCGGCGCGTCGAAGACACTGCGATGTTCGTGGGTAGTGTCGGTGGTTTCAGCCATTCGTCACCCCCTTCTAGTTCTTATCTTCGCCGATCAGGGCCACGCTGTAGAAACCGTTGTCCTGAAGCATGTTCATCACACCCATGAAGTCCCCGTAGAGGACGTCCTTGTCGGCGCGGATGAAGATGCGTTCCTTCTCCGGATTACGTTGCCCGATCGTGCTGCGCAGATTGTCTCCGATGTCCGCCAGCTCCACGTTGGTGTCGCCGATGTAGATCGAGCCACCTGGTTGGATGCTGATGTAAACGGGTTTCGGAGGGTTCGTAGAAGGTTTGGCGACCGCGGGCGGAAGATTAACTTTCACAGTCACGGCGGCCATGGGCGCCGCAACCATGAAGATGATCAGGAGCACCAACATAACGTCCACAAAGGGCGTCACGTTGATTTCGCTGTTCGCCTCGACCGCGTACTTGCCACCCCCAGAACCTGAGAGTTTGGCTCCCATGTGGGTTACGCCCCTTTGTCGAGCTGCCGGGAAATGGCGTTCATCAGTTCAGCAACGAAGCCTTCCGTACGAGCACCAAAAGCCGAGATGCGGGTCTGGAAGTAGTTGTAGAAGATAACGGCCGGGATAGCGGCGAACAGACCAATACCGGTGGCGAGCAGCGCTTCGGCGATGCCGGGGGCGACGACGGCCAGGTTGGTCGTGTTGGTGTTCGCGATGCCGATGAAGGAGTTCATGATCCCGTAAACGGTACCGAACAGACCGATGAACGGACCCGACGAACCGACCGAGGCCAGGAACTGCATGCCGCCCGACAGGCGCTTGGCCATCAGGGCTTGCACCGCGCCGACCGCGGCTTCAGCCCGGTGCAGCGTGGTTTCGCGGTGAGCGCCCGAGACGGCCAGGCCGGCTTGACGCGACAGTTCGACTTCTTGGGTCGCCGCAGCGGTCATGTCCGCCAGCGGGTTGCCTTCGTACTCGTCAGCCATCGCGATGCGGTTCATCTCGGTGACCGACTTGGCGCCGCGGAAGGCTTCGATGAAGCGGTCCGAGGTGCGGTTCAGCGAGCCGAACTCGAGCAGCTTGGTGACCAGCAGGGTCCAGGAGAGGATCGAGGACAGCACCAGGCCGATCATCACGACCTTAACGACCGGGTCGGCGTCCATGAACATCTGCATGACGGTCAGCTTGCCGGCATGTTCGATGGTGGCCGGAGCTTCGTCAGCGGCCGGAGCGGCCGGGGCGGCGGCGTCAGCGGCCGGAGCGGCGGCGGCGTCAGCAGCCGGGGCGGCCGCGGCGTCGGCGGCGGCCGGAGCAGCCGGAGCGGCCGCGTCCTGCGCGAACGCCGGCGCGCTCGCCATCAGCGCGACGGCGCCGATGAGAGCGATGAAAGGGGTCTTTCGTTTATTGTCGAGCATCTGTCGCCAGTTCCTGATTGGTCTAGCACGTTTGGACCGAAGGGTCGTCGCGCGAGAGCGTCTCCTACCCTAACTAAATAGCCCGTCGCCCTGTCTGGTCGCCCAGTCAAAGCGCGAGAGCCGCTTCGCTGCGCCCGACCCTTGCGCCGACTTCCACGTACGTGAAACCGGGCGTTCGGATACGGGAGCGAAATCGAGCTTCCCGAGGGGAACCCGAATTCTTACCGCAATGTTAGACGTGCGGCAGGGGTCCTTTGGCAACCCCTATTCCAAGCGTCAAGAGGCCATGCAGAGGGGTGCGACCCCAAGAAGTCTGGGGTGAGACGCGCTTTGCTGCGACGCACAACGGCCCAGCCAAGCAAAGCGCGGCGATTTTTCATTTTTGGCGGCGATTTTGCGCTGCATCGCAGCAATCGTCGCGGAACACGGATCTCAAAATAACCGGCGCCAGCCTGCCCTTTCGGCGCCGGCCAGCACGAATTTCGGTCATCGAACTGTCGCGCCGGGGAAATGAGAGTCCGCGCCCCCCGAGTCAACCAAGGTTCGGCGTTTGCAGGCCAATCACGCGCAGGGCGTGTCCCTGGCGCCATGGCTGCGCTCTGCCCTAGGGTTTCGCGCGAATTCACCGATTCCGGCCCATAACCGCCGCGACTGCCCCATTGCGGAAACGGAAACCGCCCTCGCAGGCGCCAAAACGCAAACTTGGCCGCCGGAATCGCTGCGGGTGCGGCCTTTTGGGCCGCCGGCTAGAATCGAACCCGGACCGGATAGCGCCCCGCGCAGCACTGGCGTCATCGGATCTGGCGGGCCACTATCGCCCCATGACCTCGCCCGCCGACGCCGGCCGCAAGGCCTCGTTCGCCCCCGTGGCCGACGCCCGCACCCGCCTGCTCGTGCTCGGCAGCCTCCCGGGCGAGAAGTCGCTGGCCGCCGCTCAATACTACGCCAACCCGCAAAACCAGTTCTGGCGGCTGATGCAGGCGGTGACCGGCTCGCCGCTGCTCTCCCTGCCCTATGGCGAGCGGCTGGAGCTGCTGCTCGCCGCCGGCGTCGGCCTCTGGGACGTGGTCGGCTCGGCGGTCCGGCCCGGCAGCCTCGACACCGCCATCCGCGACCACCAGCCCAACGCCCTGCCCGAACTCTGCGCCAGCCTCCCGGGTCTGCGCGCCGTCGCCTTCAACGGCGGCAAGGCGGCCAAGCTCGGGGTCAAGATCCTCGCCGACCACCCCGGCCTCGCCCTCATCCCCCTCCCCTCCAGCAGTCCGGCCCACGCCGTCCGTTTCGAGCGCAAGCTGGCGGCCTGGGAGGTGCTGGGCGTGCACCTCGACTGAGGCGGATGCGTCAGGCCGCCTCGTAGTCGGTGCGGACCAGCGTCTTCAGATAGTACTCGACGCGGACCGGCGCGGCCGTCCGTAGCTCGAACCAATAGGTGTCGCCACAGAGCGCCTGCGTCCCGCGGGTCAGGCCGCTCAACCGCCACCCCGCCCCGTCGCGTTCGCACACTTCAACTTTCCAGCGCAGCACGCCGCCAGGCAGCCGCGCCTCGACCTCGCCTTCGTCGCCGTTCGGCGTGAAGGCCAGCTCGTACAGTCCGTGCGGCCCCGTCATCCGCGCCGCGAACGGCTCAGGCTGCTCGACCAACAGCTTCTCCCTCTCCAGAAGGTCGACCGCCCGACCTCACTCGTTGGGCTCCGCATACGCGGCCGCGCGTTCGGGCTTCACGACATAGGCCTCGCCGGTCCAAACCAGATCGTCCGCCGACGGCAGGCTGCCGCTCGGCATCACGGGCACGTCGCGGGCGTCCGGCCACCGCGCCCTGATCTTCGCCTGGAGCCGGAGCCGCGCGCCGGTCGCCACGTCGGGTCGCTCGCCTCGGAAGAACATCAACCAAGGGCGCCCCTGGTGGCCGCCGTCGTCCACCGACACTTCCTGGTCCTTGTCGTCCCGATCGCGCCAGACGCTCGCATAGATGGTCTTGTTGAGCGGGCTGGAGGCTTCACGGTGTTTGGAATCGAGGTCTCGCTGAAACGCGATCCACTCTTCGCTCCCGTCGTCCACATGCTGCCCCTCCTCGCTCGCGTGCGCGTGGAGCATGGCGAGCAGGTCCGCCCGATCGGTCGCGCTGCGTAGGGGGACCTCGACGACGGCGACCACGCGGCTGCTTTCGGACCTCCCACGGGGAAGAAGCCATTGCGCCAGCACGACGAGCACGCCGAGGATCAGCAGACCGGCGACCGCGTAGCGCCCGATGCGCCGATAGCGCTTGGGAAGCAGGCGCATCGACGCCCGCTGGGCCTTGACCAGCGCCCAGACAAGCAAGGCCCCGACAAGACCGAACCCGAGAACGGCGCCAGCCGCCGCTAGCGGCCCTGTGGCCAGCGCGCCCAAGGCGAGGGGCGCGGCGAGGCCGGCTCCCCAGGCCATGGCCGCAAGCGGCCCATGGTGCCCGCGCGCGCGGGCGATCGTCGCAGCCGGCCACGCCACGATCAGACCGACGAACAGAAGCAGCAGCGGGACGGCGCCGGCGACGATCGGGCTTATCCCTCTCGAGACCGCGATGCCCAACCCGAGCGAGATCGTCGCGATCACCGCGCCGTCCCCGAGGAAGACGGAGCCGCTCAAACCGCGATCGTGCGAGGCGTCAGCCGACGAAATCGTCACCTCCCCAAGCTTGGCCTTACAAGCCTAGACCGCTCGGCCGCGCGGCCGCCAGCCTTTCCGCCGCGATCTGGCGGGAGATCGCCACCCACGCACGGCGAAGATCGGCCGGAGTCGGACCGCATGACATCAAGGATTGGGGAGAAAAATGGTGCCTGGGGGCGGATTCGAACCACCGACACGCGGATTTTCAATCCGCTGCTCTACCAACTGAGCTACCCAGGCGCCGGGCCGTTCCGATCAAATCGGAGGGCGAAGCGAGGTCCCGCCTGCGCGGGAGCCGCGTCTATAGAAGAGGCGTTCGCCCCTGTCCAGCGGCGGATTCAGTCTTCTTCGCTTCCGTCGCCTTCCGCCTCGTCGTCGGTCGAGGGAATGGCGTAGCGGCCGCTCAGCCAGCGCTGCAGGTCGACGTCCGCGCAACGCTTGGAGCAGAAGGGCCGGTACTCCTGCTGGGCTGGCTTGCCGCAGATCGGACAGGGCGCGCTCACGCCGTCCTCACGTCGAAGCGGGTGCGGGCCAGGCCGTCCTGCGGCGTGATCGTAAAGCGCGCGCCGATCTTGCCGGCCAGCCGCTCGGCATAGGGCGCGGCGGCCTTGGCGGTCGCCGGATGGCAGCGGGCTGCCAGCCGCGCGCCCGGCTGGCTGGCGCCCTCCGTCTCGATCGCCCGGATCAGGCGCAGCGCCAGCGTCAGGTCGCTGAGGCCGCCGCCGGCGTCGCAAAAAATGTCGGTCAGCGCCGCGGTCCGGCGCGGAATGGTCATCTCCATGGTGCCGAAACGCCCGACCGGGCCGATCGCGACACCGGGATTGTCGGGGCCGAACGCGGCCCGCGCCGCGGTCAGCAGCGCATTGCCGTCATGGCCGCGCCCGACCAGGTCGAAAACCACGATGCCGCCCAGGCCTTTCAGCCGCAGCAGCCGCGCGCCCTGGGCCAGCGCCGCATGGTTGGCCGCGCGGGTCACGCGCTTGACGTCGTTGCCCTTGCGCTCGCCGATGTCGACGTCGATGGCGACCAGCGCCCGAGTCGGCTCGATGGCGATGTCGCCGCCGCCAGGCAGCTTGTGAACCACCGCCAGCGCCTCGTCCTGCGCCTCGTCGGCGACCAGCCGCGCCTCGCGGCCGAGGGTGATCTCGGCGTCCCGCGCAAAGGCGGCCAGTTGTTCTTCCAACGCCGGCGCGGCGGCCAGCAGCTTCGGCGCGCCCTGCGCCGGGCCCAGCACCCGCACGGTCGCCAGCTTGCCATCGCGCGGCTCGCTGCGGATTTCGACTTCCAGCGACGACCCTTCGACCGGCCGCGCGTCCGGCTTGAACGACAGCATCGCCTCGACGCCGCCGAGGTCGACGAAGGCCGAGGCGAAGGCCGGCTCGACCTTGCGCACCCGCGCCACGTGCCGCGCGCCCAGCCGGGTGCGGGCGTCGTCGCCGTCGCGGACGATCAGCAACCGCTCGGGCGCGCCGTCCAGCAGCACCACCCCGCGGCTCTCGCCGATCCCACGATCCAGGAAAAGAGTGCGCTCGCTCATGCCGTCGCGAATCCCACGCCGCGCAGAAGGTTCAGGGTCTCGTAGAGCGGCAGCCCGACCACCGCCGGATACGATCCCTGGATCGACATGACGAAGGCGCCCGCATGGCCCTGGATCCCATATCCGCCGGCCTTGCCGACGCCCTCGCCGCCGTCGAGATAGGCCTCGATCTCGGCGTTCGTCAGGCGCTTGAAGTGCAGACGCGTCTCGACCAGCCGGCTGGCGGTCCTGCCGCCCGGACCATGCGCGGCCACGCCGGTCAGCACCTTGTGGGCGCGGCCCGACAGCAGCTGCAGGCAGCGGCGGCCCTCCTCTCGGGTCTCCACCTTGGGCAGGATGCGGGTCCCGACCGCGACCACCGTGTCGGCGGCCAGCACGAAGTCGTCCGGACACGCCTGCGCCACCTTCGCGGCCTTGCCGACCGCGAGGCGCAGCGCCGTGCGGCGCGGGGTCTCGTCTTTGAGCGGGGTCTCGTCGATCTCCGCGGCGATGATCGCGTCGGGCTCGAGCCCGACCTGGCGCAGGAGATCCAGCCGCCTGGGACTTGCTGAAGCCAGCACCAGGCGCTGAAGGGGCGGCGTGGCCAAGCGGCCTAGCGGACGCGGAAGGTGATGCGGCCCTTGGTCAGGTCGTAGGGCGTCATCTCGACCAGCACCTTGTCCCCAGCCGAGACGCGGATGCGGTTCTTGCGCATCTTGCCGGCGGTGTGGGCGATGATCTCGTGGTCGTTCTCGAGTTTCACGCGGAAGGTCGCGTTGGGCAGGACTTCGCTGACCACGCCCGGAAACTCCAAAAGCTCTTCTTTAGCCATGCAGGCTCCCAAGTGGTGTTTATCGAATCACCAACGGCCCGCGCAGTGGGTCTCGGCGCGAGCCGCGGCGTGCAATCCAATTATAGCGCGTTGCCCTTTACGCCCTCACAGCCCGGAAGGCTAGCGCGGGAAGCGCTCGGCGATCCGCTTGGCCAGATGGTCCCGCACCTCGCGATAGGCGGCCAGCCGCGCCTCGCGCGATCCTTCGGCCAGGGTCGGGTCGAAGGTCGGCCAGTACTCGATCTCGGCCGCGCGGCCGCGGGTCATCTCCACCGCCCGGTGCTGCGCCTCCGGCGTCAGCGAGATGACCAGGTCGAAAGAGGCGTCCTCCAGCTGATCGAAGGTCTTGGGCGCGTGGCGGGCCAGGTCGACGGAGATCTCCTCCATCACCGAGCGTACGAACGGGTCGGCCCCCTCGCCCGCCTCGCCGGGCTCCTGTTTGAGGCCGCAGCTGTCGACATAGACCCGGTCGCCCAGCGCCCGCTTCAGCAGCGCCTCAGCCATCGGCGAGCGCACCCGGTTGAAGTTGCATGCGAACAGGACCGCGCCCGGCAGCGGCGCGCGTGTCGAAGCTGACGCCACCGCTAGCCTCGCCAGTGCAGGGCGCAGATCAGCGTGAACAGCCGGCGCGAGGTGTCGAGGTCGGTCTCGATCTTGCCCGCCAGCCGCGTGCGCAGCAGTTCGGACGCCTCGTTGTGCAGCCCCCGCCGGCCCATGTCCAAGGCCTCGATCTGCTGGGGCGAGGAGTTGCGGATCGCCTGGTAGTAGCTCTCGCAGATCATGAAGTAGTCTTTGATCAGCCCGCGGAACGGCGACAGCGACAGGATGTGGCGCTTCTCGTAGGCCGGGCCGTGGACGTCCAGCACCAGCCGGTTCTCCATGAGCCCCATGCGCAGGTCATAGGGGCCGGCCTCGGCGCCTTCCGGATAGAAATAGTTCGCCTCCAGCAGGTCGAAGATCGCGATCTGCCGTTCCTGCTCTTGGTCGCGCGAAACCGCGGCGAGGGACTCCTCGTCGATCTCGACAGACTGCAGTCGATGCTTGGTACGGTCTTCGTCGGCCATGGCGCTGCGGGAGAGGCTTGCCCCGAGCTTTATTGCAAACCAACCCCTAACGTCATCCTGCCGCGTGCGATCTTGTGGGCTGTGCACAAGAAAAGACGCCCGGCGTGGCCGCCGGGCGTCAGTGCTCTCCATTTTTCCGCTTTTAGTAGCGGGCGTACTGGTAGCTGCCGGCCGGCCGGACATAGGCGCCGTGGACGTAGCCGACGCCGACGCCGTTCTGGCCGACCAGGATCCAGTCGGTGCCGCGCACCCGGGCCAGGGCCTGGAAGCCCTCGCCGGCCCGCAGCGAGCCCACGCGGGCCGAGCTGGTGGTCGGCGCAGCGCGCAGGTTCAGCGTCGAGTTGGCGACAAAGGCGCCGCCGTCACGCTGGAAGTTGGCCGGGGCGATGTCGCCGCTCAGGCGATAGCCGTTCTGGCTGTAGGTCGCCGGGCGATACGAACCGCCGCCCTGCTGGGCGTAGCCGGCCCGGACCGCGTCGTCCCGCTGCATCTTGCAGCCGACATATGAACCGGTGGCCGCGCCGGCGACGGCGCCGATGGCGGTGCCGGTGCCACGGTCGTTCTTGGCCAGGTTCGAGCCGGCCGCCGCGCCCAGCAGGGCGCCGATCAGCGCGCCGCCGACTTGCTTGTTGCCTTGGGCGTCGCAGCTGACGATCGAGCCCGGCCCGCCGCCGGTCGGCGTGCGGTACTGCTGGGCGTTGGCGGTTCCAACAGCGCCCGCCGCGATCACGCCGGCCAGGGCGACCACAGCCATCTTGCTGTTCATCAGGTTGCGCATTGCGGGTCTCCGTTCTTCATCTCGTTGGGGCCGCTGCGGCCCCGATGAAGGAGACCCTAGAGGGCGCTACCTGAACGGCCTCCGGGACGGAATTGACAGGAACTGTTCAGCTTCGTTTTCAGCGGTTCCTACTGACCCAGCCGGATCGCCGCCGAACGGGCGTGCGCCGGCAGGCCCTCGGATTCGGCCAGCGCCACGGTGTGCGGCCCCAGCACCGCGAACGAGGCGGCGTCGCACTTCACGATCGAGGTGCGCTTGATGAAGTCGTACAGCGACAGCCCCGATGAGAACCGCGCCGCGCGGCTGGTCGGCAGCACGTGATTGGAGCCGGCCACATAGTCGCCGATCGCCTCGGGCGTCACCCGGCCCAGGAAGATCGCCCCGGCGTGGCGTACGCGGTCCGACAGCCGCTCGGGATTCTCCATCGCGAACTCGACGTGCTCGGGCGCGATCAGGTCGACCAGGCGCGGGGCCTCGTCCAGCGGCGCGATCACCACCGCCCCGTGGTCGCGCCACGAGGCCGCGGCGTCCTCCCCGGTGCTCAGGGTCGCCAGTTGCGCCTGGACCTCCGCCTCGACCTTGGCGGCGAAGGCTTCGTCGTCGGTGATCAGGATCGATTGCGCGGCCGGATCGTGCTCGGCCTGGCTCAGCAGGTCGGCGGCGATCCAGTCGGCGCGGTTGTCCCCGTCGGCCACCACCACGATCTCGGACGGACCGGCCAGGGCGTCGATGCCCACCGTGCCGTAGACCCGCCGCTTGGCGGCCGTGACATAGGCGTTGCCCGGCCCGACGATCTTGTCGACCGGCTTGATCGGGCCCGCGCCATAGGCCAGCGCCGCCACCGCCTGGGCCCCGCCCACGCGCCAGATCTCGGTGACGCCGGCTTCCTTCGCCGCGGCCAGCACCGCCGGCTGCAGGCGTCCGGGCGGGGTCACCATGGCGATGCGCTCGACGCCGGCCACCTTGGCCGGCACGGCGTTCATCAGCACTGTCGAGGGATAGGCCGCGCGCCCGCCGGGCACATAGATCCCGACCGCCTCCAGCGCCGTCCAGCGCCAGCCCAGCTCGACCCCGGCCTCGTCGGTGAACGCCTGGTCGGTCGGCCTTTGGCGGGCGTGATAGGCGCCGATCCGCGCGGCGGCGAAGGCGATGGCCTCGCGAACCTGGGCCGGGCACTGGGCCGCGCCCTCTTCGATCTCGTCGGCCGAAACGCGGATGTTGCTCTCGTCGATCTCGACCTTGTCGAACTGCCGGGCGAAGCGCAGCAGCGCCTTCAGCCCCTCGGCCCGCACCGCGGCCAGCACGTCGCGCACGGCGGCGTCGACCTCTTCCGGCGTCTCGCGACGCTCGTCGATGAAGGCGGCGAAAGCGGCCTCGAAGCCGGGATCGGAGAAGGAGAAACGGCGCATGGGCGCTCTTTAAACGCCGGGGCCTTACGGCGCTAGGGCCGCCGCCCTCCCCCGCTCATCCCGGCGAAGGCCGGGACCCAAGCGGAATCGCAAACAAGCCAGCGACGATCCCGCGAGCCCGCCTTCGTCGGGACGAGCGAATGGGACGCCGATAGAGTTCACTCGACCCAAACTTGGAAACCGAAGCAGCCGTTCTCGCGCCGCGAGAGCGCCAATATCTCGGCCACGTCCCGCCCGGCCTGCTCAATGCGTTGGCGGACCGGCAGCGCCTCCTCCTCGTCAGCACCGTAGATGCCTAGGTCGATCCGCGGAATCTGCATCACTCCGCGCAATTCGTACGTTTCCACGAACGTGACCGCGCTGTTGCGGCTCGCCGCGTATCCGACCAGGTGGTCTAGCTCCACGCTACTGATCAATCTTGAGCCGCGAGCGGTTTCGGCCTCGGCGAAGACCGCCGCCAAATCGAACGGTCGGCGCTCGTAGCGCAACCGCCCCTCGACGGAGCTATTCACCCGTCCCTCATGCAGGGCAGGAGAAGTTGGCGGAAAGTGGAACTTCCTGACCTCCACGACGCCAGAATCCGCCCAGCCAGTTCCAGCGCCTACCAGGACAAGATGAAGACCGACATCGTCGTCGAGACCACAGACCGGGGATGCAACAAGGCGAACCACAAATGCAGCGTCTTCAACGCCCAGGATCGCAACGACGCGCGCCTCGACTTCCGCATCCGCCGGAAACCACGTCGGAGCATCACCCGCCCCCCTCAGCACCAGCGGGTCTCGGGCCGTCAAATAGCGCCAGGCCATGTCGTTCGCGCCGCCCGCCGCCTAAACCTCGTGCTTCGGCGTCCGCGGCGTCGCCCAGGGGGCGCTGACGTCGGCCAGCACCACGTCCAGGCACTCGACTTGCGCGCGCAGATCGCCGCCGCCGGCGAAGGTGAAGATCACGGCGCCGCCGGGCGCCTCGCCGGGCTCGAAGGCGACGTCCAGCAGTTCGACCACCGCGTCCTTGGCCGTGCGCCGCAGCTTGCGGGCCTGGACCTTCTGCACCGACCCCAGCTGCAGCGCCGCGCGCACCCGCTCGGAGCCCTTGGCCTCCCAGCGATAGCGGTTGAGCGCCAGGGTCAGCCGCCGGGCCGCCGGCTCGTAGGAGATGTCGCCGATCTTGCCGACGGCGTCCTGCAAGGCCGCCGCGATGACCTTCAGGTCTTCGGCGTCTTCAGCCAGCAGCCTCAGCGGAGCAACGCGCGTCATCTCAATCCTCGGGCTCGCCGTCGCCGACGATCCGGCGGACGTTCGCGCCACAGGCGCTCAGCTTCTCTTCCAGCCGCTCGAAGCCTCTGTCCAGATGATAGACGCGGCTGACGGTGGTTTCCCCATGCGCGGCCAGGGCGGCGATCACCAGGCTGACCGAAGCGCGCAGGTCGGTGGCCATGACCTGCGCGCCTTCCAGCGCCTCGACGCCGGACACCCGAGCCTCGCCGCCTTGCACGGCGATCTCGGCGCCCAGCCGCGACAGTTCCGGGGCGTGCATGAAGCGGTTCTCGAAGATGGTCTCCTTGATCACGCTCTCGCCGTCGGCCAGCGTCATCAGCGCCATGAACTGCGCCTGCAGGTCGGTGGCGAAGCCCGGATAGGGGTCGGTCTCGACCTCGACCGCCTTCAGCCGCGACCCGTTGCGTCGGATGGTCATGCCGTCGGCATGGCGTTCGACCTCGACCCCGGCCTCCTCCATCTTGATCAGCAACGCGTCGATGAAGTCGGTGCGGGTCTTGGTCAGCCGCACCTCGCCGCCGGCCATCGCCGCGGCCAGGGCGTAGGTGCCGGTCTCGATGCGGTCGGGGATCACCGAATGCGTCGCCCCGTGCAGGCGCTCCACGCCCTCGATGACGATGGTCGAGGTCCCCGCCCCCGACACCTTCGCGCCCATGGCGTTCAGGCAGTCGGCCAGGTCGCCCAGCTCCGGCTCGCAGGCGGCGTTCTTCAGCACGCTGGTCCCCTTGGCCAGCACCGCGGCCAGCATGGCGTGCTCGGTCGCCCCGACCGAGACGAACGGAAAGACGATCTCCGCCCCGATCAGCCCGCGCGGCGCCTGGGCGTAGACGTAGCCCTCGTGCAGGTCGATCGACGCGCCCAGCGCGCGCAGCGCTTCCAGGTGCAGGTCCACCGGCCGGGCCCCGATGGTGCAGCCGCCGGGCAGCGAGACCTTGGCGTGGCCGGTGCGCGCGATCAGCGGCCCCAGCACGTTGAACGAGGCCCGCATCTGACGGACCAGGTCGTAGGGAGCCAGGGCGCTGACGATCTCGCGGGTGTGCAGCACCGTCTCGGGGCCGTCTTCCCCGTCCTGCTCGACGACCTCGGTCCCCAGCCGCCGCAGCAGCCGCGCCAGCAGCCGGGTGTCGGCCAGCCGGGGCATGTTGGTCAGGCGCAGCGGTTCGTCGGTAAGCAGACTGGCCGCCATCAGCTTGATGGCGGAATTCTTGGCGCCGCTGATGGGGATTTCGCCCATCAGCCGTGCGCCGCCGGTGATGGCGATGCGATCCAAACGTGTCCCTCGGCGGGTCCTGGCGCGATGCTCGCGCTTGTCGAACCCTTTGGGCGCTATCTATCGCGCTGCTGCGGCGCCGAAAAGCGGGCGGCCCATCACGAGACCTTGTCCGAATCGTCCGTCTTCGGCGCGGGCGATTGCGCCGGTTTCGGCGCAGCTTTGCGTCGGCGCAGGTTGGCGCGCAGCGCCGCCGCCAGTTTCGCCTCGCGCTCGTTCACCGGGGTTTTGTCGTGCTTTCCCATCTAATCCGGGGGTGCGGCGAGACGCTCCACAGGTCAAGGACAGTTTCTTCAGATTGGGGCTTTCCACCGGCCACGGGTTTGGCTATAGCCCGCGCCTCGTCGCCGCCGTAGCTCAGTGGTAGAGCGCATCCTTGGTAAGGCTGAGGTCGGCAGTTCAATCCTGCCCGGCGGCACCATCACCCCCCAGTCCAGCGAAGGGCTGGGGGGTGACCACACTCTCCAGACATCACAGACGACCGTTCAGAGCGTGATCGCGCCTGTCGATAGCCCATAGGCGCCGACGGCCGCTCCGACGACGATCAGGCCGAACAGCAGCAGCTCCACCCGGCTGAACACCCTCATCTTCTGCTCGCGCATCGCGTGGAAGAACAGGATCGTGGCCGGCAGGTAGAGCAGCGTCGAAAGCACCACGTACTTGCTGCCGCCGACGACGATGATCAGCGCGATGTAGACCGTGGCCACGAGGCTGCGGATCAGGTCCTGCCGCCGCGACGTCGAGCCGGCTTCATAGGTCCGGCCGCTCCAGGCCAGTTGAAGTCCGTAGGCGGCGACCAGCAGGTACGGGATCAGCACCATCGCGCTCGTCATCTTCAGGGCCATGACGAAGGCCTGCTCGGCGAACCACGAGATGATCAGGAACAGCTGGATCACGCCGTTGCTGAACCACAGCGCCGCGGCCGGCGCCCCGGCGGCGTTCTCCTTGCCGAGATAGGACGGCAGCGTCCCATCCTGGGCGGCGACGTGCATCACCTCCGCCGACAGCAGGCACCAGGACAGGTAGTTGCCCAGCACCGAGATCAGGAGGCCGATGCTGACCAGCAACGCGCCCCAGGGCCCGAGCAGGTAGTCCATGATCCCGGCCATCGACGGCTCGGCCAGCGCCGCCAGGTCAGGCCGCAGCATGACCCCGAACGACAGCAGGGTGACCAGCACCAGAAGGCAGAGCACGCCGAGGAAGCCGAGCACCGTGGCGACGCCGACGTCCTCGCGCCGCTTGGCGTAGCGCGAATAGACGCTGGCCCCTTCCAGCCCGACGAAGACGAAAACCGTCAGCATGAGCGTGGCCCGCACTTGGCTGGCCAGGGTTCCGAGCCCGGGGGGCTCGCCGCCCCAGAAGTTGAGCGCGAAGATGTCGGCCCGGACGCCGGTGACGATGACCAGCAGGAACAGCCCGATCGGGATCATCTTGGCGTAGGTGGCGATGGTGTTGAGCAGCGCCGCGCTCTTCACCCCGCGCAGCACCAGGAAGTGGACGGCCCAGACGATCAGCGAGGCGCTGATGATCGCCACCACCGTGGTCCCGTCGCCGAACACCGGGAAATAGATCCCCAGCGTGGACTTGATCAGGATCAGGCACGCGGTGTCGGCGAAGCAGGCGCCGATCCAGTAGCCGATCGCGGCGATGAAGCCGAGATAACGGCCGAAGCCAGCCTTGGCGTAGGCGAAGATCCCCGCCTCCAGATCCGGCCGGCGCTGCGCCAGCGACTGGAAGACGAACGCCAGCATCAGCATGCCGACGCCGGAGATCGCCCACGCGACCATCGCACCCGCGCCGCCGGTCGTGCGCGCGAACGTGGCCGGCAGCGCGAAGATGCCCGCACCGATCATCGAGCCGATCACCAGGGCGATCAGCGCCTTCAGCGACAGTTTCTGGTCGGCGGCGGGGTCGGGCGTCATGGCGGACCTGTCGGGTTAGAAGGCCTTTGCAATCTCGACCCCCACGTCCAAGGCGGTGAAGCGGGACCGCTCGCGGTTGGAAAAGCGGTTTACGAACGCCGCCTCCCAGGTCAGCGAGACGCCCCGGCCCAGTTCGCGCTCGGCGCTCAGCACCAGCGCGGCGGTCACGTCGTTGCGGTTGGTGTTCGCCCCGCTCGTGAAGTCGGAAAACGCCAGGTCGCCCTCGATGGTGATCTCGTGGCCCAGCTGCGGTTCGGCCAGGGTGTGCCCGATCATCGCGGTGAGCCGCGTGCGGCGCAGCTCCGGCACGTCGGAGTCCTGGTATTCGGCCGACACGTCGGCGTCGATCGCGCCCAGGCTGGCGCTGTAGGTCATGTCGAAGATCTGCAGGTCGAAGTCGTGGTCCGAAAAATCGTTCTCATAGGTTCCGACATAGATGAACTCGGCCGTGAAGGTCCCCGCGCCCAGCGGCCGCTCGGCGAAGACGAACGCCTCGGCGCGCCCCTGCCCCAAGTCGTCGTCATAGTCGCTGGAATAGTAGTCGCCATCGACCATCGCCCCGCCCCCGACCTCCCAGCCGGCGACGGGGACCGGCGTGACGCTCAGGCCCAGCGCCGGCGTCACGTATCCGGTCTCGACGCGGTCCCAACGGCTCGTCCCGGCGTTGGTCGAGAGCGTCCCGCCCACCGACGCGTCGAACGTCACGGCCCGCCCGCGGGCCGCCTCGACGCTCGGCAGCTCGGACACGTCGTGCGGGCGGCGATGCAGGGCGTCGTCGATGTCGTACCGGGCGCTGGGATCACGCTCCTGCGCCTGAGCGCCCGCAGACGCGCAGAAGGCGGCCGCGGCGAGGGCTGCCGCAACGCGCATGGCGCCCTAGAACTCCACCGCGTCGCGCTGCAGTGGGCAAGTCATGCAGTGCCCGCCGCCGCGCCCGCGCCCGAGCTCGGCTCCGGCGATGGTGATCACCTCGATCCCGGCCTTGCGCAGCAGGGTGTTGGTGTAGGTGTTCCGGTCGTAGGCGTAGACCACGCCCGGTGAGGCGCAGACCAGGTTCGCGCCGCTGTCCCACTGGGTGCGCTCGCGCTGGTAGGCGGTGCCGCCGGTCTCGACGACCCGCATCGCCTTGACGCCCAGGGCCTCGCCGATGGTCTCGACCAGGGTGCCGCTGTCGCGCCGCAGGTCCAGCGTCCCGGCCTTGTCGCCCGGCCGATAGGAGTAGGCGTGGATGTTGTCGACGATGTCCGGATAGATCAGCAGGCAGTCGCGGTCTGCGAACGTCAGCACCGTGTCCAGGTGCATGGCCGCGCGCAGCTTGGGCATGGCCGCCACGACCACCCGCGTCGCCGCGCCCTCCTCGAACAGCCGCGTCGCCAGCTGGCCGATCGCCTGGCGCGAGGTGCGCTCGCTCATCCCGATCAGCACATTGCCCTTGCCGATCGGCATGACGTCGCCGCCTTCCAGCGTCGCCAGCCCCCAGTCGGCGGTCGGATCGCCCCACCACACCTTCACCTTGCCGGCGAAGTCCGGATGGAACTTGTAGATCGCCGTCGTGAGGATCGTCTCCTCGTGCCGCGCCGGCCAGTAGAGCGGGTTGAGCGTCACCCCGCCATAGATCCAGCAGGTCGTGTCGCGCGTGTAGAGCGTGTTGGGCAGCGGCGGCAGCAAGTACTCCGCGACCCCGGCCGCGTCGCGGATCAGCGGCAGCATCGCCCCGCCGTGCTCGACGGGAAACTCCTCGGTCGACAAGCCGCCGATCAGCACCTCGGCCAGCTCGCGGTCCGGCAGACCGTCGAGATAGCTCCGCACCTCGCCCAGCAGTTCGACCCCGACCTGGTTGGCGATCACCTGGTTGTCGAGGATCCAGGCCCGCCCCTCCGGGATCCCCGCCACCGTGGTCAGGAGATTGTGCATCTCCAGCACCTCGATTCCCCGGTCGCGCATCTTCTGGGTGAAGTCGAAATGGTCGCGCTTGGCGTTCTCGACCCACAATACGTCGTCGAACAGCAGGTCGTCGCAATTGCTGGGGGTCAGCCGCTGATGGGCGCGGCCCGGGGCGCAGACCATGACCTTGCGCAGCTGGCCGACTTCGGAATGGACGCCGTACTCGCCTGCCATGAGGAATGCCTCCGTTCAGCGTTTTCAGAGAGTGATCCGGCCGGAAATCAGGGCGTAGACGCCGTAGGCGGCGCCGATGACGGCGATGGCCAGCAGCGCCCAGTCGAGCCCGCGGAACACCTGCCGGCCCTGCTCGCGCCGGGCCCAGAGGTAGAGCAGCGTGCCCGGGGCGTAGAGCACCGCCGACAGCAGCAGGAACTTCAGCCCGCCGGCCAGGATCATGAAGATCGTGTAGAGCGTCGCGATCCCGGCGAAGATCAGGTCGCGGTTCCGCTCCTGCGGCCGCGTCTCGTAGGTCAGCCGCCCGCGCGCCAGCTTCAGCCCGTAGGCGGCCACCAGCATGTAGGGGATCAGCGACATCGCGCTGGTCAGGCTGAGCATCAGCGCGAAGGCGTCGCTGGACCAATAGGTGCTGATCACGAACAGCTGCACGACGGCGTTGGTCATCCAGAGCGCCGCGGCCGGGACCTGGTTCTGGTTCTCGGTCGCGAAGACCTTGGGCATGTCCTGGTTCTTCGCGGCGACGAACAGCACCTCGGCGGCGATCAGCGACCAGGCCAGGTAGGCGCCCAGCACCGACACCACCAGGCCGACGCTGACGAACACCGCGCCCCACGGCCCGACCACGGCCTCGAGCAGCGCGGCCATCGACGGCTGGCGCATCTCGGCGATCTCCGCCCGCGGCAGGACGGCGAACGGCAGCATGGTCACCAGCACCATCAGGGCGGTCACGCCGATGAAGCCGATAATGGTCGCTGCGCCGACATGCGAGCGCTTCTGCGCGTACCGCGAATAGACGCTGGCCCCTTCGATGCCGAGAAACACGAACACCGTGACCAGCATGGTGGCGCGGACCTGCTCGAACAGGCTGGTCTGCGGCATGCCGACGCCGCCCCAGAAGTTCTCGCGGAACATCCCCGCCTTGATCGAGAAGGCCAGCACGACGACGAACACCAGGATCGGGACGATCTTGGCGACGGTGACGACGGTGTTGACCAGGGCCGCGTTCTTCACGCCGCGCAGGATCATGAAGTGGAACAGCCAGATGCCGACGGACGCGACGACGATCGCCGTCACCGTGTTGCCGTCGCCGAACACCGGGAAGAACGCGCCCAGCGTGGCCTTGATCAGCACCCAGTACGAGACATTGCCGATGCAGCTGCCGATCCAGTAGCCGAACGCCGACAGGAAGCCCGGATAGTCGCCGAACCCGGCCTTGGCGTAGGCGAACACCCCGGCGTCGAGATCGGGCTTGCGCTCGGCCAGAGCCTGGAAGACGCGCGCCAGCATGTACATGCCGCCGCCGGCGATGGCCCAGGTGATCAGCACCCCGACCGGCCCCGACGCGGCGCCGAAGGTGCGCGGCAGCGAGAAGATGCCGGCTCCGACCATCGACCCGACCACCATCGCGGTCAGCGCCGGCAGGGACAGCTTCTGTGACGACATGGCGGCTCCCAGGCGAGCCGCAACGCGCGCCGGCGCACGCGATTGCGGGTCGTTTCCACCGTCGGGGTCGGGCCCGGCGCTGCCCATCGGGCTTTAACCCCAACTTCGGCTTTGGGGGGGCCTGAGGCCGGCCAAGCTCGATCGCGCGCTCAGCCGTGCTCCGGCCCGTCGCTTGCGTCGTCCATCTCCGGCAGCGGGTCGCCGTCGTTCGACATGAGAATCGCCAGCCATTTCAGGCGGTTGGAGCCGGCCAGCATGTAGATCAGCGCCAGGGTCAGCGGGATCGCCAGGAACGCGCCCGGCAGCCCCCAGAGGATGCTCCACACCCCAACCGCGATCAGTCCCGCGCAGGGGTCGATGTTCTGCTGCGAGGCCTGCATCTTCGGCGCGATCAGATTGCCGACCACGAAGGCGATGACCTGGATCCCGAGAAAGATCACCAGGCCGGGCATCGGCGACGGGAACTGGATCAGCGCGAACAGCGCCGGCCCGACGCTGCCGACCGCGACGCCCAGGAACGGGATGTAGGACAGCAGAAACAACGCCACCGACCAGAACAGCCAATGGTCGAGCCCCACCGCGGCCATGACCAGCGCGGACGCCCCGCCGTTCATCACCCCTGTGACGGTTTGGATCCACATGTACGACTCCACCCCGCGGATGGAGCGTTGCAGCACCTGGATCGGCGCCTCGCCGTGCGGCTCAGCCGCCAGGCGGACCCGGCGCGCGATGGTGTTGCGCATGGCCAGCAGGAACACCAGGAACAGCGCCGTCAGCACGAAGCCGGAGGTCAGGCCGCGAAGGCTGCTCAGCCCCCAGGACGCGACGAGCCGCAGGTCCAGCCCGCCGATCAGCCCCCCGACCGTGACCGGGTGCTCCATCCCGAACCGTTCGCTGCCCGCGATCAGCAGGCGGTCGAGCCGCTGCTGCAGCAGGGGCGCCTCGCCGCCGAGCGCCGTCAGGCTCGGCAGCATGAACAGCCCCGCCGCCAGCAGCAGCCCCAGCATCGCCAAGCTGCAAAGGATCAGGGCGACCTGCTGGTTCACCCACGGAAACAGTCGGATGACGGGGCGGACGAAGGCGTCGATCAGGACCGCCATCACTACCGCGAAGGCGAACGGCCAGAGGATCGAGCGGAAGACGTAGAGCAACGCCACCGCCGCGGCCGCACCGACCAGGTCCATGGCCACGCTGTCGTTTGGTCGACCTCGCATGGCGGGCCCCTTGCTGCCTGAGCCCGCCATGCTGGTTGTCGCCGCTGGCGGCCGCAATCAGGCGGCCACCTGAGTGAGCGGCGCTGGCCTCGACGCTGCTCGAACCATCGCGCAGGCAGATGCCGGATCGCCTCGCACCAGGCCGCGGCGAACCCCCGGAGCATCGGCCGTCAGCTGAACAGGAAGTCCTGCGCGGTGAGGCTGCCCATCGAGACGCCCGCCAGCACGATGGTCTGCGCGCCAAGGCTGATGACGGTGTCGGCGCCGACCATCGCCATCTTCGCGGCCAGGGCCTGGAAGTTGGCGACTTGGCTGGTCGACAGCACGATGACGTCGCCCTCGGCGCTGCTGAAGTCCGTCACGACGTCGCGCCCGCCGCCATCCCGGAAATAGAACAGGTCGCCCCCCGCGCCGCCGGTCAGCACGTCGTCGCCGAGGTCGCCGGACAGCAGGTCCCTGCCCTCGCCGCCCTGGATCACGTCGTCGCCTTGCCCGCCGAGCAGACTGTCGTCGCCGAGATCGCCGATCAACACGTCGTCGCCGGCGTTGCCGTGCAGGAAGTCGTTCCCCTGCCCGCCGGCGACGCTGTCGCGGCCCATGTCGCCGAAGATGACGTCATCGCCCTGGTTGCCGTGCAGGAAGTCGGCCCCCTGGCCGCCCAGCACGGTGTCGGCGCCCTGACCGCCGAGGATGTAGTCGTCGCCCTGGTTGCCGTGCAGCAGGTCGGCGTGCTCGCCGCCATAGACCCGGTCGTCGCCGGCGCCGCCGGACACCCTGGCCGGGGCCATCCCTCCCACCAGGATGATGTTGGCGGTCGCATCGCCCGTGTAGATCGTCGCGCTCGGCGTCACGTCGACGACGACGCTCGGCGGCGGAGGCTCAGGCTGCGGAGCGACCGTTCCCTCGATGGTCACCGACAGGGCGCCGCTGGCGACCGACACGTTGCCGGCCGCATCGAACGCCTTGGCTGTGATGGTGTGGGCCCCCGCCGACAGCGTCGACGACGTGATCGACCAGGTCCCCCCGGTGGCGACGGTCGAGCCCAGGACCGTCGTCCCGTCGGTGTCGTACAGCCGGACGGTGGCGCCGGCCTCCGCCGTACCGGTGAACGTCGGCGTGTTGACCGTGGTGACGTCGTCGGCGGCCGACGCCCCGTCGTCGGACGCCGCGTCCAGGTCCGGCGTCGACGGCGCGGTCGGCGCCAGCGTGTCGAAGGTCAGCGACGGCGAGGCCCCAGCGCCGCCGGCGTTGCCCGCCGCATCGGCGTAGCTGCCCGCCGCGACGGAGATGCTGGCCACGCCGCTGTTGACCCCCGTCGTGGGCGTGAAGGTCGCGGTGTAGACCACGCCTGACCCCGACAAGGCGCTCAGCGTCCCGCCAGCTACCGAAATGTCGCCGATGTCGAAGTCCGAGGGAGCCTCGCTAAAGGTGAAGCTGATGGTCGCGCTCTCGCCCGCCTTCAGGATGGAGGCGCTGCTGGTGATCGCCAGCGTCGGAGCGGTGGTGTCGATACTGACCTGCAGTCCGGAACCGGCGACCGAAGTGTTGCCGGCCGCGTCGGTCGCCTTGGCCGTGAGCGTGTGCGTTCCTTGGCTCAGCGCCACACTGGTGATCGACCAGGTCCCGCCCGTGGCGACGGCCGATCCCAGCACTGTCGTCCCGTCGGTGTCATAGAGAACCACCGTCGAGCCGGCCTCCGCCGTCCCGGCGAAGGTCGGCGCGGCGGTCTTGGTGATGTTGTCGGTGCTGTAGGTTCCGCTGTCGCTGCCGGAGGTCATGTCCGGCGCCGAGGGCGCCGCCGGCGAACTCGTGTCGATCATCACGACCAGCCCCGCCGAAAGCGGACTGGCGCTGCTGGCGCCGTCGACCTGAACGACCTTGAGCGTATGAGATCCCTGGCTCAGCGCGCTCGAGGTGATGCTCCAGGCGCCGGAGCCGTTCGCCGTGGTGGTCCCCAGCAGCGTCGTCCCGTCCGTGTCGTAGAGCTTGACGGTGTTGTACGCGCCCGCGGTTCCGCTGACGGTCGGGGTCGTGTCGTTGGTGATCCCGTCGCCCAGGACCCCGCTGTCGCTGCCGGCGTCCAACGTCGGCGCGGCCGGTGCAGACGGTCCGGGACGCCCGATGGAGGCGATCAACGACAGGCTGAAGTCGCCGGCGTCCGTCCCATCGAGGCCCTGGATGGCGAGGAGGTCGTCGCCCGCGGTCGGATCCGTATAGACGACATCGACGATATCGCCGGCCAATAGGCCGCCGCCGGAGAAGCCCACCTTCACCGCCTGCGCGTCAGTGTCGGCGACGACGCTCGTGACGGTGACGCCCGTTCCATTGACCAGCACCTGGAACGCCGACGCATTCGGCAGGGCGCCGCCGTCGATCGGCACATCGAACTTAAGCGTTACAAACGACTCGCCGATATAGCCATTCGAACTCGAATACGCGGGACCAGGCACTAGACGCTCCACTGGAAACTAGATCACTCGTTTCGAGCAGGCATCGCACGCGAGGGTTAAGAGCTCCCAACTTTCGCAACTTTAGCGAGACGTCAGGACAGCCGGTCGCGGAAGGCGGCGTAGTCGAACTGGCGCACCAGCCGCAGCGCGTCGGTCTGGCTGTTCCACAGGGCGATGGCCGGCAGCGGCACGCCGTTGAAGGTCGTCGTCTTGACCATCGAATAGTGGGCCTGGTCCAGGAACGCGATCCGCGTGCCCGGCGCCGGCGACGCCGCGAACCGGTAGTCGCCGATGACGTCGCCCGCCAGGCAGCTCGGCCCGCCCAGCCGCACCTCTACGCCGGCGTCCGCTTCGTTCAGCATCGCCGGCCGATAGGGCGCCTCCAGCACGTCGGGCATGTGGCAGGTCGCCGAGATGTCGGTGATCGCGACGTGCACGCCGTTGTCGAAGACGTCGAGCACCTCGCCGACCAGGATCCCGGCGTCCAGCGCGATCGCCTCGCCCGGCTCCAGATAGACGTCGATCCTGTGTCGCTCGCGGATCTCGCGCAGGAAGCCGATCAGCTCCTCGCGTTCGTAGTCGGCGCGGGTGACATGGTGGCCGCCGCCGAGGTTCACCCACTTCAGCCCCGCCAGCAGCGGCCCGAGCCGCGGCTCCACCGCGTTCCAGATCCGCTGCAGCGGCGCGAAATTCTGTTCGCAGAGGGCGTGGATGTGCACGCCGTCCACGCCGTCCAGGTGCTCCGGCCGCAGCTGCGACACCGGAAAGCCCAGCCGCGATCCGGTGCAGCACGGGTCGTACTTGGCGACCTCGGCCTCGCTCCACTCCGGGTTCAGCCGCAGCCCCACCTCGAAGACCTCGCCCTGCGCGCGGGCCTCGGCGATCAGGCCCGCGAAGCGCGCGATCTGCGCCGGCGAGTTGAAGATCACCGTGTCGGACAGGCGCAGGATTTCGGGCAGGTCCTCGGCGCGATAGGCCGGCGAATAGGTCGTCAGCTCGCCGCTATAGTGCTCGCGCGCCAGCCGGGCCTCCCACAGCCCCGAGGCGCAGGTCCCATGCAGATGCTCGCCGACGAGATCGGCGACCGCCCACATCGAGAACGCCTTCAGCGCCAGCAGCACCTTGGCGCCGCTGGCGTCGGCGATGTCCTTCAGGACGATTAGGTTGCGGCGCACCGCCGCCTCGTCGACGACGAAACAGGGCGACGGCACGCGGCCGAGGTCGAATTGGGCGAAGGCGCCCGGGCCGCCGGCTTGGGTCTCCATGAGGCGGCGATCAGAAGGCCAGCGGCGCGGGCAAGGTCTCGACCTTCCAGGGCAGGCCCTGGCTGTTCATGAGGGCCATGAACGGATCCGGGTCGAGTTGCTCCATGTTGAACACGCCGGCCCCCTTCCAGGCGCCGCTCAGCATCAGCGAGGCGCCGATCATCGCCGGCACGCCCGTGGTGTAGCTGACCGCCTGGTTGCCGGTCTCGGCATAGGCCTCTTCGTGGTCGCAGACGTTGTAGACGTAGACGGTCTTCTGCGCGCCGTCCTTCTGGCCGGTGGCGATGACCCCGATGTTGGTCTTGCCGCGCGTCACCGCGCCCAGCGTCGAGGGCTCGGGCAGCAGCGCCTTCAGGAACTGCAGCGGGATGATCTCGACGCCCTGGAACTTGACCGGGTCGATGCGGGTCATGCCCACATTGCCAAGCACTTCCAGGTGCTTCAGGTAGCTGTCGCCGAAGGTCATCCAGAAGCGGATCCGCTTGATTTCCGGATAGAATTTGGCCAGCGACTCCAGCTCCTCGTGGTACATCAGGTACATGTTGCGGGTGCCGACTTCGGCGAAGTCGAACGGCTGCTTGTGGGCCAGGGCCGGCCCCTCGACCCACTGGCCGTTCTCCCAATGGCGGGACGGCGCGGTGACCTCGCGCAGATTGATCTCGGGATTGAAGTTGGTGGCGAACGGGTGGCCGTGGTCGCCGCCGTTGCAGTCGAGGATGTCGAGCGTGTCGATGCGGTCCAGCAGGTGTTTGCGGACATAGGTGGCGAACACCGACGTCGCGCCGGGGTCGAAGCCGCAGCCGAGCACCGCCATCAGGCCGGCGTCCTTGAACCGATCCTGGTACGCCCACTGCCAGCTGTATTCGAACTTCGCCTCGTCCCGCGGCTCGTAGTTGGCGGTGTCGAGATAGTTCGCGCCCGCCTTCAGGCAGGCGTCCATGATCGACAGGTCCTGGTAGGGCAGCGCCAGGTTTACGACGAGCCCGGGCTTCACCTGCTCGATCAGCGCGGCGGTCGCGGCGACGTCGTCGGCGTCCAGTTCGGCCGTGCGCACGTCGACGCCGGTGCGCGCCTTCACCGACGCGGCGATCGCATCGCACTTCGAAAGCGTACGGCTCGCCAACGTGATCTGCGAGAACACGTCGGGGTTCATCGCCATCTTGTGGACCGCAACCGAGCCCACGCCACCGGCTCCGATCACAAGCACCGTGCTCATTTCTATGTAACTCCGACCTCAATATCGCTGGCGACGGGCCCATTCCGCTGCGTCGCCGCGCGCTTATACGTGGTCCGAACGGGCCGTGCCCAGACTCGTTGCAACTGCAAGCATTCCTGCGCCTCGCCGCCGGGCGGCGGGCTTCCGGATTCAACCTGATAGCGTCCTGCGCCTACCTGCGGTCCAATTCGGCTCGGGGATAACCAGCGCCGCAATCGTCAGACCCGGCCACAGCCCGTCCTGGAGACGCGCCGAAATGACCAAGTATCAATATCTTAGCCTGCCTCTCCTCGCATCCGTCGCCCTGCTCGGCGCCTGCACGCCGCAACCCACGCCCAACAGCTACAGCCGCACCGAGACGATGCGTCCGCAGACCGTCGAACTCGGCACGCTGCAGAGCATCCGGCCGGTCAACATCCGGCCTGGCGAAACCCGGCTGGGCATGGGCACGGGCGCGATCCTGGGCGGCATCGCCGGCAGCCAGATCGGCGGTGGGACGGCGGCGAACGTCGCCGGCGGCGTCGCCGGCGCGGTCGCGGGCGGCGCGCTGGGCAGCGCGCTTCAGGGCTCGCAGAGCACGGCCGGCCTGGAGCTGACCGTCCAGCTCGACTCCGGCCGCCTGATCGCCATCGTGCAGCCCGGCGGCCCGAACGACTTCCGGATCGGCGACCGCGTGCGCGTCGTCGGCAACGGCGAGAACACCCGCGTCACCCGCTAGGCCGCGCGTCCTACGCAGCTGGCGATTGCGTCTGACAAGCGTTTGCAGGACCCTGGGCTGAACACCCGGGGGACGCTGACGTGACTGCTACCGACATCCTGCTGACCGCCGCCCTGGCGGCGTTCGTCCTGGCCGTGTGGCTGCCGCGGCTGCCGGGCCGCGGCCGGGTGCTGTTCGGCGCGGCCCTGGCGGCGCTGGCCGTCGGCGTCGTCGGCGTGCTGGACGCGCGCTGGCAGAGCGCGCTCGGCGTCGTGGTCGCCCTGCTCCTGTTGGCCGGCCTTTGGATCGCCCGCCTGCGCCGCCGCCCCGCCTCCGGCCGCGTGGCCTACGTGTCGGGCGTGCTCTCGGCGCTGCTGGCCGGCCTGGCGGTCGCCCCCCTGGTCCTGTTCCCCGTCGGCGCCCTGCCCCGGCCCAGCGGCGAGCGCCCGGTCGGCGTGCGCACCTTCGAGGTGACCGACGCCAGCCGTCCTGGCCTGCTGGCCGCCCCCGCCGGCCAGCCGCGACGCCTGCTGGTCCGGGTCTGGTATCCGGCCGGCGACACGCGCGGGCTCAAGCCCCGCCCCTACTTCACCGACGAAGAGGCCCGCACCACCGGCGCCAGCCTGGGCGCGCTGTTCAAGTTCCCGCCCTTCTTCACCTACCTCAAGCACGTGCGCACCAACTCGTACGAGGACGCGCCGCTGGCCCCCGGCGCGGCCGCCCTGCCGGTGGTCATCTACAGCCACGGCTTCACCTCGTTCCTCGGCCAGAACACCGTGCTGATGGAGGAGCTGGCCAGCCACGGCTACGTCGTGTTCTCGCTGCAGCACACCTACGACTCGGCCGCGACGCTGTTCCCCGACGGGACGCTCGCCCCGATGGATCCCGACCTGTTCAAGCGCGACGAAGACGCCGCGGCCCCCGCCCAGGCCCAGATCGACGCCATCGCCGGCAAGGATCTCGACGCCCGCCTCGAAGGCCAGTTGCAGCTTCGCGAAGCCGGGCTCGCAAAGGCCGAGCGCATCACCCGCAGCGGGGTGATCTGGGCCGCCGACCGCATCTTCCTGCACGACCAGCTGCAGGCCGGCCGCGTTCCCGACGCCATCAAGCCGATCCTGGCCGCCAGCGACCTGAACCGGGTCGGCGAGATGGGCATGTCGTTCGGCGGCGCGACCTCGGGCAGCGTCTGCATGGTCGACCGCCGCTGCGCCGCCGGCATCAACCTCGACGGCGCCGACTTCCCGTTCCAGGCGTTCGATGCGGCCATGCCGGTCCCGTTCCTGATGTTCCACTCGGACATGCGCACGATCTATCAGGCCATGGGCGTGGAGCCGCCCGGCGGCCAGGCGCGGGCCTTCAACGACTTCTCCTACGAGACCTTCGCCACGGCCGGGACCGACCCCAAGGTCCATCGCCTGCAGCTGCGCGAGGCCAAGCACCTGGGGCTGTCGGACTTCTCGCTGTTCATCCGCCGGCCCGTGCGCGACCCGCTGCTGGGCTCCACGCCCGCCAGGGTGATGATCGGCGCCCAGAACGACTACGTCCGGGCCTTCTTCGACCGCCACCTGCGCGGCCGCAACGCCGTCGACCTGCCGTCGAAGACCTACGCCGAGTGGATCCTGCCGGCCGACAACAGCGACGTGCGCACCTGGTGGGGCGGCAAGAGCCCGGCCGAGCAGCAGGCCATCGAGGCGCGGATCGCGCGGCTGCGCGGCGTGACGCCCTAGCGGCGGGAGGGGCGTCGGCGCGCGAACAGCCAGATCCCCGTCGCGCAGAGCGCCGCCGTCGCCAGTCCGCCGGCGAACACCAGCCAGCGGCCGGCCATGCCCAGGCCCTTGCCCGAGTGCAACGGATACTGCCAAGCGAAGAACGCGTCGCCCGGCCCCTCGCCGTTGTCGTGCCGCTGGCCGACGATCGATCCGTCGGCCATGGCGACGTAGGTCCACAGCCGCCCCATGCCGTCGATGTCGCGCGCATCGAAGCTGCGCACGCCGTAGACGCCCAGCCGGCGCAGGACGAGCACGCTGTCGGCCGCCGCCCCGGTGCGCGCCGCCGCGCTCGCCAGCGCCGCGTCCAGGCCGATAGGTTCGGCGACCTCGACCTCCGGAAACGTCTCGTGCAGCCGCTCGGAGACCGGCGTCACCAGCCGCGCCGCCGCCCGCGTCTCCTCGTGCCAAGCCAGGGTCACGCCGGTGAACGCCAACACCAGGGTGACCGGAAAGAACCAGACCCCCGGCGCGCGATGCAGGTCGAAGATCCGCCGCAGGTTCAGGCCCCGTCCGGCGACGAGGAACGACTCACGCCACTTGGCGATCCGCGGAAAGGCCAGCACCGCCGCGGCGATGTGGTCCAGCGTCCAGGCCAGGGCCACCAGCCCGAGGAACCACGCCATCGCCTCGCCCAGCATCAGGTCGATGTGCAGCCCATAGAGCGTGTCCATCAGGTGCCGGCGGTCGAAGGCCGCCACTTCGCTGCGCCGCCAGCCCAGCAGCTCGCCGGTGGCGGGATGGCTGAACACCTGGACGGACGCGACCTCGCCGCCCGGCCCGAGCGGCGCGGTTCCCAGCGTCATGATCGACTGGCCAGGCCCGTTGGGCAGGTCCACGAACCGCGGCTCGAAGCCCAGCGCCGCGTGCGCTTTGGCCAGGGCGACGTCCGCCGCGACCGGCCCGCCGGCATGGCTGCTGGTCCGCCAGTCCGGGTTCAGCCAGGTGTCGAGCTCGTCATAGAACGTGATCGGCGCCCCGGTCAGCGCCAGCGCCAGCAGCCACAGCGCCGCCGCCAGCCCGAACCATCGGTGCCAGACGCGCAGCGCCTTGCGGACCGCCGCCGACGCTCTGCCCGGCGCTCCCACCGCTAGAAGCGGAAGGCCGCCGTCACCCGGATGTCGCGGCCGGGCTCGTAGACCCCGGCGACGCCCTCATAGTCCGGGATCGCGCCGTAGTCGGCGACGCTGGAATGGCTGCGATAACGCTCGTCGAACAGGTTGTAGACCGCGGCCAGCAGGGTCAGGCGCTCGTCGCCGAACGGCCGCCAGCTCGCGACCAGGTCGACCACCGTATAGCCGGGCTTGTCCACGAACTGGGTGCGGTCGATCCAGCCGATCTCCACGTTCCGCTGCAGCACCTCGATGTCGTTCAGCGGCGCATAGTGGGTCACGCTCGCTTCCAGGCGCACGTTCGAGGTCGGCTCGTAGCCGCCGGTCAGGTTCCAGTTGTCGCCGACCGAGTTGGCCAGGCCGATGTGCTCATAGCCTTCGACCGTGTTCCCGTTCAGCTCGGAGCGGTAGTGGTTGTAATAGGCGTCGACCGAAAACGGCCCCGACGCATAGCCAGCGCGCAGCTCCACCCCGTCGGCTTTGAACTTGCCGACGTTCTCGTAATAGACGGCGTCCTGCGGCGGGCGGCCCGACCCGATCTGGTCGAAGATCACGTCGTCGATGGTCATCGTGTAGTAGACCGCCGAGGCGCGCCACGGACCACGGTCATAGGTGAAGCCGACCTCGTAGTTGTCGACCCGTTCGGGCTTCAGGCCCGGCGCGATCGAGATGCGGCCCGGACGCTTCTCCAGCGTGAAGGCGTCGCCGATCTCCTTGCCGCGGAAGGCCTGGGCGAAGCCGGCGTTCAGCACCACCGCGTCGGTCAGCCGATAGTCGAAGCCGGCGTTGAAGCTGAAGCCGTCGCTCTTGGTCCCGTTGTCATAGGTCCGCTGGTGCACCTCGTAGCGGTCGTAGCGGCCGCCGAGACTAATCAGCAGCGCCTCGCTCGCCTGCCAGTGGTCCTGCACATAGAGGCCGAAAACCTCGCCCTTCTCGCTGAAGCGGCCGATCGCCGGGGTCCAGGCCCAGGGCTGCCAGCGCGCCGGCTCGTCCAGGTACTGGCTCATCACCCGGTCGTTGCGATACTCGGCGCCCGCCGTCACGTCGTGCTGCCCCAGGGCCATGCGGCCGCGCAGGTCGACGCCATAGGTCTCGATCTCGGCGCCGTAGAGGCCCCAGCGGTCGGTCCGGTCCTGGGTGAACTTCGAGCGCGTCCAGTAGCCGGTCGCCTCCAGCGAGGCGGCCTCGGTGACGTCGTAGCCATAGTTCAGCACCGCCGTCTGGCGAGTGCCCTCGGCCGGGAACAGCGGGTTGCTGGCCAGCACCGGCCAGTTCGGGCGCTGGGCGAAGGCGGCCTTCTCCTCGCGCTGCTCGTAGCTGACCATGAACCGGTGGCCGCCGCCCAGATCGCCGCCGACCTTCAGGTAGCCCAGCTGCTGCTTGGCGTCGGTGCCCAGCAACTTGTCGCCGCCGCCGTCCTTCATGTCGTTGCGGTCGACATGCACCAGCGAGCCGACGAAGCCGACGTCGCCGAACAGCTGGCCGAACACCGTGCCGCTGAGCTTGTAGCCGTCGTTCGAGAAGTAGCCCGCCTTCAGGATGCCGCCGAATTTCTGGCCGGGCTCCAGCAGATCCTGGGCGTCCTTGGTGCGGAACCGGATCGCGCCGCCGATGGCCCCGAAGCCCGCGGTCGCCTCGCCCGCGCCGGCCTGCACGTCCACGGTCTTCAGCAGCTCAGGCTCGATCGAGACGCGGCCGATGTGGTGGAACAGGGTGCCGCGCTGCGGCGCGCCGTCCACCGTCACGTTCAGCATCGAGTCCTCGAGACCGCGGACATAGATCTTCTGGGCGATGCCCACCGACCCGCCCACCGACACCGACGGCACGTCGCGGAAGATGTCGGCCAGGTCGTTGGCCTGGCGGAACTCGAGCTCGGCGCCGACGACCTCGACGTCGGTCAGCGCGCCGACCACCACCAGCGCGTCCAGATCGGTAGCGGTCGAGACGGCGTCGGTCCCGCGCACGACGACCGGCGGCGCCGCCGCCGCGGGCTGCGCCACCACGCGGAAGCCTCCGCGCCCGTCGCTCTGCGCGGCCAGCGGCTGCCCGGCCAGCAGCCGCTCCAGCGCCTGTTCGGTGGTGAACTGGCCCTTCAGCCCGGGCGTGCTGCGGCCGCGGACCAGGCTGGCCTCGGCGGTGACCACCGCCCCGCCCTGCCGGCCCACGCGCGCGATCGCCGCGCCCAGCGATCCGGAGGGAATGTCGAAGCTGCGCGCCGCCGCCGCCTGGGCGTAGGCGCTCGGCGCGGCCCCCAGGGCGACGGCCAGCGCGGCCACGGCGGTCAGGCTCAGTCTGTTGCAGATCATCGGAAATCCCCCGGCTACGTGTCGTCTTGCCTGTGGGACGGACGAGATCTCGAAACGGGCCAGATTATTTTCAGCGGCCGACGCGCAGGCTACCGTCCGGCCCGCGCATGACGCGCAGCCCCGCCGCCTGGGCGATGCTCTCGGCGGCCCGGTCGGTGTCGCCCAGCGGATAGGCGCCGCTCACCCGCGCCCCGCCCAACGCCTGCGCCTCGAAGGCGATCGGCTCGGCGCGATAACGGTTCAGCTCGGCCAGGACCTGGGCGGCCGGCAGGTCGTCGGCCTCCAGCCAGCCGCTGGCCCAGCCGCCCGCCGACGCCGGCTCGACCGGCGCCAGCCGCGTCACCCGCCCTGCGTCGACCCGCGCCCGCTCGCCGGCTGTCAGCACCTCGCAGCCCTCGTCGGTCCGGCGCGGACAGACCCGCACGGTCGACTCCGTCACCGTCACCAGCATCGAGGCCCCCTCGTCGCGGACCAGGTAGGCGGTGCCCAGCGCCGTGGCCCGCCCGTGCCGGGTCTCGACCACGAACGGCGCGCCCGGAACGACGTGCACAAGCGCCTCGCCGCGATAGAGCGTGACCCGCCGTCGGCCGCCATGGGTGTCGAAGTCCGCGATCGAGCCGGCGTCGAGATCCAGGCGCGATCCGTCCGGCAGCGTCAGGTGCGCGACCTTGGTCTGCGTCGCATGGTCGGCGAACGGCTGGCGCAGGGTCATGCTCTGGCTGCCCGCCCATCCGGCGATCACCAGCATCAGCGCCAGCGCCGCCGCGCCCGCCGCACGTCGGCGACCGTCGGCGCGACGCGCCAAAGTCCGGCGCAGCACCCGACGCCCGGCCCGGTCCAGCCGCTCCAGCCGGTCGTCCAGTCCCAGCATCCGCTCCAGCACCAGCCGGTGGCGAGGATCGCGCGCGCACCAGTCCTCGCAGGCGCGGCGGCGCGCGTCGCTCACCTGCCCGCCGTCGAGCTCGGCGGCCCATCGCGCGGCGGCCGCGACCATGGCGGGGGTCGGCGCCTCCATCAGACCCGCCCGTCCGGATAGGCCAGCAGGTAGCAGCGCTGATAGGCGTCGGCGACGCGGCGCTTGACCGTGCGCAGCGAAACGCCCAGCCGCTTGGCGATGTCCTCGTGGCTGAGCCCCTCCAGCCGCCGCAGCAGGAACGCCTCGCGGGTGGCCGCCGGCAACTGCGCCAGCAGCGCGACCAGGCCGTCCAGCAGTTGCACGGCCTCCAGCACCCGCTCGGGCGTGCGCAGATCTTCCAGGTCCTCGGCGACCAGCGCCGCCAGATAGGCCCGCTCCAGTTCGCGGCGACGGACGTCGTCGACCAGCAGCCGCCGCGCCACCGTCGCCAGATAGCGGCGCGGATCGTCGAGGCTGGGCAGGTGCTCGCGCTCCAGCAGCCGGCAGAAGGTGTCGTGCGCCAGGTCGTCGGCGCGGTCGCGGCAGGCCGTGCGCCGCACCAGCCAGCCGCTCAGCCAGCGGCCGTGCTCGCTGTAGAGCTGCCCGATAGAGAAGTTGATCGCCGCCTGGCCCATCTGCGCCCCTGGCCCCGCGGGCCGCTCCAGGCCTTATCGCACATGCGATACATTCGCAACTACTGCGGCAGGGGCCAGGGACGCGCCCTAGCGGCGATAGGCGGCGCCGGCCGGTTCGCCGGTCAGGAGATCGGCCGCGCCGCGCGCGCCGCGGGCGCGAAGCCGGCGCACGACCTCGCCAAGCTGCGCTCGCCCGTTCGGGTGGGTGGAAATGGTCTCCACCAGGGCCTGCAGGACGACCTCGAGGTCGTCCAATCGCTGCTGGTGGTCATAGAGGGTCATCGCCATGCGAGGCTCCTGATCAGGGATTTGGACCGCCCGCGCGCAGGAGCCGCCAGGCGCACGCAGGGCGTCACGCGGCCGACTCAGGGCTGGTTTTTGCAGGCGGATTCGGGATTCGGCCGGCGGCCGAACCGCGGAAGCGGGGCGAAATCGCCCCGCGCTGGTGACCCCGGACCGTGGCGAGCGCGCCTAGACCCGGGGGTTATTGCCTTCGACGCGAAGGCGCGCGCGGCTGGCGCGACAGAATTCCCGCAAGTTCGACATGCCCCCAGCATGCCCGAATGGCTCAATAAGTCAAAACGTTCGGAAAACGCACTAACCCGCGACAGGAACGTCGCTCGTCGTCGCAGGCATTTTTAGAAAAACGTTCCATCCCCAGTTACTTCACTTCTCTTGCTCGAGCCCGATTTGCACACGAAGGTTGTTTTTCGGGCGCGCTCGCGCCGCATGACAGTTTTTCAATCTCGAAATATTTACTGACGGCTGACGAACCCCGTGACGCGCCCGCTGGCCCGCCGCGCGCGCTGGTCTGCGACAGCTCCTTCCAAGCGCGGATGGACAGCGGCGGCCGCGCGGTGAAACCTCCCCTCACCGATTCCGTAGGAGAGCACTGCATGAACACCACCGATCTCGCCGAGCGGCTCGCCGCCGACGGCAAGCTCACCAAGGCTCAGGCCCGCGAAGCCGTCGACACCCTGCTGGGCGCCGTGCGCGAAGCCCTCGTGCTTGGTCACGAAGTCAACCTGCCCGGCTTCGGCAAGTTCAAGGTCCAGGACAAGCCCGCGCGCACCGGCCGCAACCCGGCCACCGGCGCGGCGATCGAAATCGCCGCCTCCAAGAAGGTGGCGTTCGCGGCGGCCAAGGCCCTCAAGGACGCCGTCGCCGGCTGACGTTCCGGTCGCATCGCGGCGACGCGATGCGACCCACCTTTTTCTGTCGGATTACAGCCCTGACCTACGACTACGCCCAGGACGGCTATGCAGTCGCCCCGGTGTTCGCCGCCGACGAGGTGCGCGCCGCCCAGGCCGACATCACCGAGCAGCTCGACCGGGTCGCCCGGGCCCTGCACCACCCCTTCGAACACAGCCGCCCGGACCTGCCGCTCGTCGAGCGGCTCGACGCGGTCGCCGCCAAGGAGAAGGCCTACGCCAACCTCCTGCGCCTGGCGGTGCTGACCGACGCCCACCGCGGCCCGCGCCTCACCCGCCTCGCCGAGAGCCCGCAGCTGCGCGCCGCCGCCGAACGCCTCGCCGGCCGCCCGCTGCAGGAGAGCGGCCACACCATCCGCCTGCGCGCCAGCTTCGCGGGCTTTCCCGAGCACTGGCACAACTGGCACTCCGACGTCGCCATCGACGACGGAACCGAGTGCGGCCGGCTCAACGTCGCCGCCTGGATCCCGCTGATGGACGCCGGCCCGAACCAGGGCGGGCTGGAGATCGCCGTCGGCCGCCAGCCGGCGCCGTTCCCCCATGTCCGCGCCGCCGACTTCCACATTCCGCCGGCCGACCTCCACCACCTGCCGCGGGCGACGCCGTCGTGCCCGGCCGGCGACGTGCTGTTTCTCGACCGCTTCACGCCGCATCGCACGCTGCCGAACAGCGGCGCGGCGCGCTTCGCCCTCGTCGTCTGGCTGAAGGCGGCCTGAGGCCGCCCGGCCTCAGCCGTCGCCCAGCACCCCGATCTCGTTGGAGATCGCCAGCAGCGCCTCGGAAACATCGCGCAGGTGCGCGCCGCTCATGCGCTCGGCCATGGCCGAGACCGAGATCGCCCCCACCGGCGCGCCGTCAGGCCCCTCGATCGGGGCCGAGACCGAGCGCGAGCCCGGCAACAGGCCGCCGTCCAGCACCGCCAGGCCGCTCGCGCGCACCTCCGCCAGCCCCGCCGTCACGCTCTCGGCGCTGAAGTCGCGGTCGGCCGGGTGCTCGGCCAGGCCCCTGGCGATCGCCGGCGCCGGATCGCTCATCGCGCTCAGGAAGACGCGGCCGGCCGCGGTCAGCGTCATCGGCGCCCGCGTCCCGTTCATCGGCGTGTAGCGCAGCGCCCGCGCCGGCGCGACGCGGTCGAGGAACAGCACTTCGTGCCCCACCGGCGCGGCCAGCAGGACAGTGTCCTGGGTCTGCTGGTGCAGTTTCTGGAGATAGGGCGAGACCGTGCGGCGCAGGCTGTTGGTCGAGATGATCGCCACGCCCAGCTCCCACGCCTTCAGCGACGCGAAGTAGCGCGCGGTCTCGGCGTCCTTCTCGACATAGCCGAGCTCGATCAGCGTGCTCAGCAGCCGATGGACGTTGGATTTCTGCAGTCCCAGCGCCTCGGTCAGCGCGCTCAGCCGCATGGGCCGTTTGGCGCGCGCCAAGACTTCCAGGACCGCAAAGCCCTTCGCGACCGTGGTGTCCATCGAGCCCCTCCGACGGCGCAGCCTAGCTGATCCGTTCCAAATACTGAAACGTACATTTGTTCCATATAATGGAACATTGATCTATTATGTAGACGCTCGATCTGATCGCTGCCTATCCTGCCGCATAACTTCCGTCACCGAATGACGGTCGGCCAATGCATTAGGGGGCACCATGTTGAAGACCGAACGCCTTTGCGGCGTCTCGGCCCTGGCGATCATGCTCGGGCTCGCGACCACCAGCCACGCGCAGGACAAGCCCGGCGAAGTCGCCGAGGTCATCGTCACCGGCTCCTTCATCCGCGGCACGCCCGAGGACGCCGCCCTGCCCGTCGACGTGCTCTCGGCCCAGGACCTCCAGAAGCAGGGCGCGCCGGCCATGGTCGACGTGATCAAGGCCATTCCCGGCGTGCAGAGCGTGCTCGGCGAAACTAACCAGTTCGCCAGTCAGGCCACCACCGGCTCGGGCAACGTCAACCTGCGCGGCCTCGGCGCGGTCCGCACCCTGGTGCTGCTCAACGGCCGGCGCCTGACCAGTTCGCCGGGCGGCTCGGGGGTCGACACCAACCTGCTGCCCACCGCCGCCATCGGCCGTATCGAGGTGCTCAAGGACGGCGCGGCCGCCACCTACGGCTCGGACGCCATCGGCGGGGTGGTCAACTTCATCACCCGCAGCGACCTGAACGGCCTCGAGGTCAACGCCGGCTACACCTTCATCGACGGCTCGGACGGCGACTATACGCTCAGCGCCAACTACGGCTGGGTCGGCGATCGCGGCGACGCCCTGATCTCGGTCGGCTATCGCCACCGCTCCGAACTCGACACGCTCGAGCGGGACTGGGCGGTCAACAGCTACCTGGAGAACCCCAACGGCAGCTGGTCGGGCTTCGGCAATCCCGGGACCTACATCTCGGGCACGACCCGCTTCATCGATCCGGGCTGCACGGCGCTGGGCAACACCATCGTCACCGCCGCCGCCGGCACCCAGAGCTGCTACTTCCAGTTCGGCCGCTTCAACAACCTGGTCGAGGAAGAAGAGCACTACCAGATCTACGGCCAGTTCAACTGGGACCTGACCGACAAGACCCGCTTCCACGCCGAGGCGCTCTACGCCGCCCACGACGTGCCGCATGAAGGCACCTCGCCCTCCTACGGCCCGACCCAGGCCTTCGGCCCCGGCGCGGCTTCCGGCTCGTTCATCATCCCGCGCACCAATCCGGGCCTCTGCGGGACCGCGGGTCTCGCGACCTGCCTGCCCGGCAGCCTGCTCCCGCAGTTGACCGCCGCCCAGCAGGCCGCCGTCAACACCGCCGGCTTCACCGCCGCCAACATCCTGCTCTGGCGGCCCTACGGCGTCGGCGGCAACCCGCTGACCGGCGACTCCAAGCCCGACCAGCGGTTCTTCGAAGGCTTCCGGGTCTCGGCCGGGCTCAACGGCGAATTCGACAACGGCATCGGCTGGGACGTCGCCGTCACCCACATGATCAACCGCAGCGACATCGTCACCTACGACATCCCGGTCGCGCGGCTCTACTACGCGCTCAACGGCCTCGGCGGTCCCGGCTGCGACACCGATCCGGTGACCCCGGGCGTCCAGGGCGGCGTCGCCGGCGTCGGCGCCTGCCTCTACTACAACCCGTTCTCGACCGGCGTCGCGGCCAACGCCGCCTCGGGCGAGACCAACCCGAACTACGTCGCCGGGTCGGCCGCCGCCAACGCCAACAGCCGCGCCATCGGCCAATGGCTGTTCCAGCCCTACGGCTATCAGTCCGAGACCACGCTCACCGTCGTCGACGCGGTGATCAACGGGCAGTCGAACCTCGACTTCGGCGGCGGCCCGATCGGCTGGGCGGCCGGCGCCCAGTACCGCGACAACACCTTCAGCCGCGCGGTGAACGACATCAACAACATCGCCCTGAACCCCTGCCCCGAGGAGAACGTCACCACCTGCGCCACCGGCCGCGGCAACGGCGTGTTCGGCTTCCTCGGCCCGCTCTCGGAGCAGGATCTCGGCAGCGACGTCTGGGCGGTGTTCGCCGAAGCCCAGGTCCCGATCACCGACACCCTCTCGTTCCAGCTCGCCGTCCGCCACGAGGACTACGGCGGCGCAGTCGGCGCCACAACCAATCCCAAGCTGGCGGTCCGCTGGCAGGCGACCGACTGGCTGGCGTTCCGCGCCTCGGCCGGGACCACGTTCCGCGCCCCGACCGACCTCAACCTGGTGCCGGACGCCAACACCACCCAGGCCTTCATCACCCAGACCAGCGGCTACCGCGCCTTCGACACCACCGGCAATCCGAACCTGAAGCCCGAGACCGCCGACACCCTGAACATCGGCGCCATCGTCGACTTCGGGGCCTTCAAGGCGACGGTCGACTACTGGTCGTTCGACTTCCAGGACACCATCGAGGCGGAGTCCGGCTCGGGCCTGCTCTCGACCGTGTTCCCGAACGGCTCCTCGACCACCCTGCCGAACGGCTGCGCCAACCCGGCGCTGGCGCCGCTGGTCGCCCGCTTCGTGTTCCAGGGCGGGATCTGCGCGCCCGGCACGATCCAGCGCGTGCGGCTGAACACCATCAACGGCACCGGGACCAAGACCTCTGGCGTCGACTTCTCGGCGACCTTCCGCGCGGCCGAAGTCTGGGGCGGGGCGATGAACTTCGGCCTCGATGGCTCGTACCTGCTGAAGTACGACACCGGCCCGGCCTTCATCGAAGGCATCCAGGTCGAGGCGGGCCAGGAACTGGCCGGGACCCACGGCGGCACGGCGGGCGGGACCTCCTATCCCAAGCTCCGCGCCAACCTCTACGCCGAGTACGCCCGCGACGTGCACAACCTGCGCCTCACGCTGCGCTACATCGACAGCATGGCCGACGTGCGCGACGGCCGGTTCGGCGGCACCAACATCTTCGGCCCGAACGGCGCGGTGTTCGGCTACATCCTGCCCCAGGGCGCCAAGCTCGACGCCTTCGTCACCCTCGACGCCGCTTACCGCGTGCTGCTGCCGTGGGACACCACCGCCACGCTGACGGTCGGCAACCTGCTCGACACCGATCCGCCGTTCGCCCGCCGCGACCTCAGCTACGACCCGGCCACCGCCAACCCGCTCGGCCGCACCTTCAAGCTGGGCGTGACCAAGCGCTTCTGACGGAGACGTTTCCTTCCCACCCTCCCCTGGCCGTCCCGTTCTCGGGACGGCCTTCTTTTTGCGCGAAGATGTTCCGCACAGCGGAACATCATTTCATATATTGGAACAACACGAATATCTGTGGCATAGCTGGCGCACCACGAGGGCGGCGGCGACCATGGACCGGGCGGTTACGCGCAGTTTCGAAATCCTGGAGTGCCTGGCCCGCGCCCGCCAGCCGATCCGGCTGTCCGACGTCGCCGCGGCGACCGGCCTGCAGAAGAGCACCGTCCACCGCATCCTCGGCACGCTCTGCGCGCTCGGCCACGCCCGCCAGGACGACAACGGCCGCTACGGCCCCACCCTGCGCGCCTGGGAGCTGGGCGCCGGCGTGGTCTCGGCGATGCCGATCTACCAGGTCGCCTCCGGCTATCTGCAGGCCCTGCATCGGGCCACGTCCGAGACCGTCAGCCTGACCATCCTGTCGGGCGACGACGTGCTCTATCTCGAGAAGATCGTCGCCGCCCGGCCGGTGCGCTTCCACACCCGCGTCGGGTCGCGCGCGCCGGCCCCGCTGACCGCCAGCGGCAAGGCGATGCTCGCCTTCCGGCCCGACGCCCGATCCGTCGTGGACCGCCTCGCCGCGGTCCGCGAACTAGATGTCCCCGCACTGATGACGGAACTCTCGCAGGTCCGTCAGCGGGGCTACGCGCTCTCCGGCTACAGCCCCGGCGTCACGAGCATCGGCGCCGCGGTTGCAGCCGGAGGCGCACCCCCTTCCGCGGCGCTGTCGATTTCCGCGCCCACCGAACGCCTGACCGCCCGCAAGCGCGAGGCGTTCATCGACGCCCTGCTCGAAACCCGCGCCCGCATGACCGAGGCCTTGGACCAGGCATGACAACCCAGGCCTTCATCCCGGTCGGCGACGCGCTCGCCGCCTACGTCGCAGGCGCCCTGACGACGCCGGCCAGCGCCGGCGACCGTGAGCTCGGCCGCCTGCATATCCTCGACACCCTGGCCTCGATCGTCGCCTGCCGCGACCTCGAACCGGCCGTGCTGGCCCGCGACTACGCGCTGTCGCTGAGCGGCGGGGCCGAGCGCAACGCCGCCACCATCCTCGGCACGCATCTGCGCGCCGGGATCGTCGACGCCGCCTTCGCCGGCGCGATGACCGGCCACGGCGCCGAGATCAACGACTTCATCCCCTCGGCCTTCGTCCAGCCCGGCCCGGCCGTGCTCAGCGTCGCCCTGGCGGTGGCCGAGACCCGCGGCGCGAGCGGGGCCGAACTGCTTGCCGCGGTCATCGCCGGCTACGAGATGGCCGGGCGCATGCCCAAGGCGCTCGGCGTCGACAATCTGCGCCGCGCCGGGATCGCCAATCACGGGATCGGCCCGCAGTTCGGGGCGGCGACCGCCGCCGCGATCCTGCTGCGCCTGCCGCGCGCGATGATCGCCGACGTCTTCACCTTCTGCGCCCAGCAGGCCTCCGGCTCCTGGCAGTGGCTGCTCGACGTCGAGCACATCGAGAAGGCCTTCGTCTTCGCTGGCATGGGCGCGCGCGACGGCCTGCACGCCGCCCTGATGGCCGCTGCTGGCTTCCGTGGCGTGCGCGAGGCGCTGGACCATCCCGGCGGCTGGATGCGCGGCCCGCTGTTCGCCGGCGGCGACGCCGACCGCGCCTATCTGGTCGAGGACCTCGGCGCGCGCTCGGAACTGCCGCACACCGCCTTCAAGCGCTATCCGGTCGGCGGCCCGACCCAGCCGGCGGTCGAGGCGCTGCTCGACCTGACGAAAGAGGTCGCCGGCGCCGAGGTCGCCTCGGTGCAGATCGAGATGCCGGGCCGCTGGCAGGCGTTCCGCGACGCCGCGATGCCGGCGCTGAACCTGCGCTACCTCGCCGCGATCATCCTGCTGGACGGCCGCCTGGACTTCGTCGGCGCCCAGAGCCTGCAACGGATGGGCGGGGACGCCGCCGCCCGCGCCCTGATGGACAAGGTCGAGATCCGCCACGACCCGGCCCAGGAGGCCGCGCCCGGCCAGCCGCGCACTGAGTCCGCCCGCGTCGCCGTCCTCCTGGCCGACGGCCGGCGGCTCGAGCGCTACGTCCCGCACGTGCTCGGCTTCCCGTCGCATCCGATGAGCGCCGCCGACGTCGAGGCCAAGGCCGCCGAGCTGATGGCCCCAGCCCTGGGTCAGGCGCGCGCGAGCGCCGTGATCGAGGCCGTCCGCGACCTCGAAGCCCTGCCCGACGCCGGCGCGCTCATCGGCCTGATCGCCCGCTGAGGAGACCGCGATGAGCGAGAGCACCGCCCCCGTCGCCACCGCCCACGGCCTAGTCCGCGGCCTGCGCAAGGCCGGCGTCAGCGTCTTCAAGGGTCTGCGCTACGGGGCCGACACCGGCGGCGGCGCCCGCTTCCGCCCGCCCCAGCCGCTCGCGCCCTGGACCGGTGTGCAGGACGCCTTCGACTTCGGTCCGCAATCGCCGCAGATGCGCAGCCCGCTCGCCGACAAGGGACCGATGAGCGAGGACTGCCTGCGGCTCAACATCTTCACCCCGGCCGCCGACGCCGCCGCCCGCCCGGTCATGGTCTGGTTCCACGGCGGCGGCTTCGAGGCCGGCTCCGGCTCGCAGAAGCTCTATGACGGCACCGCCCTGGCGCTGCGCGGCGACGTCGTCATGGTCAGCCTCAACCACCGCCTCAACGTCTTCGGCCACTGCTATCTCGGCGAGCGGCTGGGCGAGGCCTACGCCCAGGCCGGCAATGTCGGCTATCTCGACCTGATCGCAGCCCTGCGCTGGGTGCGCGAGAACATCGCCGCGTTCGGCGGCGACCCCGCCAACGTCACCATCTTCGGCCAGTCCGGCGGCGGCCGGAAGGTCAGTCTCTGCTACGCCGGCGAGGACGCCCGCGGCCTCTTCCAGCGCGGCGTCGTGCAGAGCGGCTCGCACCTGCGCGTCCAGGCGCCCGAGGAAGCCGCCCGTCTGACGAGCGCCCTGCTCGCCGCCCTCGACCTCGGCCCCGGCGACGCCGCCCGGCTGCTGGAGGTTCCGATGGACGCCCTCAGCGTCGCCCAGCTGAAGGTCATGCGCGAGACCCGCTCGCGCTTCTCGCCGGTGCTCGACGGCCTGGCGTTCAAGGACCACCCGTTCCTGCCGAACGCCCCGGCGATCTCGAACCATCTGCCGATGATGGTCGGGACCACCCGCACCGAGCTTTCCAACCAGCTCGGCTACGAGCCCGGCGCCTTCGAGCTCGACATGCCCGAGCTGCGCAAGCGGCTGGTCCGCCACGTCGGCGAGGCCGACGTCGAGGCCGCGATCGCCGAGTTCAGGACCAGCAACCCGGCCGCCTCGCCGTCCGAGCTCTACTTCCTGATCACCTCGGCCCGCGGCTACATCCTCGACCAGACGCTGATGGCGGAGCAGCGGGTCAAGGCCGGCGGCGCCCCGACCTATGTCTACCAGCTCACCTGGCGCTCGCCGGCCGAGGATGGCCGCCGCATCAGCCAGCACACCCTCGACCTGCCGTTCATGTTCGACAACGTCGCCGCCGCGCCGCACCTGACCGGGCCGCAGACCGACGACACCCGCGCCCTGGCCCAGGCCATGTCCGAGACCTGGCTCGCCTTCGCGCGCACCGGCGATCCGAACAACGCCGCCATCCCGGCCTGGACGCCCTACGACCTCGCGGATCGGCCGATGATGCTGTTCGACGTCCCGGCCCGCCTGGCCGACGACCCGTTCGCCGGCGAGCGCGCCTTCATGAGCCGCTTCCCGACCCAGCAGATGGGCAAGACCCTGCACCGCCAATAGTTCAGCCCGGAGGAAACGCCATGACCTCAGACCGCCGACAATTCCTCGCCGCGGGCGGCGCGGCCCTCGGCCTGGCCGCCGCCGGCCCCGTGCGCGCGGCCGAAGCCGACCTGTTCCCCATCGTCGAGACCGCCGAGGGCAAGCTGCGCGGCCTGGCCAGCGGCGGGATCAGCGTCTTCAAGGGCGTCCGCTACGGCGCCGACTCCGCCGGCGCCAACCGCTTCCGCCCGCCCCAGCCGGTCCAGCCCTGGAGCGGCGTGCGCGACGCCCTCGACTACGGCAACATCTCGCCGCAGATCCCCGGCAGCCGCCGCCACGCCTATGCCGACCTGATCCTCAACGACCTCCAGCCCAGCGGCATGGGCGAGGACTGCCTGGTCCTGAACCTCTGGACCCCCGACCCCAGCCGCCGCGCCAAACGCCCGGTCATCGTCCGCTTCCACGGCGGCGGCTTCTACGGCGGCTCCAGCAACAACCCCGGCGGCGACGGCGAGATGCTGTCGCGGTTCGGCGACTGCGTGGTGGTGACGGTCAACCACCGCCTCAGCGCGCTCGGCTACCTCTACCTCGGCGACGACGGCGAGTTCGCCGACTCCGGCGCGGCCGGCATCCAGGACCTCGTCGCCGCCCTGCAATGGGTGTCGCGCAACGTCGAGGCGTTCGGCGGCGATCCGAAACGGGTGCTGATCGTCGGCCAGTCGGGCGGCGGGGCCAAGGTCAGCCATCTGATGGGCATGCCCGGCGCCAAGGGCCTGTTCTCCAGCGCCGGGGTGATGAGCGGCTCGCGCCTCAACGCCATGACCCGCGAGGAGGCGCTCAAGGCCTCCGACCAGCTGCTGGCCCAGCTCGGCCTGCGCCGCGACCAGATCCGCGAGCTGCAGCAGGTCCCCTACACCACCCTGCTCGCCGCCCAGGCCCAGGTCGAAGCGGGCGACCGCGCCCGTGGCGAGGCCCCCCGCTCCTTCGCCCCGGTGCTCGGCGCGGCCATCCCGCACCATCCGTTCGCGCCGGGCGCGCCGGTCGAAAGCCGCGACGTGCCGCTGGTCGTCTCGACCGCCCTCGACGAGCGCGCCTATCGCGAAGTGAAGTTCGACATGACCTGGGAGGAGGTCCAGCAGCGACTCGAAAAGCGGGTCGGCAAGGACGCCCCGGCCCTGCTCGCCGCCTATCGCGACGAGGATCCCAAGGCCACGCCCTTCATCATCAACGCCCGCATCGTCAGCGACGGCTCGTTCCGGCTCGGCGCCGACATCATGCTGGAGCGGCGAGCCGCAGCCGGGGGCGCCAAGACTTGGTCCTACCTCTGGACCAGCCCTAGCCCGGCCTTCGGCGGCCGCTATGGCGCGGTGCACGGAATCGACGTCGCCTACTCGATGCACGACATCCGCTTCCCGTTGGCCGGCCCGACCGCCGACAACCTGCGGCTGGCCGACGAGATCGCCTCGGCCTGGGTGGCGCTGGCCGCCGCCGGCGATCCGAACAACCCCAAGACCCCTGCCTGGGCGCCCTACGACATGACCGACCGCACGACCCTGGTGTTCGGCCCGACCACCGCCGCCGTGAACGACCCGCGCCGCTACTTCCGCGAATACTGGGCCGCGCGCACCGCCGCCCGGTCGGCGTAACGGTCATGGAGTTCATCGCCGAGAAGAGCGCCGACGGCGTCACCCGCCGCGAATTCCGCCTGGAGGTCGCCGGCGACCTCGTCCCCGGCTGCCTCTGGCATCCGCAGGGCGCCGTGGGCGCCCGGCCGCTGATCCTGCTCGGTCACGGCGGCTCGCAGCACAAGAAGACCGCCAACATAGCCGAGGCCGCGACCAGCCACGCCCGCGAGCTCGGCTTCGCCACCCTGGCCATCGATGCCCCCGGCCACGGCGACCGCATCACCCGCGAGGAGGCCCAGGCCGCCCGCGCCGCCGCGCTCGAAGCCGGCCGCCGGGCGCGCGAAGGCGCCACCGCGCCGGCCCGGGTCTCGCGCATCCCCGGCAATGCGCCCAAGGCGGTCGCCGAATGGCGCGCGGCCCTCGCCGCCGTGCAACAGCTAGACGTCGTCGGCGACCATCACCGCGTCGGCTATTGGGGCGTCTCGATGGGAACCCGCTTCGGCGTCCCCTTCGTCGCGCAAGAGCCGAAGATCGCCTGCGCCATCTTCGGCCTGTTCGGGGTGTTTCCGGGCCTGGAGGACCACCGCGCCGCCGCCGCGCAGATCCACGTCCCGCTGATGTTCGTGTTCCAGTGGGACGACGAGCTGATGACCCGCCAGCAGGGCATGGACCTGTTCGACGCCTTCGGCTCGGCCGACAAGACTATGCACGTCAATCCGGGCGGCCACGTCGGCGTCCCGGCCCGCGAGCGCGAGGCCTGGCTGGCGTTCTGGAAACGCCACCTCAGCTGAAGGCCGCCTAGGCGCTGGCGCGGGCGAAGGTCGCGGCGATCTCCTCGCGGCTGGCGCCTGCCCCGAGCAGCAGGCTCAGCAGCAGCCGCGCCTTGCGCGCGTCCAGCACGCCGGCCCCGATCAGGCCGCGGCCCAGCAGGTCGATTTCGCCCCCGCCGTAGCCGTAGGTCTTCGTCAACGTCTCGCCCGCCCCGGCGCGCGTGGCCAGCACCACCGGGATCTTCGCGGCCAGCTCGCCCAGCGGTTCGACCATGCTGGACGGCGCGTGGCCGCCGCCGACCGCCTCGACCACCATCCCGGCCAGCGGCCCGCGGCTCAGGTCGTGCAGGCTCTGGAGGTCGCCGCCGAACACGATCGGCAGCACGGCCACCCGCGGCGGCGCGCCCTTCCAGGCGATCGTCGGCGAACGCTCGGCCGGACGGAACGCGATCCGCACCCGGTCCTCGACGACCCAGCCCAGCGGGCCGGCGGTCTCCGACCCGAACGCCGAGGTCTTGTGGGTATGGCGCTTGGCCACGTAGCGGGCGGCGTGCACCTCGTCGTTCATCACCGCCACCACGCCGAGGCCGCGGGCCGCCGGGCTGGCGGCGACGCGGATCGCCGCGGCGAGATTGGCCGGCCCTTCCGCGCCCGCCTTGGTCGGATCGCGCATCGCGCCGGTCACCACCACCGGTTCGGCCAGGTCCAGCAGCAGGTCGAGCAGATAGGCCGTCTCCTCCAGGGTGTCGGTGCCCTGGGTGACGACCACGCCGGCCGCGCCGCCCGCGACCGCGGCTCGGATCCGCTCGGCCAGGACGGCGATATCGGCGAAGCCGAGCTCGACGCTGGCGGCCTTCGACACCGTCTCGCCGGCGACCTGGGCCACCGCCGCCAGATGCGGGAGTCCGGCCAGTAGATCGTTCGCGTCCAGCTTGGGGACCACGCCGGAGCCCGCGCCGCCTTCCATGGAGATCGTGCCGCCCAGCGAGAAGAGCGTGATGCGCGGGCGTTGGGGGGCGGACTGCAAGAGGGACCTCGGGGGACAGGTGCTGAACGGCTCTCTTGGCGCGCTTGAGGCTGACGCGCCAGCCCTGATGCGTCGCCGCAGGACAAGACCCGATGCGCGCGGCTCGGCCCTCCGCGGCCGTCTTCGTCTGCTATGATGGACTATCGCTCCCCGGCCGCTCCAGGGCGGCGCCTCAGGACGATCCCATGCCGAGGGAACTGCACTACATCGGTCGCCAGGATCACGAGCCGATCGACGACGCCCGCCACTTCCACGTCTGCGCCCGCTGCGGCCAGCCGGTCGACAAGCGCGACCCTGGGGCGGTCGCCCGGCACGAGGCTCGCGGTCACGATCCGCCGCCCCGCGAGACCGCCGCTCCGCCGCCCTCGCCCGCCAACTGAAATAGGCACGCGCGATGTCGGCATCTTGCCGCCGCCCCGGGCAGGCCGTACTATTGAGGCCTCCCCCGATCATGCGCCGCAACCGCGGCGATCGGGGTCGTATGCGCATCTATTCCTTTTCCCTGGTCAATCATCTCGGCGAGCGGTTCGGCACGCGCACCGCGGCCTGCGCCGACGATGCGGCCGCCATCGCCCATGGCCGGAGCTTCGAGTCCGACGGCTATCCCGTCGAGGTCCACATCGAGGGCCGTCGCCTGGCGCTGTCATCGACGCCCTCCTGGAGCGCCGAGCCCTGGCTGCGCCACCTGCTCTGATCGGCATCGGCAGGTTAGCGGCCCCGAACCTGCCGATGGTGACGATAGACCCGCCTTTTCGGGCCTCTGAACCCGCCGCGCTGACCCTACCGTGAGTATTCCTGCAAGGCGCGGGCGGAAAATCTGCCGATAGCCTAGCTCGGACGCAGCAGAATCTGCACTTCTCCGCCCGGCAGCCGCGCCACGCCGCGCGCCCCGCGGGCCAGCAACAGCGCCTCGTCCAGCGCCGCCGGATCGACCAGCCGCGCGCAGACCCGGCCGGCCTTCAGCCCGGCCTCGACGACATTGCCCGCCCCGCCCAGGCCGGCCAGCCAGGGCCCGACGTCGAACGCCGCCTGGGGCGCGGCAACCGCCGGCGCCGCAAGGGTTTGCCCGCCGGCGATGGCGGCCCGGATCTCGCCCGCCACCTGGTCGGCGATCGGGCCCAGCACCACCTGCAGCGCCTTGTCCGAGGGCCGCACCATGCCGCGCGAGCCCAGGGCCTTCAGCGCCGCCTCGTCGACCGCGCACTGGTCGGCCACCACCAGCCGCAGCCGCGTCGTGCAGGCGTCGACCCCGATCAGGTTGCCCGCCCCGCCGAGCGCGACGACGAAGTCCTCGCCGCGCTTGCCGCTCAAGGGCCTGGCCGCCGCCGCCGCCGCGGGCTCGGCGTCGCGGCCGGGCGTCTTGAGGTCGAAGCGCGCGATCGCCCAGCGGAAGACCACGTAGTAGAGCGCGAAGTACGCCGCCCCGATCGGCAGCAAATACAACGGGTTGGTCGCCTTTCCGAAGTTCAGCGCATAGTCGAAGAAGCCGGCCGAGAACCCGAAGCCGAGCTTCACGTCGAGCAGGCCCATGACGATGAACGACAGCCCGGTCAGCAGCGCGTGGATCGCGTAGAGCACCGGCGCCAGGAACATGAAGCTGAACTCGATCGGCTCGGTCACCCCGGTCAGGAAGGTGGTCAGCGCCATCGAGCCGAGCATCCCGCCCACCGCCTTGCGCCGGTGCGGCGGCGCGGCGTGATACATCGCCAGGCACGCCGCCGGCAGCCCGAACATCATCACCGGGAAGAATCCGGCCATGAAGGACCCGGCGCTCGGATCGCCGGCGAAGAACCGGTTCAGGTCTCCCGTCGCGCCGTGGAAATCGCCGACGATGAACCAGGCGATGTTGTTGAGGATGTGGTGGAGCCCGGTGATGATCAGCGCCCGGTTCAGCACCCCGTAGATGAACAGCCCCGCCTCGCCCGAGCCGACGATGGCCCGGCTCGCCGCGTCCATCCCGGCGTCGAGGCCCTCATAGGTGAAGCCGACCAGCGCCCCGAGGATCAGGCCGGCCAGTCCGGCGACGATCGGCACGAACCGCCGGCCGCCGAAAAAGGCGAGATATTCCGGCAGCTTGACGTTCGAAAACCGGTTGTAGAACTGCCCGCCGATCAGCCCCGATAGGATGCCGATCGGCACCGAGACCTTGGCGATCGCCTTCTCCTTGAAGGCCGCCGTGGCTAGGCCCACGGCGTCGCCGGCCATGCCCTTCAGCACGTCGGGCGGTACGTGCAACAGCACCTCGGCGCTGCGCGTGGCGATCAGAAAGCAGACCACCCCGGCCAGGCCGGCCGCGCCGTTGTTGTCCCGCGCCAGCCCCACCGCCACGCCGGCCGCGAACAGCAGGCCGAGGTTGGCGAAGATCGCCTCGCCCGCCGCGGCCATGAACGGCACGTCGAGCAGGTCGGGCTGGCCCAGCCGCAGCAGTAGGCCGGCGGCCGGCAGCACGGCGATGGGCAGCATCAGCGCCCGTCCGAGGGACTGCAGCGCTTCGAGGGGCGAGGCCATCAGGCTTCTCCGGTCAGGAAGGTGTTCGACAGGGCGCGCACCGCCTCAGCCGACGGTTCGTCCAGCGCCTTGCGAGCGAGGTCGGCGCAGGCCTGCGGCGACAGGGTGCGGATCAGGGCCTTGGCCTCGGGAATCGCCGCCGAGGGCATCGAGAGCTCGCTGACCCCCAGGCCGATCAGGATCGGTACGGCCGCGAGGTCGCCGGCCAGGCCGCCGCAGACCCCGGTCCAGAGGGCGTGCTTGCGGCCGCCTTCGCTGGCCTGGGCGATCATCCGCAGCACCGCCGGATGCAGGGCGTCGATCTCTCCGGCCAGGTCGGGATTGCCGCGGTCCATGGCCAGCGCGTACTGGGTCAGGTCGTTGGTGCCGACCGAGAGGAAGTCGGCTTCGGCGGCCAGCAGGTCGGCGATCGCCGCCGCCGCCGGGGTCTCGATCATCACTCCGAGATCGGAGCGACCGACCCGGCCCATCTCGCGCCGGGCCTCGTCCAGGGCGGCGCGCACGGCGCGCAACTCCGACAGGCTGGCGACCATCGGGACCATGATCTTGGCGTGCGGCGCGCCGCGCAGGATGGCCCGCAACTGGGTCTTCAGCACGTGCGGACGACGCATCAGCACCCGCACGCCGCGCACCCCCAGGGCCGGATTTTCTTCAGGCCCGATAGGCAGATAGCTCGCTGTCTTGTCACCGCCGACATCGAGCAGGCGGATGATCAGCGGCCGCCCGCCGATCGCCGCGGCGATGGCGCCGTAGCGCTCAGCCTGCTCGTCCTCGTCGGGCGCGGTCTCGCGTTCCAGGAACAGGAACTCGGTGCGCAGCAGGCCGCAGCCTTCCGCGCCGGCGGCTTCGGCCGCCTCAGCGTCGGCGACCGAACCAAGGTTCGCATAGACCTTGATGCGCGTGCCGTCGGCCATGCGGCAGTCCTCGCGCGAGGCGAGCCGGGCGGCCGCCCTGCGCTCGGCGCGAACCGCCAGCGTGGTCTGCGCCGCCTCCAGCGCCTTGGCGTCCGGCGCGACGTGCAGCAGGCCGGCGTCGGCGTCGAGGATCAGACTGGTCCCCTCATTGATCGCCGCCACGCCCTCCCCGGCCGCCACCACCGCCGGCACGCCCATCGAGGCGGCGAGAATGGCGACGTGCGAGGTCGGCCCGCCCCTGGCCGTACAGATGCCCGCCAACCGGCCGGCGTCCAGGCCCATCAGCTGCGAGGGCAGCAGTTCCTCGGCCAGCAGGATCGCTCCGGGCGGCAGGTCGGGCCCGCGGTCCTCCTCGCCGGCCAGCACCAGCAGCACCCGCCGCTCAAGGTCCAGCAGGTCGTCGACGCGCTCGGCGATGCGCCGGTCGCCCAGGCCGCGCAGCGCCTCGACATAGGCCCCGATGGCCGCGCGCCACGCATAGCCGGCGCTCTTTCCCTCGCCGATCAGCCGCGCGGCCTGGCCGGTCAGCTCGGGATCTTCGAGAAACGCCGCGTGCGCGCCGAGGATCGCGCGCCGCGCCTGGCCCTCGCCGCTCTCGGCCTCGCGGGCGATGCGGCCGGCGACGGCGGCGATCGCCGCGTCCAGGGCCGCACGCTCGTGCGCCGCGCCCTGGCCGGTTTCCACGACGGCCAGCTCCTCGACGAACAGCCGCACGGCCTTGCCGACCGCCAGTCCGGGCGAGGCCATGACGCCCTTCAGCTGCGCCAGGCCCGCCCGCCTGGCAGGCGCGCTCTCGGGCGTCGGCGCGGCAGCCGCCTTGCGGATCGGCGCGCCCTCGCCCATGCCGCCTTCGATCAGTTCGGCCAGCGCCTCCAGCGCCGCGGCCGCATCGGGGCCGGCGGCGGCCAGGGTGGCGCTGTCGCCGTGGCGCAGGCCCAGCGACATGATCCCCACCGGACTGCGAGCGTTGGCGCGGCGGTTGAGCGCCAGCAGCGAGACCTCGGCCTGGAAGCGCTTGGCGACTTCCGCCACCCGCGCCGCCGGCCGTGCGTGCAGCCCGTGGACCAGCGGCACGACGATGGCGCGGGTCAGCTCCGGGCCGGCCACAGCGGCTGTCTCCACGACGCCCGCAGGCGCCGACAAGGTCAGTAAGGGTTCCCCGACCTTGACCGCAGTCCCGGTGGTCCGCGCCGCGATCGTGCGCCCGGCCGCGTCGGTGACGACGATCGGCGTGATCAGGCTCTTGGCGCCCTCGGCCAGCACCGCCAGGTCGAAGGAGATCAGCCGCTCGCCGGCCCGAACCGCCTGGCCCTCGACGACGTGGGCCTCAAAGCCCCTCCCGCCCAGAGTCACGGTGTCGAGCCCGACATGCATCAGAAGCTCCACCCCGCCCTCGGCCCGCAGGCTTACGGCATGGCGCGCGGCGTGGACCGAGATGACCACCCCGTCGCACGGCGCGTGCAGCACCGAGCCGGTCGGGTCGATGGCGGCGCCGTCGCCCAGCATAGCCTGCGCGAACACCGGATCGGGAACCTCCGCGAGCGGCGCGGCCCAGCCGTCGAGCGGCGCAAGCAGGATCAGGTCAGCGGACATCGGCGCCTCCCGCGACCAGGGTGACCCGGTCGATCACCCACATCGGCTCGACGGCCTTCTGGGTGAAGGTGAAGCAGAGGTCCTGCGGTCCCGCCGCGCCGGCGATCTTGCCCGTCAGGACAGTAACGCCCTGCGAGCGGGTCGCCGGGGCCAGCGGCAGGGTGGCGACCACCGCGCCCTGGCAGGAGCCCTGGCGGATCTCCAGCTCGCCCTCGGGCGTCGCCGGCGGCCGGAACTTGATCTTCTCGATGTCCTTGCCGATCTGGAAATTGAACGGGATCTGGCCGACCGCGACCTCGATCTGCGAGACCCCGGCCAGGTCGGCGCCTTCGTAGAGCCAGCAGGGGCTGAGGATATCGACCAGGAAGCGGGCCCGCTCGCCCTGGATCGGGGCGTCGTCCTCGAGGTTCAGCACCAGCGCCCCGTGGCAGCTCTTCAGCTCCTGGCTGGCGCGCGTGCGGATGCTGCGCGCGTCGACGGCGATGTCGGACGCCGCCGCCAGCGGCTGGCCGCCGCGGAACGCCTGGGCCCGGATGCGGGTCCCCAGCGGCGTCTCGAACGGACCGCTGTAGAGCGTCGCGCCGGCGCCGGGCGCCGAGCCGTCCAACGTGTAGCGGATCTCGCCGACCTGCTCGGCGCCCAGCAGCGAGACGCGGGCCCCGGCGCCCTGCGGCGCGCTCAGGGCCCGCACCTTCAGCGGGGTCTCGTCGAAGGTCAGGCCCAGCGCGCGATAGCGGCCGAGTTCGGCCGGCAGGCGGTCGGCGAAGCTCTTCCAGTCCTTGTTCGCGGGCGGCGACCAGGCGGTCTCGGCGACCGCCGCGACACGCGGGAACAGCATCTTGGAGACCCGCTCCTCGGTCCGAGCGTGCTCGGTCCAGATGTTGCCCTGCATGCCCAGCACGTGTCGCTGCTCGTCGGGATTGAGCGCCGCCGGCATCGGCTCGTAGTCGTAGACGTCCTTCAGCGTCACCACCCCGCCTCGGCCCGGCGGCTCGTCTGGCGCGGCGCTCTGGCGGTAGTTCAGGTACATCATCGGCTCGGGGCTGAGGATCGTGTCGTGACCCAGCTTGGCGGCGATGATCGCCCCGTCGATCCCGCGCCAGGACGTCACCGTCGCCGTCTCCGCGACGCCACCCTCGAGGATCTCGTCCCAACCGATCAGCCGGCGGCCCTTGGCGTGCAGCATCTGCTCGACGCGCGAGATGAACCAGCCCTGGAGCTGGCGCTCGCTGGCGATATGGAGCTCCTTCATCCGCGCCTGCACGGCGGGATTGGTCTTCCACTGGTCCTTCACCGCCTCGTCGCCGCCGACGTGGACGTAGGTCCCCGGGAACAAGGCCACAACCTCGGTCAGCACATCGTCGAGGAAGGCGAAGGTCTGCTCATCGACATTGTAGAGATACGGGAAGACGCCCCAGTCCGAGGACGTCGCGGTCGGCGGCGTGGCGGCCGAACCCAGCTGCGGATAGGCGACGATCGGCGCATGAGCGTGGCCCGGCGTCTCGATCTCCGGGACGATGGTCACGTGCCGGGCGGCGGCATAGGCGACGATGTCGCGGACCTGATCCTGGGTGTAGTAGCCGCCGATGACCCGCGGCTTGCCGGTCTTGGGATCGATGTCGGCCGCGGCGGCCGGGCCAGCCGGCACGCGCCAGGCGCCGATTTCGGTCAGCTTCGGATACTTCTTGATCTCCAGACGCCAGCCCTGATCGTCGGTCAGGTGCCAGTGCAGGGTGTTGAGCTTGGCCAGCGCCATGCGGTCGATCAGGCCCTTCACATAGTCGACGCTCTGGAAGTGGCGGGCGCTGTCGAGCATCACCCCGCGCCAGCCGAACCGCGGCGCGTCGTCGATCTGGCGGGCCCAGATCACGGCCGGTCCCTTGCCGGCTTCGGCGGTCGCCAGCTGCCAGGCGCTGACGGCGCCGTAGAACAGCCCCGCGTCGCCGGCCGAGGCGATGGTGATGCGCTGAACGCCGACGTCCAGCTTGTAGGCTTCGCCGGACGGTCCCTGGCGGCTGAGCACGATCGCCCGCTCGCCGGTCTTGGGGGCGCGGATCGCGAGCTTCAGCCCACGGCCGCGCTCCAGGAGATCGGCCAGGTATCTGGCGCTGGCCAGGGCCTGGCCGTCATCGGCCGGGACGCTGATCACCGTGCGCGCGTCGAGCTGGAAGGCCCCTTCGCGGGGCGTGTCGGACACCGGCGCGGGAATGATCGGGGCGGCGGCGAACGCGGTCCCGGCGACCATCGCCGCGGCGGCCGTGGCCAGGAGTAGAGAACGGATCATCGGCCGGACTCGCACAAAAATAAGGGCGGAGCGGCAAGCCGCCCCGCCCAGTGGCCTCGACGAGGCGGGGTTCGGGGGAATCTCGGCGCGGCGGGTCATCATGGACGCATCCTGTACCGGCCGAGGCGGGAAGCGAAGGCGCGGACGGGGCTCCCGGGCATGGGCTCCCCGTCCGCCGCGGGCGCAGCTCAGAGACCGAGCTGCTTCCACGTTGGGGCTTCGCGCTCTCGCGCGGATCAGAAGCTCAGGCTGACCGTCGCCATGTACTTACGGCCCGTGCGGTACGACGCGCGCGGCATCGCCTCGACATTGGCGTAGGCGTAGTACTCGGAGTCGGTGAGGTTCATCCCGGCCAGGGTCAGGCTGACATTGTCGGTGAAGTTGTAGGTTCCCGAGATGTCGAGGTTGTCCGAGTCCTTGACATACATGTTGTCGCCGCGGTCGACGCCGGTGAAGTACTCCGAACGCCAGGTGTAGGTGGCGCGCAGCTGGACCGGACCGTTCTCGTAGAACGGGCTGACGTTGATCTGGTGCTTGGAGTTAAAGGGCAGATCCTGGCCCTCGCTGCCGTTGCCGTCGGCATAGGTGTAGTTGGCCAGCAGGCCGAAGCCGTAGGCGTAGTTCTGCTGGTAGGCGATCGACACGCCCTTGATGTCGGCCGTGCCGGCGTTGTGCGGACGGCTGATCTGGTAGGTCGTGACCCGGCCCTGCGACTGGTTGAAGTACTGCTCCGGCGCGGTCTGCTGCAGGATGTAGTTGCTGATGTCCTTGTAGAAGAACTCGACCGCCACGATGGCTTCCGGCTGGAAGTACCACTCCGCCGACATGTTGAAGTTGCTGGACTTGTAGGGATCCAGATTCGGGTTGCCGCCCGACCCGATCAGGATGCCGTCCGACAGCTGGAAGAAGTTGGTCATGTCGGCGTAGTTCGGCCGCGCAATCACCTGAGCGGCCGCGAAGCGCAGCAGCAGGTCGTCACGGACGGTGTAGACGAGGTTCACGCTCGGCAGGAAGTTGTCGTAGCTCTTCTGCGAGGACTTCCAGGTCCAATCGGCCGGAGCCGAGCAGGCCGAGCCCGGGTTGCAGACGTAACCGGCGCTGTCGACGTCGGTGTAGACGTAGCGAACGCCGAAGTTGCCGCGCAGCTGGCCTGAGTCGATCTCGGCCTGGGCGTAGAGGGCGTTGATGTCCTCCTGGATCGCCCAGTTGCCGGCCGTGAACTCGGGCGCCGCGAAGATCGAGGGCGTCGGCATGGCCCGGCCGGGGGCCAGCCAGGTCCCGCCTTCGACGTAGCTGACCATCGCCCCGCCATCGATGCGGAAGCGGTTCTTCATCTGCTGGTTGGAGTTGAAGCCGTCGAGATAGTTGCCAGGCACGGTCGACGGGTTGAACAGGCTGGCCGGAGCCGAGACCCCGGTGACCGCGATGCCCGCATATTGCTGGGTCGTCTCGTGGCGGCGGAACTTGTAGCCGACCTGGACGCGCTTGATGACGCCGTCGAGGTCATAGCCGAAGTCGGCCTGAGCGTACTTCTCTTCGTCGGTCGTCGGCTTTTCGACCAGGTTGCCGCTCCAGCCCGGATCGGTGGCGAAGGCGGCCGGATTGCCCTGGACGTTGTTGGCGTAGGTCAGCTGGCCGGGCACGCCGCCGATGTCGACGGTGTAGTCGGCCCAATTGAGGAACTCGAGGAACACCTGCTTCTTGGTGCCGCCGTCGGCCTTCGAGAAGCCGACCGCGCCCGACAGATCCCAGCCCTCGCCCTGATACTTCCCGCGGAAGTCATAGGTGTCGGAGTTCATCTCGGCTTCGCGGGACTGGACGTCCAGCACGCTGAGGGCGTTGTGGAAGCTGGCCGACGTGACGATGCCGTTGTTGACCGTGATGCCGGTGAGCGCGCCAAGGCTGTTCCAGGTGTTGCCCTGGAAGGCGTACATCGACTGGTTCAGGTTGTCGTAGTTCGCCTGGATCTTCAGCCAGTTGAACTCCAGCTCGATCTCTTCCGTCGGACGGAACTGCAGCGAGGCGGTGTAGCTGGTGCGGTCGCGTTCCTGCTCGAAGAACGAGGTGCCGAAGGCGTTCGGGCTGCGCGCGTTGAGGTTGTTGCCCAGCGTCGTCGCGCAGGCGCCCGTGCAGCCGAAGTTGCGCGAGTCGACCGGATTATCGGGATTGCCGCCGGCCCAGTTGCTGGCCGCCATGGTGCCGTAGGTCTCGATGCCGTCGCGGCGCAGCTGGTCGGTGGCCTTCTGGACCGACAGGGCGATGCCGAAGGTCTCGGCCTCGTTCTTCCAGCTGCCCATCAGGGCGCCCTGGAGGTCGCCCTCTTCCGAGCGGTCATTATAGAGGTAGCCGATCGAGCCGGCGGCCAGCATCGGCTTCATGTCGAGCGGGCGGCGGGTGATGACGTTGACCGTGCCGCCGATGCTGCCTTCGTCGATGCGGGCTTCCGGCGTCTTGTAGATGTCGACGCGGCCGACGATCTGCGGCGCCAGCAGGGCGTAGTTGAAGGTCCGGCCCGGCGAGTCGAGGATGAACCAGTCGGCCGAGGCGACGGTCTGGCCGTTGAGCAAGGTGCGGTTCAGCGCCGGGTCGGTGCCCAGGATGCTGACCTTTTCGCCCTGGCCGAACTGGCGGTCGACGGTGACGCCGGGCACCATGGTCAGGGCTTCGGCGACGTTGGTGTTCGGGAACTTGCCGACGTCTTCGGCGGTGACCGAGTCGACGATGCCGTCGGCGGCGCGCTTGGTCTCCAGCGATTGCTGCAACGAGGCGCGAATGCCGGTGACGACCAGTTCGTCGACCTGGGTGTCCTGCGCGAAGGCCGGGCTTGCGCCGACGACGGCCAACAGGCTCGCGGACGCGATCAAAATGGATTTGCGATGCGTGTTCACTCGGCTTCTCCCCTATTTCCGGGCTTCCCCCCGGAGCCGACGCGAGCCCAATGTGATACCAATTCTTCGCAAACGCCTGCGAAGACCGGTGTTACATCGACCCTGCGAAGCCGATCTGTGCGCAGTTTCATAAAATTGACAAGCCCAAAAAGAGACCAATTGCGCAGTCGGTACATATTGGTATCTAAATGGTCTCAAGACCCGTCGGCGGGATATCGGCCGGCGATCGACGCGGAGAGACGCCTTTGACCTTTTCCGAGCGCATCGGCCAATTGGACGCCAAGGACCATGCGCCCCTCTACCGCCAGCTTCAGAAGGTGCTGCGCGAGGCGATCGCCAACCAGGTGCTCGGCCCGGACGACGCCCTGCCGGCCGAGCGGGACTTCGCCGAGGAACTGGGCGTCTCGAGAATCACGGTCCGCAAGGCGCTGGACGGGCTGGTCAGCGAAGGCCTGCTGGTCCGCCGCCAAGGCGCCGGAACCTTCGTCGCCGCCCGGGTCGAGAAGAACTTCTCCAAGCTGTCGTCGTTCACCGAGGACATGATCGCGCGCGGCCGCATCCCGCACTCTGCCTGGCTCTCGCGCACCGAGGGCCTGGTGACGCCGGAAGAGTCGCTGACGCTCGGCCTGTCGCCCGGCGCGCCGGTCTATCGCTTCAACCGGATCCGCTTCGCCGACGGCGCGCCGATGGCGCTCGAGTACTCGACGCTGGCGGCGTTCTGCATGCCGAGCCCCGAGTTCGTCGAGACCTCGCTCTACGAGGCGCTGGAGAAGACCGGCCATCGCCCGGTGCGGGCCCTGCAGCGGCTGCGGGCCGTTCTCTTCACCGACGAGCAGGCCGAACTGCTGGGCGTGGCGCCGCGCGACGCCGGCCTGCTGATCGAGCGCCGCGGGTTCCTGAAGGACGGGCGCGCGGTCGAAGTCACCCAGTCCTATTATCGCGGCGACGCCTACGACTTCGTCGCCGAACTGAACGCTCTTTGAGACAAGACCCGTGGCCCGGAGAAAACGCGTGACCGCAAAGCCCCCTGCCCTGCGCCCCGAGGCTACGCGCATGTTCCAGGAGGCCGCCGAGGCGCCCGCGGTCGTGGCCCGGATGCTGGCCGCCAATCGCGAGGCGGCGCAGGCGCTGGGCGCCGAGTTGCGCGCCCATCCGCCCAAGGCCGTGGTCACCTGCGCGCGCGGCTCGTCCGACCACGCGGCCACCTACGCCAAGTACCTGATCGAGACCGGCACGGGGGTCGTCACCTCGTCGGCGGCGCTGTCGGTGAGCTCGGTCTACGCCGCCGAGCCCAAGCTCGACGGCATGCTCTATCTCGCCATCTCGCAGTCGGGAAAGAGCCCGGATCTGCTGGCCGCGGTCGAGGCCGCCAAGCAGGGCGGCGCGCGCACCGTGGCGCTGGTCAACGACGAGACCTCGCCGCTGGCGAAACTGGCCGACCGGGTGCTGCCGCTGCACGCCGGCCCGGAAGTCAGCGTCGCAGCGACGAAGTCCTATATCGCCGCCTTGGCCGGCATCGCCCAACTGGTCGCCGCCTGGACCCAGGACGCGGCGCTGGACAAGGGCCTGGCCGACCTGCCGGCGATCCTCGAGAAGGCCTGGCCGCTCGACTGGAGCCCGGCCGCCGAGCGCCTGAAGAGCGCCCGCAATCTCTATGTGCTGGCCCGCGGCGTCGGCTTCGGCGTCGCTCAGGAGGCGGCGCTCAAGTTCAAGGAGACCTGCGGCCTGCACGCCGAGGCCTTCAGCGCCGCCGAGGTGCTGCACGGACCGATGGCGCTGGTGCAGGAAGGCTTCCCGGTGCTGGTCTTCGCCCAGGACGACCAGAGCCAGGAGAGCGTCGTGGCCCTGGCCAAGGACCTGGCCGCGCGCGGCGCTGACGTGATGCTGGCCGGCGGCGGCGGCGACCTGCCGACCCTGAGCGCCCATCCGGTCCTCGAGCCGATCGTGCGGGTGCAGGGCTTCTACCGGATGGCCAACCAGCTCTCGATCCTGCGCGGCCACGATCCCGACCGGCCGCCGCACCTCAACAAGGTGACCGAGACCGTCTGATGACCATCGCGTTCGTCAACGGCCAGGTGCTGACCGACCAGGGCCTGCAAGCCACCAGCGTCGTCATCGACGGCGCACGTATCGTCGCGCTCGGCGAGCGCGCGGCCGATCGCACCGTCGATCTGGAGGGCGGCTACCTGCTGCCCGGCTTCATCGACACCCAGGTCAACGGCGGCGGCGGGGTGCTGTTCAACGACTCCCCGACCCTGGAGGCCGTGGCCACCATCGGCGCGGCCCACCGGACCTATGGTACGACCGGCTTCCTGCCGACCCTGATCAGCGACGACCTTTCGACCGTCGCCAAGGCCATCGCCGCGGTCGACGCGGCGATCCAGGCCGGCGTGCCGGGCGTGCTGGGCATCCACATCGAAGGCCCGTTCCTGAGCGAACAGCGCAAGGGCGTGCACGACGCCTCCAAGTTCCGCACCCTGGACGAGGCGGCGCTGGAGCTGCTGACCTCGGCCAAACACGGCCGGACCCTGGTCACTCTGGCGCCCGAAACCACGACCCCGCAGATGATCGCCCGCCTTGCGAAGGCGGGCGTGACGGTCGCCGCCGGCCACACCAACGCCACCTACGAGGCGATCACCCAGGCGCTGGAGAGCGGCGTCACCGGCTTCACCCACCTGTTCAACGCCATGTCGCCGCTGACCAGCCGCGCGCCGGGCGCGGTCGGCGCGGCGCTCGAGAACCAGGACAGCTGGTGCGGCATCATCGCCGACGGCCGCCACATCCACCCGGCGGTGCTGCGCATCGCCTTCGCCGCCAAGCGCCGCGACCGCTTCATGCTGGTCACCGACGCCATGCCCAGCGTCGGCATGACCGACAAGAGCTTCACCATCCAGGGCCGGCCGATACGGGTGGTGGACGGCGTCTGCGTCGATGCGAACGGCACCCTGGCCGGCTCGGACCTCGACATGGCCGGTGCGGTCGCCAACGCCATGCGGATGGCGGGGCTAAGCCTGGAGGACGCGGCGCGCATGGCCTCGGCCAGCCCGGCGGCATTCCTCGGCCTGAAAGGCGACTACGGCGTCGTCGCGCCGGGCGCGCGCGCCGACCTCGTGCTGCTGGACCAGGACTTGAAAGCCAAGCGGACTTGGATCGGCGGAGCTGAATGATATTGCGAGTCGTTCGCAGCTATGATGTTGTGAACCCATGTCGCAGCCTGCCGCCTCCCCCGCCTCGCCCTATCAGCTGTTCGACGTCGCCCTGAAGGCCAAGACGACGCTGTCGCCGCATCTCTCGCGGCTGACCTTCGAAGGCCCGCAGGTCCGCCAGATGGCGACCCTGGCGCCCGACCAGCGCATCAAGATCTTCTTCCCCGATCCGCAGGGCCGCCCGCCGGCCATGGCCATCACCCCGGACTGGTACGCCCGCTACAAGAAGCAGGACGTCGAGACCCGCCCGTCGATGCGCACCTACACGATCCGCGCCCTGCGCGCGGAAGCCGGCGAGGTCGACGTCGACTTCGTGTTGCACGGCGAGACCGGCCCCGCGTCGACCTGGGCGACGCGCGCGCAGCCGGGAGAGCGTCTGCAGATCATGGCCCCCAACGCCGCGTTCGAGGGCGACGGCGGCGGCTATGAGTGGAAGCCGCCCCAGGGCCTGAAGCGTCTGCTGTTGATCGCCGACGAGACCGCCCTTCCGGCCGTGGCCGGCATCCTGGAGGAGTTGGCCGCTCTGCCCGAGCCTCCGCAGACTCAGCTGTTCATCGAGATCCCGGACCAGGACGACGAGATCGCGATCGCCGCTTGGCCCGGCCTGGCGGTCGAATGGATGCCGCGCAAGCTCGGCGCGCCCGGGGGCCTGATGATCGCGGCCGCCCAACGCGCAGCGGTCCCAGTCGCTGCGCCCAAGCCGGTTCCGGTGCTGGCCGACGTGGACGTCGACGAGGCGATCTTGTGGGACGTCTCCGCCCCCGGAGACGCCGGCTTCTACGGCTGGGTCGCCGGCGAGGCGGCCGCCGTGCTCGCCATCCGCCGCCTGCTGGTCACCGAGCGCAAGGTCGACAAGGCCTCGCTGAACCTTATGGGCTATTGGCGCGAAGGCCGCGTGCTCGACTAGCGCCTACTCCGCAAACTCCCCGGTCAACTTCAGCCCCTCGATCCAGGTCGCGCCGTCCCGCTTGATCACCGTGCGCACCTGGCCGGCGCCCGATTGCTCGACCGCGTCGGCCAACGCTTGCGAGTGCGTGACCAGCCAGACCTGCGAACGCTCCGAAGCGCGCGCGACCATCCGCGCCAGCGGGGCCATGAGTTGCGGATGCAGGCTGGCCTCCGGCTCGTTCAGCGCTACCAGCGGCGGCAACCGGTAGGCCAGCAGCGCCCCGGCCAGGCCGAGAAACCGCAGGGTGCCGTCGGACAACTCTTCCGGCTCGAACACCCGGTCGGGGAACTCGGCGAAGACCATGCCGAAGCGGGCCGTCCGCTCGGGCGGCGGAACGACTAGCCGTGCGCCGGGAAACGCCTCGGCGACCGCCTCGTCCAGGTCGCGGGTGTCCTGGCGGATGTGGGCGAGGGTCGCGAACGTCGCCGCCAGGTTCGCGCCGTCAGACGCCAGGGTCGGGGTCGCCACCGCCGGGCACGGCCGGCGCAGCGGCGAGCCGGCGTCGGTGCGCAGGTCGTGATAGAAGCGCCATTCCAGCAAGGTTCGTCGAACCAGGTCGAGCATCGGATAGCGGCTAGGATCCTGCAGTCGGCCGAGCACGGTCTCCGAAGCCAGCAGATCGATGTCGATCTCCGCCGGGCGGCCGTCCTCGTCCCGCGCCATCACCGACGGCCCACGCCGGTCCAGCAGCCGCACCTGTCGACCGCCGCCGTCGTAGGAGAGCTGCTCCTCCTTGATCTGCGGCTCGAGGTCGAAGGCCGCGGCCACGCCGCGCTGCGGGAAGCCGATTTCGACCCGGTAGCGATAGCGCCCCCGGCCGCCCGGTTCGGCGAGGCTGACCTCCAGCTCGATCCGCTGTGCGCCGGCCCGCCGCGGCCCGGCCCAGAAGGCGGCGGCCATGCCTTCCTGCGCCAGCTGACGACCGAGGCTGTTGTCGGCCGCCGCGGCGACCAGTTCCAGGGCCCGGTAGAGATTGGTCTTGCCGACCCCGTTGCCGCCGACGAACACCTCAAGGTCCGAAACCGGGCAGCTGATCTTGCGCAGCGACCGATAACCGGCGGCGGAGAAATCGCGGACGCGGAGCAAGGGCTCTCCCGATGCAGCCAATGGCTCCGCGAGCCTAGCGCCGAACCTAGGCGCCGAACACCGCCTCCATGTCGGCGGCCAGGGCGTCGACGCGGCCCATGTCAGCGTCCCAGGAGAACATGAACCGGGCTCCGCCGCCGATGAAGGTGTAGAAGCGCCAGCCCCGGGCGCGCAGGGCGTCCAGCCGGTCCTCGGGCGCGGCGACGAACACCGCATTGGCCTGCACCGGGAACATCAGCGACGCGCCCGGCAGGCCCGCGATCCTATCGGCGAGACGGCGCGCGCAGGCGTTGGCGTGCGCGGCGTTGGAGAGCCAAGCGCCGCCCTCCAACATGCCGGTCCACGGCGCGGCCAGGAACCGCATCTTCGAGGCCAACTGACCGGCCTGCTTGCAGCGGTAGTCGAAGTCCTCGGCCAGGGCGCGGTCGAAGAACAGAATCGCTTCGCCCACCGCCATGCCGTTCTTGGTGCCGCCGAAGCAGAGCACGTCGACCCCGGCCTTCCAGGTGATGTCGGCCGGCTCGCAGCCCAGGTGCGCGCAGGCGTTGGCGAACCGCGCGCCGTCCATGTGCAGGCGCAGGCCCAGCTCGCGGCACACGGCCGAGATCGCCTGTACCTCGTCCGCCGAATAGACCTGCCCGGTCTCGGTCGGCTGGGTGATCGTTACGACGCGGGGCTTGGGATAGTGGATGTCGCTGCGCTTGCCGGCGATCTCGCGGATCGCGGCCGGGGTCAGCTTGCCGTCCGGACTGGGCGCGACCAGCAGCTTGGAGCCATTGGAAAAGAACTCGGGCGCGCCGCACTCGTCGGTCTCGACGTGGGCCGTCTCCGCGCAGATGACGCTGTGATAGGACTGACAGAGGGCGGCCAGGGCCATGGAGTTGGCGGCGGTGCCGTTGAAGGCGAAGAACACCTCGCAATCGGAGGCGAACAGGGCGCGGAAAGCGTCGGCGGCGGCCTGGGTCCACGGATCCTCGCCATAGGCCGGCGCATGGCCGCGATTGGCGGCGTCCATGGCCGCCCAGGCCTGCGGACAAATGCCGGCGTAGTTGTCGCTGGCGAACTGCTGGATGTTGGACATGCGTCCCTCGGCAATGCGGTTGCGCATCTGGAGGCTGAATGACGCTGAGGCTTCGTCCCGTTTCGTTGCCGGACCGGCCACATCCCTCCCGAAGGAGGCGCCACCTTGCTCGGGAGCAGGTTGGCGTTTGAGCGTCGGCTCAAACTCTTGATGCTATTGAGGCGCTGGGTAGCGGGGATCGGCGCGCAGGGCAAGGGGAGCCGACCTCTCTCTCCCCCCCCAGGTTGGAGAGGTCGCGCGAGCCTCCCCTACTTGCGGAGGATGTCCTTCCGCTTGCGCTCGTACTCGGACTTGCTGATTACGCCTTCGTCCAGAGCGCGCTTGAGGTCGATGAGCTGCTGGCCCGTCGTGGCGGTGTCGACCTGGGTGGTCGCGGTGCTGCCGCAGGCGGCGAGCGGGGCGGCGGCGAGGCTGAGAATGAGGGCGGCGGCGAGCGTACGGGTCATTAAGCGTCCTACTGTCTTGAGCCCCCGCCCCATCTTGGCGCGGAGCGCCCGGCGCGCGCAACCCTGCGTCGCGCGCGCCGGGCTCGGGTCAGAGGCCCGCGAAGGCCTGTTCGAGGTCGGCGATCAGGTCGGCGACGTTCTCGATGCCGACCGACAGACGGATGACGTCCGGGCCGGCGCCGGCGGCGACCTGGTTCTTCTCGTCCAGCTGGCGGTGGGTGGTCGAGGCCGGGTGGATGATCAGGCTGCGGGTGTCGCCAAGGTTGGCCAGGTGCGAGAACAACTTCACGCCGCCGACCAGCTTGACGCCCGCCTGATAGCCGCCCTTGAGCCCGAACGAGAACACCGAGCCGGCGCCGTTCGGCGTGTAGCGCTTGGCCAGGGCGTTGTACGGATTGCCGTCGAGACCGGCGTAGGAGACCCAGGCGACCTTGTCGCTGGCTTCCAGCCACTTGGCGACGGCCAGGGCGTTGTCGACATGGCGCTGCATGCGCAGCGGCAGGGTCTCGATGCCGGTCAGGATCATGAAGGCGTTGAACGGCGAGATCGACGGGCCAAGGTCGCGCAGGCCGAGCGCGCGGCAGGCGACGATGAAGGCGGCCGGGCCGAACGCCTCGGTGAAGACCTTGCCGTGATAGCTCGGGTTCGGCTGCGAGAGGTAGCCGAACTTGCCCGAGGCGGCCCAGTCGAAGCGGCCGGAATCGATGATCGCCCCGCCCATCGAGTTGCCGTGGCCGCCGAGGAACTTGGTCAGCGAGTGGACGATGATGTCGGCGCCGTGCTCGAACGGCCGGCAGAGGTAGGGCGTGGCCAGGGTGTTGTCGACGACCAGCGGCACGCCGGCGTCATGGGCAACCTTGGCGATGGCGGCGATGTCGGTGATCACGCCGCCCGGATTGGCGATCGACTCGACGAAGACCGCGCGGGTCTTGTCGTTGATGGCCGCCGCGTAGTCGGCCGGATTGTCGCTGTCGATGAAGGTGGTTTCCCAGCCCATCCGCTTGAACGACTGGCCGAGCTGGTTGATCGAGCCGCCGTAGAGCTTGCGTGAGGCGACGATGTTGCAGCCCGGCTCCATCAGCGAGTGGAAGGCCAGGAACTGGGCGGCGTGGCCGCTGCCGACAGCCAGGGCCGCGACGCCGCCTTCGAGGTCGGCGATTCGCGCTTCCAGCACGCCGGTCGTGGGGTTGCCCAGGCGGGTGTAGATGTTGCCCGGCGCTTCGAGATTGAAGAGGTTCGCCGCATGGTCGGCGTCGTCGAATACGAAGGCCGTGGTCTGGTAGATCGGGGTGATCCGGGCCTTGGTCGTGGGATCGGGCGCAGCGCCGGCGTGAATGGCGCGGGTCTCGAAGTTCTGGGTCATGCGGGCGTCCTCTACGTCTCGTTGCATGCGACCTAGCCCGCCAGACGTGGCGCGGTCCAGCCTGGGAGACTACGGAGCGTCCTCAGAATTGCTGCGGGAGAGCGTAGTCGCGCAGGCCGAACGCCCCCTCCGTCTGGATGCTGCGCATCGATCCACCTCCCCCAAAGGGGGAAGATCTGATGCGCCGAGATGCTCCCCCTCTGGGTGAGCTGGCAGCCGAAGGCTGACTGAGGGGGCGTCGGCGCTAGGCCGTGCGGATCCAACCGTCCGCCACCACCACCGGCCACGGCCGCAGCGACGCGCCCGCGCAGGGACCGCCGACGCAGGAGCCGCTGTCGATGTCGAACAGGGCGCCGTGCCAAGAGCAGGCGATCAGGTCGCCCGTGGGCGTGAGATAGTCGTCGAGCTTCTGGGCCAACGGCAGGCCGGCGTGCGGGCAGCGGTCGACATAGCCCCTCACCTCTTCGCCGCGGCGGACCACGAAGCCGTGGAAAAAGCCCTCGCCGATCTGCAGCACGAAGTTGCGCGCCGCGCCGTCGGCGATCAGGCCGAGCGGGCCGAGCTTCACGCCGGCGGGCGTGGAGAACAGCCGCGGCTGAGGCGTCTCCTCGTTCACCCGAGGACGGTTCCGGTGCAGGGACCGAAGCCGATGGCGACATAGTCGTCGGCGCGGGCATGGCCGGCGATCGAGAGCTCATCGCCGTCCTGCAGAAAGGCGCGGGTTTCGCCGCTCGGCAGGGTGACCGGCTGGGCCCCGCCGCGGGTCAGCTCCAGCAGGCTGCCCAGACCGCTGTCGTCGGGCGTCGAGATTGTGCCGGTGCCCAGCAGGTCCCCGGGATTGAGGTCGCAGCCGCCGACGGTGTGGTGGGTCACCATCTGGGCCGCGGTCCAGTAGAGGTGGCGCGCGGTGCTCGCCGAGATGCGGACCGGAGCGGTTCCCTGCGCGCGCATCTGGGCGGTGGACAGGAAGACCTCGAGGTCGAGGGCATAGGCCCCAGAGGCCTGGTCGGCCTCGTCGGTCAGATAGGCCATCGGCGCGGGGTCGCCTTCCGGCCGGGCCGGCTGAGCGATGCGGAACGGGGCCAGGGCTTCGCTGGTGACGATCCACGGCGAGATCGTGGTCATGAAGTTCTTGGCCAGGAACGGACCGAGCGGCTGGTACTCCCAGGCCTGCAGGTCGCGGGCCGACCAGTCGTTGAGAAGGCAGAGTCCGGCAATGTGCGCGGACGCCTGGCCGATGGGTATGGGCTGGCCAAGTTGGTTGCCCTGGCCGATCCAGACGCCGAGCTCCAGCTCCAAGTCGAGGCGGGCGGAGGGGCCGAAGGTCGGCGCCTCGGCGTCGGGGGCCTTCTTCTGGCCGCTGGGGCGGCGGACCTGCGCGCCCGAGACGCGGATCGACGAGGCGCGGCCGTGATAGCCGATCGGCACGTGCTTGTAGTTGGGCAGCAGCGGGTTATCGGGACGGAACTGACGACCGACGTTCAAGGCGTGATGAATGCCGGCGTAGAAGTCGGTGTAGTCGCCGATGGTCGCCGGCAGGTGCAGGGTGCAGGACGCCGCGGGATAGAGCCAGGTCTCGACCTCGGCGCGATCGGGCGCGGCCGCGGCCAGCAGTTCCGACAGCCGCCGGCGCAGGGCGCGGCGAGCCGAGGCGGCCAGGCCGAGCATCGGATTGAGGCTGCCCCCCGCCCCCGCCTCGGCGGCGGCCTTAGCCTCCCCGCTCAGCAGCGGCGAGCGGGCGGCCAGCGACAGGTCGAGGATCAGGTCGCCGATCGCGACGCCGCCGCGCGGCGCCCCGCCGCTCGGTGAGAAGACGCCGAAGGGCAGATTCTGGATTGGAAAGTCGTCATGGCCGTTGGCGCTCGACACCCAGCTGGTACGCGCCGGGTCGTGGGTCTCGTCGATCATGTGTTGGGAACTTGCGCCTTGGTGAAGCCGGTCCAGCAGTCGTCGTAGTCGAGCTGGTGAAGCGGGGTCTCGGTTGCGAACTTGGTCGGACGGATCACCCAGCGGCTCTCGAACATGAAGGCCATGGTGTTCTCGATCTTGTGCGGCGCGAGGTTGGACGCGACCGCCTTCTCGTAGCTCTCGCGGTCGGGGCCGTGGCCGCTCATGCAGTTGTGCAGCGAGGCGCCGCCGGGCGCGAAACCGCCGGCCTTGGCGTCGTAGGCGCCGTGGATCAGGCCCATGAACTCGCTCATCACGTTGCGATGGAACCACGGCGGGCGGAACGTGTGCTCGGCCACCATCCAGCGCGGCGGGAAGATCACGAAATCGCAGTTGGCAGTGCCGGGCACGTCCGACGGCGAGGTCAGGACCGTGAAGATCGACGGATCAGGGTGGTCGTAGCTGACTGTGCTGATCGTGTTGAAGCGGTCCAGATCGTATTTGTAGGGCGCGAGCGTGCCGTGCCAGGCGACGACGTCGAGCGGGCTGTGATCGAGCGTCGTGGTCCACAGCGCGCCCTGGAATTTCTGAACGACTTCCGTGGGTTCGTCGCGATCTTCGAACCATGCCGTCGGCGCAAGGAAGTCGCGGGCGTTGGCCAGGCCGTTGGCGCCGATGGGGCCGAGCTCGGGCAGGCGGAAGGCCGCGCCGTAATTCTCGCAGACATAGCCGCGCGCGGTCGGACCGGTCAGTTCGACGCGGAAGCGCACGCCGCGCGGCACCACCGCGATTTCGCCAGGCTTGAGCTCCAGACGGCCGAACTCCGTGGCGAGCAGCAACTCGCCCTCCTGCGGCACGATCAACAACTCGCCGTCGGCGTCATAGAACACCCGCCCCTGCATCGAGCGGTTGGCGACGTAAAGGTGGATGGCGATGCCGGCGAAGGTCCCGACGTCGCCGTTGCCGGCGTAGGTGGTGAGACCGTCGACGAAATCGGTAGGCTCGGCCAGGATCGGCAGCGGGTCCCAGCGCAGGCGGTTGGGGCTGGGCGGAGCCTCGTCGAAGGGGGCCGAGCGCAGCAGCCTGCCGCCGGCATACGGCGAGAACGGCGAATGGCTGGCGGTGGGGCGAAGGCGGTAGAGCCAGGAGCGCTTGTTCTCATGACGCGGCGCGGTGAAGGCGCTGCCCGAGAGCTGCTCGGCGAACAGGCCGAACGGCGTCTGCTGCGGCGAGTTCTGGCCGACCGGCAGCGCGCCGGCGACCGCTTCCGTCGCGAAGCTGTTTCCGAAGCCGGACATGTAGTTCAGCGGCATGGTTTTCTCCACGGCCGGTTTCCCCCTCCGTCGCGCTACGCGCGCCACCTCCCCCAGAAGGGGAGGATCTGAAGACCAAGATGCTCCCCCTTTGGGGGAGCTGTCAGCCACAGGCTGACTGAGGGGGCTTTCGCCCCCACACCTACTCGGCCGCGTCGACCTTGATGACGCCGCGGCGGATCTGGTCGAGTTCGATGGACTCGAACAGCGCCTGGAAGTTGCCGTTGCCGAAGCCTTCGTTGCCCTTGCGCTGGATGATCTCGAAGAAGATCGGGCCGAACAGGTTCTCGGTGAAGATCTGCAGCAGGATGCCTTCGTCCCCGACATTGCCGTCGATCAGGATGCGGTTCTTGCGCAGACGCTCGAGGTCCTCGCCGTGGCCAGGGACGCGCTTGTTCACCAGCTCGTAGTAGGTCTCGATGGTGTCCTGCAGATTCACGCCGCGGGCGCGCAGGGCCTCGACCGTCTCGAAGATGTTGTCGGTCGTGAAGGCCAGGTGCTGAATGCCCTCGCCGTTGTACTCGCGGATGAACTCTTCGATCTGGGACTTGTCGTCCTGGCTCTCGTTCAGCGGGATGCGGATGGCCTTGTCGGGCGCGATCATCGCCTGGCTGAACAGGCCGGTCGCCTGGCCCTTGATGTCGAAGTACTTCTGCTCTTCGAAGCCGAAGATCTGGTTGTAGAAGCTCGACCAGGTGCGCATCTGGCCGCGCTTGACGTTGTGGGTCAGGTGATCGAGCAGGTCGAGGCCGACGGCGTTCTTGGCCTCGGCCTCCGCCGCGCCGGGGATCTGCTCCCAGGCGTCGTAGATCGTGCCTTTGTCGCCGAAGCGGTCGACCAGATAGAGCAGCGAGCCGCCGATGCCTTCCAGCACGTAGGTGTCCGGCAGCGCCGAGGTCGAGGCGTCGGCCGGCTTCGCGCCGCGCGAGAGCGCCAGTTCATAGGCCGCCTTCGCGTCGGCCACGCGGAAGGCCATGCCATTGGCGGACGGGCCGTGGGCGCCGCGGAAGTCGGCGGCCTGGCCGGCCTGCTCCTGGTTGACGAGCAGGTTGGTGCGGCCCTGCTTGTAGCGGACGATCGCCTTGGTCGGATGCTTGGAATAGGCGGTGAAGCCAAGTTGCTCGATCAAGGCGGCCATCTTGGCCGGATCGGGGCTGGTGAACTCGACGAATTCGAAGCCGTCGAGGCCAATCGGATTTTCCGGGGTCACGGTCATGTCAGGCGTCTCCCTTGAGGCAGGCGGCGAGCGCCTGCACGAATGGCTGGATGGTGTCGGCCTTCAGGCCGGCGATGTTGATGCGGCCGGAACCGGCCATGTAGACGGCGTGATCGCGGCGCATGGCCTCCACCTGGGCGGGGCTCAACGGCAGCAGAGCGAACAGGCCGTGCTGGTCGCGCAGCGGCTCCAGGCGCGGATCAGCCTCGGCCAGCGCCGCGCGCACTTCGTTCAAACGCGTACGCATGGCGTCCAGTTCGGCCCGCCATTGGGTGGTGAGCGCAGGATCCTCAAGGATCACCCGCACCGCGGCCGCGCCGTGGTCCGGCGGCATCGACCAGGCGCAACGCGCCAGTTGCAGGATATTGGAGCGGACGACGTCTTCGTGGCCGCGGGCGCGGACAAACAGCGCGCCGGTCCGCTCGCGGTAGAGGCCGAAGTTCTTGTCGCAGGAATAGGCGACGATCGCGGTCTCGCTGGCTGCCATGACCAGCCGCATGCCGGCGGCGTCCTCATCGAGCCCGGCGCCCAGCCCCTGATAGGCCAGGTCGATCAGCGGCACGGCGCCGCGCGCATTCAGCAGGGCGGCGACCTCGGCCCATTGGGCCAGCGACAGATCGGCGCCGGTCGGGTTGTGGCAAGCGCCGTGCAGCAACACCAGGTCGCCTGCCGCAACCTTGGCCAGGGCAGCCATCATCTCGTCGAAGCAGATGCGCTGGGTGACCGGGTCGAAGTAGCGGAAGGTCTCCACGACCATGCCGGCCTGACGGAAGATCGGAGCGTGGATCGGCCAGGACGGCGTGCCCATCCAGATGCGCGCGCCGGGCGTGCCGGCGTTGGCGAGTTCGGCCGCCAGGCGCAGCGCGCCGGTGCCGCCCGGGGTCTGGACCGCGAACAGCCCCTCGCCCGCCGCGCCGTCGCCGAACACCACCGGGGCGATGGTTTCCAGGAAGCCGAAGTCGCCTTCCGGACCGAGATAGGCCTTGGTCGGCTGGGTTTGCAGCAGAACCTGCTCGGCGCCCTTCATCGCGCCGAACACCGGGGTGTCGCCGGCCGCGTCGCGATAGACGCCGACGCCGAGGTCGAGCTTATGGGCCCGCGGATCGTTCTTGTAGAGCGCGATGAGGGACAGCAACGGATCGGGCGCCTGAGCCTTCAATCCAGCGAACAGCGAGCGCGGCGGTGCGATCACGTCGGTCATGCAGCTTCCTCCTCCATCTGAGAAGAAAGTTACGCGCGCGCCGCGATGAATGGCTTTCAATCTCGCGGCGTTTTGACGATCTTATGGCGATCTGTTTCAGCAATTGGCCGCGACATGAAAGAAATTCATCAACTCGACGAGATCGACCGCAAGCTGCTTCGCGCGCTGCAGGCCGACGCCTCCCAGAGTCACGCCGCGCTAGCCGAGCAGGTCGGCGCCTCGCCGGCCTCCTGCTGGCGGCGGATCAAGGCGCTGGAGACCGCCGGCGTCCTGCGCGAGAACGTGCGCCTCGTCGACGCCGAGCGCGTCGGCCGCGGGGTGAACGTCATGTGCCAGCTGCGGATGAAGTCGCACGCGACCGTCCAGCGCCAGGAGTTTGAGGCCTTCCTGCGCACCCGTCCGGAGATCATGGAGTGCCACTCGATGTCCGGCGAGTGGGACTATCTGATGCGCGTGGTGGTCGCCGACGTCGCCGGTTACGAGAGGTTCCTGATGGGCGTGGTGCTAAACCATCCCAACGTCGCCACCGCCGCCTCTCACTTCGCACTCAGCCAGGTGAAATACACCACCGCCATGCCCGTCTGAGCCGGTGACAACCCCGCGTCGGCCCGCATAGTCTTCACCCGCTCAGAGGGAAACGCGGATGAAGAGTCTGCTGCTGTCGATCGCGCTGCTGGCGCCGGCCTCCATCAGCGCCGCGCAGGCGCCCCCGCCGCAGGCGGTGATCGCCGACCCAGCGCCCGATAAGGACTTCCCCGCGCACCTGCACCAGACCCGCTATCACACGGCCGGCGTCGATGCGCCCGCCCGATGGTTTACCGCGGCGGGCAAGGGGCAGCACCCGACGGTCTTGCTGCTGCACGGCTTTCCGGGAACCGAGCTGAACCTCGACCTGGCGAGGTCGATCCAGCGCGCCGGCTGGAACGTCTTGGCGATCCACTATCGCGGCGTATGGGGCGCGCCCGGCCAATTCAGCTTCGGCAACACGATCGAGGACGCCCGCGCCGCCCTGACCTGGCTGCGCCACACGTCGAACAGCGACAAGGTCGACGCCGCCCGGATCGTAGTGCTGGGCCACAGCATGGGCGGCTTCGACACCGTGATGCTGGGCGACGAGCCGGTAGCGGGCTTCGTGGTCATCTCGGCGGCGGACCTGGCGGGCATGGCCGCCGGGCTCGACACACAGACCGGAATGGCCGAGGCGATCATGGCGCTGACCGACGATGCGCGGTTCACCAACGCCGCGCCGACCGCGCTGGCCGAAGAAGTGCGAGAAAACGCCCAGGCCTGGGACTGGCGGACCAACGCCGCCGAAATGGCCGGACGGCCGGCGCTGATCATCAGCTCAGACGACGGCAACGAGCCGGCCGATCAGGCGGTGGCCGACGCCATCGAGGCGACCGGAGGCCCCAAGCCCGCACGCATCCGGTTTCCGACCGACCACAGCTACAACGACCACCGCATCGCGCTGCAGGCGGCGGTGGTCAATTGGCTGCAAGCGACCTTTCCGTAGCCCCGTCACAGGAGCTTGACAAACCCATAACCGCGCAGATATGGATTAATTCATAGCCAATGGGTTATTGATCGAAATGCACGACGCCCAGGACCTGCTCTTCAGAACGCTCGCAGACCCGACCCGTCGGGCGATCTTTGAACGTCTTTGCCGCGAAGGCGAACAGACGGTCGGAGCGCTGACGGCCCAGGCCGGCGTCTCGCAGCCGGCTGTCTCGAAGCATCTGGCGGCGCTGAAGCTGGCCGGACTGGTTCGCGACCGACCTGAAGGCCGGCAGACGCACTATCGCGCCCAGATCGAGGCTTTGGCCCCGCTGGTCGATTGGACCCGGCAAATGAACGACTTTTGGGAAAGTCGGTTCGATCAACTCGAAGACCTGCTCAGGAGGATGGACCAGTGAGCGCCACCACGACTCAAGCCCGCACCGTCGTCGTCGAACGCGAGATCCCGTTCGCCCCCGAAAAGATCTGGCGTGCGCTGACCCAGCCGCACCTGATCGCCGAATGGCTGATGAAGAACGACTTCCAGCCCGTGGTGGGACACGGCTTCAGCCTGAGCGCCGAGTGGGGCGCGGTGAACTGCGAGGTCCTGGCGGTCGAGCCCCCGAGCTCGCTGGCCTACACCTGGGCCGGAATGGGGCTGGAGAGCGTCGTCACCTGGACGTTGACGCCGACGGCGGCCGGCACGCGGCTGCGCATGGAGCAGTCTGGGTTCGGGCCCGACCAGGAAATGGCGTTCCGCGGCGCCACGGCCGGCTGGCCGAGGTTCTTCGCGGCGATGGAAGAGGTCTTGGGCCGGCTCGACTGAGCCGCGCCTGCGAGGAGACGCACATGAACTGGAACAAGTGGATCCGAACGGTGCATCGCTGGGTCTCCGTCGCCTTCACGGCGGCGGTGATCCTGAACGTCGTCGCCATGGTGCAGAAGTCGTCCGCGACCTGGATCGGCTTGCTGGCGTTGGCGCCGCTGATCCTGCTGCTGCCGACCGGGCTCTATCTCTTCCTGCTGCCCTATGCCGCCGAGCGGCGCACCGGCGTAGGCACGGGCGAGCGCGATGACCTCGCCTAAACTGCTGTCGGGCGGCAACCCGCAGATCGCCAAGGGCGACGGCGACGGGCCGGTGCAGGCGTACATCGCCGCCATGCCCGGCTGGAAGAGTGCGCTTGGCCGACGACTGGACGCCGTCGTCATGGCGACCGTTCCGAACGCACGAAAGGGCGTGCGGTGGAACTCGCCGTTCTATGGCTCGGAAGGCGGCGGCTGGTTCGTCTCGTTCCACGTCCTGACCAAGTACGTGAAGGTCACCTTCTTCGACGGACTGTCGCTGGATCCGATCCCGCCGGGCGGCACCGCCAAAAGCGGCCAGTCGCGCTGGATCGACATCTACGAAGCCGACGACCTGGACGAAGCGCAGATGGCCGACTGGATCCGGCAGGCCGCCGCCCTGCCCGGCTGGACGCCCTAGTCGAAGGTCAGAGGCCAGGAACCTTCGGCGGCTGGAAGCCGCCCGGCGACTGCGCCGGCGGCGCCTTGCGCGGCTCCCACGGATCGGAGACCCGGCCCCAGGCCTCGCGCCGCAGGATCGGCGAATTGCGGATCATGCTGTCGGGCGGCGTGATCCCGCGGCCGTGGCCGTCGGACGTACCCCACCGGCGCGGGTCGGTGGACGTCGTTCGCGCACCGCCCTCGCCATCGGGACGGCGTTCCGTCACATGCCCGTCGATCTCCTTGCAGCGCCAGCCGCCGTCGATCGTCGTCCTGCACTTCGGCGACTCTGCGTTGGCGGGTGTCGCCAGCACGAGAGCTGCAATAGCCGAGATCAATACCGCGCGCATTCCAGCGCTCCCTCACGGCGCATCGAACACCACGCCTGGTAGAACCATAACGCCTCAGCAGAAGCCGGGTCACCCTTATTCCGGACCACCCGGCGACGAAGCCGCCCCCCTTCCGCCGAACACATTCGATGATCAGCCCTTGACGAGTTTGCGTCACCGGGCGGACCGTCCACGCTGGTCGGGGCTGGCCAGGGAGGCTAGGCATGGACGACGCGCGCCCGATCACCCCCGAGGCGATCATGCAATTGGGCTGGGGCTTCTGGGGATCCAAGGCGCTGCTCAGCGCCGTCGAGCTCGGCGTGTTCACGCAGCTGGGCGGCGGCCCGCGGTCGCTGGAGGAATTGACCAAGAGCCTGAAGCTGCACCCGCGCGCCGCCCGCGACTTCTTTGACGTTCTGGTGGCGCTGGGCGTGCTCGAGCGAAGCGAGGACGGGCTCTACGCCAATACGCCGGAGACGAGCCTCTTCCTGGACCGGGCCAAGCCTTCCTATGTCGGCGGCATCCTGGAAATGGCCAACAAGCGGCTCTACCGCTTCTGGGATGGGCTGACTGAGGCGCTACAAACTGGGCAGCCACAGAACGAGGCCAAGGACGGCGGCGAGGATCTGTTCGGCGTCATCTACGCCGATCCGGTGATCCTCGAGAGCTTCCTGCGCGGCATGACCGGGGTCAGCCTCCCGGCGGCGCTGGCGATGGCGGAGCTGTTCCCGTGGAACGAGGCGACGTCGTTCGTTGACGTCGGCTGCGCCCAGGGCGGCGCGACCGCGGCGATCGCAGCAGCGCATCCGCACCTGACGGCCATCGGTTTCGACCTGCCGGCGGTGCAACCGGTGTTCGAGGCCTATGTGAGGGAGAAGGGCCTGGAGGGCCGCGTGCGCTTCGAAGCCGGCGACTTCTTCGCCGGCGGACTGCCGACCGCGGACGTCATCATCATGGGCCACATCCTGCACGACTGGGATCTGGAGCAGAAGCGCGCCCTACTGGCCAAGGCCTATGCCGCCCTTCCCGACGGCGGCCGGCTGATCGTCTACGACGCGATCATCGACGACGACCGGCGAAGCAACGCCTTTGGCCTGCTGATGAGCCTGAACATGCTGATCGAGACCAACGGCGGGTTCGACTACACCGGCGCCGACTGCGTCGGCTGGATGAAGGAGGCAGGGTTCCGCGACGCCGAGGTCCGGCCGTTGGTCGGTCCGGACTCGATGGTGATCGGAAGTAAGTAGCCGCTAGCCCGCGCGGCCGGCCGCGAAGGCCGCCATCATAGGCGAATAGGCCTCGACCGGCGGGAAACCCTCGAAGCTCTCGACTGCCGGCGTGACCGCCCAAGGCAGCTTCTCGGCGGTCATGGTCTCCATGTAGGGATCGAGGCCGCTCGGATCGTCCAGCAGGGTGGTGCGCACATTGACCAGATGCTCGGCCCCATCCGGGCGGGTGAACATCCAGCTCTTGCAGTGCGGGCAGAAGAAATGCCGCGTGGCGCCGTGCAGGCCGCCGATCACGGGCTCGCCCTCGGTGACGGCGAAGCCGGCGCTGGTGGTCAGGACGCTGAGAGAGAAGGCGCTGGACGTCATCTTCTGACAGCCGGTGCAATGGCAGGCCATGGTTATCAGCGGCGGCGCAGAGAGCCTGAACCGCACTTGGCCGCAGCGGCAGCCGCCTTCCCTCGCGAACTCGCCCATGGACCGGTCTCCGCCTTGTGTTTCGAGGCTGCTGTTATGGCAGCTTCGTCCACGGGGTCCAATGCGGCCGAGCTTGACCGTGACTGGCGCGGCTTGGCATGGCTGGATCTGCGGCACAGACGCGAGGAGGCGCCCGTGAACCCATTCCCCGACGACATTTTCACTGAGCCGGAGAACGTGGATCCAGACGGCCTCGCGAACCTGGGGCCGCTGCGGCGCCTGGCGGGGGTATGGGAAGGTCGCAAGGGTCTCGACGTGAACCCCAAGGCCGACGGGCCGGAGCGGCGAGAGTACGTCGAGCGCATCGTGATGCGGCCGATCGATCCGCAGGCCAACGGGCCGCAGCTGTTCTACGGCCTGCGCTACCACGTGCGGATTATCGCCGTGGGCGAGGAGACCACCTTCCACGACCAGGTCGGGTACTGGCTCTACGAGCCGGCGACGGGGCTGATCCTGCAGTCGCTGGCGATCCCGCGTGGGCAGACGGCGCTGGCCGGCGGCGCGGCGACTGATAGCGGCATCGTGGTGAAAGCGACTCGCGGCGACACCCAGCACGGCATCAGCTCGACCGCCTTCCTCGAGCACGCCTTCCGGACCGACAGCTATCAGCTGGAGATCACCTTCCACGATGACGGCAGCTGGAGCTACGTGTCGGACACCATGCTCGCGGTGCGCGGTCAGGAGGGACTTTTCCAGCATCGTGACCGCAACACCCTGACCAGGGTGGCCGAGCCGATGGGCAATCCGTTGATGCGCCGTGAGAGCGGACTGGATCTCTGATCTGCTAGGCCCGCGTCGAGGCGTAGGCCTCGAGGGCCCGTGCGCGGGCCCTCGCGTGATCGACAATCGGAGCGGGATAGTCGACGCCCAGCCGAACGCCGGCGTCGGCCAGTTCAATCGACCGCGCCGCCCATGGCGCATGCAGCAGATTGTCGGGAAGGTTTGCGAGTTCGGGGACCCAGCGGCGGACATACGCGCCGTCGGGGTCGAACTTCTGCCCTTGGGTGACCGGATTGAAGATCCGGAAGTAGGGCGATGCGTCTGCCCCCGAGCCCGCCACCCACTGCCAGCTAGCGGCGTTGTTAGCCAAGTCTGCGTCGACCAGCGTATCCCAGAACCAAGCCTGCCCTTCGCGCCAATCGATCAGCAGATGCTTGATCAGGAACGACGCGACGATCATGCGCACACGGTTATGCATCCAGCCAGTGGTCCAGAGCTGGCGCATGCCGGCGTCGACGATCGGATAACCGGTCTTTCCCTCCCGCCAGGCCGCCAGCCCGGCCGGATCGCTGGCCCAGGGAAAGGCGGCGAACTCCGGTCGCAGGGGCTGCTCGGGAAGGTTCGGCGCGCTGAACAACAGGTGGTGGGAGAATTCGCGCCAGGCGATCTCCGACAAGAAGACCTCGACGCCCGATGGCATCAGATCGCCGGTCTCCGCCAGCGCCGCAGCGGTCAGCGCTCGCCAGACCTGGCGCGGGCCGAGCTCGCCGAAATGCAGATGCGGCGACAGCCGCGAGGTCCCTTCCCTTCCCGGCAGATTGCGCGCCTCGCCGTACTCCAAGCTGACACGGCCTGCGAAGGCGTCGAGCCGCTCGTGCGCGCCGGCCTCTCCCGGCGTCCAAGTTTCGCGCAGACCGCCAGCCCAATCGGGACGCGAGGGCGTCAGCGACCAGTCGGCCAAGACCTCGGTCTCTGGCCAGATATCCGGCGCAGCGATCTGTTGTGGAGCCGCGATCGGGGCCGGCAGCTCGAGGCCGGTTCGGAGCGCCCGCCAGAACGGGGTGAACACACGATAGGGCTCGCCCTTGCCGTTCATCACCTCCCACGGCTCGCGCAGCAGACCGGCGTTGCAGCTGCGCGCGGCGACGCCCCGTTCCTTGAGCGCCGCCTTGAGGCGCTCGTCGCGCGCTACGGCCCAGGGCTCATAGCGGCGGTTCCAAACGACGGCGTCGGCGTCGGTCTCGACCAGGAGGCGCCCGATCTCGCGCTCCGCCGGACCGCGCCGCAGGATCAACCGTGATCCCCGCGCCGCAAGATCGCTGGCCAACGCCGCGAGCGAGTGATGCAGCCACCACCGCGAGGCGCTGCCAGCCCGCCAGCGGCCCGCGTCCTCATCGTCGAGGATGAACACCGGCACGACGCGGCCGCCATTCGCCAGCGCCGCGGCAAGTGCAGGATTGTCGGCGAGGCGCAGGTCGCCGCGGAACCAGAGGAGCGTCGTCACCCCACCGACTTCGCCCGGGCGGACGGTCTTGGCAAGCTCAGCCGCGCGACGGCCCGAACCGCGCGACGAGATCGTAGGCCTCACCGGGGAACAACTGGCGCACGCGCGTGACGCCGACTCCAGCGCGCCAAGTCCTGCGCTCGACCGCCAGGCAGGCGGTCTTCGGTGGAACCGCCAACAGACGCGCCGCTTCCGCATCCGCGGCGAGGGCCGAAATGCGGTTCTCGGCTTCCGTCCATGGGATGTGCTCCAGCAGCCAGGCGCCGGGGGATATCTCAGCGAAGTCGATGCGGGCCGCCTCTGGCGCCGCGCGCAAGCTGATCAGCCGATCCTCCAGCGAAAACGGCCTCGTGTCGGCGAAGTGCACGCCGCGCAGCGCCAACAGCGTGCGTCCGCCGGCGAGTTCCGCCTCATCAGCGCCGTCGGCGGCGCGCTGAACACAGGCGATCAACTCGAACCGGTAGGCCTGGCCGCGACCTTCGATTTCGGCGCGCAGATCCGGAATATCGAGAACCGCCGAATGCACACGTGGTCGCGCCACGAATGAACCGGCGCGACGTCGACGCTCGATCAGTCCGGCCTCTGCCAGGGCGGAGATCGCCTTGCTGACTGTCATGCGCGAACATCCGTATTGGATCGTCAGCTCATGCTCGAACGGGATTCGATCTCCCGGCCCCAGTTCGCCCGAGAGAATCTTGGCCTCGATATCGGTGCGGATCCGTTGGTGCAGGGCGGCCGGAGCATCGGCCTCCCCGACGGAAGCGGGCTTGGTCACGCGAGCACGTACTCCAGGGCCTTGCGATAGCGAACCGCGATCTCGGCCCGCCGGTGATGGCGGCCATTAGTGACTAGCTTCGCGCCCGCCCGCCAGACGCCGTCGATCAGGTCCCTGCGGCCGGCGAAGACGTAGCTGTCGAGGACCGCGTCCTCACTGCGTGCGGCCAGAGCCGGATGGTTCGGATCAAGGCTGACGATGTCCGCTGGCGCGCCCTCGGCGAGCACTGCCGCCCCTCGCCCGAGCGCCTGCGCGCCACCGGAGGCGGCCGCGCGATAGATGTCGGCCCCAGTGGCGCTTCCGGCGTCGGCGGCCAGCACGTTGCGGGTGCGCCGGGTCAGCCGCTGGCCGTACTCCAGCAGCCGCAGTTCCTCGGCCGCATCGATCAGCACGTTGGAGTCCGAGCCGACGCCGTAGCGACCGCCCGCCGCCCGAAACTCGACTGCGGGAAAGATCCCGTCGCCAAGATTGGCTTCAGTGATCGGACAAAGCCCCGCAACCGCGCCGCTGCGGGCCATCGAGCGGGTTTCGGCCAAGGTCATGTGAGTGGCATGGACGAGGCACCAGTTCTCGCCGACAGGGGCATTCTCGAGCAGCCATTCAACCGGCCTCGCCCGCGACCAGGCGAGGCAATCGTCAACCTCCTTGGTCTGCTCGGCGATGTGGATATGGATCGGGGCCGCGCCTGCCAGGCGGGCCAACGCCGTTAGTTCATCCGGCGTCACGGCGCGGAGGCTGTGCGGCGCCACGCCGACGACTCCGTGGGTCAGCGATGCGACCGCGGTCCGGCTGGCCTCAAGCAAGCGCGCGAAGGTGTCGAGATCGTTGATGAAGCGCGCCTGCCCGGCCGTCGGCGACGCGCCGCCAAATCCCGCATGGGCGTAAAACACCGGCAGCAGCGTCAATCCTACGCCGCTCTCCCCTGCCGCCGCGACGATCGCCAGCGCCATCTCGGCCGGACTGTCGAACGGAACGCCGCCGGCGGCGTGATGGAGGTAGTGAAACTCCCCGACTCGCGTGAAGCCCCCCTCAAGCATCTCGACATAGGCCTGCGCGGCGATCGCCTGCATGTCTTCGGGACGCAGACGCTCGGTGAATCGGTACATAACTTCGCGCCACGTCCAGAAGCTGTCAGCCGACGGCCCGCGAACCTCCGCAAGGCCCGCCATGCCCCGCTGAAACGCGTGGCTATGCAGGTTCGGCAGTCCCGGCAATGCCGGGCCATAGGCCTGCTCATCGGCATCGCGCTCAACATCGGTCTCGACCCGCACGATGAGGCCGTCCCGCACGGACAGGCGGACGTTCCGCGCCCAGCCCGCCTCTAGCAACGCGCTTTCGAACCAGATCGTTTGAGAGTGATCAGCCACTGGACAAGCCTCCTCGCTCGGACATATGTCTATACATAATTGGAGCAAAGGGGAAGGAGGCGAACATGCGATGCGACCGGCTCTGGACCAACGCCCGGCTGGCGACTCTGGCGCCCGATCGCCCGGGAGTCGGCGAGATCGAAGGCGGCGTCATCGCCTCGCACGACGGCCGCATACTTTACGCCGGCCGCGCCGCGGACGCCCCGGCGATAACCCCTGACGAAACGGTCGACTGCGAAGGTCGTTGGATCACGCCGGGCTTGATCGATCCGCACACGCATCTGGTCTTCGGCGGCGACCGCGCGCAGGAATTCGAGATGCGGCTCGCCGGGGCGTCCTACGAAGACATCGCCCGCGCTGGAGGCGGCATTGTCTCAACGATGCGCGCCACCCGGACCGCAAGCGAAGACGATCTCGTGGCCGCCGCACTGCCACGCCTCGACGCACTGATCGCGGAAGGCGCGACGACCGTCGAGGTGAAGTCCGGCTACGGCCTGTCGCTCGAGCACGAAATCAAATGTCTGCGCGCCGCCAGGCGGCTCGCGACCGAGCGGCCGGCGCGGATCGTCACCACCTTTCTCGGCGCGCACGCCCTACCGCCCGAGTGGTCGGGCGACGCCGACGGCTACATCCAGCATGTTTGCGAACGCATGATTCCCGCCGTCGCGGCTGAGGGCCTCGCCGACGCAGTCGATGCGTTCTGCGAAGGCATTGGCTTCACGCCCGCCCAGACGCGCCGGGTTTTCGAGGCCGCGCGCGCCCACGGCCTGCCGGTGAAGCTGCATGCCGAGCAGCTCTCGAACCAGCAGGGAGCCGCCCTGGCAGCTCAGTTCGGGGCCCTTTCGGCCGATCACCTGGAGCACCTGGATCTGGATGGGGTCGCCGCGATGGCGCGCGCGGGCGTCGTCGCGACCCTGCTGCCCGGCGCCTTCTACTTCGTCCGCGAAACTCGCCTGCCCCCGATCGACGACCTGCGCGGCGCCGGCGTGCCGATCGCCCTGGCGAGCGACTGCAATCCGGGCACCTCGCCCCTCACCTCGCTGCTGCTGACCATGAACATGGCCGCCACGCTGTTTCGCCTGACCGTCGACGAGTGTCTGGCCGGCGTGACCCGTGAGGCCGCGCGCGCGCTTGGACTGCTCGGCGAGACCGGAACCTTGGAGTCCGGCAAGGCCTGCGATCTCGCCATCTGGGACATCGAGCGCCCAGCCGAACTTGTCTATCGCATGGGGTTCAACCCGCTCCATGCGCGCGTGTGGAGCGGAAAATGAACTGTGTGGTGCTGCGCCCGGCCGACGTGAGCCTAGCCGAATGGCGCGAGATATATCGCGGCGCCGAAGTGCGTCTGGACCCTGCTTCGGAGACGGCGATCGCGCAAAGCGCCGCGGCCGTCGAGCGCATCCTGGCCAAGGGCGAGCCCGTCTACGGCATCAACACCGGCTTTGGAAAACTGGCCAGCGTCCGCATCGAGGCCGCCGACCTCGAGACCTTGCAGCGGAACATCGTGCTCTCGCACGCCGCCGGCGTCGGTGAGCCGTCCCCAATCGCGGTCATCCGCCTGATGCTCGCCCTCAAGCTCGCCAGCCTTGCGCAGGGAGCCTCCGGCGTTCGGCCCGCCACCACAGCCCTGCTCGAAGCCATGCTGACAAAGGGGCTGACCCCTGTCGTTCCGGCGCAAGGGTCCGTAGGTGCGTCCGGCGACCTGGCGCCGCTGGCGCACATGGCCGCGACCATGATCGGCGTCGGGGAAATCTTCGTTGCCGGCGCGCGTCGTCCCGCGCGCGAAGCCTTGGCCGAAGCTGGTCTCGCCCCCCTCACCCTTGGCCCCAAGGAGGGCCTGGCGTTGCTGAACGGAACACAGTTCTCGACGGCCAACGCGCTCGCCGGTCTGTTTGAAGCCGAATTGCTGTTCCAGACCGCGCTCGTCACGGGCGCCCTGTCGACGGAGGCCGCGAAGGGCTCCGACACCCCATTCGATCACCGTATCCATGCCTTGCGCCGGCACGCCGGTCAGATCGAGACGGCCGACGCCCTTCGCTCGCTAATGGCCGGCTCTGCAATCCGTGCCTCGCATCTGAGGGACGATGAGCGGGTGCAGGACCCCTACTGCCTCCGCTGCCAGCCCCAGGTCATGGGCGCGGCGCTCGACATTCTTCGCCAGGCGGCATCGACGCTTGCGACTGAGGCGAACGGCGTGTCCGACAATCCTCTGATCTTCCCGGACACGGACGAGGCCCTATCGGGCGGCAACTTCCACGCCGAACCGGTCGCGTTCGCCGCCGACATGATCGCCCTGGCGATCTGCGAGATCGGATCACTCTCCGAGCGCCGGGTCGCCATGCTCGTCGACCCGGCGCTCTCGGGCCTGCCGGCGTTTCTGACGCCCAAGCCTGGCCTGAACTCAGGCTTCATGATCCCGCAGGTGACCGCGGCCGCGCTCGTGTCGGAGAACAAGCAAAGGGCCTATCCGGCCAGCGTCGACTCCATCCCCACTTCCGCCAACCAGGAAGATCACGTCTCGATGGCCGCGCATGGCGCGCGACGGCTGCTGGGGATGGCGGAGAACGTCGTCGGCGTATTGGGGATCGAGCTGCTGGCCAGCGCCCAGGGCTGCGACTTTCATACCCATCTTGCGTCAAGCCTGACGCTCGAAGCTGTCCGCGCCACCCTGCGGGCGCGGGTTCCGCACCTCGGTGATGACCGCCACTTCCACCCCGACATGCAGGCGGCGAACGACCTCGTGCGTTCGGGCGCCGTCGTCGCGGCCGCCGGCCCTGTCGGCCTGCCGGGCGTCGGCTGATGGACTGGCTGGAGGTTCGGCGCGGCGAGGCGCCGTTGATTTTGAGCTTTCCCCACACGGGCACGGATGTTCCCGCCAACGTCGAAGCGCAGCTGACGTCCCCGTGGCTGGCGCGGAAGGACGCCGACTGGTGGATCCATCGTCTCTACGATTTCGCCCAGGACCTGGGCGCGACGACCGTCCGAACAGCGATCAGCCGCAGCGTCATCGACGTGAACCGCGATCCCACCGGCGCTTCGCTGTATCCGGGCCAGGCCACCACCGAACTTTGCCCGACGACGACGTTCGACGGTGAACCGCTTTACCGACACGGGGAGCCGAGCGAGGCCGAGATCGCCCGCCGCCGCACCGCCTACTTCGAGCCCTACCATACGATGCTGGCCCAAGAGATTGAGCGGATAAGGCAGGCTCACAGAACCGTTGTCCTCTACGAGGCCCACTCGATCCGCTCGCGCATTCCACGACTGTTCGAAGGCGAGCTGCCCAACTTCAATATCGGCACCAACTCCGGTGCAAGTTGCTCTCCAGGCCTTGCGGCAGCGGTCGAGACTGCCTGCACAAGTCCCCGGTTCACACAGGTGACCAACGGCCGCTTCAAAGGCGGCTGGACCACCCGGCACTATGGCCGCCCCGAGGCCGGCGTACACGCGATCCAGATGGAGCTCGCCTGCCGCGGCTACATGGACGACCCAGCCGAGCCGCCGACTCCCGCCAACTGGCCCGCGCCCTACTCGCCGATCCAGGCCGAGCCTATGCGCGCCGTTCTGACCAACGCCCTGAAGGCCTGCATCGCCTTCGCCCAAGCCTGAGCACCCAAATGACCCGCCTCGACAAGACCCGCTTGATCCGTCCCGCGACCGGAACCGATCTATCTGCCAAGAGCTGGCTGACCGAAGCGCCGCTGCGCATGTTGATGAACAACCTGCATCCCGACGTCGCCGAACGTCCTGAGGAGTTGGTGGTCTACGGCGGCATCGGACGCGCGGCACGCGACTGGGAGAGCTTCGACAAGATCGTCGAGACCCTTCGCCGCCTCGAAGACGATCAAACGCTGCTGGTCCAGAGCGGCAAGCCGGTGGGCGTGTTTCGCACCCATGCAGATGCGCCGCGCGTGCTGATCGCCAACTCGAACCTGGTGCCTCGCTGGGCGACCTGGGACCATTTCAACGAGCTCGATCGCAAGGGCCTGGCGATGTACGGCCAGATGACCGCCGGCTCGTGGATCTACATCGGCGCTCAGGGCATCGTGCAGGGCACCTACGAGACTTTCGTGGAGATGGGCCGCCAGCACTATGGCGGCGACCTGGCGGGCCGCTGGTTGCTCACCGCGGGTCTGGGCGGCATGGGCGGAGCGCAGCCGCTCGCCGCGGTCATGGCAGGCGCGTCCTGCCTTGCCATCGAGTGCCAGCCGTCCAGCATCGAAATGCGCCTTCGCACAGGCTACCTCGATCGCTCGACTGACAACCTCGACGAGGCACTGTCCTGGATCGAGCAGTCGTGCGCCGACAAGACTCCGATCTCGGTCGGACTGCTGGGCAACGCCGCTGAATTGCTACCCAAATTGCTGGCGCGCGGTGTGCGGCCGGACCTGCTGACGGACCAAACCTCGGCCCACGACCCCGTGAACGGCTATCTGCCGAAAGGCTGGAGCCTCGAGCGTTGGTACGCCATGCGCGACCAAGATCCCAAACAGGTCGAGGAAGCCGCTCGCGCGTCCATGGCCGAGCACGTCCAGGCGATGCTCGACTTCCAGGCCGCCGGCGTCCCGACCGTCGACTACGGCAACAACATCCGCCAGATGGCCAAGGAAGAGGGCGTCGCCAACGCCTTCGATTTCCCCGGCTTCGTTCCTGCGTACATCCGCCCGCTGTTTTGCCGCGGCGTCGGCCCCTTCCGATGGGCCGCGCTCTCCGGGGATCCAGAGGACATCTACAAGACCGACGCCAAGGTGAAGGAGCTCATCCCGGACAACGCCCATCTGCACAACTGGCTCGACATGGCGGCCCAGAAGATCAAGTTCCAGGGCCTGCCCGCCCGGATCTGCTGGGTCGGGCTCGGCGATCGCCACCGCCTCGGCCTCGCCTTCAACGAGATGGTCGCGAACGGCGAGCTCAAGGCGCCGGTCGTCATCGGCCGCGATCATCTGGACTCTGGCTCCGTCGCCTCCCCCAACCGTGAGACCGAAGCGATGCGCGACGGCTCCGACGCGGTCTCTGACTGGCCGCTGCTCAACGCGCTGCTGAATACCGCATCCGGCGCCACCTGGGTCTCGCTCCACCATGGCGGCGGAGTGGGGATGGGCTTCTCCCAGCACGCGGGCATGGTCATCGTCTGCGACGGCACGGACGCAGCAGCCAAGCGCATTGAACGCGTGCTCTGGAACGACCCGGCGACCGGTGTGATGCGGCATGCGGACGCCGGCTACGACATCGCGCTCGATGTCGCGCGCGAGAAGTCCCTCGACCTGCCGGGCATCCTTGGCTGATGCGTATTCTTCGCGCCGCAGACCGCACACCGACCCCATGGAAAAACGGCGGAGGCCTCACCTGGGAGGTCGCCGCCTCGCCCTCAGGCGCATCGCTCCCCGACTTCGAGTGGCGCGCTAGCATCGCCGAGGTGACTTCGGACGGGCCGTTCTCAGGTTTCGATCGCGTCGACCGCGTGATCACGGTGCTTGAAGGGGCAGGCCTGGAACTGCGGTTCGAGGGACGCAAGGCGGTCAGAGTCGACACCTCGGCCGCTCCGCTCGCTTTCCCGGGCGATGAGCCCTGCTTCGCCGCCCTCGTCGGCGGAACGGTGCGCGACTTCAACGTGATGGTTCGGCGAGGCCGCTGGATCGCTCACGTTCGGAGAGTCGATGCGCCGACGACGCTGCACATGCAGGCGGAGGTCACCATCCTTCTCGCCCGCACCTCGGCTTCATTGGACGCCAATCGCCTCCAGCCGGAGGACGCGGTGTTCATCGAAGGGGAGCACAAGGCGGACCTCGTCCACGGCGCGTGGCTCGTGGCGGAACTGACGCGCGCCTAGTCGACAACCTCGACAAGTTCGATGCGGAACTCGAGCGGCGTGTTGGCCGGGATCATATCCTTGCCCGCCGCCCCATAGGCGTATTCTGGCGGCATGTAGATCACCCACTCGTCACCTGGCCGCATGAGCGGCAGCACGGTCACCCAGCCCGGGATCAGCTTGCCGAGCGGAAACGTCACCGCACCCTCAGGATCGTTCTTCGACGAGTCGAACACGCGACCGTCAAGGAACTTGCCCTCGTAGCGCACCTTGATCGTGGAGGACCGCTTCGGGTGCGCGCCCGTCTCAGGTCCTGACTTGAGGACCTTGTACTGAATGCCCGGGATCGCCTTGACGCCCGGGGCCTGCGCGTTGCGCGCGAAGAACTCCGCGTTCCCATCCTGCGCCGTCGCAGGGGCGGTCAGCGCGAAGGCCAGAAGGACGCCGATCAGATTTTGCATTCGCCGCTCCGGTCAGCCGCCAGACACAAGACGTTCGAGACTCGACGCTACGGTCGGATGATATGTCGGTTTCGCTTCCTGGAAGATGCGAACTGCGATCGGACGGCCCCAGTCGCCCTGCTTCATCAGGCCAGCGTAGAGGGGGCGCAGGAAGAGCCCGCGACCGACCGAAGTGAGGAACTCTTCGAGGGCCGGAACCGCCGGTTCGTATCGATTGGCGATCGCGAGCTCCAGCCAGGCCGATCGGATGTAGCTGTTCGTCGAGGCGGAGAGCTTGAGGGTTCCGTCCAGGTCGTCGAGCTGCGCCTTCGACAGCTGCCGCGGAAGGCTGTTCAGGAACCGCAACCACTCCTGGGTCGTCCAGGCCGATGTCGTCAGCTGCGATGCCGGAGCCCCCTGCTTGAATGCGGCGACCTGGGCGTCGACGCGCGCAAGCGCCTCTGATTTGACGTGCACCGCATTGTCGGGAAGGCCAGCTGCGTACGCCCAGCGGTCAAGCTGGAGCTTCTCCTCCAAACCCTTGTCGCCCTTGATGAGATTGGCGCGCAAGTCCTTCAGGAAGCCGGCCGTGGTTTGCGGCTGGAACGCGTGGCGCTCGAAGTACGAGGTCAGATAGGCGTCCCAGCGCTCCCGCCCGACCGTCTTCTCGATCGTCCGCAAGAAGGTCGCGCCCTTGAAGTAGGCCAGCTGCCCGCCGACGTCCCCGTAGAGCTTGGTGGCTTCGGCGGTCGGACCACCGACCTCGGCGATGTCCGCCTGCATCCCGTCCCAATCGAGATCGGCTTCCATCTGCGCCCGCGGCGCGCCGTACTGCGCCTCCATGATGCGGTTCTCGAAATAGGTCGTGAAACCCTCGTTCAGCCAGCTGTCCGGCCAGGTCGCGTTGGTCACCAGATTGCCGGACCAGCTGTGCGCCAACTCGTGCGCGACGAGGCCGACATTGGCCCGGTCGCCGGTGATGAAGGTCGGGGTCAGGAAGGTGAGGGTCGGGTTCTCCATCCCTCCGAAGGGGAACGACGGCGGCAGCACGAGGACATCATAGCGGCCCCAGCGATAGGGTCCGTAGAGCGCCTCCGCGGTAGTCACCATCTTCTCGGTGTCGACCAGTTCCGCCGCCGCCCGATCCATCATCGACGGCTCGGTGTAGACGCCAGTGCGCGGGCCAAGCTCCTGGAAGGTCAGGTCGCCGACGGCCAGGGCGATCAGATACGGCGGCACCGAGTTGTCCATCCGGAAGCGATACGCGTGCTTGCCCTCCCCCGCCGGCTCGCCGTGCGGCGTCAGGCGCGCGCCGCTCATCACCGCAATGAGGTCGCTCGGAACAACGATCCGCGCCGTCCAGGTTTGCCGAATCCCAGGGCTGTCCTGCGTCGGGATCCAGCTGCGGTTGTTGATGTCTTGGCCTTGGCTGAAGAGGTAGGGCTTGGCCTTCCCTGCAGTCAGGGACGGCGGCAGCCACTGAAGCGCGCGCGCGCCAGGGCTGGATACATAGTGGACCACGATCCGCTTGGCGCCGTTCAGTTGCACGGTGAGCGGCGCCCCAAGCTCCGTATCCGATGCGCCAAGCTTCCAGGCCAGATCACGTCCGGCCCCATCCGTCACCTTGCTGACGGTCAGCCCCAGCGTATCGAGCACGATCTCCTTGGCCCCGGGCGCCGCGAGCACGTCCATGGCGGCCTGCCCGCTCACGGTCTTCGTATCGAAGTCTGCCGTCAGATCGAGATCAACGTGCGTCACCCGCGCGACGAGCGGCCGTGCGTAAGAACGCACATCCTTGGCGTCCGGAGTCGTGAGCACAGGGGCGACAGGTGTAGCCGCCAGGGTGTTCGTCGCAACGCCGGCCACGGACAACGCCGAAGCGAGAAGAATGGCCCGTAGGAAAATGCGCATGCTGACGCCCCCAGGAAAGCACAGGCCCGCACGGCAGGCCGAGTCGTTGTCATCCTAGCCGCCGGTCGAGGCAATTCTTGCCTTTGTCGCGCCCGATGGCGCATCACCTACGCTCGCAACACCCCCACTTCCTATTTATGCCCGGGTGATTTTGTGACAAACGCTTGAACGATGTCCGACACGCATACTGCATTCGCCGGCGCCCGTAAGCTCGCCTCTGGGTCGCTATCCGCCATCGCGCCGGCAGTAAAGTCTGCCTTCGATGCCGGCGAGTCCCACGTATTGATCTTCAACGACACGTCTGGCTGGCAAGTCGAACTCGATCTACGGGGCAGTTTGACCGAAGCACTCGAGCGTCTGGCGGCGTCGCCTGAACAACCGCCCCGCGCTGCAGCACGTGGACGACCCAAGCTCGGCGTCACGGCCCGAGAAGTCACGCTCCTGCCCTCACATTGGGAATGGCTTGCGAACCAGCCGGGCGGCGCTTCAGCGGCCCTGCGCCGACTAGTCGATCAGGCCCGCAGGTCGGGCGGCGACGACAAGCGTCAAGCACAGGAAGCCGCCCATCGCATCATGTTCGCGCTGGCCGGCGACCTCCGAGATTTCGAAGAGGCGACGCGAGCCGTCTACGCGGGCGATCAAGACCGCATTCTCACCCTCAGCGAAGGCTGGCCGATCGATATTCGCGACTACGTGCGACAGGTGACCGCGCGCGCCATCGCTTGATATTCATCGCTGCGCGGAAGCCTTCTGCAGATCAAGCAGGGTGTCGACCGCCAACTGGCGCGCAAGATTGCAGGCGGCCACGTCTGATCCGCGGATCACATAGCCTGCCTCGAGATCGCCGATCGTCGGGTTAGGCGGCAGTTGATGCAGGCGGCAGGCGCGCCGGGCCGCATCAGGAACCTCAACGCGCGGAAGCGCAGCCGTCCAGATTTGGCGCGAGCGCGCACAGCTCGCGGTCAGCATTGTGCAGGCGAGCAGCCCGCTCAGCAGCAAGCGGCACCTTAGCGTCTTCTGCATTCAAGGCCTCGATGGAGTTTTGACGGGCAAGAGCCGCGCCGTCCTCTTGGCGGCGAACGACCGTGTCCATGCGCGCAGCCGCTCCGCGCGCGAGTTCAGCCTCGATCATTGCGGTCTCAGCCCGCGTCTGGGCGATCTCGGTCTTACGGCGCTCGACGTCGACGCCGTGGCTGCGGCCCTTCCAGTAGATTGCAGCGAGCAAGACCGCGATCGCCGCGATACCGCCCAAGCTGAGCCACGTACGCAATGTCATCGGTGTGGGGCCTAGGAAATTTTTGATCACTTGAGCCCGCCGGCACGCAACCCGACGCCGGCTGCAAATGCCGCCAGTCCGGCCGCGAGCCACGGTCCGCAACGGGCCAGCCAGGTCCAAAACGCCGCGACGCCTTCGACGCGATCACGCTGCGCTTCAAGCAGGTCGATTCGTCCAAGGGCAGCACGAAGCTCAACCCGCAGCGCCTCCACCAGTTTGCCGGCCTCTTGCGCCTCAAGTCGCGCCAGGCGTTCTCGGACGTCGTCGACCTTGCTGGTGAGACCCTCCAGTCGCTTGGTCTGCGCCGCGACGTTGTCGCCGATCTGCCGCAGGGTAAGGATCTGCGCTTGATGAAGCGCCTCCGCGAGGCTCGTCGCGTCGTCAGATGCGGTCACGATCGCCACCATCGTCTTTGGTTGCCGCCGACGCCGCCGACGCCCCCACCTCGCGACGACGGCAATGCGGGCGGCGGCAGAAAGTCAGCTGCTTCGTGCGCGGCTCCAGTCCACGCCGGTTCGGCCAGTATCTTGTTGATCTTCTGAAGATGATCGGCGCGGGTCAGTCCGTCTTCCAGCGGCGTATTCATATACTGGCTAGTCCGAGACCAAGTGGATTTGAGAGTCGATCCCAATTTGAAGGACATCTCACGTGGCTCCTGGCGGCTTCTTGCCGATGGAGGCCGCGGTGCTGGCGATGTCGGCGATCTGCCCAAGCATGTCGAGGAAGCTCGGCGTGTGAGATGTTTTGCTGTTCGACGTTCCCGTCGATGTCGAGGTCTGGCCCTGGAACAACTGCAACGGCAGTCCCGAGAACATGTCGATCTGAGTGCCGAGCTGCGTCATCGGCGCGTTGCGGATCTGCTGATCCACGCCGCGCAATTGCGCGCCGAGCGACGACTGTGCGGCGACGTTGGCGCGCAATGAGTTGTCCCGCTCCAGCGCCAGCTGACCACGCATCTGCCGATCCTGAAGCGCGTTCTGAGCGTTGGCGAGAGAGGCCTGCTGCCGGCGATCCGCATCCTGGCTGGCCAAGCCCGCGCTCGTCGTGAACATGTCCTTGAGCAAGTTGGCGCTGACCGAGCTGCGGCCCTGGTTGAGCTGACGCTCAGTCATGCTGCGCGTCAGCGCCGAACCGGAGCTGTTGAAAGCGCTGTTTCCCGCCAGCTCAAGGTCCTGCGTCGCGCGAGTGCTGTCCGCGCCATAGTCATAGTCTGCAAGCGCCGCATCTACGACCTGACTGCGATACGGGTTCTGATAAGCATCTAGATTGTCGAGCAGACTCGCTGCGCCAACCGTCGGCGTCGGCTGCGCCAGCAGGTTTGCGAACCACTCGTCGCCTCCGACCTTTTGCGCGCCGCTGCCGAAGCCGGATCCCAGTTGCGCCGCACCAGCGGCCGCTTGACGCTCAAGATCCGAGAGCGGCGCCACGAGCGAGTACGGATCCGCGCCCCCGAAACTTTGAATACCCGTGTTCAGGCTTTGCGCCGTGTGCGTCACCCACTCAGGATTGTTCGGTGTCGTAGATGAAGTGCTGCTCGTACTCGTTTGACTGGTGGATTTTCGCTTACCCATCAAAGTGTCCTTTTGAGCTCGCGCCCTGACAGGCGGTAGCCATGTCGACGCAGCATCCGGATCCAGCCGGGCCGCCCGTCGATCGTGATGCATGTGCAGCCCTGCCCGCGGGCCCAGGCCTCGAGTCCCGGTCGCAAGCCGAGGATGTCTTCCAGACGTCCGCCCGCGAGCCAGATGTGCAGGCATCGCTCGCCGTCCTGCCCGACGAGTTCCGTGACCAGCGCCCCACGCTCACCGAGCCAGAGTTGGGCCCTGCCCGACGCGAGCTCGGCGATCAACTCGTCAACGGTCGCGTCAGTGAGCGCCGGCCTTAGCCAATCGAGATAGGTCAACGTTCCCCAGCGAGCGCCAATTCGACGGCGATCTGACCAAACCGCGCGAAGCTCGGCAGCGACGATCCCTGGAACCGGACCCGGAAGAGCCGTCCGCTGGCCCGAAAGTCCACCCGGTCCTGATCGGCGACCATCGGGAACGGCCCCTTGGTCGTCTCGTCGCCCTGCGGCTTGAAACGGCTGACGATCGACACGTTCACCGGTCCGACCTGGCGCATGATGTCCGGCCAGATGCCACGCACGAGCGCGGTCTGCTCCTCGCTGACGTACTGGTCCGCGGTTTCAATCGACCAGGCAAGCGCCTGGCCGTCCGCGGCCTGGCCGCGCTCGTGCCAGTAGACCTTCCCCGCCGCAGTCACGCCGATGGGGTCCTGAGAAGGACCGGCGTCCACCATCGCGGTGCGGGCCATCTTGCCGCGATACCAGCCCTGCCCGACCAACGAGAGCGCCACGTAGCGGCTGTTCTCGGTTCCATCGCGGGCGTCGGGGTAATCCCAACGGACTTCGCTGAAGCGCGAGGTCGAGGAGGCGGTGATCTTGTCCGCCTGCGAGACCGCGATGTTGTTGAAGAGATCGTCGCGGATCGGACACGGGATCGGCTCGACGCCGCCGCCCAGGCCATAGCGGTAGAACTGGCCGTCAACACCCAGCCAGTAGGCGGCTTGGTTGACCACGACCGCGGCGTTCGGCCCGATCAGACCGCAGTTCGCGGCGACACGGTCGAAGCGCCAGGGCTGGGCCAAAGAGCCAATGTAAGTCCCGAGGAACAGGCTGTGATTGGTCCAGACCAGCAGGCTGGAGCCGATCACCCGACCGGCGACAATGCGTCCGCCCCCCGGCAGCACATATTCCCGCGCCGTCGTCCCCGCCGCCGTATGCCACTCGGTATTCTTGCGCACCGAGGAGTGACGGATACAGAGCGGATCGAAGGCGCCGGAGACCTCCTGATTGCAGCCGAGCGCGAAGACCATGTCCTGCGGCGCGACCAGCATGTACATCACCTTGGTCGGAGCGTTGGTCAGCGGGACCACGTTGTCGGCCGTGACGTTGGCCCAACTGTAGATCGTCCCGCCGCGCGGATTGGCGACCAGTTGCTGGCCCCACGCAGCCAGGGCCCAGGTGCGCGGGAAAAAGTCGGCAGTAGACGATTCGCTGTAGCCGCCGACGCTATAGGCTCCGGTGCCATAGCCGGCCCCGCCCGTGCCATCGATCGCGCCAGTAGCGAAGGCCGCTTGCGGGGCGAAGGTCATGCCTATCCCGCCCGTGGCCGGAACCGCCACCGCGACCGCCGCTCCACCGCCAGTGGCCGTGCTCGTCGCGCCGGAGGTGAAGTTGAACTTGTAGCTATTGGCGTCGATGCGCGTGGCGACGAAGGTCCCGTTCGGTGTGATCCCGCCGACCGCCGACGCGCCGCTGACCGTGACGCTGGTCCCGCTACTGATGTTGTGGCCGGCCTCGGTCACAGTGACGCTCGGCGAGCCGTTGGTCACCGCCAGCGGATTGTTCCCCAGCGTCTTTGAGAGCTGCGCATTCGCTCCGGCGGTGATCGTGAAGGTGTTCGCGTCGGTAACCGTGACTGTGTAGGGACCGGCGGGGACCAGGCGGCCGACGGCGATTCCGCCGCTGATCACGACGCTGTCGCCGCTCGTCAGGCCGTGGGCCGTCTTTACGGCGGTGATGGTCGGCGCCCCGTTAGTGACCACGGCGTCGGCGCCGATCAGCGCGAAGGCTGGCATCGCCAGCGTCGGTGTGACGTCGTAAAGCCCGCCGCCAACCCAGATCTGCAACGCCGAGTGCGTGCCAAAGGCGACGTTGAGGGTCGGTTGCGCATCAGTCCACTGGAATGCTGTCCGGCAAACGCCTGCAAGCAGGCTCGCGGTCAGACTCTCCCAGCCGCCGATCGACTGCGGAAAGCCTTCGACGAACCGCACGTTGTCGCTGTCGGCCCAATGGCCGGACGCCGCATAGGTGGTGTCATCCGAGCGCAGGCCCGGAGGGAGCTTGAGCGGAACGCGCATCAGATATCCCTCGCATTGCTCGGATAGCTGCGCCCCCCCCCCCAGACAATTCGAACGCCGCCGGGGCGCGCGTCGAAGGCGAATGATCCGTTCCCGCACTGCGTCCCGATTGCAGAGCCGTAGGCGCCGGTCAGACCATGTAGTCCGACGCCCTCGCCATTTCGGAATTGCCATCCGCCCGCAATATCGTTCGGGCCGCCTGGCGTCGAGCCGCCGCGACCGGCGCCGTCGGACGCCCCACCCGGAGGCAGGTTGGCCCCCGCGCCACTGGCGGTCGAATAGTTTTCCCCGTTGCCACCGGCTCCACCGTAACCGCCAGCACCGCCGCCGAGGCCGCCGTCGCCGCCGCCGAAGGCGGCCCCGCCCTTACCGCCATTGCCACCGCCACCGCCAAGTGTTCCGGCATAGGTAAGCCCAACGAGCGTTGCGAGATTGCCGCCGCCCGCGCGCAAAAGGAATGTGGCGCCACGCGCAACATAGCTCTCCAGCCCTGCAGCATTGGGGCTGCCATAGATCCCGCCGCGGCCAACGATGATATCCAGCGACTCACCTGGCAGCACCGGCACATCATTGCGCCAATGCAACCCGCCGCCAGCGCCGCCTTCGAACGGATCACCGCCACGACCACAGCTCCCCCCACCTACAACAACTGCGGAGATGGCGTAGACTCCCGCCGGAACCACAAACGTCGTCGTGCCCGCCGTCGTCTTCTCCCACTGGCCGAAGACGTCGGAACTCGCGATCGGCGCGACCGGAAATGGAAACATCAGCTGAAGTTCCGAGCTGGCGAAATGTCGATGTAGGAGCTCGACCAGACGAAATAGTAGAGTCGGTCGCTTGCATGGGCGGTCGGCGTCAGCGACAGGGCGCCGCCTGGCCTCTTCAAGTTGGAACCGACCGAAAGCACGCGCCCCCCCGTCGCGTCCTGCACCAGCCGAATAGTCCCGCTCTGCCCCGGCTTGGCGTTCGCGAAGTTCGCCAGGGTCAGATTTCCTGCCAGCGCGCCAATGTCGAAATTGACGCCAGCATCGAGGTCCAATGTGACGGTCGCGGCATAGGCCACGGAGATTGGGGCGACCGCGCCGAACAGCCCCGCCGGCGGAATGAATCTGTCTGTCAACACCCCGTCAATGGTTTGCGACGTCGAAGCCGGCGTCAGCGCCGCAGCCAAGCCGGTAACGTCCGCGATCTCAACCGGCTGCCATGTGGCGTTCGCGCCATCGGACTGGATGAACCGCGCGACGGTTCCCACCCCCTGCCCTGGCAGATCCACGCCGCCGAAGGCTTGCGCGTCGACATAGGACTTCGTGGCCGCGTCGGTGTTGTTCACCGGCGCTCCCAAGTCCGTCAGCCGCCCGCCCGCCATGTCCGTAGCCTGCACACGCCGCACGTTCGCCGCGTCGCATGTCACCAGCACCGCCTCGCCCGGCTTCACCAGCCCAACGGCGCCGCCACCGGTCGTCACGGTCACATCGCCTGACGCCCCGTTGCGCACGACGTAGAGTTTCTCGACCGCCGGGATGGTAATCGTGCCGCCCGAGCCGCTGGTGACGTCGAGGAACGCGCAGCGGGCCTCATCGTCGGAGCCGTTCGCCGTCGTCAGCGTCTTGGCCCCCGACAGCGCGAACGCGACGCGTTTGGCCGTCGTATCTTCCAGCAGCTGGAAGACGCTGGAATTGAGGACTGAGCCCCAGGTGTTGAGGCTGTCACCCGGCGACTGAAGATTCAGGCGCAAGCGCGACGTATAGGTCGAAGGCATCAGATCGGTCCTCCAGTGTCTTGCCTGATCCAGGCGACGCCGTTCGAAACGGCGAGGATGTCGAGATCGGAGACCCGCAGGACTCCGTTGGGCCAGCGCCCAGCCGGCGGCAGGCTGGCCTTGGGCACAGCGGCGACGGTCACCGGCTTATTGGGTTGCTGCAGCTCGCGGAGCGCGTCGGCCACGGCATGGTAAAAGGGTAACGGATCCGTCTTTAGATCGACCGGCGCGATCAGCATGGTTCAGCTCCAGACTTCCGGGGTGTCGCCGACCGGCGTCCATGTTTCTGATGGGCTGGACATGGGCGCCCACCTGTCGGGCGCGCCTGGGATGGGCTGCCAGCCCTGTTCGCCGCTGTAGCGCAGCTTCGCCGACCACCCGGTGTGACCGACGCTCGCACGTTCGGGCTTCAGAATGTGCGTCCAGCCCCAGTCAATCGCAGCACCAGCGAACGAGAATGCCCCCGACATCGCGACTATCCGGCGCGACCAACGCAGGCCGGCGGCGAGGCGCGCCCAAGGGTAGCTCTCGACCGTCGTGCGCAGCTTTCGCCTCGCCCTCGCCCCGGCCTGGCGGCCGGTGAGGCTGACGTTCGCGAACACCGCGCTGACCATGCGCCCTGCAATCGTGCGAGGCAGCGTCGCGGCGAACCCCTCCAGTGCGAATGACGTCGACGCTCCAGTCAGGCGCAGGCCTCGCCTAGGCGCGGTCGCATGCCCCGTGAGAGGGTAGCCGCGCGCGTCCGCCCTCACACGATAGCCCCGGCGAACCGCCGCATTGATCCTGGCCAAGGTGCAGCTGCGCGCCATTGTCGGCAGCTGGCGCGTCGCCTTCGTCGTGGCGGCCTTGCCGGCAAGCGCCAGGCCCCCGGCTGCAGCGGTCAGCGTAGGACCGCTCGCGCTCGCCGCCTTGATCGCAAGCCAGTTCCCTGACCAGCTCTGGCTGGCGCTTAGCGTTGGCGCATAGGTGTCCGCCGCCGTCGTCGCCATCGCCTTGGCGGCGACGTGGAACTTTCGATTGTCGGCGATGACCTCATCTTGGAACGACCACGACGCATCCTCGGTGATCGTCGCCGCCGGCGAGGTCACGAACAGCCAGGACAGCACAGTTTCGCCCGCCTGGGCCTGCGGTCCGGTATTCACGATCGGGGCAGCGCCGGTTCCCGTCTGCGCGGGCGAGCCTTGGGCGTCGATGTAGCTGGCCGCCGCACCGTCCACCATGAGCGCCACGACAAACCGCCGAGACGCCGTCCCCGAAAACGCGGCGTAAATCTTGTCGCCCGCCGCCAGGCCGGTCGCCACCGATGCGTGGACCCAATAGCCGTTTCCCTGCGCGGAGTTTGCAGCGCTCTGGGCGGTGTAACTGTTCGACTTGTCGTCGGTGACACCGGTCAAGGTGACGATCGACGTGGCGTAGGCCGCCAGCACCAGCACCTTGCCGCTCGGAACGGCCCGGATCAGCGTGACCTCGACCGCCCCCGTCGCGTTCTGGATTTTGACCCCTGAACCAACGGGTGTCAGCGCAATCGCCACCGACCTAGGCCAGGGTCAGGACGCCGTTCGTCGCATCGAAATCGATGGTCAGCGTCTCGGTGTCGGCGAGCGTGATCGACGAGCCGTAGTCATACCAGCCGATGAGCGGGTCTGCCGGCGAGGTCGGCGTGTCGTTATAGAGCACGGCGTAGCGGAAGGGGCCGATCGAACCGGCCGAGGCTGTGAACACGACGTCGTCCAGGACCAGCTTGTAGACGCCGGACGATTGCGTTGAGCTTGCGACAGTCGCCTGGGCGCCGCCGGCCACATAGCCGTTGCCGGCCGAGATTTCGGTCAGGTCCGCCTTCACGCTGTTGGTCGCCAGCGGCGTCGTATTGGTCAACATCACCTTGAGCGTATCGCTCTGCAGGTTGTGCACCTTCTCCGCCAGGTGCTCGACGAAGGCATTGATCTTGTTGAAGGCGGCCATGGATCCTCGTTGATCGCTCTAGTCAGTCGGAAGGGCGAACGCGGCCGGCCGATGCAGTTCGGGCTCCGTCCGCAGCGGGCCGACCGAGGTTCGGCGTGCTTGGCGCAGCTCCTCCACGGCGGTTCGGTACTTGGTCTCGAACGTGGCGGTCAGGGACGCATCGCGCAGGAACGGCGCGGCTTCCTTGAGGGCGCCGAATAGGTAGAGGTCCGGGTGCGCGACCAGCAGCCAGTTGGTCGGCCGGCCGTCGCCCAGGGGCGGGACGCGTACGTAGTAGGTCAGCGTCGCCGTATATTCGCGGTCTGGCGCGGGATGATAGCGAAGCTCGCCGCCGACCAGGGCCCAGAAACGGGGTCGCCCAGCCTCCTCGGATGCAGCCGCGTCCAGCAGCTCCAATGGCGCAGGCGTCAACCGCCAACGCTCTAAGCCGTCGCTCAAGACGAGACTGCGCACCTCGAGCAAGTCGCTCGGAGCCGCCGACAGCGGATCGCCAATCGGCGCGCTTGCCCGGCGCGTCATCTCGCGCTCGCGCAGCACGCGGTCGATCTGGCTTTCCGCCAACCGGATGAAGTCCGGAATTCGCGGCGCCAGGTCAGCCCGCTCGAGCCAGTCGGCGATCGCCGACGTCAGCTCGCCATAGGTGGATAGGGTCATCAGGAATGTGCTCGCGCTCTCGCCGATCAGGCGGGCCTCGGCGGGGCGGCGAAACGCCCGCCGAGGCGCAGCTCGAACTAGGTCGGCAGGCGATTGGCCAGGCGGCAGGCCAGTTGCGGGCGCAGCGCCTTGTAGCCGTAGAGCACGTCCAGCCGGCAGGGGAACTTGTCGCTGTTGATGTCGTACTGGCGTACGATCCGCATCGAGACGCCGTCGAACACCTCCCGCGCCGCGAAGTCCACGCCTCTCGGCATGACCATGTCGGCCGAGGCGAAGGCGAAGGCGCTCTTGTGATAAGCCATCGAGATGCCGTGCGGAGCGGAGGCGGTCCCCGCGATGGTCACCGGCGCGTTGTCGGCCGGGGCGTTGCTGACATTCTGGCCGGCGCCGGTCGTGACAATCGCTGGCGAGATGCTCCACGAGGTGGCGGTCGCCGCCGGCCCGACAACGAACTGCTGCAGGGTGCCGGTCGTGGCCTTCGTCTCGGGATGCACCCGATAGACGCCCTGGATCGTGAAGACATCACCTTCGATCGGGGCGGTCGTGCCGGTATCGACGGTCAAGGTCGCGCCCGTCTGGTTGGCGCCGTTGATGAGGTAGCCGGTGGCGACCGCCGCGCCGCGCACGTGCGACGGCCACAGCGTGTTCTCCATGAAGTCGAAGCCGGCGGTGCGGCCCATGAAGCCTTCGCGGTGCTGGCGCGAGATCGTCGCGCGGTCGTTGAAGAGGCCCTTCAGGGCGTCGACGAGATCGACATTGTCCTGGGTGTTGAGATTGCAGGTCCGACCGGCCAGCGGCGCCAGATTGTCGACCAGGATCTTGCGCCCCTGAAGCACCTTGGCGAACGTCGCCGGCGAGCCTTGGTTGTCCACCTGGTTCCAGACTTTGCGGTACATGCTCATGGCGTCGGCCTCGATGGTCGCCGCCAGCACCGACATCGCCGGTTCCAGGATCCGCTCCGAGAAGTCGTCGAGCGACAGAGTCAGGTCGACCGAGGTGAAGTTCAGGTCGACGCCCTTCTGGTTGTCGACCTTCAGATCGACGCTGGTCTCAGAGGTCTCCTGAGCCGCAAGGTTCGCACCGCTGCGAACTGTGTACTGGTTCGGCAGCCGGACCTTCAGGGTGTCGCCGATCTTGGCGCCCTGGCGCGAAAAGCTGTCGTCGTACTCGCGGGTGATCGAGCCGACAAAGTTGAGTTTCTGATGCAGCACCCGCAGCGCCTCACGGGTCACCGAGGTGGGGGAAAGCAGCGTATTGGCCATACTGTCCTTTTCGATAGGCACGCCGAAGCGCAGGACGGCCAGCGGCGGTCCCGTGAACTTCGGTAGGTTGTGAGAAAGGGCGCCGGCGGGCGCCGTCGCGGTCTAGATGTTCCGGCGCTTGCCGGGCTTGATCCCGTTGATCAGCCCGGACCAGAACCGGGCTGCAGGACCCCTGGCCGGCGATAGCCTGAATAGGGATTGGGATCGGCGTCGTCGATATGCTGCGACATCTCCATCAAAGTCCGATCAGCCAGCCCGGGCGGCGCGGGCCCTTCGACAGGTGTTGCCGCACGATCTGAGGTCAGCCGAGCCAGGTGCGTGGGCTCGGGCTCGGCCGGTTCGATGCGAACGGTATAGGTGTCCCATAGCGCCTCCATTTTTAGGAGCCGTCCTTCGCTGTCGTGGGTGGCGCGCAAGGCGGAAGAACACGGCCGATCCCCTGCCCTTCCTTGCTGACCTCATTCACGAGCGCAGCGCACGCCCTCGACGGCGGCGATCGCCGCCGCCGGCGCGAGTGCAGGAATGGCCATCCACGCGTTGTCTCGAGATACGCGCCGCCGCTCGTCATCGAAGGCCCGTTGCCGAGGCGTCAGGTAGTCGCCCTTGCGCGGCGCGCTAGCCAAGGCGGCCTGGTCTTGCCGGGTCAGTATCGCCGCTCCGGCCATCAACGCCCCCGCAGAGCTTGGTCGTTGCGGCGCTGCATCCACTCACGGGTGCCCAGTTCGTCGCGCACACCGCCGCCGGAGGCGCCCGCGCCGCTGACCTGTACCGCAGGGCGAACCGCCTGCAGCTGCTCGGTCTGCCGCATGGCTTCCTGGCGCTTGGCCGCTTCGTCGCCGAGGTGGGCCCGATGCAGGATCTTCCAGAGCCGCGGATCCGCGACCTCGCGCAGTTCATCCAGCGTCACACCGAACGCGGCGGCGTACTCGACCAACTTGGTCGCGACTTCCGGCGACCAGCCATCGATTTCGGCAGCCAGCACCTTGCCGGTCGCCATCATCTGCTCCGCCACCTCGCGCTCGGCCTGCTGGCGGGCGCGATGCTCGTTCTGGGTCAGCGACCAGGCGAAACGCTCGCGGGCTTCAGCCAGACGCTGATACTGCGCCCAGAGGATCTGGGCGGTCTGCGGATCTTCCTCGCCAAACGCGTCCCAATCGACGCCCTCCAAGTCCTCGAGCTGGCTGTCGATCGCCGCCAGGTTGGCGCGGTCGGCCAGCGTGGCCTGCATCAGCTCGGCCTGCAGGGCCAAGCCTTGGCGGTCGCGGTCCACACCCTGACGGCCCTCGGTCAGTTCCTGCAGCTTGCGGGCGTAGTCGGCGTTGGCCATGAAGGCCCCCGAGAGCGCGCGCGGGATGCGGTAGAAGCGCCCTTCATGTTCGACCTCTTCGGTCTCGTCTTGCAGGTCCGGCGCCTCGCCCGCCATCTGGGCACGCGAAAGCCCGCCGAAAATCGACGCGTCGTCTGTTTGCATATTTGTCCTCGGGGTGCCGCCTCGGGTTTGCGAGGCTGTTATCGGGCGGGTCGGCCCGCGCCAGGTCGGTCGGCGAAGCAGCAGAAGTCAGCGCGGACGCACGCGCCGCGACCGTCGAAAAGCAACCTCCACTTGTCGAGCTTCGGCCGCGGGTGATAGAACAATACGAAAACACAAGCGCGCGCGAGCCGCTTGTTCTCGACGTGTCAGGACGCGACAGATGAAGCCTTTCCACGTCCCGCTACTCTGCGCAGCTGCGTTCATCGCCTTGTTCTCGATGATATTTTGGGCGCCGGTGGAGCAAAGCGGCGCGCCTGCCTTTCAACTTTGGACGTCCGGCTTGGCGGCCCTCGTGATCGCGACGGCCGTCACCTTGATCAAGGCCGTATCCGGCCGCGTCCGAGGAAATCGGGTCAAACGTATTGCCCTATGGATCCTCACAACGCCGACGATCATCGCCGCGGCCTTGCTCGGCTTGATGGGACTGTTGAGCGGAGTGTTCGGTCACGATGAATTCGGCGCCATGCTGCTCATCATGCTTGCGCTGTTCGGGGTCGTCAGCGGCGGGATGGCCATGCTGCTGATCCTCGCCGCTCTGCCGTCTAAGGCGACCGAGACCGCTCAGTAGCCGTATAGGCTTCGACCGCCCAATCGCTCGCCCACGTCGTCGGCGACCTTGGAGATCGCTAGGCCCAGGCCTGTGGAGCCCAGGCCCGGTCCAAGGAGCTTTCGCGCACGCTGAAGATCGAGCGGCAGTTCGCCGTCGCCCAAGCGGGTGTTGTGCCCCCAAAGCTGTGGAGCGCCAGGCCGACGCCCCGTAGACGCCTCATGCGCGTCGCCGGCGAAGCTGTTCGAGTTTGTCCGGGCCCCGTAGAGGTTCTGGCCACGATTGACCCCAGCGGCGATCCTCTCGGCCGGTCTGGCCACTTCCCGTGCTGTCCTGCCCGGAATGAACGTCTCCGAGATCAGCTTCGTGCCCTGCCCATTGTCGATGCTGCGCACCGCTGGCGTGACCTCGCCGACCACCCGAAGCCTTCCGCCAACGGCGTCATTGATGAAGCCGCCCGCCTTCGAAGGACCGCCTCGTGCAATGAGCCGATCCCGCCCGTCGTCGTATTGGACGTACGCATGATCAGGTAGAGCTCTCTCTATGATCGGCGGCAACCTAACGCCGCTCTTACTTTCAACGATGTCGTAACTGCGCATTTGCACCCGCGTCCCGCCTGGAGCCGGCTTGGTTTCAGGCAAGGGCGCTCGGCTCTTCCACTGCAGCGCGGCGCTCAGGTCCAACGGCGTCAGCAGGATGTCCTTCAGAGAATTCGCCATCAGGCCTCACTCGTTTGGGAATATTCGGTCGCCGGGCGTCGACGTCCCAGGCATCGGGCGGAGTAAGCGGCTCCGATCTTGTCGGCCGGGCTCACCCCGCGTCTTTGGCGACAGTCCGCATCCGATTTGTCTCGGCCTCGAAGGCCTCGATCTCCAGCCTTCGCGCCTCATGGGCGCGGTCCTGCTCCAGGGCCGCGATTTTGGCGTTGGCGGCCTGCAGCGCCTGGACCAGCTTGCCCATCTGCGCCTTGGCCTGTTCGATCTCCGGCGGCGGCCCCTTTATTGGCGCCGGCAGCATCGCCGCCAGCCGCTTGGCGATCTCGTCGGCGCCCGGCCAATCCAGGTTCTTGGCCAGCAGATCGCCGATCATCGGCGCTGCCGGCGGGTAGGCGCGGATCAGCTCGATCATCTGCGTCGCGGCCTCTTCACGACGGCTGGTGAAGCTCGGCCCCGACCGAACCGTCAGGTCATACTTTCCCGCGCCCAGGTCGTAGATCTTCTCGATCTTGCGGATCTGTCCCGCCGCGTCGGCGACCTGCGCGGCGAAGCGCTGGTTGACCGGAGCCATCTGCGCGTCGCCGCTCGGGCCCAGCACCCGCAGCACCCGCGGCGTCGCATAGACCTTCGGGATCAGGTCGATAAGGATGCGGCCCGCGTGCCGGATCGCCCGGCTCAGATTGTCGATGTAGTGGAAGGTCGAGACGTCCCCTTCCCGCTGCCGCGCCATGATCGCCCGGCCTGACGTCTCGTTGGACCTCGCGCCCAGGCTGGCGTCGTGCAGCCCCATGATGTTCTTCATGTCGTCGCCGGCGTGCAGCGCTTCCTGGATGGCTCCCACGGGCGTGCTGGCGAACGATTGGCGTTGCGGCGGCTCGGGCCCGTCGTACTCGATGAAGGCATGGGTCTGGACGTTCGCCGTCGCCCACTTGGCCGCATCGGTCTCGAATGCGCCTTTGCGCCCGATGAACGGCGTCTTCGGCGCCAGCGCCACCAGCTCGGTCGAGGTGGTGCGCCAGTAGTTGAACATGCGCTGCGGATCCTTGGCGTCCCGCACCAGGCTGCGCAGCCGGCGCTTGCCGTCGACATGCAGTTCCTCGCCGTAGACCGGCACGATCGGGATGTACTTGCCGGCCCAGTCGACGGTCTCCAGCACCTCGGCGCCGGTCATGATCCGCTGTACGACCTTGTGGCTCGCCACGGGACGAGGCTGGCCCACCACCTGGGCGCCGATCGCGTCGAACAACGCCTTCTGCTTCTCATAGACCTCCAGCGTCACGACCTGGCCGTCGGACAGGGCGACGATCTGCCGAACCACCGCCTCGCGCCGCCAGTATTCAGCGACCATCACCCGCTCGCCCTCGACCCAGGGCCCGCCGAGACCCGCATAAGCGTCGGCCTCCCAATCCACAGGCTGTGCACCCTTCCAGCGCGCCGCGAACTCGTCCTTCGACATCGTGTCGACCACGAAGGCGGTGTTCCAATCCGATGAGTCGGCCGCGCTCGAGGCCGGATCGCCGTAGATCGAGAACGGGTTGGCCACCCGCTCGATCACCAGGTCCTGGTCGAAGGCGTCGTCGCGCGCATAGCGGGTGTTGATCCGGAAGTAGCCGAAGCCCCCGGTGACCGCGAAGTCCAGCGCGGTGTCGTAGGCGACCTCCGCGTCCGAACTCTGCTCGATGTTGCGGATCAGGCCATTGAAGATTTCCGCCGTCTCGGGATCGGCCCCGCTGTCGACCGGATGGCAGACGATGACCGGCTTGTTCAGGCGCGCGTCGTTGACCACCTGGCGGATGAAGGCCGGCAGCCGGTTAATCGTCAGGCATGGCCGGCCGTCCAGTTCGCGGTCGCGGCGGATCTTGGCCGGCCACTGCTCGCCTAGCCGCGCGAAGCGGATGTCGTCCAGCGCCTCGCGCCGGTTCTCCGCCTCGTGGTCGCGCGCGAGTTCGAACGCCTCGCGGGCGTCCTTCAGAATGTCGGTCATGAGGTTCCTTCGGCGGCGCGCCAGGCGCCCAGTCGATACGGCGCCGACCAGCGTCGCCGTCGCTCAATCCATCGTCGGGCGGCGCCGCGAGGCGCACTGATCACCAATACCCAGACTGTCGCTCATTCCCCGGGGAATGTCAAGAACAAAACAGGAACAATTACCGCTTGACCAAACTGATCTTCAGCACCGTCAGCTCGCCGTCCGCGCCCCAGACATACTCGTAGTGGTCGCCCTGCCGGATCGGCAGCGGCAGCGCCGCCGGACGGAAGACGACCACATTGGTCCCGCCCTCGCGCCGAACGCTGTCGAACACGAAGCCGTCCTCGCCGTCTTCGACGAACGGCCAGCGGCGCTCGCGCGCGAACTCCTGGGAGGCCGCGTACTCGTCGCGGTCGTAGAGCTCGGGCCGCTCGCTGGCCCGGCCGCGCAGATCCAGCAGATCGCCGTCCAGCCGCACGACCAGTTCGCGCATCTGGATCCGGCAGGGAAATCCCCCGGCCGAGGCCCGCAGCCGCCGCTCGTGGTGATGCACCGTCTCGGCGATCGCGGTCGGCAGTTCCAGCGCCGCGTACCATGCGCCGAGCTCGCCGTCCGAGAACCGCCCGCCTTCCTCGGCGCAATGCACGAAGGCCGCCATGGCGATCGATGCGCTCGCGCCCGACGGCACGCTGCCGGGCGGCAGCGCGTCCAGCCGCTCCTGACTGCGACGGTTGGTCAGGTCCTCGAGTAGGAAGGCGACGCGTAGTTCCTCTTCGCTGGCGGCGATGTCATCGAACACGCCGATCGTCGGGAAGCGCGAGGCGATCAGCCGATGGGTGCGGGCCGCGACCCGCGCATGCGCGAAACTCACTTCACCCCGCGCCAGGCGTCGAGATAGCGGCGCACGTCGTAGAGCCCGCTCATTCCGCCTTCGGTCATCAGGAGCAGCGGCGCGCGGCCGCGAAACGGCGTATCGGTATTGTCCGCCTTCAACCAGCGCACGCCTTGCGCATCCTCGGCGAACACTAGGCGAAGCCCCTTGAGCACGCCCAGCACCAGCGAGATCCGCTCGAGCTGATCGCGGCTCAGCGCCCCGACCTTGCCGGCCTTCCAGTTGTGATAGGTCTGGCGCGATATCCCGCCTAGGATCGCCATCCGATCCTCGACCTTCAGGTCCCAGAGATCGCAGGTGCGCAGGAACAGCGCCACCGCCGGCGGAGACAGCCGTCGGCGCGCCTCAGGATCGCGCAGCGCGTCGGCGCCGTATCCGGCGTCCTCCTCGAACTTCAGGGCTGCGTTGGCCATTCAAGCCTCATCGAGATTTGGACTCTATGTAAACCTCTTTACAGGTTCCGCAAGGCGGTACGGTTTCACTTGCCGCCTTCCACATATCGGCTGTCTTCGATGACCTTCTGCGCCACGCGCCAGGCGCCAACGCACGCGGCGAGCGCGAACATCCCGATCATGTGGGCCATGAAGAACCAATCGATCATCATCGATTCTCGCGTGACGAAGACAACGCCTGTCGCCGCCTTGCCCGGCCTCCGCATCGGGTAGATCTCGCCCGTTACGAAGTTCGGCTCAGACTGCCCCCATCCGGCGAGGACAAACTGGATCGGGATGCCGACTATCGAGATGGCGAGAAGATAGTAGATCAGCCACCGCAGAGGTCGCTGGTACTTCTCGGGCATGGCTGGCGGGTCTGAGCGATCCATTTGTCCGAAACTGCGTGCCTGTCACGCGAGGCTATCCACTCGCCATCCCCCAGCCAACAACGCGTTCTGGAACGTCTCCGCGTAGCCGGCGATCAACTCGGCCCGATCGGTTCCGTTGACGATCTTGCGGGCGGCGGCGAACTGGTCGCGCCGCGCGACCCCAGGCAAATAGAGCCGCAGCCCCTTTCCGGTGAACCAGCCGCCTTCCATGCCTGCGACCAGCACCCGGGCCGAGACCTGCGGGTCCAGCGCCAGGTCGTAGTTGGCGATCATCGCGCCGTTCAACCCCAGCTCGCGGTCGGCCCGCTCGTAGTTCTCGTCCCAGGTCAGTTGCACGTCGCCGCGGCCATAGGCGACCTGCCCGCCGTTGCGGCCAGGCTTGCCATAGACCCGCCCCGCCCCCTTGCCGTACTCGCGCACGGGAGCCATCGCGCCCGCCGTCTCATGGACGCAGGTGGCCAGCGCATAGGCCGTCCAGGCCGGCGGAAAGCCGGCGCTGGCGCAGGCCGCCAGGATGCGCTCGCAGCCGGCGACCTCCCCTTGCGACAGGGCCGGGCCCAGCGGCGGACGGCTGCGCAGATGTTCGAAGAACCGCGCCGGCTCGGCCAGTCCCCTGGCCGGCGTCGGGGCGTCCGCCGGCGGCGCCTCGCGCATGAAAAAGGCCTCCAGCGCGTCGGCGGAGGCCCGGATCTTCGCCAGTTCGGCGAGGGCGAGGTCCCGGCTCATCGTCGCACCTGCTGGTCGGCCGGCAGTTCGCCCTCGGCCCGCAGGCCTCGCGCCGCGGCCGCCAGCTTGGCCCAGTCGGTCACCGTCGCCCCGGCCAAGTACAGCGTCGCCAGGACGACGTTGGAGCCGATCAGCGCCAGCGCGATCCATTTCAGGGCCTGCGGATCATCAAGCTTGGCGAGAGCCGCGCCGACGCCGCAGAGATTCAGCAGGGTGCCAAAGTAGGTGTAGAGCCGGCGAAACAGCCAGCCGCGTTCAGGCGGCGTGGGATCCTCGCCGGGCGCGCAGGCGTCCGGGCTCATGTCGGTATCTCCAGATTTTCAGTGAAGGCTGACGCGCGCCTAGTCGCTCAGGGCCGCGACGTCGAACGTCGTCCCGTTCCAGAAGTAGACGACCTGCGCCGCCTCGAAGGTGGTCACGGCCACGCCAGGCGACTTCAGAGTCACGCTCGGACTGCACCCGGCCTCGTCAGGCTCACGCCGGCCGCAGAAGGTGCGATGGACGCCCGGCGCCAGAACGCCAAGCTCCATGTTCGCAAGTTCGCCTCGCGGTCTTGCTTCACCGAGCCGGCGCGCCTGTCCGTCGCCACCGAGCACAATGACCGCATAGCTCTCGCGGTTCACACGGATCACGGCGCGATCGCGCTGACCATCGCCATCGAAGTCCGCGACCGCCTCCCGGCGCGGCGGCGCTCTTAACCAGGGGTTCTGCGCCAAGGACTGCCGGTCCAGCGCCGCTGTCTCATCCGTAGTAAGCGAACGCCAGCCACCGTCTCGAGCGGAACAGGCCGTCATCAGAACAGCTACGGCTATGCATGCCGGTATCCGCATTCCCCCGCCTCGCCCCACGCCGCAGCATCAAGGCCGAACAAACCACCCGACCGCTCTAGAGATAGCACCGATCCAGAACAAACAGCAAACATTGAGGGCGTGAGTTGTAGCGCGGCCTTAGCGCCGCTTGGGTTTAGGATCATACTCGACGTGGATGTGGTTCCGGCGCGGATCGTTGGGGAACGTCTCGTAGACAACATCGTAATCCGCACCTGCGTGCTCCTGTAGCCGCCTGCGGATTTCCTCCGCTTTAGTCGCGTCAATGTTGTTGCCGCGCAAGTCGATGGCATGGTTCGAGTAGTGCCGGGAGCCTCGTCTGTGCTTGCCGTCATTGCCCGAGGTGATGACGGGCCGAGGCCCGCCTGCGCCCTGCCACGCGTCAACGACGCCAGAGTAAAGTCTGGTCATCTCTGGAGACAGTCCGTCCAGTCTTACGCTGTTGTCCTTGATCTCAATGTCGGAGCCGCTCCCAACTGGGCCCAGCCGGATGGCCGCCGGCGGTGGAACAGGTTCCGGCTGCACCGGTCCGCGCAGTTTCGGCGCTTCCTTCAGTCGAACCAGCACCTTGAGTCGCTCGGGCAGCACATTAAAAACGGCGGACCGCGTCTGACTCTCGGCTGCCAAACGTCTGTCGCTCATTTGGCCATAGGCCCGCCCGAATTCATCGACCTGCCCCTTGGCCCAACCAGCGGCCTTGTCCAACCACGTCATCTCTCGCCTCTTCTATTTGATGTTCACGCCATCCAGCCCAGGCCCTCGCCACGGCCTCGCGTCGCCGGCCGTGGCGTCGCCGCTCCCTGACGATTGACCGCGAACTCGCCGAAGGCGTCGGCGCCATGGCTGGCGGCGTCGTGCAGCGGGCCGCCATAGCTGGCCGTCGCCTTGCTCCAGCGCTTGCGATAGGCGCGCAGCCGGTCGAGCCCGACCGCGCAGCGGCCGGCGTCGAACCAGGTCATCGCGATCATCTGGCGCGCGGCGTTGATGCGGTCCTCGGGATCGCCGGCCACGCCGACGCCGATCGGCCTCACGCCGAGCCCGCCCAGGGTCTCGAACCGCGAGCGGCCCGCCGCGCCCAGCTCGCGCACCATCACGTCGTGCGGCAGGTAGTGAGTCCCGTACACATAGGGCTTGGCCGCGATCGCCTCGCGCACGATCGACTGTAGTCCCTCGCCCGAGGTCTCGAAGTAGTCGATCGCGCGGACCTCGCGGCCGACCTGCTGGAAGAACCAGATCGCCGTATAGTCGTCGATCCCGAGGTCCCAGGCCGTGTCGACCTTCAGCGCCGGATCATACGGCACGCGCCCGATCCGCCTCTGCTCGCCCGCCTCGCGCAGCAACGCCCCGTAGTAGGCGCCCGGCGCGGCGGCGTCGAAATCGACCAGATACTCCGTCGCAAAGCGGGCCTCCCCCTCCTCGGCCGATCCCGCCTCGGCGACCAGTTCGGCCTTCTCGCGGGCCAGCTGCTCGGGCGTGAAGACGTCGGTGGCGGTCGCCGGCGATTTCAGGGTGAACCAGGCCGGGTCGGCGGCGCGGGCCTCGAAACTGCGGGTGGCGTGGTTGCGGCCGCGCGGAGTCCACAGGAACAACGCCCAGCCGTCGTTCTCGGCCAGGATCGGGCGCAGATAGGTCCAGGCCTCGGGCTTGGCGAGCGCCCATTCCGACAGCACCACGCCTACCGGCGGCGCGCCGACCAGGCTGTCATAGTTGTCCGAACCCAGCACCTGCCAGACCGAGCCGTTCTTCAGCTCGATCCGCATCTCGCTGTCCAGCGTCCGCTCCCGAATCGCCCGGGGGAAGGCCTCGTCGATACGCTTTCGGCCGCTGTGCGGGTTGACCGCCGTCCAGATCGCACGCCGCGCCTGGCCGGCCTCGGGCAGCATGTGCCAGTAAAGTCCTGGCTTCTGCACGGCGCAGAACGCGGCCCAGTGCAGGGCCACCTCGTCCTTGCCCCAGCGCCGGTGCGCGGCCACGTCGGCGCGCTTGCCGCCGCTCGCCAGATAGGTCCAGAGGTCACGCTGATAGGCCCGCGGCCCCCAGCGATTGGGAATCTGCGGTTTGTCCACGTTTCACCGATGTTGAAGGCTTCGGCCCCCGAAGGGCCAGGGCGGGACTACTGCACCCGCCCGACCTCCCGGCCCCCGGCGGTCAGCACGCCCCAGTCATCCAGGGTCACCAGATAGGGCTGGGCGCACCTGCCTGCGCCTCGGGCAGGCTCACTTCACCGACTTCGACGCTGAGCTTCAGCTTGCCGCCGTCACGGGCCAGGCTATCGCCGCCGCCCGAGAGCAGAGAGTGGTCCAAAGCAATAGGTCGGCTCAATCTTGTCCCGGGATTTCCGCCACAGGTGCGGGCAAGAAGTTCACCACCTCGATGGCGAAGGGCTGTGGTCCGTCCGAGGCCTCACGGGCCTTCTCGCCGGCCTTCGGCCCCAGCCGCGCGGCCTGCCATTGGATCGCGGCGATCCGCAGCTTGGCGACCTGCAGCGTCTCGGCCGTCGCGGCGTCGGCGATCTCCCGGACCTCGTCGAACAGCCGGTAGGCCTGGATCTCCCGGGCCACCGCGTACATCTCCGCGAACTCAGGATACTTGTGCAGCCACAGGTAAAACCCGCTCTGCGAGGGCATGTCCGGATCGCGGCAGATCATGTGCAGCGCCTCGCCCTCGCCCAGCCGCCGGCAGAGCTCGACCGCGGCCTTGACGCTGTAGCCGCTGGGCCGCCCGCCTCTCGCCGGTCCGCCGGCCGCCGACTGGGCCGCAGCGAACGCCTCGCCGAAGTCCGGATAGAAGCCCTTCCAGGCATCGACCGTCGACCGCGGCGGCATGCCATGCTCACGGCAGATCGCCGCCAGACTCTCACCCTTGGCGATCCGCGCGCAGATGCCCTCAGCCAGATCGGGGCTGTAGCGGCCGACCACCCGCATTCGCTTGCTTTGCATCCCAGCCTCCAACGCTTGCGTCGGTTGGACGCCTGGCCTCACGACCAGGCGTCCTCCGTCCGTTAGATCACCTCGACAACGATGGTCGTGTCGTGGGTCTGGGTCCCGCCCCCGATCAGGTCGGGGTGGCTGCTGGTCTGGCGCACGACCAGCTCATAGGAGCCCGCCGCCGGCGCCGAGCCGACGAAGTGCACCGTGCCCCGATCCAGGCCGAACATCGCGTTGTCGCCCAGGCCCGACGGCAGGCTGATCGCACAGCCCGGCGCGGTGGCGACGATGCTGCTCAGCGCGAGCCGCGGACGCGCGCCGGCCCGGAACGTGGTGGTGGTCAGGGCGCACTCGGCCAGGGCGTGCGCCTGCCCCCAAGCCGGGACCAGCCACGGCTTTTCGCCCGGTCCGGACAACGGCCCCAGAGTCCTGGCCGTGAACGTCTCGGTGTCGCCGTTGCGGGTCAGCACCTTCTGGATCTTCTGGGTGATCGTGCCGTCCCAGGGCTCGGTCCCGCTCGCGACTTCGACGCGGTACGAGGCGGGATCCAGTTGAGCCAGCTTCGTAGAGTTGACGCCCGGCGAGGACGGCGTGTCGCCCAGGATCAGCACGTTCTGCCAGATGCGGCCGGTCAGCTGCGCGGCGTTGACGTTGCTGAACACGCAGTTGCGGACCACTTGGCCGGTGGATGGCGCGCCGGAGGGGTTCGAACCGCTCATCAGCGCATCGCCCATCACCGCGAGCACGCCTTCGAAGACCGAGCTCGATTCACCGTCCAGCACCTGCATCGTGTAGCGGGTGCCGTCGACCGACCCCGGCACGCCGTAGGTCTCGTTGGTCGTGCCCGGCCAGGGCGGACAGCAGCTCAGCACTGAGTTCTTCAGCGCGTTGGTCTTCACCACGGCCGCGTTGTCCGTCTGGGCGGTGTAGGCCAGCACGTGGTTCATGATGAACCCCTGGACGAACTGGTTGTCGTGGGCGACCTGGTAGATGGACGCCCCGTTGCCGTGCAGGCTGAAGTTGTCGGAGAAGTCGAAATCCTCGACCAGGTTGTTCGCCGAGGCCCCCCCGAAGTAGGCGCTGGTGCGGCCGGAGTCGCGGTGACGTACGCCCTTGATGTGGCTGCCGCTCGCCGACATCTGCATCATGCCGACGCGGCTGGTGTCGAACGCGTCGACGTTCTCGATCGTGAAATCTGCCGCCGGCGAGCCCGCCGGGCGGAAGACGCCGTTACCCGAGACGTTGTTGCAGGCCCGCCAAGCGCCGTTGGCGATCTTCAAGCCGACGCGCGCATTGCCGAAATCGCGCGCCGCGCCGCCGTAGTCGACACCGAAGGCCTGGAAGTCGATCCCGTCAAACTCGACGTGGTCGCGATTGAAGGTCACGCCGTATTCGATCCGACTGATCGAACGCTCGCTGGCGCCGCGGAACCAGCCGTAAACCGACTTCAGGTCAGCGCTGTAGGCGTACTGCCCCTTGCGACGGATATCGAAGGGATGGCCGCGGACCGCCCACAGCCAGTTCGCCGCCGAGGCGGCGCTCGAGGCGTTCAGGCTGAGGTTCTCATCGTTGGTGATCTTCCAGGCGACATAGCCCGTCGTCGGATTGTGGTCGGAGATCGTCCACTCCCCGATGCGGTTGCCGTTCATCCGACAGACGAAGAGATAGCCGGTCAGATTGATGTTCTCAGGACCGTAGCGCGAGGCCAAGATCGAACTCGTGAACGTGCAAAGCCGATAGCCGGTCCCGCCCGAGTTGGTCGCACCCTCCACGATTGACGCCGCGTTGAATTCGGCGACCGTCATTTCGACGAATGCGTCGCTGCCGATGTACGGCAGGTTGAAGGCCCCCGCCTCGCTCGGTTCGGGAAACTGGGCCGGATAGAGCGAGCGGCCGCCCTCGTGGATCGTCTGACTGAACATCAGCGCCGGGAAAGCCGCGATGGAAGCCTTCTGGATGTTCGCCGCATTGGGGTTGTTCTTGACCTCCCCCGCGGTGACCGCCGCCCAGCCGCCGATGACCTCCGAGCCGTCCAGCACCGCATTTCCGCCGCCGTACGAAGTGAAGCGTATGGGTTGCCCCGATGCGCCCGAGCGCTTCAGCGGGACGAGCGTTTCGGCATAGGCCTTTACGCTCGAGCCGGCGGGATGCGCGAACTTCAGCGGCGCCGACAGGCTCGTGGTAACGCCGCCGGCGCTGGACCCGATGACCTTGACCGCCTCGGTCACATCCCCCGCGGCGTCGCACAGATAGACCCAGCGGCCGGACACCGCGCCCATGCCGGGACAGGTGAACGTGGTCGCGCCGGCCGAGACGGCGGCGCTCAGCGTACCGAGCACGCCCGTCGTATTCACCAGCGGCCGCGGCAGCCGGTAAGGCGTGCCGGTGCTCTTCAGCCGGACTTCACCGCCCGCCAGCACGTCGAAACCGCCGAGCACGCCCGGCGCGGTGGGATCGCCCGGCAGGCTCGCCCAGGGCCGGGTGAGCGAGCCGTCGCCAGTCGCGTCGCTGCCCGTCCCGTCGTTGGCGACGTAGAACGGTCCGACGCCGGCGCTGACGATGTCTAGGCTTGGATAGGCGACCTCGATCGCCCGGAGGCCGCACACGCCGTTCGCCGGCTTGCGGAAGTAGATCCAGCCCGTCGCCGAGGTCACGTTCAGCCAGGCCCCGGCGTGCAGCCAGTCGGCGGCGGCGATCTCAACGCCGTTGAATTGCAGGACGTTGCCGACCGCCTGGCTGCGGTTTTCGATGTTGGCGAACACGGTCGCCGTCGGCGTCGCCCCGTCGTCGATCTTGACGCCGGTGTTGGAGGCCGAGGCGTTGACCAAGCCGCCAAGCGCCACACGCACCTTCAGCGCGGTGTTGGCCGGGACCTTCACGGCGCAGTAGGCGTTCGACCCCGACATCGTCTCGACGCCGCGCAGATAGGGTGGATGGCTTTCGGTGCCGCCGGTCGACGTGTGCGAACCATTGCCCGACTTGAAGACGTACCCGGCGAAGCCCGAGGGCGAGCCCGCCGGGACCCGCGTGCGCTCAACGTCGCCGTTGTCGGTGTTGGTCACCGTGATCCAGCGGTCGGCCGTCACGGCCGTGTCGGCGCGCATCATGATCCGCGCCAGCAGGCCGTTGACCACCGTCGGCAGCACATTGCTGGTCGAAGTCGCCGAACCGGCCGCGCTGGTCGCGGTCTCACGGTACGACGGCGCCTTCCCGATGTCGGCGAACATCAGTTTGTAGGTCGAGCCCGTCGCGCCCAGGACCGGCGCGCCGTCCATCAGCCATTGGCCCGCGACGCTGTCGGCGCCGGTCCAGACGCCCGCCGTGGCCGTGAGCACCGAGCCCTCGGTGGCGCCGCCGGCAATCGCCGGCGGCGTCTGGATCTCAGGCAGGGTCACCCCGATCCGCAGCGTCATCGCCGGCAGGTCGAAGCTGGCCGAGGCCGCGTCGCTCGCGCGGATGACGATGTCGGAATAGACGCCCGCAGTGGTCGGAACGCCCGACACCAGGCCCGAGGACGGGTCCAGGGTCAGACCGGCCGGCAGAGCCCCCGATCCCAGGCTATAGGCATAGGGCGACGTCCCGCCGAACGCCGCGGCCCGCAGAGGCGGAAACGCGACGTCTTCGGGTACGTCCAGTACAAGCTTCGCATTAAGCGGCATGCAGTCTCCTGTTGTGGGTGGTGGAAAGCGGCAAGCGCAGGTCGGCGCAGAACGCGCGCGACAACGGGCCGCTCAGCTCCCCGCTGAACGGTAGACGCCTGTAGAGAATGGTTTGGTCGGGTTAGACGCAGCCGTCCGTACGGCTACCGAAATTCGATGCGACTGATCAGCGTCGCGGCAGGCCTAAGGCCACGTGACCGACTGCTGAACGCGCTCCAGCGCGCCGCCCGCTGTGAAGACAAACGTGGTCGCCTAGGGATCGCCCCAGCCGGGCGCGAAGCAGCCGCCCAGATCCCACGCATAGCCCCTCCACTCACTGAAAATTTAGAGAACGCCCGTTCGACAGATCAATCCATTCCGCCGACCTCCTTCGCGGGCATGCAGTCTCCAATCTGGCTGCCGCTCTCACGCCGGCCGACAAACGATTTCCAGGACGGCCAAACACCCCCGCGCCCGGTCCGCCCGCCTCGCAAGGCGCGGCTCGGAACCTGGGGCGCGGGGGGCCTGGACGCGCGCGGTCGGATCCAGGCTCAGTCGGCCGGCGGACGCCCCTCGTCGGAGGGGGAGGACCCGAGGGGCGGCGCCGTCTGCGGCGCGAGCGCGCGGGTCGGCGCGCATCTGAGCGCCGTGCCGTCTCTGAACCTTGGAAATCAGGCCCCTCGCGCCTCGCAGGGAGAGGAACCGAGGCGGGAGCCTTGCCGAACCGTCGCGCGCTGCAGACGCAATGACGACCGATACCTAGAGCCTATCAAAATCCCCGGACGGGTCAAGAACAAAGTAGGAACTTAAGCCGGCTTCTCGGCCGCCAACATGTCCAAGGCCACCTCCAGCATCGCCTCGAGCCGGTAGATATCCCGGTCCCCGCCACGTACGGCCTCGCGCGGGGTCAGCTCCTCGCCGCAGATCATGTCGCAGGCGGCGACCAGCGACGGTTGGCGCCGCAAGGTTTCGCGATAGAAGTTCAGCGCGTCCCGCGCCCGCGCATTGGCTTCGGCGCGCGCGATCACCGCGGTCAGCGGCGTCTCGGCCGCGCCGCCCGGCCTGACGTCCAGCGTCGAGGCGATGGCCACCTCGCCCTGCGCCACGCGATAGCAGCGTCCGTAGCGCTCGCCGGCCGCCTTCTGGGCGGTGGTCAACCGCCCCTTGCGCGACAGCCACTCCAGCCCGGCCAGCCGGCGATAAGGGCGCTGTCGCTCCCCGCACGCCGACGGCGGCGCTTCGAATTCCGCGCCGCGCGCGGACGACAGCGCGATGGTCTCGGCCACGCCTTCGGCGACCTCGCGGGTCTCCAGCCGCGCCCTGCCCTGCTGCGCCACTCGCGCCAGGCGCTCGCGCTCCAGACGGGCCAGATATGCTGCTCGGCTCATCCCTCTCTCCCTCTGTGTTCGGATTGCTCGGCGCCGACCCCGACGACGGCGTCGGCCAGGCGGTAGACCGCCTCGCCGCAGGCGCGCTCGCCCTCCAGCGCCGTCAGGCCCGCCGCGGCGGTCGCCATCAGGTCGCGCAGAAAGCGCCCGCGCGTCTCCGGCGGCAGGGTGCGCAGCGCGTGCGCCACCACGTCGGCGATGGCCGCGCTCATTCCGGCCACGTCAGCGGCAGGCAGACCGCCATGCCGCCCTTGCCGATACGACGCTCGGAAAACGCGCAGAACCCGCCCTGCGCCATCACGTCGGCCACATGCCGGTCATGGCGGGCGAAGCGGGGAACCTGCAGGTCGCCGCCCCAAGCCGGTCGGGCGCGGAAGTGAGCTTCCAGTCGCTGCGCGTCTCGCGGCGCAACGCCGAGCTCTACCATGGCGCGCGTCGGCGACGTCCCGATTTGTCGTAGGGTTGTATATTCTTGGCCCGTGGGGGCGCCTCTCGGCTGCGTTTCGTGTCCCATGGCGAAAATGTATGGAACATACAGTGAACGGGCAAGCGGATTCTGTATTTATTTTACACACAGGCTCGGCTAGAAGCCGGCTATGGACGATCGCTTCCAGCGCCTGCGGCTGGCCCGCACCGAGCAAGGTTTTGAAACGGCGGCGGCCGCCGCCGAGGCGTTCGGCTGGAACCGCAACACCTACTCGTCCAACGAAAACGGCAACGCCCCCTTCTCCTATCGCCGCGCCAAAGAGTATGCCGCCGCCTTCGGCGTTCGCCCAGAATGGCTCTACGACGCCGCTGGTCCGATGCGCTCGACGGGATCGGAGGGTCTCGCCCCGATCATCGGACGGGTGGGCGCCAACCCCGAAGGCGACGTCCTGCTGGCCACAGGCCAAGGCAGCGGAGAGCTTGCCCCTATCCCGCCTGGCGGCACGGAGAAGGCCGTGGCGCTAAGGGTTTCCGGACACTCGATGCGCGGACTGGCCGACGATGGGGCCCTGATCTATTTCGAGGATCAGCGCAGTTCGCCCAGCCTCGACATGCTGGGCCACGTGGTCGTCGTCGAGACCGACACCGACGAGGTGTTGGTCAAGCGCCTGTTGCGCGGTTCGGGACCCGGCCTCTACGACCTGGAGAGCCTCGCCGGCCCGACCCGCCGCGATGCGCGCCTGCGCTGGGCGGCCCATATCACCGCGATCATCCCGCCCTTCCAGGCGCGCCGGATCATCATCAGCGAGGGCTGAGGAGCGCTCTAGGTTTCGGTTGCGAGTATGTGTATGTAGTGTACATTTTCTACATGACCGAACTCGAATGGCTGATCGACGCGGAGGCCGCCGCCGAGGCGGCGCGGATGACGGTCGCAGAACGCGAACTGGCCCGCGGCCGGGGTGTCGCTTGGTCGGGAATGACGCCGGAAGCGCCTGCAGCCTGCCCGCCGGCGACGCTGCGCGTCCGCGCCCAGGCGCGTCTTGCGGCGCGGCAGGCGTGGCGCGCCAGCACAGAAGGCGGGTTCGTGGCCGCAGTAGCCGATTGCCAGACCGCAGCCCGCGAGGCCTTCACCACCGCCGAGCGCGCCCGCGCCGGCGCCGCCCGCGGAGAGGCGGCTGAGTGGCGACTCCAGATCCTCGACGAACTATCGGCCCAGGCCCGCGCGCTCGCCGCTGGCGTGCGCCAGGCCCGTCGGGCGCTCACGTCTTAGCAGCGGCCAGCTGCCCGTCCCCGCGTCGGTCGCCAGGATCGCAGCTCCCGGCGCGCCCGAATCTCGTCGTGCAGCATGTCCGCCAGATCCAGCACCTGTTCACGCGACATGCGCCGCGTCGCACCGCGCACTTCCGCGGCAAGGCGGTACATCAGGTCGGACGGTATGCCTTGATTGGCGCTCATCGTCTTGCCTCACGCTAGCCCTCAACCAGCCGACTCCCTCAATTCGCGAGCACATCAACTCGTTCCCGTTAATCGTGTGTTTGACATAGATAGTTCGCCAACCTAACTACATCGCCATGCCGAACTCGCCCGAGACCCTGGCCCTCGCCGACAATCTGCGCGCGCCGCTGCTGCGTGTGGCGCGCCGCCTGCGCCAGGAGGCCCAGCGCGCCGGCAGTTCGGCGCTCGACGCCCTGATCCTCGGTCACATCCGCCGGCACCCCGGCGTCGGGGTCAGCGAACTCGCACAGGCCGAACAGATCTCGCGCCCCAGCATGAGCGGCCACATTAAGCGCCTCGAAGCAGCCGGCTGGATCCTGCGCGTCGAAGATGCGCAGGACGGGCGCCGCTCGGGACTGCGCATCACGCCGCTGGGCGAGGCGCAGGTCGACGCCGTCCGTCAGCGGCGCAACGACTGGCTGGCCGACCGCCTGGCGCGCCTATCGCCCGCGGACCGCTCGGCCCTGGCCGCCGCGGGCGCGCCGTTGCTGAAACTCCTGGAGTGCGAACCGTGAGCCCCGTCGACCAACCGATCCAGGAGAGCGGCTCCACGGCGACGACCCGCGGCTGGGTGATCCCGGCGATCATCGGGTCGGCCATGCTCATGCAGACCATGAATGCGACGGTGATCGCCAACGCCCTGCCGACCATGGCGGTGGCCCTGGGCGAACCGCCGCTGCGGCTGAACCTCGCCATCACCATGTTCCTGCTGGCTTCGGCGGTTTTCCTGCCGATTAGCGGCTGGGTCGCCGACAAGTTCGGGGCCAAGCGGGTCTTCATGGTCTCGATGGTTCTGTTCGCGCTGGCGTCGGCCGCGTGCGGCTTCGCCCAGGACCTGACCCAGCTGGTCATCGCGCGGATCTTCCAGGGCATGGGCGGGGCGATGATGATGCCCGTCGGCCGGCTCGTCCTGCTGCGCACCACGCCCAAGGAGGAACTGGTCGGCGCGATGTCGGTGATGACCATGCCGGCCCTGCTCGGCCCGGTCATCGGCCCGATCGTCGGCGGCGCGATCGTCACCTTCGCCGACTGGCGCTGGATCTTCTTCCTGAGCATCCCGGTGGCCGTCGTCGGCGTGCTGCTGGTCATGCGCTACGTGCCCAACGTCAAGGAGCAGGAGGTCTCGCCCATCGACTGGAAGGGCACCCTGCTCACCGGCCTCGGCCTCGCCGGCCTGATCTTCGGCTTCGAGAACCTCGGCCGCGGCCTGCTGCCCGACTTTCTGGTCGCATCGATGTTCTTCGGCGGACTGGCCGCGCTGGTCGTCTACTGGCGTCACGCCCGCGGCAATCCGCACGCCATCCTCGACCTATCGGTCTTCCGGCTGCAGACCTTCCGCGCCTCGGTCATCGGCGGCGCGTTCATGCGCATCGCGATGGGCGCCACCCCGTTCATGCTGGCCATGCTGCTGCAGGTGGGCTTCGGCCTTTCGGCGATCCAGGCCGGCCTGATGACCTTCATCTCCGCGGCCGGCGCCCTGGTCATGAAGACCGCCGCCCCGCCGATCCTGCGCCGCTTCGGGTTCCGCTCGGTGCTGATCGTCAACGCCCTGATCGTCGCCGTCAGCTTCGTCGCCTACGGCCTGTTCACGCCGACCACGCCGCACTGGCTGATCCTGCTGATCCTCGGCGTCGGCGGCTTCTTCCGCTCGCTGCACTTCACCAGCCTCAACGGCCTCGCCTTCGCCGACATCGACCAGGCCCGGATGAGCCGGGCCTCGACCACTTCCTCGATGGTCCAGCAGCTGGTGCAGTCGATCGGCATCGGGTTGGCTGCGTCGCTGATGCACTTCTTCATGGTCGCACGTGGCGAAGATCAGCTGACGGCGGCGGCCATCTCTCCGGCCTTCGTCGTCACCGGCCTGATCACGCTGATCTCGCTGGCCTTCTTCATCCCCCTCCCCCGCAACGCCGGCGACGAGATGAACGGGCGCCGGTGATCCAATCGCCGCGTTCGGCGTTATCCGCTCGCCAGGGGCGATCCCATTCAGGAGGCGAGCAATGATCCGCAAGGCGCGCGCGGTTTGGCGTGGAACCGGCCGTGACGGCGACGGCGACCTGACCACCGATTCCGGGGTCCTGTCGGCCACGCCCTACAGCTTCAAGACCCGTTTCGAGGACACCCCCGGGACCAACCCGGAGGAACTGATCGCCGCGGCCCATGCCGGCTGCTTCACGATGCAGCTCGCCTTCCTCATCCAGCGCGCCGGCTTGGCGGCCGAAGAGCTGACCACAGAGGCGGCGGTATCCCTGGTCCCGGATGGAGAGGGCTTCAAGATCGAGCGCTCGGCGCTGACGCTCCAAGCTAAGGTTCCCGGGATCAATCAGGTCAAGTTCGACGAGCTCGCGCGCACGGCCGAGAAGAACTGCCCGGTCTCGCGGCTGCTCAACGCCGAGATCACCCTGCAGGCGACGCTGGTCTCCTAGCGACGGGCCAGCACCGCGGTCATCCGGCATTCCGCCCCTTCGGGTGGGAAGCCCAGCTCGACCGTGCCGCCATAGGCCTGCAGCGCGCTCAGCGTCAGGCGAGTGCCGAAGCCCGTGCGCTTGGGCGGCTCCACCGGCGGGCCGCCGCGTTCGCGCCAATGCAGCTTCAGGCGCTCGCCGTCGACGCCCCAGTCGATCGAAACCCGGCCCGCGCCTGACAACGCGCCGTACTTGGCCGCGTTGGTGGCCAGTTCGTTCAACACCATCACCAGGTTGACCGCCATTTCGGGATCCAGCGGCGCGGGCGCCTCGGGCCCGGAGATCGCAAATCCTTCCGCCGCGAACGGGGCCAAGGCTGCCTCGATCACGTCGCGCAGGTCGGCCGCTTCCCAGACGTTGCGGGTCAACAGGTCGTGGCCGCGGGCCAGCGACTGCAGGCGGCTGTCGAAGGCGGCGCGGAACGCTACGGGATCGTCGGGCGCCCCGCGCAGGGTCTGCGAGGCGATCGCCTGCACCGCCGCCATGTTGTTCTTCACCCGGTGGTTCAGTTCTCCGAGCAACAGGTTCTGGCGCTCGCGCGCCGCGACCTGCGCCGAGATGTCCTGTGAGGTGCCGATCACGTGCACCGGCCGCCCCTGAGCATCGAACGACACCCGCGCCGCGCCGCGCACCCAGACCGCCGAGCCGCCTTCGCCGGCCGCGGTCGTGCGATGCTCGACGACATAGTGGCCGTCGTTCTCCCCGGCCATCGCCGCCTCGTAGGCGGACCGGGTGGCGGGGAAATCCTCGAAGTGAACCGCGGCGGCATAGGTGGCGTAGTTGAGGTCGCCCTCGGGCGGCATGCCGAACATGCGGCGCGTCTGCCCGTCCCAGTCGACCCGGTCGGCGGCGACGTCGTACTCCCACAGGCCCAGTTCGGTCGCATTGAGCGCCAAGGTCAACCGCGCGCCCTGCCGCTCGGCTTCGACCTGCGCGACGTGCTGCTCGGTGATGTCGATGATGATGAACACCACCTGCCCCGCCGCGCCGGCGAACGGCGTGAAGGTCCCGAGGAACCAACCCTGATGGCCGTTGGGAAAGCGGAACGAATACTCGATGGTCTCCGGCGCGCCGTTGGCCAGCACCCGGCGCAGCACCTCCAGCCGTCCCTGGACTTGTTCCGGCGTCACGCCCAGGTCGCGGCCTGTGCGGCCGCTCAAGGTCCCCGGCGCGCAGCCATAGAATTCACAGGCTCCGCGGTTGGCCAGGAGGAACCGGTAGTCGTCCTCCAATGGCTCCACGACGCCGGCCAACATCGACGAGGCGTCGAGCATCGCCTGAAGCAGCGCTTCGCCGCCGGCGCTGGCGCTCGGCCAGTCGCCCTTTCGCTGCTCGTCGCCCATAAGCCCTCCGCCCCGTAACAGCTGCGATCCTAGGGCCGGAATCCGCGGCTGGACAGACGGCGATCAGCCTCAGGCCGCACGCTGCGTCGTTTCGTCCGGCTCGGCCGGCAAGTCGCCCGACGCGGCGTTGTAGATCTCCATGTCGAGCATGCCCTGCTGCTTGGCCACCAGGGTCGGGACCAGCGCCTGGCCAGCGACATTTGTCGCGGTTCGCCCCATGTCGAGGATCGGGTCGATGGCCAGCAGCAGCCCGACGCCTTCGAGCGGCAGCCCCAACGTCGACAACGTCAGGGTCAGCATCACCACCGCACCGGTCAGGCCGGCCGTCGCCGCCGACCCGATCACCGAAACGAAGACGATCAGGAAGTAGTCACTGAGCGCCAACGGCACATTGTAGAACTGCGCCACGAAGATCGCGGCGACCGCCGGATAGATCGCCGCGCAACCGTCCATCTTGGTCGTCGCGCCGAGCGGCACCGCAAAGGCGGCGTACGACCGCGGCACGCCCAGCGCGCTCTCGGCGACGGTCTGGGTCACCGGCAAGGTCCCGATCGACGAGCGCGAGACGAAGCCGAGCTGGATCGCCGGCCATGCGCCGGCAAAGAACTTGAGCGGATTCAAACCATTGACGGCCAGCAGGGTCGGATAGACGACGAACATCACCAAACCCAGCCCGACATAGACCGCCACCGCGAACGCCCCGAGCTGGGCGAGCGCGTCCCAGCCGTAGTGGGCCACCGCGTTGCCGAACAGGCCGATGGTGCCGATCGGGGTCAGACGGATCACCCACCAGAGGATCTTGCGGACGATGGCCAACGCCGAGGCGTTGAACGCCAGGAACGGCTCCGCCGCCGCGCCTGCCTTGAGCGCCGCGATCCCGGTGACCAGCGAGATGACCACGATCTGCAGCACGTTGAACGACAGGGTCGTCTTGGCGCCGTCTTCCGCCAGGGTCGTGGACGCCGCCAGCCCCAGCATGTTCGAAGGGACGAGGCCGGTCAGGAAGTCCAACCACGACCCGCTGGTGTGCGGCGCCTCGGCGACCGCCGCCGCCACGGTGGTGTTGAGCCCAGGCTTCAGCACCAGGCCCAGGACGATGCCGATGGTCACCGCGATCAGCGCGGTCGCCGCGAACCACAGCAAGGTCCGCCAGACGAGAGCCGCAGCGTTCTGGAGCTGGCGCAGATTGGCGATGCTGGCGACGATGGCCGTGAACACCAGCGGCGGCACCAGCACGCGCAGCAGTTGGACGAAGGTCGATCCGGCCAGCCGCAGGGCTTCGGACAAGCCATGACCGGCCTGCCCCGCCTCGGAGCCCAGCTCGCGCGCCAGCAGGCCGAGCCCCAGCCCGAGCGCCATGCCGGCCAGGACCTGGAACCCGAATGAGGCGAAGATGCCGCCGCGTTTGCGCGCCTGCGCCATGGAAAGCTCCTACTGAAAGTCGCGCGGAGCATGGTCGGGGCTATGCCCCCACGCCAGCGGTTTGAGCTTTTCATGTCGTTAGAAAAGCTGAAGGCGGTCGGATCGGCTGCGTCCTCGGCGCCGACCGGCAGATCCTGCCCACCTCAGCGCGCACTTTTTGCCGCTCCTGGCCGGCAAGATTTACCGTGTTTGACGGTCGCCGGCCGCCGCAAACACCCGCCGCTAACGGCGGTCGGCGAAAAAGCTCAAGCGCATCAACGAAAAGGGGTTAACGGCCAAAACTGGCCCGACCCTTGCTCAGGAGTCTCGCAGGCAAAACGCCTCCGGCAGTCAAAATGACGTCGGTCTCCGAGAAAAGGAAACACGTGTATGTCGCTGAATTCGGTCAACACGAACAAGGGCGCGATGATCGCGCTCCAAAACCTGAACGCCACTAACAAGGACCTTGGCACCGTTCAGAACCGGATCAACACCGGTCAGAAGATCGCCACCGCCAAGGACAACGGCGCCATCTGGGCCATCGCCCAGAACCAGCGCGCTGAATCTGCCTCGCTCAATTCGGTCATCTCGTCGCTGCAACGCGGCCAGTCGGTGGCCGACGTCGCTATGTCGGCCGGCACCGCCATCTCGGACATTCTCGTCCAGATGAAGGAAAAGGTCCTGGCGGCGACTGAAGCGGGTCTGTCGACCGCCTCCAAGCAGGCGCTCAGCGATGAATACACCTCGCTGCGCGATCAGATCGACACGATCGCGAACAACGCCACCTTCGACGGCGTCAACCTGATCGCGCGCCCCTCGGTCAACAGCTCGAGCATCAAGTCGATCGCTAACGCCGACGCCACCGCGACCATCGACATCGACCACGTCGACCTGTCGAAGTCGAACGCCAAGATCGCTGCGACGCTCTCGTCGCTGACCGGCACGGTGAACTCGGCAGACGTGAAGGAAGTGGAAGATGCCATCCAGGACATCTCCTCGGCCCTCTCGAAGCTCGGCACGGGCGCCAAGGCGCTCGACACCCACATGACCAACGTCATGAAGCTCCAGGACACCCTGGACGCCGGTGTCGGCAACCTGGTCGACGCCGACCTGGCGAAGGAAAGCGCGAAGCTGCAAGCGCTGCAGACCAAGCAACAGCTTGGCGTGCAGGCCCTCAGCATCGCCAACCAGTCGTCGAGCACTCTGCTCGGACTGTTCCGATAAGACTGACGAACACTCTGCGTTCAACGACGGCGGCGGGAAGGGAAACCTTCCCGCCGCTTTCGTTTGCGCGCTACTCGGCGGCCATCGCCAGCGCGCTGCCGCGGGTCAGCGAGGTCTTCGCCGCCAGCGCGGCCTTCGCCGCTTCGTATTCCGCCGCCAGGCGGTCGATCATGTCGCCGGCGCTGGGAATCTCCTTCACCGCGCCGATGCCCTGGCCGCAGCCCCAGATGTCCTTCCAGGCCTTGGCCTTCTGATTGCCGCCCGAGCCGAAGCTCATTTTCGACGGATCCGACTCCGGCAGGTTGTCCGGGTCCAGGCCAGCCGCTTCGATCGACGGGCGCAGGTAGTTGCCGTGCACGCCGGTGAACAGGTTCGAGTAGACGATGTCGTCGCCGCTGCTGGCCACGATCATGTCCTTGTAGCCCTGCTGAGCGTTGGCTTCCTTCGTCGCAATGAAGGCCGAGCCGATGTAGGCGAGGTCCGCCCCCATCGCCTGAGCGCCCAGGATCGCCGCGCCGTTGGCGATCGAACCCGACAGCGCGATCGGGCCATCGAACCACTCGCGCAGTTCCTGCACAAGGGCGAAGGGCGACAGGTGGCCGGCGTGACCGCCGGCGCCGGCCGCCACCGGGATCAGGCCATCGGCGCCCTTCTCCACCGCCTTGCGGGCGAAGCGGTCGTTGATGACGTCGTGCAGCACCACGCCGCCGTAGGAGTGGATCGCCTGGTTCACGTCTTCGCGCGCGCCCAGCGAGGTGATGGTCACCGGCACCTTGTACTTCACAGCCATCTCGACATCGTGCTCGAGGCGGTCGTTGGTCTTGTGGACGATCTGGTTCATCGCGAACGGCGCCGACGGACGGTCCGGATTTTTGCGGTCCCAGTCAGCCAGTTCCTCGGTGATCTGGGCCAGCCATTCGTCGAGCTGGCTCGCCGGGCGCGCGTTCAGCGCCGGGAACGAGCCGACGATCCCCGCCTTGCATTGCGCGATCACCAGCTCCGGGCCGGAGATGATGAACAGCGGCGAACCGATCACCGGGATACGCAGGCGCTCTGCGAGAATGGGGGGCAAGGCCATGGAGTCGTCCTTATGAGATGGGTCGATCTAATTTTTACAGCGTACACACAAAAATTCGCGACACGCAAGCACCGCCGCCGCATGACCCCGCGTGAACTTGACGCGTCGGTTCGACAGGTCGCAATGACAGGCTGATGACCGACACTTCGATCGCTTCCGGCGCCTTCCCGCCCGCCACCGCCGCCGACTGGCGCGTCCTGGTGGAAAAGACCCTGAAGGACGCGCCCTTCGAGAGCCTTCAGCGCACCACCCTCGAGGGTCTGCCCATCGCCCCGCTCTACGAAGCGGCGGCCGACGGAGCCCGGTTCGCGCCGCGGCCGCACGACGCCGATCGGCCCTGGGATCTGCGCGCCGCCGTCGCTCATCCTGACCCGGCGCGGGCCCGCGCCGACATGTTAGCCGACCTCGAGGGCGGCGCGGCGTCGGGACTGATCCGCCTCGATCCCACCGGCCAGCAGGGCGTGGCCGTCGGTTCGGCCGCCGACCTGGCCCGCGTGCTCGACGGCGTGCTGCTGGAACTGGCCCCGGTGGCGCTGGACGCCGGCTTCCTGGGACCGAAGGCGGCCGACTGGCTGGCCGCCGCCGCCAAGGGGTCGCCCACCGCCCTGCTTCTTTTCCACATGGATCCGCTCGGCGCCTTCGCGCAGGCAGGCGAAAGCCCCGGGCCGGTTGAAAGCCACCTGGTATCCGCCGCGACGGTCGCCGCGCGGCTGGCCGAATCCTATCCCAAGGCCGGCCTGTTCCTCGCCTCCGGGCGGGTGATCCACGAAGCCGGCGGCGGCGAGGCCGGCGAACTGGCCTTCGCGCTGGCATCCGCCCTCGCCTACGCCAAGGCGCTGGTCCGCGCCGGCCTGACCATGGAGCAGGCGTTCGCGGGCATCCATCTCGGCCTCTCCGCCGACGCCGACTACTTCGCCACGATCGCCAAGCTCCGCGCCGCCCGGGTGCTCTGGGCGCAATTGACCAAGGCCTGCGGCGTCACCTTGCCGGCCCAGATCGAAGCCCGCTCCTCGCAGCGCATGCTCGCCGTGCAGGATCCGTGGACCAACATGCTGCGCCTGACCTCGGCGGGGTTCGGGGCTGCGGTCGGCGGCGCCGACGCCGTGGTGCTCGGCGCCTTCACCGACGCCATCGGCCTGGCGACTGCGTTCGCCCGCCGCCAGAGCCGCAACGCCCAGCTGGTGCTGATGGAAGAAGCCCATCTCGGCCGCGTCGGCGACCCGGCCGCCGGCTCCGGCTACATCGAAGCGCTCACCGACGAGATGGCCCGCGCCGCCTGGACGCAGTTCCAGGCGATCGAGGCCCAGGGCGGCGCCGTGGCGGCGTTGGCCTCCGGCCATGTCGCCGGCCAGGTCGCCGCGGTGCGCGCGGCCCGCGAGGCCGCGGGCACGCCCAAGATCGTCGGCGTCACCGCTTTCCCACCGACCCAGGACGCGCCAGTCGAGGTCGAGCGCCCATCCCCGGTCGCGGCCGAGGCTCCCTCGCCCAGGCTGCCCGGCCCCGACGGCCGCTGCCCGCCGCTCGCCCCTATCCGTATCGCCGCGCCGCACGAGGCCGCACGATGAGCCAGTTCCCCGACTTCGCCGCCCTGCCCTTCGACGCCTCGGGCGTTGCAACGCCGCTCGCGACGGGCGCCGCCTGGGAGACGCCCGAAGGCATCGCCGTCCGCCCGGCCTACGGCCTCGCCGACATCGAAGGCCTGACCACCGGCTATCCGGGCCTGGCGCCGTTCGTGCGCGGGCCCTATCCGACCATGTACCTGACCAACCCGTGGACGATCCGCCAGTATGCGGGCTTCTCCACGGCCGAGGACTCCAACGCCTTCTATCGGCGCAATCTGGCCGCCGGTCAGATGGGCCTCTCGGTCGCCTTCGACCTCGCCACCCACCGCGGCTACGACAGCGATCACCCGCGGGTGAAGGGCGACGTCGGCATGGCGGGCGTCGCCATCGACTCCATCCTCGACATGCGCACGCTGTTCGACGGCATCCCGCTCGACAAGATGAGCGTCTCGATGACCATGAACGGCGCGGTCCTGCCGATCCTGGCGCTCTACATCGTGGCCGCCGAGGAACAGGGCGTGCCGCACGCCAAGCTGTCGGGCACGATCCAGAACGACATCCTCAAGGAGTTCCTGGTCAGGAACACCTACATCTATCCCCCATCGCCCTCGATGCGGATCATTTCCGACATCTTTTCATATACTTCGAGCGAAATGCCGAAGTTCAACTCGATCTCGATCAGCGGCTATCACATCCAGGAGGCCGGCGCGACGCTGGACCTGGAGCTGGCCTACACCCTGGCCGACGGCATCGAGTACGTGCGCGCGGGCGTCGCCGCCGGCATGACCGTCGACCAGTTCGCGCCGCGCCTGTCGTTCTTCTGGAACGCCGGCATGAACGCCTTCATGGAGATCGCCAAGCAGCGCGCCGGCCGCCTGCTGTGGGCCAAGCTGATGAAGGACGAGTTCGATCCCAAGGACTCGCGCTCGCTCTCCTTGCGCGCCCACACCCAGACCAGCGGCTGGAGCCTGGCCGCGCACGACGTCTACAACAACGTGCCCCGCACCCTGGTCGAGGCGATCGCCGCCACCGGCGGCCAGACCCAGAGCCTGCACACCAACTCGCTCGACGAGGCCCTGGCCCTTCCAACCGACTTCTCGGCCCGGATCGCCCGCAACACCCAGCTCTTCCTGCAGCTTGAGAGCGGCCAGACCCGCGTCGTCGATCCGTGGGGCGGCTCGTACTATGTCGAGCGCCTGACCGCCGACCTCGCCGCTCGCGCCCTGGAGCATATCGCCGAGGTCGAAGCTCTGGGCGGCATGGCCAAGGCGATCGAGGACGGCCTGCCCAAGCGCCGTATCGAAGAAGCCTCGGCCCGCACTCAGGCGCGCATCGACGCCGGCCGCCAGAGCGTCGTCGGCGTGAACCGCTACAAGCCCGAGGTCGCCGACGAGATCCCCGTGCTCAAGGTCGACAACACCGCCGTGCGCGAACGCCAGCTCGAAAAGCTGCAGCGCCTGCGCGCCGACCGCGATCCGGTCGCCGTCGAAGCCGCCCTCACCGCCCTGACCAACGGCGCGGCGGGCAACGGCAACCTGCTCGAGCTTTCCGTCAACGCCGCCCGCGCCAAGGCCACGGTCGGCGAGATCAGCCTGGCGCTCGAAAAGGTGTTCGGCCGCCACGCCGCCGAGGCCTCGGCCGTGACCGGCGTCTATCTGCGCGAGTCGGGCGCCACGCCCCAGGCCCAGCGCGCCAAGGCGATGACCGACGCCTTCCGCCAGGCCGACGGCCGCAAACCGCGGGTGATGATCGCCAAGATGGGCCAGGACGGCCACGACCGCGGCCAGAAGGTGATCGCCTCGGGCTTCGCCGACCTCGGCTTCGACGTCGACATCGGCAACCTGTTCCAGACCCCGGCCGAGGCCGCGGCCCAGGCCGTGGCCGAGAACGTGCACGTCGTGGGCGCCAGTTCGCTCGCCGCCGGCCACCTGACGCTGGTGCCGGAGCTCAAGGACGAACTCGCCAAGCTTGGCCGCCCAGATATCCTGGTCGTGGTCGGCGGCGTCATCCCGCCCGAGGATTTCCAGGCGCTGCGCGACGCCGGCGTCGCCGCGATCTTCACCCCCGGCACGGTGGTGCCCGAGGCCGCGATCGAGGTGCTCGACCGGCTCAACGAGCAGATGGGCTACGCCCAGCTGGAAAAAGCCTGACCGAGGCGGCGCTGGCGCGCCCTGCGCTTCCAAGGCAGACTGGCGAGCCAGAGCAGGAGTACGCCATGTTCATCGCCATGAACCGCTTCCAGGTCCTGCGCGGACAGGAAAGCGCCTTCGAAGCCGTCTGGCTCTCGCGTGAGACGCATCTGGAGCAGGTGCCCGGTTTCCTCGGCTTCAGCCTGCTGCGCGGCCCAGAGCGCGAGGATCACACGCTCTACGCCTCGCACTCGCGCTGGGCGTCGAAAGCGGCGTTCGAGGGCTGGACGAAGTCGGAAGCCTTCCGGCTCGCGCACCGCGGCGCCGGCGACAACAAGCCGCTCTACATGGGCCATCCCCAGTTCGAGGGCTTCGAAGTGCTTCAGAGCGTCGCCCCGGCCGCGGCCTAGCCCGTCCCGATCATCACCAGGTTGCCCTCGCTGTCGCGCAGCAGGGCGTAGCGTTCCTTGGGCGACCAGGGCGCATCGATCGGCTCCTGGTCGAACACCACGCCGCGGCCGCTGAGCTCGCCGAAGGCCTGGTCCAGATCCGAGACGACGAGGATCAGGCTCGGCTGCTCGCCCGGCGCTTCGTTCGCGCGTTTCTCGAAGAGGATCTTGGTCGGCGAGCCCGGCACTTCGAACTCGATCCAGCGCCACCCGCTGCCGTAGTGTTGGTCCGCCGCCAAGACCAGACCCATCACGTCGCGATAGAAGGCGACAGCTCGATCCTGGTCGCTCACCGGCAGTCCTGCGAACTTCACGTGCTTGAACATCGCCGTGTCTCCGCCGTCCTAGATCGTCCTGGGCGTGATCCTCACCGGCTTCGCGCGCCGTCCCGACTTGCCGTACCAGCTCGCCGGCAGCTCCGAAGGGCCGTGCCGCGCCTCGATATCCTTCTGCAGGGCGCCGGCCGCCATCAGGTGGCCGGGGAACAGGGCGTCCACCGCCCACCCGATCACCGGCGGCACGGAAGCGGCCGAGTCGAGGAGCACATAGGCCGCCATCCTCGCCAGCGTCGGCAAAGACGCCCCTGCCACGACGCCCTGATAGAGCAACAAGCCTCCCGCCCCGAGGCTGTAGGCGGTTCCTGCCACCGGCACCCAGGCCAGCACGCCATCCAGACCGATGCCCACAGGCCCGATCCCGACCAGCCGGTCTGAGAGGCGTTTGATGCGCTCGGCGGCCCGCCAGGCCCCGTGCGCGCGTTCCTTATCGTCAGCCATCACGTTCCCACGTCATCGCCAGAATATAGGAACTACAGCCTAGCCCCAAAGCTCCGCCGTCGGCGGAAAAATCAGCGAGCCGTCAAACACCAGTCCCGGCTCACGGTCCTTGGCCAGGAGCAGCGGCCCGTCCAGGTCGGCCACCTCAGCCCCCTGGGCGATGATCATCGCCGGCGCCATGGCCAGCGACGTCGCCACCATGCATCCAGCCATCAGGTCCAAACCCAGGGCCCGCGCCTCGGCCGCCACCGCCAACGCCTCGGTCAGCCCACCGGCCTTGTCGAGCTTGACGTTGACCGCGCCGTAGCGCCGCGCGCAGCTCGCCAGTTCGCGGCGCGTATGCAGGCTCTCGTCGGCGCAGAGCATGACCGGGCTCGTCCACCCCTCCAGCGCCTCATCGGCGTCGGCGTGCAGCGGCTGCTCGATCATCTTGACGTCCAGCCGCGCGAACTCCGGGGCCAGCCGGACCAGATCGTCGAAACTCAGCCCCTCATTGCCGTCGACGATCAGCCGGGTCTTGGGCGCGGCAGCGCGCACCGCCGCCACGCGGTCCAGATCATCGGGGCCGCCGATCTTCAGCTTCAGGAACGGGCGCCGCGCCATCGGCCGCGCCGCCTCCGCCATCGCCTCGGGGGTGTCCAGACTGATGGTGTAGCAGGTCTTCACCGGGTCCATGCGCGCCCGGCCCGCGGCCCGCCAGGCCGACACGCCGCTCAGCTTGGCCTCCAGATCCCAGAGCGCGCAATCCAGGGCGTTGCGGGCGGCCCCGGGCGGCAGCGCGTCTTGCAGCGCCTGGCGGGTCAGTCCCGCCTCCACCGCCGCCCGTGCGGCTTCGATCCGCGCGACTTCGCCCTCGACCGTCTCGCCATAGCGCGCGTAGGGCACCGCCTCGCCGCGGCCGGTCGCGCCGCCCTCGCTAATCTCGGCGACGATGACGTGAGCCTCGGTCTTGGCCCCCCGCGCGATCACGAAGGCGCCCGCCAGCGGCCAGCGCTCGTCCCGGACCGTCAGGCGCCGCGTCAAGCCAGGTCGCCGGCCGCCGCGTCGAACAGCAGGTAGGTTCGGCCGGCCTCCGAGCTCAGCAGCGTCTCGACGACGAAGCCCTCGGCGTCGCGCTCGGCCGCGTCCTCCAGAAGTTCGTTGTAGCGGGCGAGATAGGTCATCACCTGGCGCTTCAGCGGCTCATCTGTGAACAGCTTGCGGGTCAGGCGCCGGGTGGCGGCCGGCGCCAGCTTGCGCACCACCGCCCGCGCACCGTCGACGTCGCGGACCTGGAGCGCCACGGCCAGTTCATGGATGCGGCTGCGCGGCAATAGCGCCGTCGGGTCGATGCCCATGGCGCTGATCTCGCCGGCCAGGATCTCTTCCAGCGGCCGCGACGCCGCCTCGACTTCGGCCTCCGCGCCTTCGTCGTGCTCCTCGAGCGAAGACAGCAGGTCCTTCCAGGTCCAGCCGTCGGCGGCGGGTTCTTCCTGACGTCCGCCGGCCTGCTCGAAGACATGCGAGAACTCGGCGTCGGTCGCGGTCGGGGTCAGCCGCAGGCGCGGCCGGCCGCGCTCGCCGCCCTCCTCGGCGGGCAGCGGCTCGTTGAGCTCCAGCTCTTCAGGCTCGGCGGCCGGCTCGGGCGCCGGTTCAGGTTCGGGGGCCGCGACCGGCGCAGGAGTCTTGGTCAGGCTGGCGCGCAGCGACACCCGCTCGGGGCGCGCAGCCGCGGGCGCGGGCGCGCTGGCCGTCGCCACCGAGCCCATCAGCCGCACGGCCTCGCTCAGCATGTCGTAGTTGCGCCGCACGCGGTCCTGGAACGCGTCGTCGATCGCCTGGGTCTCGTCGGCCGTGCGCCGCGCGTGATCCATCAGTTCGTCGATGCTCTCGGCCACGGCCATGCGGACTTCTTCGGCCCGGTCGCGGGCCGCGGCAGGCAGCTTGGTCGCGCGCTCCTCGATGTCGCCGAGCATGCTGGTCAGCTCGTCCAGCGTCGCGCGGGCCGCTCGCGCGCCCTCGTCCAGCTTGCTGATGGTGGCGGCGCCGGCCTGTTCGACCATCTTCGCCGACTGCTCGATCAACGCGCGTGCTTCGTCCAGCCGGGCCTCGAACACCTTGTTGGCCTGCTGGCCGGCGGTGAAGGCCGCTTCCGACAGCTGATCCACCTGGTCGCGCGCGGTCTCGGCGTGGCGCGCGGCGACCTGGCGGGTGTCCTCGGCCGCTTGGGTCATGGCGGTGATGGCGGCGCGGGTCTGCTCCTCAAGGCGCGCACGCTCGTTGGCGGCCGCCTGGGCCACAGCTTCCACCGAGTGCAGGGTCGACTGCCCGAATTCGTCGCGTTCGGCCTTGGCGGTCTCGGCCAACTCGCGGAACTGCGCGGTCGCCTCGGCCATGAGCTGGCGCAGAGCCTCGCCGCCCTTCACAGCGCGATCGCCCATCTCAGCGGCCGACATCCGAGCCTGGCCGATGAATTCCGCCAGCTGCGCGGTCTGGGTCTCGGACTGGGCCGCGAAGCCCTCCTGGTCGGCGCGCAACGCATGGGCCGCGGTGACGAGGCCGGCGCGCTGCTCGGCCAGGCCCTTCTCGACCGCGCCGATCTGCTCGGTGACGCCGAGGCCGGCGGTCTCCAGGCGGGCGATGTGGCGGGTCAGGTCCTCGGCGGCGACACGCGCGGCGTCGCTGGTCTCGCCAGCGGCGGCGGCCAGGTCGGCGGCGCGCGCGGCGAGCGAGGCCTCGGCCTCGCGCAGCTGCGCCTCGGCCAGGTCAGAAGCCTCGCCGACCATCTTGGCCTGGCGGGTGATGGCGTCGGCGACGGCGGTCGCCTGGGAGTCGAGCGTCTGGGCCAGCCCGCCCAGTTCGCTGCGCTCGCGACCGAGGGTTTCGGACAGCCCCTGGGCGGTGCGCGCGGCGTTGGCGGCGGCGGCGGCCAGCTCCTCGCTCTCGCCGGCCAGCGCCTGGCGCAGGACGATGATCGTGTCGCGCGCTTCCTGCGCCGCGGCGCCGGCGCGGGCGATCTCATCACGCATGGCGTGGACCAGATCGACGGTCTGGGCGCCCGCGGCCATGGCCGGGGTGACCATCTCGTCGGCCAGCGCCTTGGTGCGCCGCGCCTCGGCGCCCAGCAGCTGGCCTTGGCGCACCATATAGGCGAGGGCCCAGACCAGGGCCGCCGGGCCGATGGCGAGCGCCGCGAACACCGCGACCGCGAATGGCTCGAAGTCAAACGGCGCGACGGATCGGCGATAGCCCCAGGCGAAGGCGATCGGTGCGCAGGCCCACAGCACCGACACCACCAGGGCGACCATGTAGATCGTCCAACCCGACGAGGGCGCCACTGTCGTGGTCCGGGTGACCGGAATGCGCGGCGCCAAGCCCGACGCCGGTGCACCGGCTGGCGTTGAGGTCTTGCCCTCCACGGCCAGGTCGCCGGACGGCGGCGGGGCGAAGGCGAAGGCCTGATCGGCCGCGGCGGCCTCGGCCGTATCGACGGGCTCAGGCGTCGGCGCGCCTTCTCCGTCAAGCGATTGCAGGTCGACCGGTTGATGCCGCTTCTTGATCTTCATGGCCCGTCGTAAGCGGCCTTCCACCCCAGCCGGCGAGCGCGCAAACACACGCGCGCCACGTCATTGCACCCAGGATCGAAGGATTACCGGCGAACGCCCGCGAGGCAAAGCACTGATCGGCGGCCGCGGGCCGGCGCCCCTAGGTCCGCAGCAGCTTGGCGCGGGTCTCGGGACAGATTTCACGGACCATGGTCGGGCCCTTGCCGGACTTGGCGATCACCCGCGGCGCCGGAGCGGAGGCGGCCTTTCGGCTGGTCGTGCGCGCGACCGTACGCTCCGCCGGAACAGGCTTTTCGACCTGCTGGGCGTCCAGCGTCACGCCGAAATGCGAATAGGCCGCAGCGGATGACGACACCACCACGGCAGCCACGATCTCGGTAAAGGTCTGCATCGGAACTCTCCCGTACGTCCGATACGATTCCAGCGAGCGACGTTATACGATGGCCGCTGTCATCGGGCGATGTGTCGCAACATGAAATTTCAGTCATGAAGCGTCGATCACTTGTCGACGAAAGCCGCTCCCTCGTGGCTGAGCAGCCAATGCTTGCGATCAAGCCCGCCGCCGTAGCCGGTCAAGGTCCCGTCCGCGCCGATCACCCGATGGCAGGGCACCACGATCGAGACCGGATTGGAGCCGTTCGCCAGGCCGACCGCCCGGACCGCCTTCGGCCGGCCGATCCGCTCGGCCAGCCCCTTGTAGGTCAGGGTCTCGCCCGCCGGGATCGAGCACAGGGCGCTCCAGACCGAACGCTGGAACTCTGTGCCTCCCGTGCGCCACGCGATCGCGCCTAGCGCCGTCAGGTCCCCGCCGAAATAGGCCTCGAGCGCCGCCCGCGTCGCCGCGGGGGCCGAGCCCTCGACAAGGTCGGTCGGCGGGTTCTGGCGCCGCAGCAGCGTCGTCAGCCGCGTCTCGTGCGTGGTCCAGTCGAAGGCGCGCAGGCAGCCGTCGGCGTCGGTCACCAGCAGCCCCTCGCCGAGCGGCGTCGCCATGCGGTCGAGCGTCAGGACTTCAGGCGGCCTTGGCATGCTTGCTCTCCGAGGGGTTTTTCGGGTCGGCCGCCCAGAGGTGCGAGGCCGCATAGGCCCGCCACGGACGCCAGCGCTCGGCCCGCGCCAGGAGTTCGACCGCTGTCGGCCGCACGCCGTCCGGGCCTTCCAGCGCCCGCATCAGGCCGATGTCGGCGCTGGGGAAGGCGTCAGGTTCGCGCAGCGCCCGCATGGCGATGTACTGCGCCGTCCACTCCCCGATCCCCGGCAACGCCCGCAGCGCGGCGACCGCCTCATCGAGGCTCCGGCGCATGCCGAACAGCTCAGGATCGGCCGCCGCCGCGGCGGCGAGCCCGACCAAGGCGCGGCCACGAGCCCTCGGCATCGCCAGGGTCTCGACGTCGACCAGCGCCAGCACCGCCGGCTCGGGAAAGAAGTGGGTCAGGCCGAGGGCATTGGCCGCCTCGTCCTCGAGCCGTGCGCCGTGCTCGGCGGTGATCTTGCCGGCCAGAACCCGGGCGGCCTGCACGGTGATCTGCTGGCCAAGCACCGCGCGCACGGCCAGCTCGAACCCGTCCCAGGCGCCGGGCGCGCGCAGGCCGGGCCTGGCCGCCACCAGCGGCGCCAGATCCGAGTCCTCCGACAAGTGCGCCTCGATGACCGCAGGATCGGCCGCGAGATCGAACACCCTGCGGATCCGGGCGATGACGGCGGGCCACACCTCGACCTTCGGGAAGCGCAAGGTGACCTTCAGATAGTCGCCGTCGCCAGGCTCGATCATCACCACCCCGCGCGCCTGACCGACGCTCAGGGTCCGCGCGTAGCGGCCGCCACGGACGATCTCGACGCCGGGAATGGCCCGCGCCGTCAGGAAAGCCTGCATCGCCGGCCAGTCGTAGGGCGCACGATAGGGCAGCCGGATCGTCGCCGCGCCGCCCTCGCCTGCCGCGACCTCGGCGCCGCCCAGCCGGCGCAGCTTGGCGGGCGGACGGTCGAACAGCTGCTGGAAGGTCTCGTTGAAACGCCGCACGCTGCCGAAACCGGCGGCCAACGCCACCTCGGCCATCGGCATCCGCGTCTCGTGCAGCAGTTGCTTGGCCAGCAACACGCGCCGGGTCTGGGCGACAGCGACCGGCGAAGCGCCGACATGCTGCTGGAACAGCCGCCGCAGCTGGCGTTCACCGACCCCCAGCCGCTCGGCCAGACTGTCGACATCGCCGTTGTCGAGCGCTCCGGCCTCGATCAAGCCCAAGGCGCGCGAGACGGTGTTGGAGGTCCCGCGCCAGGATCCAAGATCCGGCGAGGTCTCGGGTCGGCAGCGCAGGCACGGCCGGAACCCGGCTTCCTGCGCGGCGGCGGCCGAGCGATAGAAGCGCATGTTCTCGCGCTTGGGCGTGCGGGCCGGACAGATCGGCCGGCAGTAGATCCCGGTGCTCGTCACGCCGCTGAAGATGCGTCCGTCGAAGCGGGCGTCGCGCATCTGGAAGGCGCGGTAGCAGGCGTCGTCATCCATATCCATGGCGCGATGATCGGCCTATGAGCGGCGCATGTCTCGCGGTTTTCGGACATGACCGGTCTAGCTTTGGCGGTTTTCGGACGGCTCCATTTTCCTCGGCGGCCTGTCAGTAAATCTCTATCGTCATCGGTCCTCGTGTCCCTTAAGCCGTCGCTCAGGGCCAATCCGCGCGGCGCGTCAGCAGCGACGGGCGGACTTTTTCGTTGTTAGAATTCAGGGTGAGGCCCGAGGTTCACGTGCAAGGTACAGCCCTGATGCAGGCCAAGGCGCCGGCGATCGCCCCCGAAACGCTGACACATCTTCAGCGCCTGGAGGCCGAGAGCATCCACATCATGCGCGAGGTGGCGGCCGAGGCCGAACGCCCGGTGATGCTCTATTCGATCGGCAAGGACTCCGCCGTGATGCTGCACCTCGCGGCCAAGGCGTTCTATCCGTCCAAGCCGCCCTTCCCGCTGCTGCACGTCGACACGACCTGGAAGTTCCGGGCGATGTACGAGATGCGCGAGCGGATGGCCAAGGAGCTCGGCTTCGAGCTGCTGGTCCACAAGAACCCCGAGGCCGTCGAGCGGAACATCAACCCGTTCGACCACGGCAGCGCGCTGCACACCGACATCTGGAAGACCGAGGGCCTGAAGCAGGCGCTCGACAAGTACGGCTTCGACGCAGCCTTCGGCGGCGCGCGCCGCGACGAGGAAAAGAGCCGCGCCAAGGAGCGCATCTTCTCGTTCCGCTCGGCCCAGCATCGTTGGGATCCCAAGAACCAGCGCCCCGAACTCTGGCGGCTCTACAACACCCGCAAGAACCCCGGCGAGAGCATCCGGGTGTTCCCGATCTCCAACTGGACCGAGCTGGACATCTGGCAATACATCCACCTGGAGAACATCCCGATCGTGCCGCTGTACTTCTCGGAAGTGCGGCCGGTGGTGGAGCGCGACGGCGCGCTGATCATGGTCGACGACGACCGGATGCCGCTGCGGCCAGGCGAGGTTCCGATGCAGAAGTCCGTGCGCTTCCGCACCCTCGGCTGCTACCCGCTGACCGGCGCCGTGGAGTCCACAGCCGCTACGCTGCCTGAAATCATTCAGGAAATGCTGCTCACCACCACCTCGGAGCGCCAGGGTCGGATGATCGATCACGACCAGGCCGCGTCGATGGAGAAGAAGAAGCAAGAGGGCTACTTCTGATGGCCCACCAGTCCGCACTCATCGCCGAGGACATCGAGGCGTACCTGTCCGCGCACGAGCGCAAGAGCCTGCTGCGGTTCCTGACCTGCGGCTCGGTGGACGACGGCAAATCGACGCTGATCGGCCGCCTGCTCTATGACTCGAAGATGATCTTCGAGGACCAGCTGGCCGCGCTCGAAGCAGACTCGAAGAAGGTCGGCACCCAGGGCGGCGACATCGACTTCGCGCTGCTGGTCGACGGCCTGGCCGCCGAGCGCGAGCAAGGCATCACCATTGACGTCGCCTACCGCTTCTTCTCGACCGACAAGCGCAAGTTCATCGTCGCCGACACGCCCGGCCACGAGCAGTACACGCGCAACATGGTCACCGGCGCCTCGACCGCCGACGCCGCGGTCATCCTGATCGACGCGCGCAAAGGCGTGCTGACCCAGACCCGCCGGCACTCCTACCTGGTCTCGCTGCTGGGCATCCGGCACGTGGTTCTGGCCGTCAACAAGATGGATCTGGTGGGCTGGGACCGGCAGGTTTACGACGCGATCCTTCAGGAATATGCCGATTTCGCCGCCCAGATCGGCATCAAGGACTACACCGCAATCCCCATGTCCGCCTTGAAAGGCGACAACATCACCAGCCGCAGCGAAGCTGCGCCCTGGTATGAGGGACCGGCCCTGATGCAGTTGCTGGAGACCCTGCCGGTCGAGGACGATCTGCGCGAGCAGCCATTCCGCATGCCGGTGCAGTGGGTCAACCGCCCGAACCTGGATTTCCGTGGTTTTTCAGGCCTGATCTCGACCGGGACGGTGCGTCCGGGCGACAAGATCAAGGCTCTGCCCTCAGGCCGCGAAAGCACTATCGACCGTATCGTCACGTTCCGCGGCGACCTTGACGAAGCGGTGGCCGGACAGTCGGTCACCCTGACCCTGAAGGACGAGATCGACATCTCGCGCGGGGACGTCATCTCCGAGGCCGGATCGCCGCCGCCCGTCGCCGACCAGTTCGAGGCGACCATCGTCTGGATGGACGACGAGGCGATGCTGCCGGGCCGCCCCTACCTGCTCAAGGTCGGCACGCGCGTCGTGTCGGCCCAGATCACCGAGCCGAAGTACAAGGTCAATGTGAACACCCTCGAGCACTTGGCCGCCAAACGGCTGGAGCTCAACGAGATCGGGGTCTGCAACCTGTCGCTCGACGCGGCCATCGCCTTCGACGCCTATGCCGAGAACCACGACCTCGGCGGCTTCATCCTGATCGACCGGATCAGCAACCGGACCGTCGGCGCCGGCATGCTGCACTTCGCCCTGCGCCGCAGCCAGAACATCCACTGGCAGGCGCTGGACGTCGACAAGGCCTCGCGCGCCGCCCTCAAGGGCCAGCGCGGCCGGGTGGTCTGGCTGACCGGGCTGTCCGGCTCGGGCAAGTCGACGATCGCCAACCTCGTCGAAAAGCGGCTGCACGCCGACGGCCGCCACACCTACCTGCTCGACGGCGACAATGTCCGCCACGGCCTGAACAAGGACCTTGGCTTCACCGACGAAGACCGGGTCGAGAACATCCGCCGGGTGGCCGAGGTCTCCAAGCTGATGGTCGACGCCGGCCTGATCGTGCTGGTCTCGTTCATCTCGCCGTTCCGGGCCGAGCGCCGGCTGGCGCGCGACCTGCAGGCCGAGGGCGATTTCGTCGAGGTCTTCGTCGACACGCCGCTGGCGGTCGCCGAGCAGCGCGACGTGAAGGGCCTCTACAAGAAGGCCCGGGCCGGCGAGCTCAAGAACTTCACCGGCATCGACAGCCCCTACGAGGCGCCGGAGAACGCCGAGATCGTCATCGACACCACCGCGATGTCGCCGGCCGACGCGGCGGAGAAGATCGTCGCCTGGCTGGAAGGCGAGCTCGATTACTCGATCTGACAGCGATCGCGGCAGCCGAGCGTTCGGCCGCCGCGCTAGCGCAGGATTTCGACCAGCAGCACCCAGCTGTTCTGCAGCGCCACGACGAAACTGACGACGACGCCGCACCCGACCCAATAGGGGCCGGCCGGGTCGCCCGCGAGCAGCAAGGCGCCCCCGACGACATAGGGCACGATGGCGACCGCCGGCCCGACCAGGCCCGTCAGGCGCCGGCTTGACGAGAGGTCGGGGTCGGGATGGGTCAGGACGGCCCACGCCACCATGCTCCCCGAGAGCAGGAGCAGGCCGCCTATCGCCAGGGCGAACCAGCCGAGCACGACGGGCGAGGTCCACGGCATGAGATTGAAGCCCGCGACCACCAGCCCGCTGCCGACGATCGCCAGGGTGTTCCCCGCCCGCGTCGGCAAGGTCGGCTGCGCCAAGATCCGGGCGATGTTGATCGAGATCGCGACCAGCAAGGTGCCCGACAAGGCGGCCGATGCGCCGGTCGCGGCGATGAAGAAATCGGACCAGCCCTCCAAGAGCCCCTCCTAGAGCGACGATGCTCGGACCGGAACGCCGCAACGATCGGCGTCGATCCACGTTCGACGCTCCCCTGGCCGAGCCTGCGCCGCACGCTATGGTGGGCGAGAGGCTGGAGGCGCGGCATGGCGACATCGAACTCGGCGTTGGCGGAGCTGGCGCATGCGGTCCGCGAAGCGGTGTCCCCGCCGGCGCGGCTGCTGACCGACGCCGACCGCAGCGTCGCGGCCGCCGAGATCTACGAGGCCGGCCAACTGACCCCGGCCTACGCCTTCATGCTGTTCAGCGCCTGCGGCATCGCCGCGCTCGGCCTGCTGCAGTCGTCGGTGGCGGTGATCATCGGGGCGATGCTGATCTCGCCGCTGATGGGGCCGATCATGGCGATGGGCATGGCGCTGGCCCGGCTCGACACCCGCGCCTTTCGGGCCGCCGCCGCCACCCTGGCGATCGGCGCGGCGCTGTCGGTGGCCGCCTCAATCCTGATCGTCTGGATCTCGCCGCTGAAGGACGCGACGCCGGAGATCCTGTCGCGCACGCGCCCCACCCTGCTGGACCTGATCGTCGCGCTGCTGTCGGGGTTCGTCGGGGCCTATCTGACCGTGAACCGCAAAGGCGGCGCGATCGCCGGGGTCGCCATCGCCACCGCCCTGATGCCGCCTCTGGCGGTGGTGGGCTACGGCTTGGCCACGGCCGCCTGGCAGATCGCCGGCGGGGCCATGCTGCTGTTCCTGACCAACGTGGTCTCGATCCTCGGGGCGGTCTATGGCGTGGCCCGGCGCTACGGCTTCCGGCCGCAGGCGCGCGAGGGGCGGGCCTGGGAGACCTGGGCGCTGCTCGCGGTCATGGTGGCGCTGTGCGTGCCGCTGGCGGTGTCGCTGCGCAGCATCGTCATCGAGGCCCGCGAGACCGCCCGCGTGCGCGGCGTCGTCACCGATGCGTTCGCCGGCGCCTCGCCGCATATCACCGAACTGGTGGTCGAGACCGGCCGCGGCGGGGCCAGCGCCGTGCAGGCGGTGGTGGTCACGCGCAAGTACGTGCCCGGCGCCCAGGCGCAGGTCGCCCGTCACCTCAAGGCCGGCGCCGACGTCGAGATCGAGCAGATCGTCACCACCACCGGCGTGCCGGCGGTCGCGGGCAGCGGCGGCGCCTTGGGCAACCGCGTCACCCCGACCAGCGCGCCGGCCGGGCCCGAGCAGAAGCTGCACGCCATGCTGTCCGGGGTCGGCCAGGTCGAGTTCGTCCGGCGCAACGGCGCGGCCGTGGAGGCCGCCGTGGTGCTGAACGGGTCGCCGAGCCTCGCCGACTATCGCGCCGCCGAGCAGGCCGCCCAGCGCTTCCTGCCGGAAACGACGGTGCGGCTGACGCCGCCGTTGGCGCCGCTGCCGAGCGTGACGTTCGCCTATGGGTCGAGCGCCCTGGACGCCGAGGGCCGGCGGAGCGCCGAGACCATCGCCTGGGCGCTGAACCGATGGGGCCTGAAGGCGGCCAAGGTCGAAGGCCTGGCGACGCCCGGCGCCCGTGGCGCTCGCGCCGCCGACACCCGCGTGGCCAAGGCGCGGGGCGAGGCGGTGGCGAGCGTGCTGCGCGAGCGCGGGATCGACGTCAGCGTCAGCGCCAGCGTGCCGGACGCCGTCGAGGGCGACCCGGCGCAGTACCTGGCCGCGCGGGTGACCGCCGCCCCCTAGATCACACCCTGCGCCGTCATGGCGTCGGCGACCTTCACGAAGCCGGCGATGTTCGCGCCGTCGACATAGCTGACCGTGCCGTCGGCCCGCTCGCCGTAGCGCAGGCAGGAGGCGTGGATGCCGCGCATGATCTCGAGCAACCGGCGGTCCACCTCCTCGCGCGGCCACGAAAGCCGCATGGCGTTCTGGCTCATCTCCAGCCCCGAGGTCGCCACGCCGCCGGCGTTGGCCGCCTTGCCGGGCCCAAACAGCACGCCGGCCTCCTCGAAGGCCTTCACCGCCTCGATGGTCGAGGGCATGTTCGCGCCCTCGGCGACGCAGAAGACGCCGTTGGCGATCAAGGCCTCGGCGTCCTCGCGGCCGAGTTCGTTCTGGGTGGCGCAGGGCAGCGCCACATCGCAGGGCACGCTCCAGGGCCGGATCCCCGCCTCGAACCGCAGGCCGAGCTTGGCCGCGTAGTCCGACACCCGGCCGAAGTAGTGGTTCTTCACCTCCATGAGCTCGGCGAGCTTCTCGGGCGTGAAGCCCTCCTCGTCGATCACCGTGCCGCTGGAATCGGAGACCGTGATCACCCGCGCGCCCATCTGCATCGCCTTCTCGACGGCGTACTGCGCGACATTGCCCGAGCCGGAGACGCAGACGCGCTGGCCCTCCATGGAACGGCCTGCGTGGTTCAGCATCTCCTCGGCGAAGTAGACCGTGCCGTAGCCGGTCGCCTCCGGGCGGATCAGCGAGCCGCCGAAGCTCAGGCCCTTGCCGGTGAACACCGCGTCGGCGCGATTGGTGAGCTTCTTCATCATGCCGGCCATGTAGCCGACCTCACGGCCGCCGACGCCGATGTCGCCGGCCGGCACGTCGGTGTCGGCGCCGATGTGCCGGAAGAGCTCGGAGATGAACGCCTGGCAGAAGCGCATCGTCTCGCCCCGGCTGCGCCCCTTGGGGTCGAAGTTGGAGCCGCCCTTGCCGCCGCCCATCGGCAGGGTGGTCAGGGCGTTCTTGAAGGTCTGCTCGAAGGCCAGGAACTTCAGGACCGAGAGGTTCACGGTCGGGTGGAAGCGGATGCCGCCCTTGTAGGGCCCGATGGCCGAGCTGTGCTGGATGCGGTAGCCGCGGTTGACGTGCACCTCGCCCTTGTCGTCCACCCACGGCACCCGGAAGATGATGACGCGCTCGGGTTCGACGAGCCGGTGGATCAGCCCCTGTTCGGCATAGGCCGGGTTGCGCTCGATGAACGGCCAGAGGCTGGTCATCACCTCGGTCACCGCCTGAAGGAACTCGGGCTGTCCTTCGTTGTCGGCCGCGACGGTATTGAGGCAGTCCTCCAGGCTCTTGAACTTCATCGGATCCTCGCGACCTATGCTTTAAAGAATGCTGCGGTCTAGGGCCTCGATCCTGGCTGCACAATCAGGAGTGCGGCCTCCACCACCCTTGGTGAGTAACGCCTTCGCGAGCTTCCCCAAGGGGAACGGACGGCGCCGGCCGGGGTTCAAGCACCTCCATCCACGGAAGGAGAGCTGTCTTGAAAGTCAGCGAAGTCATGACCGCCCAGGTCGTCACCGCCAAACCGAAGACCTCCATCAAGGAGATCGCCCGCATGATGTCGGAGATCGACAGCGGCGTGATCCCGGTCGCCGAGGACGGCAAAGTTCTGGGAGTGGTGACCGACCGCGACATCGTCGTGCGGGTGGTCGCCGACGGCGGTGCGCTGGATGCGCCTGTCTCCGACATCATGACCGACGACGTGCAGTCCTGCCACGCCGACGACAACCTCGCCGACGCGACCGCCAAGATGGGCGCGCATCAGGTCCGGCGCCTGCTGGTCTACAGCGACGGCCGCCTGGCCGGGATCCTGTCGCTGGGCGACGTGGCCCTGGACTACGGCGCCAAGGCGGTCGGCAAGACCCTCGAAGAGATTTCGGCCGAACCGGCGCACCAGCAGTAGGTGCGCAATCCGAGAGTCGGCTTCGGTCCCGGCTTTCGCCGGGATGAGCGGGGTTAGGACCGCCGGCCGATGTCGAGGAAGTCGGCGCCGCTGAAATCCTCGGGCGCGGCGACCTCGACGATGGGGTCGTCGCGGTCGTCCCACTCTGTGCGCAGGGCCCGGCTCATCACCGCGTGCATGTCGTACATGCAGGTGATGTAAGTCAGCTCGAGGATCTCGTGGTCGCTGAGGAACGACTTCAGAGCCGCGAACACCGGCTCGGGCGTGCGACCGGCCTGCAGCGACAGGCAGTCGGCATAGGCCAGCACGGCCCGTTCCTGTGCCGAATAGCAGTCGGCCACCTGCCAGTGCGGCACGGCGGCGATGCGGTCCTCGGAGACCTTGAGGCCGCGCAGCGACTTGCAGTGCTGCGAGAACACGAACTGGCTGGCCTTGTTGAAGCCGACCCGGGTCTGGGCCAGTTCGCGCAGCACCGGGTCGAGCTTGCGGTCCGGGCTGCGATAGAGCGCAAAGCCGCGGTTGCAGTGCTCCAGCACGTCCGGAACGTTGGCGAAGACGGTCCACCAATCGCCCGGCGTGCCAGTGCTGGTCCCCGGCTGCGCGACCGGGTCGCGGTCGCCGAACAGCAGGTCGTAGCTGCGCAGGACCTTGGGGTCGGCCTCGGCGCGTGGGACTTGGCGCAGGCGCGGCATGGCCCCTAAGCCTCCGCCCGGACGGCGCGGGCCGGCGTGTGCCTGACGTCGCCCGGACCGAAGGCCCGGGTCGTCGCGGCCAGCTCCAGCATGATGCCGTTGGGGTCGGTGAAGTAGACCGAGCGGAAGAAGACCCCCTCGTGGTTCTCGGCGCTGACGCCCATCGGGCTGTCGTCGTGATTGACCACCATGTTCGGCAGCACCTTCACGCCTGCGTCGACCAGCCGCTGGCGGTACTCGTCGAGCTTGTCCTCGGGCACGTTGAACGCCACGTGGTTCATCGAGCCGATCGCCGACCGCGGCTCCTCGGGGAACTGTTTGACCGAGGCGATCCCCGGCGCGGCGGGCGGCGCGTCCGGCCACCAGAAAAAGGCGACCGAGTCCCCGCCCCCGCAGTCGAAGAAGAAATGCTGGCCGCCGTCCGGCAGGGCGACGGTCTTGTAGAGCGGCATGCCGAGGATCTCGCTGTAGAAGCGGACCGTCTCCTCCATGTCCCGGCAGACCAGCGCCAGGTGGTTGATGCCCGTCGTACGCATCGCCACGCCTCCGTCTAGAACTGCAGGACGATCTTTCCGAAATGCTCCCCGCCCTGCATGGCGGCGAACGCCTTGCCGACGTCCGTCCAGGGGAAAACCTTGTCCACCACCGGTTCGATCCGGTGCAGTTCGATGGCCCGGCACATGGCCTCGAACATCTCGCGCGAGCCGACCGAGAGGCCTTGCAGCCGCGCGCTGTTGCCGATCAGGACGCCGGGATGGACGCCCTCGGCCCCGCCGGCGACGACGCCGATGATGGCGATGTGGCCGCCGATGCGGACCGCCTTCAGGCTCTGCTGGATGGTGCCCGAACCGCCGACCTCCATCACGAAGTCCGCCCCGACGCCGCCGGTCGCTTGGCGCACCGCCGCAGCCCAGTCCTCGGTGGTGCGATAGTTGACCAGATGGTCGGCGCCGAGCGCCTTGGCCCGGGCCAGCTTCTCGTCCGAGGACGATGTGATCACCGTCCGGTAGCCCGCCGCCTTGGCGAACTGCAGGCCGAAGATCGAAACGCCGCCGGTGCCCTGCAGCACCACCGTGTCGCCCGGCTCGAGCCGCGCGTCCTCGAAGAGGCCGCGCCAGGCGGTCAGCGCCGCGCACGGCAGGGTCGCGACCTGCTGGTCGGTCAGGAAGTCGGGGACCTTGGAGACGCCTTCCTGGCTGAACACGCCCAGTTCGCGGCCCGCGCCGGGGACCGGAAAGCCGAGCGCCGAGCTGAGCTTTTCCAGGGTAGGCCTGCCCGAGGTCCAATTCTGGAAGAACAGGGTGGCGACCCGGTCGCCGACCGCGACGCGGGTGACGCCAGGGCCGACGGCCTCGACCACGCCGCAGCCGTCGGAGAACGGGGTGATGGTTCCGCCGGCCGTCGACGATCCGCGGCTGTACATGCCGTTGACCATCAGCATGTCGCGATAGTTCAGCGACACCGCCTTCATGCGGACCAGCACTTCGCCATGACCCGGCGTCGGATCGGGCGCCTCGACCACCTTCAGGGCGTCGAACCCCCACGGCGCGGCGACTTCCAGAGCCCGCATGCATCCTCCCTTGGATAGTTTGCGGGGATTAGCCGCCGCTTCCACGCGGGCCGCAAGACTGTCGTGGCGGAAGGGCCGAGGGCTAAGGGTCGAGCCGCCTGACCCCGTAGAGCCGCAAGGCGCCGACCAGCCCCAGCGCCGACATCACCGCCATGGCCAGGTAGCCCTTGGCCCCGACCAGGTCGAACAGCCAGCCCGAGCCGATGGTCGCCGCCCCCATCAGCAGCCCGCCCGAGAGCGCCGAGTTGATGGTCTGGGCGGCCGAGGCGTTGGCCGGGGTCGACAGCTTCTCGACCAGCTGCAGCGAAGCGAGGAACGTCGCGGCATAGGTGAAGGTGTGCAGCGCCTGCATCGGCAGCAGCAGCCAGAGCGGCGGCGAGAAGGCCAGCACCGTCCAGCGGACCAGCGCGGCGGTCCCGCCGATGACCAGCAGGTTGCGCGGGCCGATGCGGCGCCGCCACGGCTCCATGAACCACATGAAGCCGACCTCGACCGCGACGGCCAAGCCCCAGAACAGGCCGGTGGCGCTTTCGGGCAGGCCCTGGTGTTTCCACGAGAGCGTCGAGAACGAGTAGTAGAAGGCGTGGGCCGACTGAATCAGGCCGACCGAGACCACCGCCAGCATGAAGTTGCGGTCGCGCAGCAGCTCGCCGAGACCGGCGAGGCGTTCGGAGAGGCGGCTGCTCGCCCCGCCCTCGCGCACCGGATCGGGCGGCAGCAGGCCGCGCGCGGCGCCGGCCGCCAGCATGGCCGAGGCGGCGATCCAGACCAGGACCGGATCGGGCGAGTAGCGAGCGAGCAGCGCGCCGACCACGACGTTGGCGATAATGAAGGCGACCGAGCCGATGCCGCGCGGCCAGCCGTAGTTGAAGCCGTCCCTGCCCGCCCGGCGAAAGACGATGACGTCGGTCAGCGGGATCATCGTCGAGAGGATGGTGTTGGCCAGGAACCAGATCCCGAACCACCAGGCGAAACCGAACGGCGCGGCCAGCAGGCTGTAGGCCAAGGCTACGGCCAGCCCCATCAGGATCAGCGGCGTGCGGCGCAGGGCGAAACTGTCGGCCCACATGGCGATGGCCGGCGCGGTGACCGCCCGCGCCAGCATCGGGGCCGAGAGGATCAGGCCGATCTCTGCGCCCGAGAGCCCGCGGGAAGCGAACCAGACCGGGATGTACGGCGAGCTCGCCCCCGTTCCGACGAACAGGGCCGCGTAGAACAGGCCAAGGCGGAGCGGCTGTGACATCTGCCCGACCGGCTTAAGCGAGTCGCCGCCAACAATCGCGTGAGTTCAGGCGATTTGGGCGCGGCTTTTCCTTCCGCAACGGCGCCATGCCGTGCTAGCGCGAAGCTTGAAATGTCCGAACACCGTAAAGCCGCGAGCGTATCCGAACTCCTCGACCTGATCGCGGAGCGTCCGGACCGCGAGGTGTCGGTCGGCGACCTTCTCGACACCTTCGGCGATCGCGCCTTCGGGGCGCTGATGTTCGTGTTCGCAGCGCCGCTGGTGCTGCCGATGCCGCCCGGCGTCTCGGCGCTGCTGGGCGCGCCGCTGATCTTCATCACCTTCCAGTGGACGATGGGCCGCAAGACCTTGTGGCTGCCCAAGGTGATGCTGTCGCGGACCATGAGCATGGCCGACTTCCGCGCCCTGACGGTGAAGCTGAAGCCGCACCTGGCGCGGCTGGAGCGGCGGCTGCGGCCGCGGCTGACCTTCATGTACAACCCGCTGGGCGACCGGCTGGTCGGGGCGCTGTGCTTCGTGCTGTCGCTGATCGTGTTCCTGCCGATCCCGTTCGGGAACATGCTGCCGAGCTTCGCGATCGCCGCCTTCGCCATCGGCGGGGCCGAGCGCGACGGGCTGGCGGCGCTGATCGGCTGGATCGCGGCGATCCTGTCGGTGGTGGTGCTGATCGTGCTGTCGAAGGCGATCGTCGCGGCGATTCTGGCCTTCTTCGCGACCCTGCTCGGGATGTTCTGACTACTTGGCGCGCGTGCGCCAGGTGGTGACCCAGTCGTCCGGCGACACCCCGCGGCACTCGCCCATCAGATCCTGCGCGGTCGGCGCGAACTCCCTGCCGTCCCAGACCCAGACGTTGGCCGCGCCGCAATCGCCGATCCCCCGGCCCTTCTCGAAATTGGAGAGGGTCTGAGTCGCCGGATCGTAGGCGACGTTCATCAGGTCGGTCGCGGTTTCCGTCCCGTTCGCATAGCGGATCGAGAGCGGGCGGGCCGCGCCCTTCGCGTCCACCACCGTGAAGCTGTAGATCATGTTGTAGGCGCCGCGGCTGCACAGCGGGGCCCAGAGCGTCAGATCGGCCGAGAGCCGGCCAGAGATCGGCTCGGCGGCAAGGTCGCCGATGTCGTCGTCGCAGTCCTTCATCAGCGCCATGACCGAGGCCGGCGGCTTCTTCGGCAGCCCGGCCTGCGACACGGCCGGCGCGGCCTGGACCAGCGGCGGGACCGGCGGCGCGGGCACCGCCGAAGCCGGGGCCGGCCCCTTGGCGACCAGGGCGGTGACGCCGCCGGCCCGCTTCTGCTGATCGTCGATCCAGCGCAGGGCCGCCGAGCTGCCGGCCAGGGAGATCGCGCCGATCGGCTTGCCGCCGGCGGACACCTGCAACGCCTGGCCATTGGCGGCGGCGGCGAGGACAGCGGACGACTGGGCCGAGGTCAGGGCCGCGGCGGCGCGGCCGTCGCCGTCTTCGCTGGCCGCCGTGACGGTGGCGACCGGCTTGCCGTCGACCGCCAGCGACCAGGAACCGGGCGCCCCCTCCATCACAAGCCTGGCCTCAGGCCCATCGGCCGCGCCGGCGCCGCGCTCGACCTTCAGGTAGCCGGACATCTCGAACGCCTCGCCGGCGAAGCCGAAGGCGGCGCACTCGCGGGTGTTGTCGCAGGCGACCCACCAGTCCTTGAAGGTCTCGTTGGCCATGGCCGGCGCGGCGGCCGCCATCGCCAGGCCCGCCAGGGCCAGAACCTTCGCCGTCATCGCCCGCTCCCCGGTTGCCGAACTGCGTTCGCAGCGTAAGGTCTGCGTACGGCCTTCGTCGACGGAGAACTCCCCATGACGCGTAGCCACGACCGAGCCCTGCGCGATCGCGCCGCGGCGGTGATCCCCGGCGGGATGTACGGCCACCAAGCGGTGGGCCTGCTGCCCGACGACTATCCGCAGTTCTTCAGCCGCGCCGAGGGCGCGCATATCTGGGACGCCGACGGCAAGCGCTATCTCGACCTGATGTGCGCCTACGGGCCCAACCTGTTCGGCTATGGCCAGCCCGAGATCGACGCGGCCTATGTGCGCCAGCTCGGGCTCGGCGACACCCTGACCGGACCGACCGAGCTGATGGTGCGGCTGGCCGAGGAGATGACCCTGCTGGTCAACCACGCCGACTGGGCGATGTTCTGCAAGAACGGCACCGACGCCACGACCATGGCGCTGATGACCGCGCGCGCCCACACCCGGCGCAAGACCATCGTGCGGGCCAAGGGCGCCTATCACGGCGCCGCGCCGTGGTGCACGCCGCGGCCGGCCGGCACCACCGACACCGACCGCGCGCACCAGATCTTCTGCGACTACAACGACGTGGCCAGCCTGGAGGCGGCGGTGGCGCAGGCGGGCGACGACCTGGCCGCGATCTTCGCCGCCCCGTTCAAGCACGACGCCTTCATCGACCAGGCCGCGCCGGACGCCGCCTACGCCCGCCGCTGCCGCGAGCTGGCCGACCAGACCGGGGCGCTGCTGATCGTCGACGACGTACGCGCCGGCCTGCGGATGGCCCGCGACTGCTCGTGGTCGGTGGTGGGGGTGGAGCCCGACCTCTCGACCTGGGGCAAATGCATCGCCAACGGCCACCCGATCTCGGCGCTGCTGGGCTCGGAGAAGGCGCGCAAGGGTGCGGCCTCGATCTATGTCACCGGCTCGTTCTGGTACCAGGCCGCGCCGATGGCCGCGGCGCTGGAGACGCTGCGGCTGGTGCGCACCACCGACTATCTGGAGCGGCTGATCGGCATGGGCGCGCGGCTGTCGGCGGGCCTGACCGAGCGCGCGGCGGCGGCGGGGTTCGGCCTGCGCTGCACCGGGCCGGGGCAGATGCCGCTCTACCTGTTCGACGACGACCCGGACCTGCGCAAGGGGTTCTTCTTCGTCTCGCAGATGCTTCAACGCGGGGTCTACCTGCACCCCTGGCATAACATGTTCCTGTGCGCGGCGATGACCGAGGCCGACATCGACGGTGTGCTGAACGCGGCCGAGGACTCGCTGGCAGCGCTGAAGCGCGAGGCCGGCGGCCTGGCTCCGGTCGAGAAGCTGGCCTTCCTGGCCGGCGGCCAAAGATAAGAAAATTCAAAGGGTAGGAACGATGGACGATTTCTCCGAGCACGACGGACTGGCGCTGGCCGCCCTGGTGGCCAAGGGCGAGGTGACGCCGCTGGAGCTGGTGGACGCGGCCATCGAGCGGATCGAACGGCACAATCCCTCGCTGAACGCCGTGGTCTACAAGGCCTATGACGAGGCGCGGAAGACCGCCCAGGGTCCCCTGCCCGACGGACCGTTCAAGGGCGTGCCGTTCCTGATCAAGGACCTGGGCGTGCCGGTCGCCGGGTGGCCGCGCAGCTATGGCAGCCGCTTCGCCGCCGGCTGGGTGGACAAGGACGATTGCGGCCTGACCCGGCGTTATCGCGAAGCCGGCGTGGTGCTGGTCGGCAAGACCAACACGCCGGAGTACGGCATCACCGGGGTGACCGAGGGCGCCTATCTGGGCGCCTGCCGCAATCCCTGGAACCCTGACCACGTCTCGGGCGGGTCGTCGGGCGGGGCGGCCTCGGCGGTGGCGAGCGGGATGGTGCCCCTGGCCCACGCCAGCGACGGGCTGGGTTCGATCCGTATCCCGGCCGCCTGCTGCGGGCTGGTCGGCCTCAAAGTCACCCGCGACCGAACCCCCAACCTGCCGGACGGCGACAACTACGCCATGGGCTTTTCCGTCGACCACGTGGTGACGCGGACCGTACGCGACAGCGCCGCCATGCTGGACGCCACCGGCCGCCCCGAACCGGGCGCGCCGTTCGAGGCGCCGCACAAGGAGCGGCCCTACATGGAGGAGATCGAGCGCAGCCCCGGCAAACTGCGCATCGCCTGGTCGTCGGAGACCCCGTCGGGCCGGCCGATCGAACCGCAGATCCAGGCGGCGCTGGAACGCACCGCCGCCCTGCTCAAAGGTCTAGGCCACGAGGTGGTCGAGAAGGGCCTGGGCATCGACTACCGCGCCCTCTACACGGCCCGCGCGCCGGTCTCCGGCGCCAACTTCGCGGCCAACATCGCCCGGCTGGCGGCCATGCTCGGCCGCGAACCGCAGGAGCACGAGCTGGAGCCGCTGACCTGGGCGGCGCTGAAGAGCGGGCGCAAGGTCACCGGCGAGCAGGCGTTCCGCGGCTGGCAGGACCTGCGCGACCTGAACCGCAAGACGCTGATGTTCTTCGAGGACGTCGACGTCTACCTGTGCCCGGTGCTGGGCACCTCGGTGCCGCCGGTCGGGCTGATCGACCCGGTGGCCGTCGATCCGCAGGAGCTGAACAAGCGCCAGAGCAAGGCCTTCCCCTACACCCCGCCGTTCAATTTCTCGGGCCAGCCGTCGCTGTCGCTGCCGCTGGAGATGGACGACGACGGCCTGCCGATCGGCATGATGTTCACCGCCCGCTTCGCCGACGAGGCGACGCTGCTGCGGCTGGCGGCGCAATTGGAGAAGGAAGCGCCCTGGAAGGGCCGTCGTCCCGCGCTCTGGGGGTAGAAAGCGCCATCCCTCCCGCGTTAGCTTGGGCCCAGGATTCTAGGAGTATTCCATGAGCGACCGGATCGAACGGCCCTGGGCCCTGATGCGCCACCACGCGGGCTGGGCCGACGTCTTCCACATCGAGAACGAGACGGCCGACTCGATCACCGGCTTCTATCCCGACCGCGAGACGGTCGGCCCGCCGGTGAACTACAGCGTGCGCGCGGTGCTGGCGCGCTTCCCGACCATGGAAGCGGCCCGTGCGGCGCGCGAGGGCGCGGTGCTGGAATGGCGCAAGCACGACGCCGGCGTGCGCGAAGCCGAAGACAAGCTGCGCGCGGCCGAGAAGGCGCGTGAAGACGCGTGGCTGACCTGCCTGCGCGGCGCGGCCGACGGCAAGTAAGACGAACGAGATGCTCTCCCTTTGGGGGAGCTGTCGGCCGCAAGGCCGGCTGAGGGGGATTTTGATGCTCTGCTCAAGAGCAGTCCCCCTCCGTCTCGGCGCTGTGCGCCGAGCCGCCTCTCCCAAGAGGGGAGGATCTGAAAGTCGCTAGAACCTCAGCCCCTTGGCGATCGCCCAGGCCGCCGCGACGGCCAAGACCAGACCAACCAGCAGCCGCCAGAGGGCGGCGGGACGCAGGGCCTCGCCCTGGAATGGGCGCTTGCCGGTGATCATCGCGCCGACCAGGTTCTGGCGCTTCCAAACCCAGTAGAAGCCGACGGCCACGATGTGCAGCGCGACCAGCGCCTGCAGCACGCGGAACACGGTCTCGTGCAGATCGGCGGCGACGCGGCTGGCGTCGAAGCTGACCAGATGCGACAGCGGCCCGGATTCCAGTCCGTCGAGGTCGCTGGCGAACAGGCCCAGGCCCACTTGGACCAGCATTACCGCCAGCATGGCCAAGACGCTCCAGGCGCCGAGCGGATTGTGGCCCGGGCCGTCGCTGGGGCGGCGGGCGCCGAGCGTGCTCATGTAGGCCAGCGTCGCGCCCGGCCCCTTCAGGAAATGTGCGAACCGCGCCGTCGAGCCGCCGGCCACGCCCCACCAGAGGCGGAAGACCAGCAGGCCGATGATCGCGTAGCCCGACCAGCGGTGGACCTGCATGTTCTCGCCGGCCGAGAACCAGGACACCAGCAGCAGCACCACCAGCGACCAGTGCACGATCCGGGTCGGCAGATCCCAGAGCGGGCGCGGCGGTCCCGCCGCGACGTCCGAGGCCATGGCTACTTCTCGACGCGGTAGACGTCGTGACAGGCCTTGCAGGTCCCGCCGGTGGCGCGGAACTGGGCCTTGATCGCCTCCACGTCGCCGGCCGCGGCCACCGTCTGCAGCTTGCCGGCCTGGGTCTGGAAGTTGGCGGCGGCGGCCCCGAACTTGGCTCCGTCGGTCCAGATGTTCGGCTTGGCTTCGGTCTTGAAGCCGGCTTCCGGGCCCGAGCCCTTGGGGAACCACTTGGTGACCTGGGCGGCCTGGGCGTTCACCACCGCGGCGTTGGCGGCGATCAGCTTGGTGTCGGGCGAGCCCTTCTTGAGCTCGTCGCTGATCGCCTTGAAGGACGCGCCGATCTTCTTGTAGCCGGCCTGGCGCGTGGCGATCGCGGTCTCGGCGGCGGAGGCGGCGATCGCGCCGGTGGCGCCGAGCGCCAGGACGAGCGCGATGGCGAGGGGCTTGGCGGGGCGGAAAGGCATCGTCGAACCTCTGCTTGGTTGATCGGGTCAGAGTGGGCGCCCGGCCTGCGGGCGTCAATCGGCGATGACCAGCGCTGATTGCGAGAGGATCTCAGGTGCGCGGCTTGGCGACGGGCGCGCCCTGGCGGCCGGCCTGGGCGATGAGCGCGCCGCACGAGGCGTCTTCGGCCAGGCCGAGGTCGACAAACGGCAGCACCGCGGCCAGCGGCGCGACCAGGGCGCCGAGCGCGGCGGCCATGCCGCCCTGGGCCAAGGCGCCGGAAGGCTCGACCCCAAGCTTGGGCTTGACGATCGGTCCCTCGATCGTCACCGGCGCCGTGAGGCGGACCAGCCGGGGCTGCTTGGCGTGGCCAGTCATGCGCAGGTTCATCGTTTCGTCCCGAAGGTCGATGCGTCCCTCCCCCGTGCTCAGCACCGGGGTGGTGTCGAGGATGATCCGGTTGGCGGTCAGCACCCCGTCCTTGGCCTGGAAGTGGGCGACGGCGCAGCGCAGATCGGTCTTGCTCTGATCCTTGGCCAGCATCAGGCCGAGCCCCTTGGTCACGTTGACCCCCATCAGTTCGGCGAAGGCCGCACGGATTTCGCCGCCGGGGACGACGAACAGCGCCTGGCCGTCGGCATGAGCCGCGGCCTCGCGCACCGAGGCGCCGGCCCCCGTCAGCTTGACGCGGCCGACCAGCGAGCCGGTGATCGGCGCGGCGCCGCCGCTGCGGATGGGGATCAACTCTTCCAGCCGCGCACGTGACAGCCGCAGGTCGATGCTGGTGACCGGAACGTCGCGCCGCGCGTCGAGCTTGGCTCCGCCGGCGAGCGCGCCCTGCTTGAGGTCGAGGCGCAGCGGATCGGCGTCGAGCACGCCGTCCTTCAGCTTGATGTGCACCGAGCCGGCGCGCACCGGGAAGCGCGGCGAGACGATAGTGGCCGCGGCGTACTTCACGTCCGCGTCCATGGCGCGGATTCGCGAGACGTCGAGCCTGGCGTCAGGCAACAGCCGGCGCTGGGCCGCCATCTGCCGGCCGATGGCCTGCTGGCCGGGCGAGGCCGTCTCGCCGCCGTCCCGCGCCGGCGCCCCGCCGAACACCGCGGCGAGATCGTCGAAGTCGAGGCGGCGCGAGCGCAGTTCGGCGGTCAGGAAGGGCCGCTCGCCGGCGGTGTTGACCGACAGGTCGCCGGCCATGTCGCTGTCGCCGACGCGGCCGCCCACCTTGTTCACGCGCCAAAGCCGCTGCTCGCGCGAGAGCTGGCCCGACAGTCGGTAGGGTGGCGAGTTCGGGAACGCGACGCCCGTGAGTTCGTAGAGATCGGCCAGGTCCGGGCCGCTGGCGGTGACCTGCGCCTGGAACCGGCCAAGGTCGAACGGCCGGTCGATCTGGCCCTTGGCCACGATCCGAGTGGCGCCCGCCCGCACGTCGGCGTCGAACGGATAGGGACGACCGGCGCGGACATTGACCAACGGCCCGCCAGTCAGCGCCAAGCTGAACGGGGCGCCGTTGATCGCGCCCTTTCCCGACATGACGAAGCGCGCGTTCGCCGCGCCGCGACGCTCGGCGGCGTCCATGCTCGCCTCCAGGCTCAACCGGCGGCGGGCGTCCTTGAACGACATCCGCCCGTCTTCGATGCGGAAATCCTGAATCGGGGGCAGGCGCAGCGGCTTGGGCGGAGCGCCCGGGTGCAGCGACCAGTTGGCCCGCCCCTTGGCGTCGCGCAGCAGCACGATATTGGGACGGGTGATTTCGAGCCGGCGAAACACCAGCTGACCGCGCAGCAGCCGCAGCGCTTCGATCTGCAGGTCGAGCCGCTCGATCTCGACCATCTGCCCCGCGCCGGCCCAGGCCGGCTGGCCGATCTGCAGGCGCCCGACGGTGGCGCTGGGATTGAAGCTGAACGGCCTCACGTCGAGGTCGCCGAGAATGGCCACTTCGCGGTCGAGACGCGCCGAGGCGAACCGCGAGATCGGGCCGCGAAGCTGGTTCCAATCGAGCAAGGCCAGCGTCACGGCGGCGCCGCCGATCACCACCGCCACCGAGCCGGCCGCAATGGCCAGCCCTTTGCGATGGGCTCTGATCCAATGTCGTGGCCCGCGCTGGGGCTTGTCGCTCATGTCCTTCGGCAAGGGCTCGCTCCGGAAGGATCCAGAACGCGCCAGTCGCCGAGCGGTGGCGCCGCTAGTGGCGCACGCCCCGCCCCGAGAACGCCGCGACCAGGGTAATGACGATGATCCGGATGTCGAGCAAAAGGCCGTTGCGGGCCAAATAGTCGGCGTCGAGCCGCGCCTTCTCGGTGTTGGGCAGGTCGTCGCGGCCGTTGATCTGGGCCCAGCCGGTGACCCCGGGACGCAGGGCCTCGACGCCGGCGGCGGTGCGCAGCGCCACGAGGTCGTCCTGGTTGAACAGGGCCGGGCGCGGTCCGACCAGGCTCATGTCGCCGACCAGCACGCTCCAGAGTTGGGGCAGCTCATCGAGGCTCGAGCGGCGCAGGAACCGGCCCAGCGGCGTGATCCAGGCGTCGGGATCGGTGAGCAGATGGGTCGCGACGTTCGGCGCGCCGGCCTTCATGGTCCGGAACTTCGGCATCTTGAAGAGCTGGTTGTAGCGGCCGACGCGGCTGGACCAGTGCAGAGCCGGCCCTGGGCTGTCGATGCGCACGGCCAGCGCGATCACCGCCATGACGGGGGCGAGCACGATCAGTCCGGCCAGGGCCGCCAGGATATCGAAGGCCCGCTTGGCCACGCGTGCTGTCCCCTCGCCGTCTGCAACGGGTCAGGGATAGACCGCTGCGGGCGTCCGCGCCAAGCGTCAGGCGTCAGGCGTCGGCCGGCGGATCGCCCGCGGGACGCGTCTTGACGCGCGGCTTGGCGGCCGGCTCGGACACGGGCTCGACGATCGGATCGGGAGCGGCTTCGACGACGGCGTCCGGGACGATTTCAGCGACCGGATCGCGCGCGGCCTCCGCGTGCGGGGGAACGATCGCGTCCAGCGTCGCGGCGGCGACGTCCGCGCCCGCTTGCAGCGCCTGCTCGACCATGGCCCCGGCGACGGCCGAGGCCTCGGCCACCGCGGCGAGCGGTTCCGGCGGCACGGCGTCGGAGGCGGGCGCCGGCAGGGTCGCAGCGGGGGACGGCGCCAGCAGCGCCTCGAGATTGGCGCGGTCGGCCCAGCGGGTCATCCACCAGTAGGCGACGCCGGCCGAGGCCGCGCCCGCGAACAGGAACCAGAGCGGCGAGGCCGCGCCGACGGGGATGTAGAGCGCTTTCTGCGGATCGAGGGACGCCGGCCCCTCTGCGAATACGGTGAGAGCCATGGGTACGCCTCCAAACAGCCGGGGCTTGTGCGATGCAACAAACCCTAACCCGACTTCTCGCAGGCGCAAAATGAAGCTTTCAGGCGCTCCAGACCTGGGCCTTGCCGCCCTGCCCCAGCCGCGAGACCGTCCACTCGCAGATCTCGGCCAGCGGCGCCTCGAAGGCGTCCGGGGCGTTGGCCAGCACCAGGGCGCAGCCGTTCATCTTCATCGGGTCGGTCAGCGGCCGCATGCGCGCCTCGGCCACCAGCAGCGGGCCGTCATAGACGTCCTCGGCCTCGCGCAGGAAGGCGTCGAAGGTCTCCAGATCCTTGAGCGGCATCCAGACCATGATCACCACGCCGGGGTTCCTGGCGGTGAGCGCGCCGAGCGCGGCGGCGCACCGCTCGTAGTCGTCGCTCTTCTCGAAGGGCGGATCGATCAGCACCAGAGCCGGGCCCTGCTTGGGCAGACGGGCGGCGACCTCGACATAGCCGTCGGCGCAGACGGTCTTGGCGGCCGGCCAACTGGCCAGGGTGTCTGAGAGCGCCGAGTGCTCGGGCGCCCGCAGCTCGCATCCTAGATAGCTGTCGCCCTTGCGCAGGGCCGCGGCGACCAGCAGCGGCGAGCCGGGATAGAGGTTGGCGACGTCGCCGCCGTTCAGCCGCACCACGGCCTGGCGCAGCGGCTGCATGGCCGGCGGCAGGTCGGGCGCCTGCATCAGCTGGGCGACGCCCGCCTTGGCTTCCCCCGAGCGCTGGGCTTCCTCGCCGGTCAGGTCATAAAGGCCGCGGCCGGCATGGGTGTCGAACACGGCCAGCGGCGCAGGCGCGGCCTGCAGCCGGGCCAGCAGGTCGAGCAGCGCCGCATGCTTGACCAGGTCGGCGAAGTTCCCGGCGTGGAAGGCGTGACGGTAGTTCAAGGCGGCGTCCTTGCGAGGGAACCGGGCCGCGGCGGGCCCTGTTGTGAGCGTCGGTGCTTCCTGCCACGTCCCGCCCGCATTGCCAAAGGCGCGCCATGCCCCGCGACACAGTTCCGCCGCCGGCGGCCGGCCTTGCCTATGTGAACGACCACGAGCCGGGCCTGTCGCGGACGGCGGGCGCGAGCGGGTTCAGCTATCGCGACGCAGATGGAAAGCCGGTGCGGGACGAGGCGACCCTGGACCGGATCCGCGCCCTGGTGCTGCCGCCGGCCTGGACCGACGTCTGGATTTGCGCCTCGCCGCGCGGGCACATCCAGGCGACCGGCCGCGACGCCCGCGGCCGCAAGCAGTACCGCTATCACGACGCCTGGAGCCAGGCGCAGGCCGGCGAGAAATTCGAGCGGCTGATCGCCTTCGGCCGGCTGCTGCCCAAGCTGCGCGCCCAGGTCGAACGCGACCTGCGCCGCCGCGGCCTGCCGCGGGAGAAGGTGCTGGCCGCGGTGGTGGCGCTGATGGAACTGACCCTGATCCGGGTCGGCAACAGCGAGTACGCCAAGACCAACAAGAGCTTCGGCCTGACCACGCTGCGCGACCGCCATGCCGAGATCACCAGCGGCGGGGCGGTGTTCGAGTTCCGCGGCAAGAGCGGCAAGGTGCATCGCACCGGCTTTCGCGACCGGCGGCTGGCGCGGATCGTCAAGGCCTGCCAGGACGTGCCCGGCCAGCGCCTGTTCCAGTATGTCGACGAGGCCGGCGAGCGCCGCGCGGTCGAGTCCAGCGACGTCAACGCCTACATCCGCGAGGTGATCGGCGAGGGTTTTTCGGCCAAGGACTTCCGCACCTGGGCCGGCACGCTCTACGCCGCGCGCGGGCTGGTCGAGCAACCGCCGGCTAAGGACGCCGCCGAGGCCAGGCGCCGCGTCGTGGTCACGGTGAAGGCCGCCGCCGCGCTGCTGGGCAACACCGCCGCGGTGTGCCGCAGCTCGTACATCCATCCGCTGGTGCTGGAGGCCTACGAGCGGGGCGCGTTGCCGCTGAAGCCGGGCCGCTCGCCGCGGGCCTTCGAGCTCTCGGTGCTGCGCTTTCTGGAGGCTGCACAAGAGGCCGCGCGCTGACGCGCCGTCACCCTGGCGTTGCTTGCGAAATGGGAGTTAGCCTCCGGTCAAACGGCCAAGGGAGGGCCACCATGCTCGGAAACAAGCTGCGCTTCGGGGCCTTCATCGCGCCGTTCCATCCGCTCGGCGACAACCCGACGCTGGCGATCCAGCGCGACCTGGAGCTGGTGCAGTGGCTCGATCAGCTGGGCTATGAGGAGGCCTGGATCGGCGAGCACCACTCGGCCGCCTACGAACTGATCGCCAGCCCCGAGGTGTTCATCGCCGCGGCCGCCGAACGCACTAAGCACATCCGGCTGGGCACCGGCGTCTCCTCCCTGCCCTATCACCACCCGATGATGCTGGCCGACCGCATCAACCAGCTCGACCACATGACCCGCGGGCGGGTGATGTTCGGGGTCGGACCGGGGGCGCTGGTCTCCGACGCCTTCATGATGGGCATTCCGGTCGCCAAGCAGCGCGACCGCATGGACGAGGCGCTGGACGTGCTGGTCCCGCTGCTGCGCGGCGAGGAAGTCACCCACGAGAGCGACTGGTTCAGCCTGGTCAACGCCCGTCTGCAGATGACCCCGTATTCGCGGCCGTCGGTGGAGATCGCGGTCGCCAGCCAAGTGTCGCCGACCGGGGCGCGGGCCGCCGGCAAGCACGGCGCGGGCCTGCTGTCGCTAGGCGCGACGACGAGCGCCGGCTTCAACTCGCTGGCCGCCAACTGGGGCATCGCCGAGGACATCGCCAAGGAGAACGGCCAGACCATGGACCGCAGCCGCTGGCGGCTGGTCGGCCAGATGCACATCGCCGAGACCAAGGACAAGGCGATCGAGCAGATCCGCTTCGGGCTGGAGAAGTGGATCTATTACTTCAAGGAGATCGCCAACCTGCCGATGGTGCCCGACGACTTCAGGGGCGACCCGGTGGAGGCCTATCTGGCGCTGGGCCAGGCGGTGGTCGGCACCCCCGACGACGCGATCGAGCGGCTGCAGCAGCTGGTCGACGAGAGCGGCGGCTTCGGGTGCTTCCTGCTGATGGCGCACAACTGGGCGCGGTGGGAGGACACCAAGCGCTCCTACGAGATGATCGCGCGTTATGTCGTGCCGCACTTCCAGCAGCTGAACGTCAATCGCGAGGCCTCGATGGACTGGGTGCGCAGCAACAAGACCGAATTCACCTCGCAGACGCGTGCGGCGGTGGGCGCCCGAATCGTCTCGCACATGATGGAAAAGGGCGCCGACAAGATCCGACCGGAGATCGTGGCGATGATCCAAGGCGCCGCGCCGCCGGCCAAGGAGTAGAGTTGAACCTTCAGGCTTATCTCGACCGCATCGGTTTCAGCGGCGTCCCGCGGGTGGACGTCGCGACGCTGCAGGCCATGCAGCGCCTGCACCTGCGCGCGATCCCCTACGAGAACTTCGACGTCGCCATGGGCCGGGCGATGACGCTCGATCCGCAGACGGCGTTCGACAAGCTGGTCACCCGGCGCCGTGGCGGCTGGTGTTACGAGATGAACGGCCTGCTGGCCGCGATGCTGCGTGAGGTCGGATTTCAGGTCACGGAGATGGCCGGCGCGGTGCTGCGCGGCGAACGCGGACCGGCCTCGCACGCCAACCACCTGGTGCTGCGGGTCGATCTCGACCGGCCGTACATCGCCGACGTCGGCTTCGGCGACGCGCTGCTTGAGGCCGCGCCGCTGACGTTCGGTCCGCATCACTGCGCGGGCTTCGACTTTTCGTTCGAGGCGCTGGACGACGGTTGGCTGCGCTTCCACAACCACCCGATGGGCGGGGCGGCGTACTACGATTTCCGCAACGAGCCGGCCGACCGCGAAGAACTGGCGGGCATGTGCCGCTGGTTGAGCACGTCGCCGGACTCGGTGTTCACCCAGACCGTCTTCGCCTTCCGCCACGAGACGGACGGCGTCGCCGTGCTGCGCGGCCGGACGATGAACTTCATCCGCCCCGGCGAGAAGAGCCTGCGGCTTATTGATTCTGCAGATGAATTCTCGACGATCCTGCGAGATCGCTTCGAGCTCGACATTCCTGGGGCGGGCGACCTGTGGCCCGCGGTTTGCGCCCGCCACGAGGAGCTGTTCGGCGCCCTGACCACCTAACGGTTCCCTACCGCGACGGTCATAAAAGCGTGCCTGGACATCCCTCGGTAGCGCGGTCAAATCCGACCAAGGGGGAATCCAGGAGAGACGCGATGACCGACCTTTCCCTGCCGCCCTCCGTCACCGTCAGCCCCACGATCGTCGGGGTGTCCGTGCTGACCGACGACGGGGTCACCGTCCAAGTCAGCCTGCCGCGGCCGCGCGGCCTGCACGACCTGCCGATCGAGGAGGTCGCCGACCGCGCCAGGCGGATGGCGCAGGACGCCCTGCGGGCGGCGGCGACCAGCCTCGGCTCAGCCTAGTCCTCGGTGTCGACCGAGGCCTGCATGGCCGGCGCATAGCGCGGGCCGCTCACGGTCTGCGGGTTCACCAGTTCCTCGACCTTGGCCATCACGTCGGCCGACAGCGCGACGGCGGCGGCGGCGGCGTTCTCACGCATGTGGTCGGGGTTGGTGGTGCCGGGAATCGGCACCAGCGTCGCATCCTTCTGCAGCAGCCAGGCCAGGCAGAGCTGCGCCGGGGTGCAACCCGCTTCCCGCGCCAGGGCCGCGAAGCTCTCGAAGATCTTGAGATTGGCGGCGAAGGCCTCACCCTGGAAGCGCGGCATGGCCTTGCGGAAGTCGCCGTCCTCCAGCGCCGCCGGATCGGGCACGCCGCCGGCCAGGAAGCCGCGGCCGACCGGGCTGAAGGCCACGAAGGTCACGCCCAGTTCGCGGCAAGCGTCGAGCACGGCGATCTCCGGATTGCGGGTCCAGGGCGAGTACTCGGTCTGCAGGGCGGTGATCGGGTGGGTCGCGTGGGCGCGGCGCAGGGTCGGAGCCGAGACTTCCGACAAGCCGATGGCGCGGATCTTCCCTTCCTTGACCAGGTCGGCCAGGGCGCCAACGCTGTCCTCGATCGGCACGCGCTTGTCCCAGCGGTGCAGGTAGTAGAGGTCGATGACGTCGGTCTGCAGGCGGCGCAGGCTGCCTTCGCAGGTCGCCTTCAGGACGTCCGGATGGCCGTTGAGCTCGCGTTGGTCGCCGTTGGTCAGGCCGCACTTCGAGGCCAGCACGTAGTCGCTGCGGCGATCCTTGAGGACCTCGCCGACCAAGGTCTCGTTATGGCCGACGCCATAGACCGCAGCGGTGTCGAGGAAGGTGTAGCCGGCGTCGAGGGAGCCCTTCAGCACCCGCTCGGCCTGTTCGCGCGGCGGCGGCGATCCGTAGGCGTGCGAGAGGCTCATGCAGCCCAGCCCGATGGCCGAGACTTCGAAGTCGCCCAGTTTGCGCTGGTCCATGCCGTTCTCCCGCTCCCTGTTCTTTGGGTCGGGAGAAGGCGTCAGACGCGAGGCGCGGTCAACCGCCTTACGGCGTGACGTTCATCTTGATGACGATGCGGCCGGGATTGGCCAGCGCGAAGGCCTCAGGAACCTCGACCTGGGCGGCCAGCTTCACGGCCTCCGCGGCCGGCGCGCCGTCGGCGTCGAGGGCCTTGCAGTCGGTGAGGTTCGCGCCGCTGACCTGGCAGTCGACCAGCACCGCCTGCTCGGCGGGCGGCGCGACCGGCGCGGCGACAGGCGCAGGAGCCGCGTAGGAGGTCGAGATCACGGCGGCGGCGGCGAGAGCGGACAGAAACATGGGACCTCGGCGTTAACGAAGGTTACTCAATGGTGAAGCCCCGTCGATGGCAAGTGTTTCATTTCGGGGCCGTCGGGGTTGTCCACCGCAATCGTCGTGCCCAAACCGGCGTCCCTGGCTCGGCTGCTGCAATCCAGGGCGCCGGCGCCCATCGCGGTTGCAGCGCACAACTGCGCTACTGCACCGCAGCAAAAACGCTTGAAACCTTGTCCGCCAAAGGGCAGGAAAAAGGTCAGGCGAAACGGTCACGCGAGAATTTGAACCGTCGCCAAGGGAAACGTCGGGAGGTGGTTGGCCCCAACCCCTTTCCGGGAACTAGTGATTATGATCCGTACTCTTGCTCTGACCGCCGTGGCCGTGTTCGCCATCACCGCTCCCGCTCAAGCCGCTTCGATCAGCGTTCCGCTGGCCGGCAAGAGCCAAGCCCAAGTCGAAGCCGATGTGGCCAAGGCCGCGCGCAACGTCTGCTTCCGCGCCACCCGCAACGAAACCCTGGCGCTCGACGCCTATTCGCGCTGCGTGAAGGCGACCGTGAAGGTCAGCCTCGACACCTACGCCACCGCCCAGGCCCCGACCAACTCGGCCCTGGCCGCGCGCTAAGCGCACACTCCCAGTTCTGTGTAGCAAAGGCCGGCGGAGACGCCGGCCTTTCGCATTTCAGCAGCAGCGAAAGCCGCCGCGACCGCCCGCGCCGTAGCGGGCGTCCTGGCGATCGCGGAAGAACTCCGTCCGGGTCATCGGAGCCTGTCCCGGATGGGTGCGGGCCATGTGCTCGACATAGGTCTCGTAGTTCGGCACCCCGACCATCAGCCGTGCGCCGTCGCAGACGCACTGGGCGAAGCGGGCGAAGGGGTTGGGCGAGGCCATGTCCCCTACTCCGCCGGAATGGCGTCGGGATTGATCTCCCGCGCCGTCCAGCCGTCGGCCCGATAGGCCTTCAGGCAGGCGGTGATCCCGAACCAGATCATGCTCAGCACGACGGCGATGAAGACCGCGCAGAGCACGGCGTCGATGCGGTCGTTCCAGACGATCTTGTTCATGTCGGCCATGCTCTTGGCCGGCGCCAGCACCTGGCCCGACGCCAGCGCGTCGCCGTACTTGCGCGCATGCGACAGGAAGCCGACCGCCGGATCGGTCGACAGCAGCTTCTGGAAGCCCGCCGTCAGGGTGCAGATGCACAGCCACACCGCCGGGATGATGGTCACGAACGCATACCGGTGCCGCTTCATCTTGAAGATCACCACGGTGGCCATGATCAGCGCGATCGCCGCCAGCATCTGGTTGGAGATGCCGAACAACGGCCAGAGCGTGTTCACCCCGCCGAGCGGGTCGGTCACGCCCTGGTGCAGGAAGAAGCCCCAGGCCGCAACGCAGAGGCCGGTGGCGGTCAGGTTCGCCGTCCACGACGAGGTGTCCTTGAACTTCGGGATGAAGGTCCCGAGCAGGTCCTGCAGCATGAAGCGTCCGGCCCGGGTGCCGGCGTCGACTGCGGTCAGGATGAACAGCGCCTCGAACAGGATCGCGAAGTGGTACCAGAAGGCCATCATCGCCTTGCCCCCCAGCACGTGGGAGAAGATGTGCGCCATGCCGACAGCCAACGTCGGGGCGCCGCCGGCGCGCGAGATGATGGTGGTCTCGCCCACGTCCCTGGCGGTCTGCTCGATCAGTTCCGGGGTGATCGGATGGCCCATGGCGCCGACCGCGGCCGAGGCGCTCTCAGCGGTGGTTCCCACCACGGCGGCCGGGCTGTTCATCGTGAAATAGACGCCGGGATCGAGGATCGAGGCGGCGATGATCGCCATGATCGCCACGAAGCTTTCCATCAGCATGCCGCCATAGCCGATGAAGCGGGCGTTGACCTCGTTGTCGATCAGCTTGGGCGTGGTGCCCGACGAAATCAGCGCGTGGAAGCCCGAGACCGCGCCGCAGGCGATGGTGATGAACAGGAACGGGAACAGCGTGCCCGACCAGACCGGCCCGCCGCCGGCGGCGAACTGGGTGATGGCCGGCATCTGCAGCTCGGGCCGCATGATGACGATGCCGATGGCCAGCGCCAGGATCGCGCCGATCTTGAGGAAGGTCGACAGGTAGTCGCGGGGCGCCAGCAGCAGCCAGACCGGCAGCACCGCGGCGACCGCGCCATAGCCGATCAGGATCCACGACAGCTGCAGCCCGGTCAGGGTGAACATGCCCGCCAGCTGCGGCGAGGCGGCGACCCACTGACCGGCGACGATGGCCAGGATCAGCATGACGAAGCCGAAGATCGACACCTCGGCGATGCGGCCCGGGCGGATGAAGCGCATGTAGACGCCCATGGCGATGGCGATCGGCACGGTCGCGGCGACCGTGAAGGTGCCCCAGGGGCTGGAGGTCAGCGCCTTGACCACGATCAGCGCCAGCACCGCCAGGATGATGACCATGATCATGAAGGCGCCGAAGAGCGCGATGACGCCGGGGATCGGGCCGAGCTCCTCGCGGATCAGCTCGCCCAGCGATTTGCCGTCGCGGCGCATGGAGATAACCAGGACGAGAAAGTCCTGGACGGCGCCGGCGAGCACCACGCCGGTCAGGATCCAGAGCACGCCCGGCAGGTAGCCCATCTGGGCGGCGAGCACCGGCCCGACCAGCGGTCCGGCGCCGGCGATAGCGGCGAAGTGGTGGCCGAACAGCACGTTCTTGTCGGTCGGGACGTAGTCGAGGCCGTCGTTGCGGGTCACCGCCGGGGTCGGCCGCGCCGGGTCCAGGCGCATGACCCGCTGGGCGATGTAGAGGCTGTAGTAGCGGTAGGCGACGAGGTAGACGCAGATCGCCGCGATCAGGATCCAAAGGGCGTTGACGTGTTCGCCGCGGGACGTGGCCAGGACGCCCAACGAGCCGGCGCCGATGGCGGCCAGCAGCGCCCAGAGCCCGTGTTTGCGCACCAGTTCCATTCGGCCGTCTCCTCCCCTGCCGCGCCAGCACTCGGCGCCCGCCTAGCTACAACCGATTGAGCCCCCGCGTGAACCTCTCTACGAGGCGGACATGACGAAGCTGGAGATCACGCAGCCGCTGGCGGCTACGCTGGATGTCGTGGCCGAGGGCTGCTCGGACCTGGCCGATCCCTGGTGGGTGTTCGGCAGCGCCGGCATGGCGCTGGTCGGCGTGCCCGGACTCAGCCCGCCGGACGTCGACCTGATCGTCAGCGAACGCGACGCGCGCACCCTGCTGAAGCGCTGGAACACCGCACCGCTCGAGGCGGCCGCATCCCCGCTGTTCCGGTCGCAGATCTTCGCCAAGGCGCAGGTCGCCCCGCTGCCGATCGAGGTCATGGCCGGGTTCGAGGCGTTCTCCGACGGGGCCTGGGCGGCGGTGAGCCCGGCGACGCGCCAAGCCGTCGACTGGAAGGGCGCGCGCCTGTTCACGCCCAGCGCCGCCGAGCAGGCGGCCATCTGCCGCCGCTTCGGCCGGCCGAAAGACCTGGCGCGGGTCGCCCTGCTGGACGCCTTGCTCTAGTCGCGCACGCGCACGATCAGCGACTGGCTGGCGGTGGCCATCAGCTCGCCGTCCTGGGCGAACAGGTACATCGCCCCATGGCCGAAGCCGCCGTGGACGCCGGTGATGCGGATGTCGCACAGCACCCACTCGGTCGCCACGATCCGGCGATAGCGGATGGTGTTGTCGAGGCTGTTGCCGCCGGCGTTGAGGCCCAGCGCATTGCCGACCGCGCCTGGAATGAAGTCGGCCATGATCGCCAGCATGCCGGCGTCGATCGCCACGCCGTCGCGCGGGCGGATCCACAGCAGCAGGCGCCCGTCCTCCGCCCCCTCGCCGGCGTCGGTGCCGCCGTAACGGCCCTTGGCGACGCGGACCTCGATGCGGCTGTGCAGATCATCGCCGCCGCCGCGCCAGTGGTCGGCCGGGGCGCAGTTCTCGGGCGCGTCCACTTCCGGCATGGTCAGCCACTGGCGGGAGATGTCGCTCGGCCGCGAGCCGAGCGCGGCGTTGACGGTCAGGATTTCCTTGTCGCCGACGTGGCTGATCACGCGGGCCTGGCTGTTGTACTTGCCGGCGGCCGGCACCCAGACGTCCAGGTCCACGACGCTGGGCGGCCGGGCGTAGGACAGGTACTGCGCCGTGGCCCAGATCACCGGCCGCTCGCAGGTCCGCTCCAGGGCGGTGATCGCCGAGGCCATGCCGACGCCGCCGAACATGAAGAGGTTGTCCCGCGATCCGACGCAGACCGCCGGCGTCAGCGGCAGGTACCAGCGGTGCGGGTTGTGGGTGGCTCGGAGGTCGAAGAACTGGGGCGCGCTCATGGCGCTCTCCATGAGAGCACCTGAGCTTCAGCGCAAGCCCGTTCGGATCAGCGGGAGGCTTCGGCCGCCTCCGCTTCGTTGTGGAGGCGCCGATCGGCCTCTTTCATGAGCGCTTCGGTCGACTGGTTGGCCGCCTCGCGGGCGCGGATCTCGTCGACCAGCCGCTGGTCGGCGTTCTGGCCGTGCAGCGCATAGAGGAAGGCGCCGAAGCCGCCGACCGCGGCGACCGTCAGCACCAGGGCGGCGATGGCGGCGATGCCGGTCCAGGTCTTGGACTCCTGCCCGGGAGGGGCCGGCTTCAGATAGGCCGCGCCGATGAACACACAGCCGGCCAGGAAGGTGGCGCAGCCGCCGGTGTGGATCATCGCCCGCTGGCCGACGAGGTCGACATTGGCGATCACGCTGGGCGCCAGGCCGATCAGCCGGTTGCCCTCGGTCAGCTGGGAGACCTCGATCGTCCCGGCGAAGACGACCTGGGCGAGGCCCAGGATGGCGAGAATCCATCCGGCGATGATCATGAAAACGCTCCCACGCAAGCTCGACGCACGGCGAATCCCGCCGAAGGTCAAAGTCTATGCTGTGCGCAAGAGATTGCGGCGAGGAAAGGACGCCGCAGGCGCGCCCTGTCGAGCGGGCAACAAAAAACCCTCCGGCGAAAGCAGGAGGGTCGAAAAGAACCTTGGGTGCGGGGACAGGATTTGAACCTGTGACCTTCAGGTTATGAGCCTGACGAGCTACCGGGCTGCTCCACCCCGCGTCAGGGTGTTTGGAGATTGTGTATTGAAGGGTTGTTTGACGTATCCGTTTGGTAGACCTGGCGGCGACCTACTCTCCCGCGCCTTAAGA